>JBBAQB010000003.1:27243-169077 GCA_040400515.1 Ferruginibacter sp. | reverse complement strand
TATGAAATGACTGATGCCCGTTCTAATTCAATCAATGAAAAATGCTCTAGAATTAAGGAGGCATTTATTTCGAAAATAGATGACTCTATTGCCCGTAACTACTACATAACTGGCACTAAAAGCGAACCAAAATCCATCATTCTTGATAGGTCATTGGTAAATTTTTTACAATAAAAAACTTCTACAAGGTTGTAGTTCTAGCAATTCCTTATTCTCTGCTCCTAAGTTTGATATGTCAAATCTGCCATTGTACAAAACAATGCAGTAAGACATATTTGCAATATGAAATTTTCTAAAGAAGAAGTAGTTAAAATAATTGGAAATCAACTAAGGGAAATTAGGCTAGAGAAAAAAATGACAATCGAAAGAGTAGCATTAGACTCTGATATAGAGTAGACACAATTAAGCAGAATTGAGCTTGGTAAAATAAATACGAGCATCTATCAGATTTATAAAATTTCTCATTCTCTTTCAATACGTGTACCAGATATTTTCAAAAACTAAATCATTAATGGAGACCAGAAACCATATAAACGGGGCGTAACCTGAAAAGCCAAACGAGTAAGAATCAATATTAAATTATGAAAAAAGCGTTTTTAGTCTTCACACAAATCTTAATCGTTACATTTTGTTTCGCTCAAGACATTATTATTAAAGTGAATGGAGAAGAAATCAAATCAAAAATTCTAGAAGTAAGTCAAGGCGAGATCAAGTACAAAAATTTTGATTACCAATCTGGGCCATCCTTCACGGTATCAAAATCAGAAATTTTTATGATTCGTTATGAGAACGGGTCAAAAGATGTATTCAACAATTCAAAAGAAAAGAAAGATTCAATTGTATCCGTCATGTCGAGTGAGGAAATGAGAACAAAAGCAAAACAAGATGCAAGTACTTATTATCGAGGTAAAAATTCGGGAGCAGGATGGACTTTGGCTACCTCTTTAGTTACATCTCCTGTGTTAGGCTTAATTCCTGCATTTGCTTGTGGCTCGTCTGAACCAAATGAAGATAACTTAAATGTACCAGATGAGAAATTAATGAAGAATGCAGATTATAAGCAGGCTTATGTAGACCAATCTCACAAAATCAAAAAAAGAAAAATCTGGAAAAATTTTGCAATTGGATCTGGTATTTGGGTTGGACTGTTATTGATAACAGGAAACTTGTAATTTGACTCATTTATTCCAAAATAGAATTTCAATAGAACAAATAAGTCGAATTTTTTTTGATGCTTATTATAAGTTTTAGTTGTATTATGCTTATCCAAATGTTGCAACTTGGTTTGAGGATAAATATGATGACATTAAAATATATTTTAATTCAAAAGAATACTTTTATTCTCTAGATGACCAAAAATACAATTTGCATGTATTTGAATTTGTAATAGAACAATATCGCATGAACTTTTCAACTCTAGAATGTACTTTGAAATAATAGAATCATTTTGTTAATCAAGTATATGAAATCGAAACTGGATATTGAATTTGTGAACTATATGGGCTATTACATTCCAAAATCCGATGTTGATGGTTTTGATCCGGACACTTACTTTGATGGTCCAATATTAGATGAAAAAGGTTTGTGCAGTGATGAGAAATGTCAACAGTTTGGATATTGCAGATTAAAGAAAAAGAGGAAAAAGATTCATAGAATAAATATAGATGTTAATCAATTAACCCTTGATTTTTAATAATGGTAATTATTTCATAATCAATTGCTTGTTCCAGTTATGTTACAATAGAAGTAAAATAATATTTCAGTAAAACCTTTTGTTATATTGACGGTACTTCGAATAAAAAAGTTTTAGGTTTGAACACTAATGCGGTAACGCTAACACACAGAGGCTTCCATCGTAATAGATAGGAAGCCTTTTTTATGTGGTGCATTAAAGAATGCATCAAATTATGTCTTCTTAAACCTTTTAAGAAAGGAATTTAAAATAATAAAAACTAAAAAAGGCTGCCTACTAATGAGACAACCTTCTTCAAAATATACTTCGATCATTTTATAATGCTCCTACTTCCGCCATATCAGGAATATCGGCAGCCTTATAGAGTCCCGCATCAAGTTTCTTCTTTGTTTCTTCAAACGCTTTTAAGGTAATATCTACTTCTTCAAAACTGTGCGAAGCTGTAGGAATTAAACGATAAATAATATCTCCTTTTGGTATTACCGGATAAACAACAATGCTGCAAAAAATACCGTAATTCTCTCTCAAATCCATCACCATTTGGGTAGCTTCTGGCACATCGCCCTTCATGTAAATCGGTGTAACGGGGCTATTGGTATCCCCAATATCAAAACCTTTTTCTTTTAACCCTGTTTGCAATCGCTCTACGTTTGCCCAAAGTTTTTCACGCAATTCAGGCATTGAGATTGCCATTTCCATGCGCTTCAACATTCCTTCCACAATCAATAACGGTAAACTTTTCGCAAATATTTGAGACCTTGTGTTGTAACGCAGGTATTTCAACACTGCTTTTGGGCCGCTAATAAAAGCACCAATGCTTCCCATACTTTTTACAAACGTGCTAAAGTATAAATCAATCTGGTCCTGTACGCCCTGCGCCTCATCAGCACCGGCACCGGTTGGTCCCATATAACCAAAACCATGTGCATCATCTATCAAAATTCTAAAACCATATTTTTGTTTCAGTGCAACAATTTCTTTTAATATTCCCTGCTCACCGTCCATGCCGAAAACGCCCTCGGTAATCACCAACACACCCCCACCATTTTTTTCAGCCAATACTTTTGCACGTACCAGTTGCTTTTCGCAATCTTCAATATCGTTGTGTTTAAACGCAAACCTATTACCCATGTGCAGGCGTACACCATCTACAATACAGGCATGGGCTTCCGCATCATACACAATCACATCACGCCTGTTTACCAGCGCATCTACACAACTCATTATACCCTGGTAACCAAAGTTGAGCAACATCGTATCTTCCCTGTTCACATATTTGCTTATCACTTTTTCCAGCTCTTCGTGCTTGGCAGTATTTCCGCTCATCATACGAGCGCCCATTGGGTTTCCCATACCATAAGCTGCTGCAGCTTCCGCATCTATTTTACGCACATCGGGGTGGTTTACCAGCCCCAGATAATTATTTAAACTCCATACAATTACTTCCTTCCCTCTAAATTGCATACGAGGTCCTAATTCTCCTTCCAGTTTGGGGAATGCAAAATATCCATGGGCTCTATCCATATGCTGACCGATTGGTCCACCATCTTTCACTAACTTATCAAAAACATCTATCATATATACTGCTTTTTTTAATGCTGCAAAGGTAAATAAAATGATTTGTAGTTCAAAAGGTAAAAAGTAGTGGCGTAAGGTTGAATGTTCAAGGTTTAAAATTTTCTACATTCTTAGTATTTCACGGGGTTAAACCCTTGCTAGTAAGAAACAACATTATACTTAACTAAACGTAATAGCAACCATGCTAATTTTTAACGTAATTAAAATTATCTTTCTTGATTCATAAAATGTTGATCTGTTTGTCGCAATCTTAATCATTATGTCTCCTCATATTTTATTAACCCACCAATTCAACTCCTAAATTGTAGATTTGCAAAAATCATATTGAGCCCATGAAATTTGCTATTTCTATACTTATCGCCTTTTCTTTAACATCAACTGTTAAGGCACAAAAAATTGCTTCTCCAACAAACCAAATCAATCATCCGAAAATAATCGTTGGGATTGTGGTAGATCAAATGCGCTGGGATTATTTGTACCGTTATTACAATCGCTATGGCAATGGTGGTTTTAAGAGATTAATAAACCAAGGCTATAGTTTTGAAAATACAATGATACCGTATATGCCCACTTACACTGCAGTTGGCCACACCACCATCTATACAGGTGGCATACCTGCTACACATGGAATGGTAGGCAACAATTGGTACGAAAAAAGCATCAAAAAAAATATGTACTGCACAGATGACATCACTGTAGCCGGCGTGGGAAATAATGATAATGCGGGCAAGATGAGTCCACGAAATTTATGGGGCACAACCATTACCGATGAACTTAGACTAAGCACCAATTTTGAAAGCAAAGTAATAGGCATTGCGCTAAAAGACAGAGGGGCTATCTTACCTGCAGGGCACAGTGCTAACGCTGCATACTGGTACGATGAAAAAACAGGTAAATGGATTACCAGCAATTATTACATGCAGCAATTGCCTGAATGGGTAAATACTTTTAATGCAAAAGACGAAGCAGGTACCATGATGAAAACCGACTGGAATACTTTGTACCCAATAAATACCTACACACAAAGCACTGAAGATAACCGGGAATATGAGCAGGCACTACCAGGATTGTCAACCCCTACATTCCCACATAAATTATCTACCATAAACAGTGTAAAATACAGCACATTTAAGTACACACCTTATGCAGCAACCTATACATTTGATTTTGCAAAAGCTGCCATCCTAAACGAAAAATTAGGCAGCGGCAAGGCCACAGATTTTTTAACTATCAGCGTATCATCTACTGACTACATGGGACATAGTTTTGGACCAAACTCCATTGAAGCAGAAGATACTTATTTGCGTTTGGATAAGGACATTGCAAATTTTTTAAATGATTTAGATGCAAAGTTTGGTAAAAATAACTACCTCATTTTTTTAAGTGCAGACCATGGTGCAGCGCATATTCCGGCTTTTTTAAAAGAACATAAAATTGATGCAGGCGTTTTCAGCGATTTAGCTATTAACCAGCAATTAAATAAAATGGTTCAAGATAGTTTTGGTATCGCAAAGACTATACTCTCAGTACAGAATTACCAGGTTTACCTAGATTTGATTGCACTTAAAAACAATGGAAAAGATATAGTAGCAGTAAAAGAAGCCATTCTACAAAATTTAAAAAGTATGCCCTTTGTTACCAGTGCATTTGAAACAGAGAAAATTGCAACAACTACATTGGCAGAACCTTTAAAAACTATGCTTACCAATGGTTACACAGCAAGCAGAAGTGGCGATATAATGTTCTTAGTAAAACCGGGGTATTTTGACGGTGGGTTAAAAGGAACGACACATGGTTTATGGAACCCTTATGATGCACACATTCCCTTGTTATTTTTTGGCTGGAATATTAAACCAGGTAAAACAAACAGAGAAGTTTACATGACAGATATTGCGCCAACACTTGCAGCCATGTTACATATACAAATGCCATCAGGCAGTGTGGGTAAGGTTTTACAAGAAATTATAAAGTGATAAATGGATTAAGGTAGAGTAGAAATATAAAAAAAGTAAATAATTATTTTCATAAGCAGCATTAAGGTATCAATTATATAATTTTTAGGAATAGAGTAGAAAAATATTTTTCAGGCAAAATACTTAGAAAAACTGCATAAAAAAACTCCGCAAAATGTTGCGGAGTTTTAAGTTGGGTTACCAGGGTTCGAACCTAGACAAACAGAATCAAAATCTGTTGTGCTACCGTTACACCATAACCCAATCTTTCACCCATTCTTTAGTTTGGGAGTGCAAAAATAGGGATTTTAAAAAAAAGCCCAAACTATTTTTTAAATTATTTTATTCACTGTCTTCTTTTTCTTTTAAAGACCTTATCAGATCTATTGCTTCGGCAACCACATCGCACATTATTGTTATTAAAGAACCTGGTTTTGCTGTGTTGTAGGCATGCATTATCGCTTCCTTCTCATTCAAAATAACGGTTACCGGTATCTCTCTTGTTTTTTCAGAATTGATTCCTTCAATAAGAAGCTCAACTATGTTTTCTGCAGTACGGCCACGCAAATGTTTATCCTGCCTAATAATAATCTCATCAAAATATTTAGCAGATATGGCCCCAAGTTCTCTTATATCTTCATCTCTCCTATCGCCGGTGCCGCTGATGATACCAACTTTTGGTGTTCCCTCCATTTTACCTACAAAATCGCATAAGAGTTGAAGCCCCGCTGGGTTGTGCGCAAAGTCTGCTAAAAAATTAAAGTGTTTAAACTGAAACATGTTTAACCTACCCGGCGTTTGTGTAGCAGAGGGGATAAAAGTTTCAAGCGCAAGCTTAATATCCGCCACCTTAATATTTTTATATAAGTATGTAGCAAGAATAGCCGGTAGTGTATTCATTACATTGTGCAATGCTTTGCCACCATATGTAATCGGAATATTGGCTACTTTTTCTACCCGTATTTTCCAGGTACCCTTCATAATGGTAACATAACCATTTTCGAAAACAGAGGCAAGTCCACCATTTTTACAATGCTTAATAATACGAGGATTGTTCTCATCCATGCTAAATAAAGCAACATTACATTTCAACTCTTTGCGCATATCGTATACAAGATCATCGTCTGCATTTAAAATAGCATAACCATGTTTGTAAACCGTTTCTGGCACGACTGATTTTACTTTGGCCATTTGTGCAAGGCTATCAATACCGCCAAGCCCCATATGATCTGCAGTTACATTCGTTACAATGGCAATATCACAGTTTCTAAAGGCAAGCCCACTTCTTAATATTCCACCACGCGCAGATTCAAGCACAGCAAAATCAACAGTGGGATCTTTTAACACAAAATGTGCAGATGCAGGACCAGTACAGTCGCCCTTCATCATCATCTGGTTTTGTATATAAACACCGTCGCTGGTGGTATAACCCACTTTGTAACCCGCAGCTTTCGCAATGTGCGCTACCAGCCTCGATGTTGTTGTTTTTCCATTTGTACCGGTAATGGCTATAATTGGAATGCGACCTGTGTTTTCTTTTGGAAAGAGCATATCAATTACGGGCTCAGCCACATTACGGGCAATACCTTCTGATGGCTCAATATGCATACGGAACCCTGGTGCTGCATTTACTTCTAAAACAGCCCCGCCATTTTCGTTAATTGGCACTTGTAAATTAGGGGCCATAATATCAATACCACAAATATCCAAGCCAATAATTTTGCTGATGCGCTCCGCCATGAAAATATTATTGGGGTGCACTTCATCTGTTACATCTGTTGATGTGCCGCCTGTACTTAAATTAGCAGTGGGCTTTACGAGTACCTGTTCTCCTTTTTTAGGAATGGTTTCCAAAGTGTAGCCTTTATCGTCCAGCATTTTTTGGGTAAAGTCATCGATCTTAATTTGGGTAAGTACTTTTTCATGCCCGTAGCCTCGCCTTTCATCCTTGTTGGTTTCTTCAATAAGCCATTGAATGCTGTGCTCTCCGTCGCCAGTGACAGCAGCAGGCGTGCGTAATGCTGCACAAATAAATTTATTGTTTATGCAAAGCAAACGAAAATCGAAACCGGTTATAAATTTCTCTACAATTACATACCTGCCATACTTTTGGGCGGCCACAAACGCAGTTAATGCCTGGTCAATATTTACAATGTTTGTGGTAGCACCTTTACCATGGTTGCCGTTTAAAGGTTTTAGCACACAAGGGTATCCTATTTTATCTATTGCATTTTGTAGCTCGTCTTCTGATCTGATAATACTTCCTTTTGGAACAGGTATTTCTGCTGCTTCCAGCAATCGTTTTGTTTCATCTTTATCACCGGCAATATCAACCGCAATACAACTCGTAGTGCCGGCAATGGTTGCCCTTATTCTTTGCTGGTTTATGCCGTAACCGAGCTGCACGAGGCTGCCCTTATTTAATCTTATATATGGTATTCCTCTTTTAGCAGCTTCTTCTACAATACAGCCTGTGCTTGGCCCAAGACGGGTTTCTTCCCTCAATTCTCTCATTTTTTGCACATCGGCTGTTATATCATATAAGTTGCCTTCTATTAAAGCTTCGCAAAGTTTGAAGGCAGCTTTTGCTGCATAAATACCTGCCTCTTCTTCCATATAGTCAAACACAACGTAATACTCTCCTTCTTTGCCAGTGCCACGGGTACGACCAAAGCCCATATCCATGCCTGCAAGCGTCTGCAGTTCCAATGCAACATGTTCAATAACATGCCCCATCCAAGTACCTTCATCCACCCTTTCAAAAAAGCCACCGGGCCTTAATTCACTGCAACGGTGTTCATATAAAGTTGGTAATACTTTTTCTAGGTTTTCTCTAAAGCCGTCAATCTTGTTTGTAGGACGATGCTCCATTTCTTCGAGATCGAGTTTCACCTGTATCAGCTTTCCTCTGCGTATACTCCAATAATTCGGTCCCCTCAAGGCTTTAATTTCTACAATCTTCATGTTCGTGATATTTCAGGTTGGTTAATGCTCATACAAAGAAGGAAATTAGCGAAATGAATTTGTATTTCAAAAAAAGAAACAATGTTGTGAAAAAATGGAAGGGGATAATCCGCATTTCTATCAATTAAAGGCTGACAAAACGTTATTTTATTATTTGCAAGCAGCATATTTTTTTGCCTACCACTCTTTTAAGATAACTTTACAGCCTATGAAATTGATGGTCTGTTGTTTCCTCTTTTTAAGCAATTTTATTGTTCTCAAAACAAGAGCGCAATGCACTACTTTTGGGCAAACGCCTGCAACGGCTTTTCCTGTATGTGGTACATCAACTTTTGTGCAGCAAAATGTACAAATTTGCACTAATAATAACTTATATGTTCCCGGCTGCGATAGAGACGGTACGGCGTATACAGACAAAAATCCTTTTTGGTATAAATTTACGTGCTTTCAAACAGGTACATTCGGTTTTTTAATTACACCCAATAATTTAGCAGATGATTACGATTGGCAATTATATGATGTAACGGGCTTAGCACCTGATGCAGTTTTTACCAACAGGAATATAATTGTTACTGGAAACTGGAGCGGTTCGTCAGGTACAACCGGTGCATCTGCAAGCGGGGTAAATTATATACAGTGCAGTTCCATTCCTGCCGACAATAAACCAAGATTTGCGGCAATGCCAACAATCGTGCTCGGTCATAATTACTTATTACTTATAAGCCATTATTCAGATTCTCAAAGCGGCTATTCCCTTTCATTTGGCGTTGGCACCGGCAGCATCACTGACCCGCTGTTGCCAAAACTTGCAAGTGCAACAGCACCATGCGACGGCACCGAAATAAGAATCAGAACAAATAAAAAAATGAAATGTAACAGCCTTGCGGCAGATGGATCAGACTTTGCTGTAGTTGCACCCAACGGTTCCATTATAAATCCTACTGGTGCTACTACTATTCAATGCAGCACCGGTTTTGATCTTGATTCTGTGTCTATATTTTTAGCAAGTACACTAACACCAGGCACATATAAAGTGAAGGCTAAAAACGGCACTGACGGAAACACTTTAAAGGACAATTGCGATAGATTGATACCGGTAGGAGACTCTGTGAGCTTTACCGTTTTTCCGCTTTTTCCTACGCCGATGGACAGCCTTACAACACCTAAATGTGCACCGCAAACACTCGAACTTGTTTTTAAAAAAAGAATTAAATGCAGCAGCATAGACCCTGCCGGCGGCGACTTTTTTATTACAGGTTCTTACCCAATAAATATAACCGGGGCTTCAGGTAATTGTATAAACGGTATTGCAGATAAAATTATATTACAACTAAGTGCACCATTGCTTGTAAACGGAAATTTTATAGTGAATTTAAAAACCGGGCCTGATGGAAATACCCTGCTCGATGAATGTGATGTGCAGACACCTTTGCCCGATGACGTAGCTTTTGTAATTAAGGATACGGTGAATGCAGATTTTGGAAAAACCATTAATTATACCTGCTCGGTAAATGCGGTAAGCTATACACATAATGGCGCAAATGCTGTGAATACCTGGCAGTGGACATTTGGATCTGCGCCAAATAACGCTACACAAAACCCTGTAATAACTTATACCAATTTTGAACCGAAGACAACAACACTCATTGTAAGCAACGGCGTATGCTCCGATACAAGTACACAACAAATCATTTTTGCAAATTATCTGAAGGCCGATTTTGAAGTAACGACTTTAATTTGTCCTTACAAAAAAGCTGATTTTAAAAACACCAGTATTGGTACTATTACAAATTGGAAATGGACTTTTGGGAATGGCAACATGTCAACACAAAAAAATCCGATACAACAGCTCTATGTCCCTTTGGTTGCGAGTGATTATAATGCATTGCCCGAGCTAATTATACAAAATGATTTTGGGTGCTTTGATACGGTAAAAAAGCCAGTACAGGTTTTATACAGCTGCTTTATTGCAGTACCAAGTGCATTTACACCTAATGGCGATGGGCTCAACGATTTCTTGTACCCATTAAAAGCTTATAAAAGCACCAACCTTAATTTTAGTATTTACAACAGACTTGGGCAACGTGTTTTTTACAGCAACAGCTGGCTTAACAAGTGGGATGGAAAGTTTAAAGGCGTGCCGCAAGACCCAGGTACTTATGTTTGGACACTTGATTATTTTAACAGTGAGGAAGGCAAACGAGTTGTTGAAAAGGGTACAAGTATTTTGATAAGATGATGTGAAGGGTTGAAGGTTCATGGTTGAAGGTTTAAAGGTTCATAGTTCAAGGTTGATGGTTCAAGGTTAAAATATTAAAGTGATCATTACATTCTATTTGACAGAAAGTTTTGAATTGAAAAATTTGAACGTTGATTATTGAACATTTGTTCTTTTTATAAAAATAATATGCCTTGAAACTTCTTTTGCACCCACTTACTTATTATAATGTAGTTTTGAATTGAATATATTATTAATCAAACATTATCCAATTATTCATTCATCATTATGCAGCATCCACCAGTTTACTACGGCGAATATTTAGAACTACATAAAATAATAGAAGCACAACAGCCCGTAAGTTTTAAGCAAGGCAACGAACCTGCACACGACGAAATGCTTTTCATAATAATACACCAGGCTTATGAATTATGGTTTAAACAAATATTATTTGAAGTAAATTCTGTAACAGATATAATGGCTAAAACAGCCATGGATGATAACTCTACTGATTTGCAAACGGTAGTACACAGACTACACCGAGTTACCACTATCTTAAAAGTTTTGGTACAGCAAATTGATATTTTAGAAACCATGACCCCCATGGACTTTTTAGATTTCAGAGATATGTTGCGGCCGGCAAGTGGTTTTCAAAGCTGGCAGTTTAAAATAATAGAAGCTAAGCTCGGATTGAAATTTGACCAGCGTCATGGACAAAGTTATTATACGTCGCAACTTAAACAAGCCGAGATTGATATCATAAAAAATGCAGAGGCAGGTAATACTGTTTTAGAACTGATAAACAAATGGCTTGAAAGAATGCCCTTTTTTAAAGATGAAAATTTATGGAAAAATTATATTCCATCGGCTACGGAAGACGTTGCACATCCTCTAAACAACCTTCACCCATTTTGGCGGGATTATGAAAATATTTATGATGCAGGATTAGCCGAAGGCGAAAAAATAAACGTACAACATTTTCGCAGAATATTTTTTGAGCAAGCAGAAAATGAAGAAAGAACACTTTCTCCTGAAGCCTGCCGATCAGCCTTATTTATTATGATTTACAGAGGTTACCCTATGCTGGAATTGCCTTTTCAATTACTCGATACATTACTTGAAATAGACAACCAGTTAGGTAATTGGCGCTACCGCCACATAAACATGGTACGCCGTATGATTGGCACTCGCATAGGTACCGGCGGCAGCACAGGCGCAGGTTACCTGCAAGGTGCAATGGACAAGCATTATATTTTTAAAGAAATTTCGCAGCTAAATAGTTTTTTAGTAGATAGAAGAAAGCTACCAAAGTTGCCGGTAGAAATTTCACAAAGACTTGGTTTTAGTTTGTAATTTTCAGTAGAATAACAAGACTAATTTTCGCTTTTATTTGAACTGCCTGAATTTATTAAAAAAAATAGTATAGTATACTCCAATGAAAATCATCTTACCGCTTCTATTTTTTTGTACTGTTTTTAGCAACTGCCATTCTCAGCAAAATAGCGTTGCCAAAGCAACGGTAAAAGATTCTGTTTATAGTTACGCCAATGGTTCTGCAGATGGTATAGGCAAGTTTTATAAAGGCAGGGAAATATCATTTGTAATGGGTGCAATGGGAAGTGATTGGTTGGAAAGGGATACCAGGGACTTAGAAGAAAATACCAATGCTGCCATAGCAGCTATTGATGTAGCACCAAATGCTGTAATTGCTGATATTGGCGCAGGCACCGGATATTACAGTTTTCTGCTTGCGAAAAAAGTGCCCAATGGTAAAGTATACGCCGTAGATATTCAAGATGAAATGATAGATATGCTAGAGACCAGGAAACGGCAACTAAAAGATTCAGTGGTGCAAATTATTAAGAGTACCATTCAATCGCCCAACTTACCTGCCAACAGCATTGATTTGGCGATTATGGTAGATGTGTACCATGAGCTGGAATACCCTCAGGAAATGTTGCAGGCTTTAAAAACAGCATTGAAGCCAGGCGGCAAAATTTTATTGATTGAATACCGTGGAGAAGACCCATCTGTTCCAATAAAGCCATTGCATAAAACGACCGTAGCACAACTAACCAAGGAATTGGGCGCAAACGGTTTTAAGTTATTTTACAAAGGAGATTTTTTACCTATTCAACATTTTTTGTTGTACGAAAAAGAGAATTTGTAAACTCATTATTACACAGCCCTTATAACAAATCTACTCTTTAGCAGCGCATTTGACCCTGCTGTAAAAATGTGGCTTCAATTTGATTAAAATTTTTTTATTGTTTCAAATTAATGTCCCTTGCGGCACACATTGCTGAGAAGATAGATATTTTATTATCAGTTATGAAATGTGTGTTCCTATTTTAAAGAAATATTTGGCATGTTTATTACAACGATGTAGTGCGAAGTAGGAGCAAAAGAAATACCCACTTCTTTATATTTATATGATCGTACTATCACATCAAAAAGGATGGAAAATTATTACCCAGCGTTCGCATGGTTTGCTGGCCGCAATGATAGCATTTCAATATGATATTCATTTACCGTCAGAGGTTCTCGTTCCCGCTTTGGTTGCCATTGCAGAGCATGATGATGGCGTAACAGAAACACTTGCAGACAGAAACCTTACTGATGCCGGTGCACCAAGAAGTTTTTTAGTGGCAGACGATAAAACCAAAACGGAACTTTCCCCCATGCAGAGCCTGATGGAGATTGCAAGTTCGAAAAGCCGGCTAAATGGGTTACTTGCTTCTCTTCATATAAAATTTTTGTACGACGGACCTAAACGAAAAACGGATAAAGGGCTCGATATTTTTTTAAAAAGCCAGGAAACATACCGAAGGAATGTTCTAAAAGATCTTGATATTGAGAAAAAATATGCAGACAGGTTGTATAGGTTTTTGGAGTGGAGTGATGCCTTTTCGTTGTTGATCTGTTTAGATAAAATACAGCATGAAGGAAGAAAAATGGAAATTTCCAAAAGCCCCGATGAAGAAATGAACACGGTTTATTACAAGCCTAATAAAGATATTTGTGTGGAACCTTGGCCCTTTAAGAACGACACTTTCAAGGTTTTTTACGAGTATAAAATTGTAGAGCAGTTGCAATTTAATAGCATCAAAAACTTTAACGAAATCTACAATGATGCGGTAGTACAGCAGGAGGTTTTTACTTTTTCCAAATAGGATGTGTATTAATGTAAAAATGTGACTTTCCACCCCATTTGCAACAATGGCTTTTTGATTAAATGAAAAGGAAACAATTTTCTGTTTTGAAAAGTGCAGATTTATTTTTGATTTGGACAACAAGCAAAGTTCAATGTTTCAATATTGTTTTTTAAATCTCAAAAAAAGCATTTATCTCACCCATAAAAATGAAGCTTTCTTTACGATCTCCTCTCCTACATCGCAAATAACATCGAGTATGTAAACCTAGCCTCCTGTGGTTTGTGGCATTGTATTTAGTTTTCCATCTAAACCGAACGAAGACTGGTTTGGCAGAAAAAGGAAAATCCAATATTGCCGAACAGAAACGCACATACATACTAAATTGTGGTTTAATTACACAGCTAAAAATTTCGGACAATATTTGAATAAACCATTTTTCATATATTTTAAGTAACTATTTTTTAATAAAATATTGCAAAATGAAAAGCAAATTGTTTTTTTTACTTATTACAGTTTCTTTAAGCTTACATGTATCTAGTCAAACATATATTGCCAACGTTTCGGTGGTTGATGTACTTACAAAAAAGATAAGCCCGTTGCAGACAGTTGTTATTACCAATACAACGATATAATTCCATTTCATATCTGTTTTAGCTTTTTCAGAAGTAAATAAATAAAACAATGAAAAATGGAAACCTCTATTGCGATACACTTTTTTGAAACAATCGCACGCTCATTAAAAACACACAATCATCAGCCAAGCAATTAACCATTAAGAAACAACGACAACATCTTAAACCTTAAAAGAATCACTATATTTCTCTCGTGCACACTTCATGGCATTAATCTTGTCTTTGTATACGTCCGCAAAATTTTACGGTGCTAACCCACTATTTTTGCCATATTGACGAATTAAATTTAATTGATGAATAAGAACTTTTTTTTACAGGGGCAAGATGATGACATGGAATTTATGCCCATTATACCACTTACAGAGGATGAAGACGGAAATGGCGATGAACAGGAGCTTCCAGAGGAATTACCAATACTTCCATTAAGAAATACGGTGCTTTTTCCGGGAGTTGTAATACCCATTACAGTTGGCAGAGATAAAAGCATAAAGGCAGTAACAGATGCTTATAAGGGTGACAAAATGATAGGTGTAGTGGCGCAAAAAGACAGCAATATAGAAGAGCCACTAGTTACAGACCTGGAAAAAATTGGAACAGTTGCCAAACTGGTAAAACTGATAAAAATGCCCGATGGTGGCACCACCATTATTATACAAGGCCGAAAGCGTTTTGAGCTTCAGGAAATAACTGCCGAAGAGCCTTACTTTAAGGCAAAAATTAAAATATTAGAAGAGCAAAAACACAAAGGGGATCCTGATCTTGAGGCCTTGGTGGGGAGTGTAAAAGACCTTGCTGCACAAATCATCAGCCTTTCGCCAAATATTCCAAGCGAGGCAGGTATTATTCTTAAAAATATAGAGAATCCATCTTTTTTAATACATTTTGTAAGCAGCAACCTTAACAGCGACCTTAAAGAAAAACAAAAGCTGCTTGAAATAAGTGACTTAAAAGTGCGTGCAGAGTTGTTGATGAACCTGATGCATACGGAGCTACAATATGCAGAGTTAAAAAACAAGGTTACCAATAAAACCCGTGCCGAGCTTGATAAGCAACAACGGGAATATTTTTTGCAGCAGCAAATGAAGGCCATTAAAGATGAATTGGGTGGCGATAATGTGGCAGAAGTAAAAGACATGCAGCAAAAAGCAGCATCTAAAAAATGGAGTGCAGCGGCAGCGGAAATGTTTAAAAAAGGTGCAGAGAAGCTGGAGCGTATGCACCCATCTACACCAGATTATTCTGTGGTGTATAATCATTTAGATTTAATGCTCGATTTACCGTGGGATGAATTCACAAACGACTCCTACGATTTAAAGAAAGCGAAAAAGGTGCTGGACCATGACCATTACGGCATGCACAAAATAAAAGAACGGATACTGGAATACCTTGCAGTACTCAAATTAAAAGGCGATATGAAAAGCCCGATACTTTGTTTTGTGGGGCCTCCGGGTATTGGTAAAACAAGTTTGGGTAAAAGTATTGCAGCAGCCATCAACAGAAAATATGTAAGGCTTAGCCTTGGTGGCTTGCACGACGAAAGCGAAATACGTGGGCACCGCAAAACTTATATTGGTGCCATGCCTGGGCGTGTTTTGCAATCTATACGCAAGGCAAAAAGCGGTAACCCTGTTATGATACTCGATGAAATAGATAAAGTGGGTACTGACCAGCGGGGAGATCCGTCATCAGCCTTATTGGAAGTATTAGATCCCGAGCAAAACAATACTTTTTACGACAATTATTTGGAGCTGGAGTATGATTTGAGCAAAGTTCTTTTTATTGCAACTGCCAATAATATAAATAATATACAACCTGCGCTGAGAGACCGTTTAGAAATAATAGACCTTAGCGGTTATGCAGTAGAAGAAAAAATTGAAATTGCCAAAAGGCATTTGATGCCCAAGGAAAAAGAAATGCATGGGTTAAAACCCGAGAGCTTTAAAATGAGCGATACGGTTTTGCAAAAAGTGATAGAAGATTATACAAGAGAAAGTGGCGTAAGAGAACTCGATAGACAGCTTGCCAGCATAATGCGTTACCAGGCAAAAGAACTCGTAATGCGTGGAAAATTAAAAGCAACCATTACCAACAATGATGTAGAAAAAATATTAGGCAAAACAAAATACAGCAACGAATTGTATAAAACTGCAGGAATGCCTGGCGTGGCTGTTGGGCTTGCATGGACGTATGTAGGAGGAGATATTTTATTTATTGAAACCCAATTGAGCGATGGCAAAGGCGACCTTCAACTTACCGGAAACCTTGGTAATGTAATGAAGGAAAGTGCCACCACTGCTTTTACCTGGCTTAAAGCAAATGCAAAAAAAGCGGGTATTGACCCTGAGTTATTCGCTAAAAAGAACATTCACATACATGTACCCGAAGGTGCTACACCAAAAGATGGCCCAAGTGCGGGCATAACCATGATGAGTGCGCTTGCGAGTGCATTTACCGGCCGTAAAATAAAACCTTACCTGGCAATGACGGGTGAAATTACTTTGCGTGGGCAGGTTTTACCGGTGGGAGGCATTAAAGAAAAAGTGCTTGCTGCAAAAAGATCCGGCATCAAAGAAATTATTATATGTTATTTAAACGAAAAAGACATCAGTGAAATAAACCCTGCTTTTATTAAAGGCATGAAATTTAATTATGTAAAAACCATGGCGCAGGTATTGGATTTGGCCTTGGTATAAAGGTGAGTTGTGAGTTTTGAATGGTGAGTGGGCTTTCACCGATCAAATAGTTAGTTTAAAAACAATTTTAAACTAACAAAACCATCTTCAAAGTTTTACCGTAAATGATTACCTATCTCAACTAATTTCATGTTGGTTGTTTTAAGGGTTAAAAGAAAATTCCCGCCGGTTCTCCGGGGGGAATTTTTGTTTTTAGGCTGATAATTTTAAAAATAGAATTGGGAGCATGAGCATTAGATTTCTTACTAAACATATGTCTCGGGCTTTTCGTTCCTATCTTTTTTTGTCCGCAGAATTGGCGGACAAAAAAAGGATATCCACTGCAATCCCGGCTACGCTCAGCAGATTTTCTTTTTTCATCTTTTATTGCAGCGGATAATTAAAATATATTTTGTAAAAATTTTAAAATGATGGTATAAATAAAAAGCTTGAAAGACAATTTGCTTTTCTCAATAGATTACCGTTTTGCTACATAAGAAATTTTTTAAATTTAATTTTTGAATTATTAAAGAATAGCATGTATTATTGGCGATATTTATACCCAAATGAGGAAAAAAAATTATCCACATATTGATATCAATAAAAAAATACTTTGTAGAATATTTATCTGTACTATTGCTCTGTTTTTTCCGCTACAAAAAACAATTGCACAACAATTTAATAATTGGATTTTTCCTGATTTTAATGGAATAACATTTAACACAAATCCAATTTCATTTATTAATGGCGGGCAAATTTCAGTTACAAACGGTGGATATTACAGTGCAGGATCTATTAGTGATAGAAATGGCAACCTATTATTTTACAGTGATGGTGAAAAGGTTTGGAATAAAAATAACCAGCTTATGCCTAACGGTTTAGGTTTACTAGGCATGGATGGGCAAATAAATACAGCTTTGATTGTTCCATTTATTAATGACACCAGCAAATATTTTCTTTTTACTGCAAAAGGATTAAGCAACTTTTTTTCAAACACCCAATCGTCACAACCTTATTGTTACTCTGTAGTTGACATGCAATTAAATGGAGGTTTAGGTGATGTGGTTTCTAAAAATACTCTTATACAATATTTTAGTACGGAAAAAATGGTAGCTGTACCAAATGCTAATGGTAATGATATTTGGTGGATATGTAGAGACTGGACAAATAATTTTTACAGCTATAAAATAACCTGCACAGGTTTTCAAAATGGTAATCCTGTTGTTAGCACTGTAGGTAATAATATAAACAATGATGTCAATTTAGTTGCTGCGGGTGACATAAAGGCTAGCCCTAATGGTAAATATATTTGTGTTAGCTATGCTTCTTATTTTGAGCTATATCAATTTAATAGCACTACAGGGGTTCTAAGTTCTTCAATCCTAATACCTACAGAAAATAGCTATGGAGTAGAATTTAGTCCGGACAGTAAATTAGTTTATGTAACAGGGGCTGAAGCAGATGCAAACGGAAATGGAGTAACTTTTATTAAACAGTTTAATATCACTAATTATAACGCAGTGTCGATTATTGGTAGTGCCTATACTGTAAATAATGTTCACGGTTATGGAGGTTTACAACTAGGCCCAAATAACAAAATTTATAGCAATGACGGGGGTGAGGCAGTTGCTGTTATTAATAATCCTAATGTGCAAGGTGTGGTTTGTAATTATCAAGATACTGCTATCTTATTACCTAACGGAGTTTACCGTCGTTTCCCCTACTCCTACGTAAACCTTATAACCGCTCAAAACGTCCAAATCACCTACACCGTAGCCCCTGATTGCCGCACAGTAACCTTCAATGCAAAAACCTATATAAAAGGTAACAACCTTACTTTTAAATGGAAGTGGGGCGAGCCTCCACCCGTAGCAGGCACAGCGGCAGACAGTGCCACGCAGATAGTACCAAGTGGGGGAGATACTACCTACACTACCATTACCCACACTTACCCGCCGGGTATAGATACTTTTTTTGTAGGGCTTACCGTTACAAGCGATACGCTTTGTGGCACGGGCAGGGCAGGCTCAAGGGTATTGGTAAAACCACCAAAACCCACCGCTAACTTTGGTTTCGCTACTACTTGCAATAGTTTAAATGTAGTATTTACAGATAGCAGCCAGCTTAACTTTAACCCAAGCCTGAGCTATCAATATGCATTTAAGCCTGCACTTGCACCACCCATAGCTTACAGTAACTTCAGCACAGCACCCAATAACAATTATACTTTTGCAGCCTACGATAGTTTTGATGTGCGGCTTGTAATACGCAGTCCGCTTAGCTGTGCCCAAAGCGATACTATTGTAAAACGCATAGTGCTCAAAGCCAAGCCCACTGCGGGCAGTAGCTATACCAATACCTGTGGTAGCCTTGCCGTAAATGTTACCAACAGCAGCAGTATTGCCGCAGGCAGTATTAGCTCTTACAGGTATTTTGTAGGCAATACCCTCATTGCTTCTACGCCAGCCTTTAGTTACAACTTTGCAGCATACGGTAGCTACACTATAAAACAGGTAGCACAAAGCAACTTTGGTTGTGTAAGCGATACCTTCTTTTTACCCGTAGTAGTAAAAGACAAACCCATAACCACCCTAAGCTTTGTAAACGATAGCCTTTGCGCCAATACAAGCTTTACCCTCACAAGCAATGCAGGCGTAAATGCCGCCACCGTAACCAACTATTTTTGGCTAATAAACAATGGGGCTGTTCAAAACCTACCAACCAATACAAGAACAGATAATCTTCCAACAGGTACTTACAATTACAAGCATTGGGTACGCTCCTCCCAAGCCTGCCAGAGCGATACCGTTTTCCAAACAATAACAGTAGTAAGCAAACCCACATCCACCATTACTGCCACCAACAATTGCGGTAGCAAGCAAATAAACATCAGCAGTAGTACCAATGTTATCAATGATAATATCACCACGCATTATGTAGATTATGGGGATGGCAATACAAGCACCACAAGCCCAAACAATACAACTTACACCTATACAAACTACGGCAGCTACACAATAAAATATGTAGCTAAAAGCAGTGCAGGCTGCGCAGCAGATACGGCGTTTTTTCCTATTGTTGTAAAAGACAAGCCAGTAACGAGTCTGTCTGTCATCAGAGATAGTGTGTGCATTGGTAATCCATACACACTCACAGCTACTGCAACAGTAGCTGCAAGTACCATCAGCAACTAAACTTGGGTACAAAACAGCCTTACCCAACCCGAAAACGGCAACCTAATAACCCGTAACCTACCCACAGGAACCTATGTATACAAAGCAATTGCCACCGCAGCCAACGGTTGCAAAAGCGATACCGCTAATAAAACAATTACTGTTGTAAGCAAACCCACATCTACCCTTACCGCCGCAAATATCTGTGGCAGCAGGCAAATAAACATCAATAGTACTACCAATGTGATCAATGATAATATTACCACGCATTATGTAGATTATGGAGATGGCAGTACAACCAATACAAACCCAAACAATACAACATACACCTACAGCAACTACGGCAGCTACACATTAAAATATGTGGCAAAGAGCAGTGTAGGTTGTGCCGCAGATACTGCGTTTTTCCCCATTGTTGTAAAAGACAAACCCGTTGCAACCATAGCATATAACAACGATGCCTGTCAAAATACAAACTTTGTGCTCACCGCAACTGCAACAGTAGCAGCGAGCAACATCACAAATTATGCGTGGATAAGAAACGGTGCAGTACTAACAGCGACTATCAACCCATTAACCCAAAACCTACCAGCAGGCAGTTATGTGTATAAGCTCGTAGCAACTGCAGCCAATGGTTGCAGCAGCGATACGGTAACACAAAATGTAGTAGTTGAGCAATATCCTACCACAGTCTTTACAGCGGCAAGCGGTTGTGTAGGCAACAACATTG
Source organism: Ferruginibacter sp. (assembly GCA_040400515.1). GTDB lineage: Bacteria > Bacteroidota > Bacteroidia > Chitinophagales > Chitinophagaceae > Ferruginibacter. The sequence continues at coordinate 148,310 of JBBAQB010000003.1, read as the reverse complement.
TGATTACCAACAGCAGCACGAGCAATAATGCAGGCGGCAGTCTTACGTATGCATGGGCTACAAACGAGGGGCAGGTAAGCACCGCCGTTGTACCCACATTTAGTTTTGCCACAAGCGGACCAAAAACCATTACGCTTACTACCACCACGCAAAACGGTTGTGCAATGCCGCTCACTCAAAACATAACTATAGATGCTTTCCCCACCGCAGCTTTTGATATTACAGAAGCCTGTTTGGGCAAGCCTCTTGCCATTACAAACAACAGCACAGGCAACATCAGCAATTATAATTGGCAGGTGGTGAACGGCGGGCAAACAAGCAGCGCTATTGTACCATCATTTACTTTTAATACCGAAGGTAATTACAGCATACAGCTGCGAGTAGCTACACCCAATAACTGTAGCAATACCATCAGCAAAAGCACGAGTATAAGAGCAGTACGATTATTTACCACCCCTGCGGTAGATACCAATGTAGTAGTAAACCAAGCACTGCAACTAAATATCACCGGAGCCGCCACTTACCTGTGGAGCCCGGGCAATAACCTAAGCAGTATAACGGGCAGCAGTCCCACATTTAAAGCAGCAACTGCAGGTATTTACCCATTACAAATACAAGGCACTACCACACAAGGCTGCAAGGGCAATGCAACTCTCGTTGTAAAAGTATTTGCGGGCGGCACGTATGTGTGGATTCCGGGTGCATTTACCCCCAATGCCGATGGGCTAAACGACAGGCTGCGCATACTTTGCAGCGGCTTAAAAACTCTAAGCGGTTTTACCCTTTATAACCGCTACGGGCAAAAAGTGTATGAACAAACCTCTTGTAACAGCAATGGATGGAACGGTTTTTTCAATGGCTTGCTGCAACCAACAGGAAGCTTTGTATATACTTGGCAGGGTGTGGCTTTTGATGGTAAAATAGTAAGTGGTAAGGGGTCGGTGGTATTGATTAGATAACTATAATTACGGTAAATATTTACCTATCTCAACTAATTTCATGTTGGTTGTTTTAAGGGTTAAAAGAAAATTCCCGCCGGTTCTTAGGGGGAATTTTTGTTTATGGTTATGGTAGTTCAACTTAATTATACATTTTCGAACCCCTTCAATTAGTCCACCTCTTACATTCGCAACATTTCTTCATCCTCGTCTTGCTCTCTTACTAATTTCCATTGCTTTATCATTTGCTTAATGTAACGAAGCCCATAGTCAGATAAAAAATCAACGGTATCGCTTTTTAAATATTCTACCCCTTGCTGCAATTCATGTAAATGATTTTGAACAGTTTGTACAGGATAGCGTTGTATACCCCAACCAAAAGCCTTAAACAATACCCGGTATTGTGGTTGCTCGTATATTTCATTTTTTTTAAATTCAAGTTCCTGTGCCTGTTCTTTTAAAATCTGCAAATAAACGGCAAGTTTCTCCTCCGTCAGATTTTCCAGGTGTTCATTTTCTTTGTGTATCCATTTTAACTCTAATGATAGCAAAGCATGAAGATTCTTTGCTTCATACGCTGCGGTAAGTTCTTTCATTAAAATTTCCTTCTCCAGCTTTCTTTCTGCATCCTGCTCAAGATCAGGGTGAAACAGTTTGGCAAGCTGCTTATAAATAGTTCCTATATTTTTTTGTTTTATCTGGTTCACCTCCTGCTCTATCCTCTCTGCTTCCTGCTGTTTTGCCGATTTCTTTTTTTCACTTTTTTGTTGGTGGTTATTTTGTTCTTTTTCAACCTGCTCCTCAAATAACCTCTGTTGGGTTTCGTAATATTTTTGCTGCACGGCTTCCAGGTCGTCTATATCTACCTCGCTCACATCTACTTTCATCTTTTTAAGATCGGCCACCATTCTCTTTCTAACTTCTTCCTTCTCTTGTTCAAGTTGTTTATCGTAATCACTTCCTTCTAATAAATTGAATATTTTTTTTATCTCTGCATCAACCTCCGTATCAAGATTAACCAGATAAATCTGCAAATGCTCTCTTAAAACTTGTTTTAGATTTTGCTGGTCATTTTTTGCAAGTTTTTTACTGGTATAATGCGCCATCAACACAAACATCAATTCCCGTCTATGCAGGTTTACCAATTGTTTTGATGGGTAAACTTCGGTTCCGTACATTTTTAAAGCAAGATCAAACTGCAACTGCTTTTTTTCAATTTCCTTTTGTAACCGCTCAATTCTTTGCGTGAGCTTATTAAATGCCTCTTGGTTTTTTGATAATTTTTGCTTGCCCGCTTTTGCTATTGACAGCCCTTGTGACCTTGAATCAGATTTTTTATTGATGGAGTTTTGCTGCATATAAATATCTTCTAACAACAACGTACAGAATGACAATTGTGTAGTAAAAAAATATCCTCAAAAACGGAGGATAAATAATAAAAATAAGAGACGGCTTATTTCTCCCAATCCCTCTCCCTTTCCATCCAGGGAATTTCCTTCTTGGCTTTTAATGCCTGTACGATTCCCACAAAAAATATGGCAAAAACATTGGCAGATAAAAAAGCCAGGTTATAACAGTTGTATTCAGATATACCGTTGTAATGGTATTTAAAAAAGATGATTAGATCCTGCGCCCAAAAATACAACCACACAGCAACAGCTAGTGTAAAAACCATGTAGGAAAATATTCTCACCGGTTTTGAAAAATGCCCTCCCGTTTGCTTAAAGTAAATATAGTAAACCGTTAAAAAAAGAACCGCAGGCACACACACTACAAATAACGTAAACATAACAGAAAACCATGGCATATAATCTAACACGCCAAAGATTAACCTAAGCCCAACCATAATTAAAAACAAGACTAGCAAAAAACCAAGAAATGTAAAAAACAAGGTTCCGAAAAGCCTAAAAAGTTTACCGTTGTCCTCCATTATAAATTATTTAAAATAGCTCAGGTTCGTTTTAGGTGTAAGTGCTATAAGCGTTTCATACATTAGTTTCACTGTATTTTCAATATCATCTTTGTGCAGCATTTCTACCGTTGTATGCATGTAACGAAGCGGTATAGAAATTAAAACGCTCGGGCATCCATCGTTGGCGTAAGCAAAAGACTCTGTATCAGTGCCAGTGCTTCTGCTCACAGCCCTCATTTGATATGGAATCTTATTTTTATCTGCAGCAGCCTGAACAAAATCGAGTAATTTATTGTGAACTGCCGGCCCGTAACAAAGTGATGGACCTTTACCGCAAGCACAATCTCCCTCAATCATTTTGTTGATCATAGGAGTAGTACTGTCGTGTGTAACGTCGGTAATAATGGCTACATCAGGTTTTATACGGCGTGCAATCATTTCCGCGCCACGCAACCCTATTTCTTCCTGCACTGCATTTACAATGTATAATCCAAAAGGTAATTTCTTTTTGTTTTCTTTTAGCAAACGGGCAACTTCTGCAATCATAAAACCACCTACCCTGTTATCAAAAGCACGACCAATTAAATAACCGTGCGCCAGCTCTTCATATCGTTCTTCGTACACAGCAACTGCTCCTATGTGTATCCCCAAGGCTTCTACTTCTTTTTTACTGCGGGCACCACAATCAAGAAACAAGGTTTCTACCTTTGGCTGAGGTTCTTTGTTTTCGTTGTTGCTCATGCGGGTGTGTATGGCAGGCCAGCCAAATACCGCACGTATCTTCCCTTTTTTTCCATGAATAGCAACACGCATACTTGGTGCAATCTGGTGATCTACACCGCCATTTCTTTTAAGGTAAATTAATCCCTCTGCAGAAATGTAATTTACAAACCAGCTTATTTCATCGGCATGCGCTTCTATAACAACTTTAAACGGAGCATCGGCATTTATAACGCCTACTGCTGTACCATAAGCATCTGTAAAAAACTCATCTACATAGGACTTTAGGTACTGCATCCAAAGTTTCTGTCCGCCACTTTCAAAACCCGTTGGAGATGGATTGTTTATATAATTTTCCAAAAAAGTGTAAGAACTTTCTTTAAGTATGCTTTTTGTTTTTGTTGTTTTTGCCATAAAATATTTTAATACTGCAAAGTTAACCAAACAAAATGAGTGGTTAGGGGTTTTTGGTTGCGAATTGCGGAGTTGGGGTTTCGGGTTATGGGTGATGGATACATTTGAATCGGGTGGCGGCAACTGACTTTGCTGGCAAGTAGCCTACTATAGACAGCCCCGACAAAGGCTGAGAGAGTTACTTAAGAAGACAGTCTCTAAAAAAAGTAGTTGAAACTTGGAATTAGGAATATGTAGTATAGTATACACTCCAAATCCCTAATCCCAAATTCCTCTCGGGCCTATTCCGCCCAGCTCATCACATACCCATCGTTTTCAATTTCAATGGCGTATTGTGTAAGCTTTAATGGCTTAAACGTATCTACCATCACGGCCAGTTCTTTGGTTTCTGTTTTGCCAATACTTTTTTCAACAAGCCCCGGGTGTGGCCCATGGGGAATGCCGGCAGGATGCAATGTGATCATGCCTCGGGTTACATGCTTACGGCTCATAAAATCGCCATCTACATAATATAATAATTCGTCGCTGTCAATATTGCTGTGGTTATATGGCGCAGGTATGGAGAGCGGATGGTAATCGTATTTTCGTGGCACAAAGGAACAGATAACAAATGCATCTGTTTCAAAAGTTTGGTGTACCGGTGGCGGCTGGTGCACCCGGCCGGTAATGGGTTCAAAATCGTGAATGGAAAATGCAAACGGATAGCAGCAACCATCCCAACCAATTACATCAAATGGGTGTGTACCATAATGAATGGGATAAAGCATGCCCTGCTTTTTTGTTTTGATAATGAAGTCGCCTTTTTCATCGTGCGTTTTTAGATTTTGGGGCGTACGAATGTCTCGTTCAAAATAGGGCGCATGCTCCATTAGCTGACCGTATTTGCTGAGGTAACGTTTTGGATATCGGATAGGTGAATGAGATTCTACGATAAACAAACGGTTTATTTCTGTATCAAAATAAATCTGGTAAATACAACCCCGGGGTACTACCAAATAGTCTCCGTATGCAAATGCAATTTCGCCATAGCAGGTCAATAATTTACCCGAGCCTTCGTGTATAAAAATTACTTCATCGCTGTCTGCATTTTTAAAAAAATATTCGGTCATGCTTTTTTGAGGAGCCGCTAATACGATGTGGCAGTCGCTGTTTACAAGCACTGCTTTACGGCTGTCTAAATAATCTGCTTCTGGTTTTATGTTGAAACCTTCCAGGCTTCTGTGCTTCAGCATGTATTCTTCTGCTATCTTTGGCGCTACGTTAATTGGATCATCACACTTTACAATAAGTGTGGGAGCATAGGTATGATAAAGAAGAGAATAATCGTTGGAAAAACCTTCGGTAGAAACAAGTTGCTCAGAATACAATGAACCATCGGGCTTGCGAAACTGTGTGTGCCGTTTTGGTGGGACGGAACCGAGTTTTTGATAATGCGGCATGGGTGAAAATTACGAATTAGGAATGTTGAATTACGAATTTGTTTGCTCAAATTTACATGTTAAAAACCAAATAGATTGACAAGAATAGGACTAATATCGGATACCCACGGCTGGCTCGATGAAATGGTTTATGAGCATTTTAAAAATTGTGATGAGGTTTGGCATGCCGGGGATTTTGGAAGCCTCACCCTCGATCCCTCTCCAAAAGGAGAGGGAGGACGGGGAGATCGATTGGAAGATGGAAGAAGTTATGGTGATTTATTTGTGCAAAAATTTGAAAAACTTTTCGGGAGAAAAATTATTTTTAGAGGTGTGTGTGGCAATATTGATACAGCTGAACTGAGAGCCATTTATCCCGAGAAATTATTTTTCACAGTAGAAGGAGTGAATGTTTTTATGCAGCATATTGGTGGTTATCCCAACCGATACTCAAAAGGTGTAAAAGAAGATATAATTCTTAATAAGAGTAATTTGTTCATCAGTGGGCACTCACACATTTTAAAAATAATGTACGACTCTACACTCCAGTGTTTGCACATGAACCCTGGTGCTGCAGGCAGGCATGGATGGCACAAAATGAGAACCATCATTCGGTTTGGCATTGATGGCGCAGTGATGAAAGATTGTGAGGTAATTGAGCTGGGAGAAAGAGCGAAGATTTAAAAATAGATGCTCATCTTTATTTACAATTCCTCTTTTAGCTCGTCCATAAACCCTTCCATTGTTACGCCATCATCTACATGATAGTCTCCAATTTTTGTTCTTCGCAATTCACTTAGGTAAGCACCGCAACCCAATGCCACGCCCATATCATGGGCAAGACTACGTATGTATGTCCCTGTGCCACAGAGCACCCTAAAACTTATCACAGGTAATTCAACGCTGGTAATTTCGAATTCGTTTATAAAAATTGTCCTTGCTTTTAAATCTACCTCTTCCCCTCTTCTTGCCAGTTCATACAATGCTACACCGTCTTTTTTAATGGCTGAATAAATGGGAGGAAACTGCTGTGTTTCTCCTAAAAATTGTTGTGTAGCCAGTTCAATATCCGCCCTTTCGATATGTGCGAATGGCTTAAAATTTTCTGGATTACTTTCTTTATCGTAAGTGGGTGTTGTTGCGCCAAGTGTAAAGTGGCCGGTATATTCTTTTACCTGCGCCATATATTCATTTATCTTTTTTGTAAACTTACCCGTGCATACAATTAAAAGTCCCGAAGCCAGAGGATCTAATGTGCCTGCATGGCCTACCTTTTTTATTTTAACCGTATTACGAATTTTTCTTACCACATCAAAAGAAGTCCAGTGTAGTGGTTTATCAATTAAAATAACTTTACCCTGTTCAAAAATAGCTTTTTGTTCTTCGCTTATTTGCACCTGAGGGAGCACAAGTTTTTGGGGAGCATCTGCGCCTGCTAGTTGCTGTGCCTGGTGTTTTGCAAAATAGGATCCTTTAGCCACTTTATTTTTTTGCGAAAATAAATGATATAATGGGTAAAAAATGATTCCATGTAAAAGTTGCAGTAATCATCAGAGAATAAAAACGGATCAGCAGCCGATAAGAATTTACTACAAAACCTGTTTCGATTTTAATTCCAAGTATTTGTTAATGGTATTTACCGTGAGGTTTTGTGGTGAACTTAAAATTGATAAAATACCATATTTTAAGAGTTCTTTTACGACGAGTCTTTTTTCGAAAGCAAGTTTATCTGCTATTGTTTTTACGTAGATGTCTTCTACCGTATTTGCCTGTGCGCCGGATAATTTTGTAAGCTCGGTGTTTTCGAAAAATACGACCAGCAACAAATGGTGTTTTGCAATAGAACGTAAATAATTCACCTGGCGGTTCAGCCCGTTTAACGACTCAAAATTTGTAAACAATATCAATAAACTTCTTTGTTTTATTTTATTTCGCACCTGCTTATACAGCATCTCATAATCACTCTCCAGAAAAGCTGTATTCTCTTTGTACAATACCTGCATAATATTTTCCCGCTGTATTGGCTTTCTGTCTGCAGCAACAACATTTCCCATTTTATTTGAAAAACTAAGAAGCCCAATTTTGTCCTGTTTTTGCAGACAAATATTTGTGAGTGCGAGTGTTGCATTTATGGCATAATCCAATAAACTTAAACCATAAAAAGGCATTTTCATCAGCCTACCTTTATCAATGACACAATATACTTGCTGCGACTTTTCGTCGGTATAATTATTTACCATCAACGTTCCTTTTCGGGCAGTTGCTTTCCAGTTAATGGTACGAATATCATCTCCGCCTACATAGTCTTTTATTTGCTCAAACTCCATGCTCTGCCCTATTTTACGCATTCGTTTGCTGCCGTATTCGTTGGTAACGGTCTGCGCCATTAATTGGTATTTACCAAGGTTTATAAATGAAGGATATACCCTTACCGTTTGTGCTGCATTAATTGTTTCTCTTTTTTGCAAAAGGCCCAGCAACGATTCGAGATAAACAATGATATTACCAAACTGGTATGCCCCGCGGTTTAAGGGTACAATACTATATTTTATGTACGCTGTTTTATTGGCAGGCAACTTCTTTTTTATGCGCATGGCTCTTTCCTGCATTTGCTCTGGTAATTCATCTATTACCTGCAGGTTTATTACAAATGGCATTTTATTGGTTACAGATATTTCCACGCTGTTTTCTTCGCCATTGCTGAACCTCTCTGCCACCGTTCTTTTGCCTGCGGGTGGCTTAAAAAAAACAAACAGAAATAAATAATCTGCCAGCACAAGCAGGCAGGTAACAACAAATAATACGTTTACAATCGGGTACAATACCGGAAAGAAAAACGAAAGAAAATAGGCTGCCACAGCACTTCCCATCACAACATAAAAACGCTGTGTTACAAAAAGATCGCCGATATACTTTTTAGTCCTGCTCATTTATCTTGGTACTTCTATTCCTTTCAAAATACTTTGCACCAGGTCGTCGGTAGAGATGCCTTCCATTTCTTTTTCTGGAGTAAGCATTATGCGGTGGCGCAATACATGAGGTGCCATTTCCTGTACATCTTCTGGTATTACAAAGTCCCTTCCTTTTATGGCTGCAGTTGCCTTTGCAGACTTTAGCAATGCCAGCGATGCTCTTGTAGAAGCACCTAAATAAAGAGACGAATTGTTTCTTGTTTCGTACACTATGCTTGCAATGTAAGAAATGAGGTTTTCGTCAACCGTTATGTTTTGTACCACTTCCCGGTATTTGGCAATTTCGCTTGGCGATAAAATTTTGTTGGCATACTGCAACAACTGGTTTTGTGTTTTGCCCTGCTGTTGTGTAAGTATCATTATCTCTTCCTTAAGGGTTGGATAATTTATATAAATTTTAAAAAGAAAACGATCCAGTTGCGCTTCTGGCAGTCTGTATGTACCCTCCTGTTCTATCGGGTTTTGGGTAGCCAGCACAATGAATGGATATTGCATAGCGTGCGTCAGTCCATCTACCGTTACCTGGCGCTCCTCCATTACTTCAAACAAAGCAGATTGTGTTTTTGCAGGAGCACGATTTATCTCATCTATTAAAATAATATTGCTAAATACCGGCCCGGGTTTAAAATAAAAAACGCTTTCTTTTGGGTTAAAAACAGATGTGCCAATTACATCGCCTGGCATAAGATCCGGCGTAAACTGCAGCCGTGAAAAGTTAACATCAATAATGCGGGCAAGCAATTTTGAAGCAAGTGTTTTTGCAACGCCGGGTACACCTTCCAGCAATAAATGCCCATCGCACAAAAGACCAATAAGCAACAGATCGACCACCTGCTCCTGCCCTACTATTACTTTTGCAATTTCGGCTCTTATATCCTGCAGCTTTCGGTTAAGTTCTGTAACGGGGCTGCTTTCCTGAAAAAAAATATCTTCCATCATTATTTATTTTTAAAAAAATTTTCTGTTAATTCATTTAATGTAAGAAGTTGTTCATCGCTCACCTTATCACTTTTATTAATTGATACAATCGTTTTTGCAAGCTCTTCTATAATGCTCATTTCAACACCGCTTTTTCTGCTGAGCATGGCAGCATAACTTACATCGCCCACATGCATGTTTAAAAATAATTTAGTTCTTACGTATTCGTTAAAATAAGTAATAATTTTTTCTGCAATTATTTTATTGTCCTTTTTTTGCAGGTATAAACCCGCAATAGCTTCTGCAAATGCTATGCTTGTATTTACCGAAGGCTTGATAACGGGCACAATCCTTTGGCGGCGTTTACTGTTAAAAAAAATGTACAGCAGCAGCAATGCAAGGGCTATAAAAAACGCTTTCGCCAGCGGCGGGTATTTCATTAAAGTACCTAGTGTTGACTTACCATCGCTGTTACCGGGAGCAAAGTTTCTATTGCTATAATAGTTATCCCAATATACCGCTGTCGGTTTTTCAGGCATCATCTGTAAGATCTCCTGCAAGTACAAATAATTATTATTGGTAAGCAAAAAATAATTGCTGAGGGCCCTTGGCTCATTATGAAAATAAATCCTGCCTTTGCCCCACATAAAGACAAAGAAGTTTGCCTTACCCTGGTCATTATATCCTATTATTCGTGCGTACGAGCCATTTATTTCTGAAAAATAATTTAGAAACGGAAAATAGAAATAACTGTATTGTTCATTATAAAGAGTAAGGTTTCCATTGAACCGAACGGAGGTATTTTTAAACGATGTGATGCTGTTAGCAAGAAAGGAATTGGGCTCGTTCTGTTTGCAAAACAATTGGTTTAAAAACGCTGTATCATAATTTGCTGCCGAAATAAATGCAGTATTGCCTTTGTAAATGAAGGACAGCAAAGATTCTGCATCTCTTTCATTTAAATAATAATTTCTGCTGATGTTGCAATAAAGGGAAGCCGTATCGTAATCCCACCCATAATTATCAGCAAATGGCTTTTTATTTACTTCAATCTTTTTTTCTACATAAGCGCTCTTCAGCATATTGTATGCAACAGATGCACCAAAAGGCCTGTTGTCTTTATAAGAAAAACTTTCTTTTAAATCAGGCATCTTTTTACCTGCAGGTTCGCATGCCTGCAGGCACATGATTACTATTAATAAAGCGATAATATTTTTACTAAACTGAAACAATTATACTTTGTTTAAAAATTCGTCAAACTTAATTTTAATACTGTTAAACGTAGCTACATCAATATTTACATTACCGTACCAAACATATTCATAATAGAGTGCAAGTACAGCAAAATCGTTTCGTTTTGCAACAGGCAATTCCCTCGTATAAGCCGTATTTGTTTTATCAACGGAATAGGTTATCAACTCTTTTTCCCTCAGTCTTTTTAATGTGTTTAAAAATAAAAAATGCATGGCAAGCCGCAGGTCACCATTGCCATAAGCTCTGTTGATAAGCAAATCGTAATCATTGTTAAGCAGCACTTCTTCTTCCTCTTCCTGCACTTGTAATTTAGCCTTTGTAGATCGCTTACCAAATATGCCTTGGCTTAAAAAAAGCCTGTAAATAATAAATATAACCAGGGCTGCTGCAATGAGCCACATAAGCATTTGCAAAACACCTGAATTAAAGAGGTTCCCTAAAAAAGAATCCCCGCTGCTTTGATTAACTACAAGTTTTGATTGCGCACTTGCCTCTTTCTTTTTTGCCAGTAAAAAACTATCTAGGTTATTTATCCACCCATATTCTTTTTTATTTTTCCAAAAGGCAATGGAATCTTTGCTAAGCACATATTCATTAAAATTTATGCTCGTATCTGCCAGTACATCTTTTGCAAAGCCAGATTCCGTTTCGGTATCTTCTTCCTCATCATCTACTAAATAAGTAGAATCCGTAGCAGTATAAGAGATGGTATCGCTTTGTGCATGCACAGCAACACTCATTATAAAAAATACTAAAAAGGAAATAATTGTTTTACGCATCATTGTCTTGCAGCCTGGAAACGATGCCGTCTTTTTTAATAAAAAATCCTTTCTTGCTAAGCTTTATAGGCCATACAACAAAATATAAGGTGATAAGTAAAAATGACAACGATAATATTACAACGCTTAACCACACAGGCATACCTCCTGGTGCTTTGTCGTATGTATCACTCATTAGGTGTGTAATGTAACTCTCTAAAAAAGCAGCTCCTATAAAAAACGGTATCAGGCAAATTAAAATTTTAGCAGCATCCTTTGCATTTTTCTTAAACGATTCTATACGGGTGTAGGTACCCGGAAAAAGAATTCCATTTGCCAATATAAAACCTGCGGCACCCGCAATTACGATGGACGAAATTTCTATGGTGCCATGTATCCATATTACGAGAACAGATTGTATGCCTAAGCCGTTTGCAAAAAAGAAATATTGAAAACTGCCAAGCATAATTCCATTGCTCCAAAGCAAATAAAATGTGAGTAACCCACCTGTAAAGCCACCAATAAACGTAATGAACGCTACTTTAATATTGTTAAATGCAATACGCACAAACATATTAAAAGGATTATCATCTTTATATACCCCAAAAGGATCTCCTTTTGCAATATTGTCTTCCGTCATCCTCACATAATCATCTCCCAATATTCCGCGCACAAAATCTGGATCCTGTTTAGATGCAAACACACCGAGCACTACGAAAAGAGTAAAAATAACGGTGGTAAATAAAAAGGTGCGATGGTGCTTCCTTATGATGAGGGGCAATTCATATTTCCAAAAGGTAAATATTCTTGCATATTTTTCTTTCTTATTTCGATATATATTTTGATAAATACTTGCAGCCAATCCGTTTATCCACTTGGTTGCTTTACTTTTTGGGTAAAAAGTTTTTGCAAAGGCAAGATCGTCCATGAGCGTTATAAAACGTTCTGATGCTTCATCAGGATCTGCGGGATCTTCCTGCTGGTAAGTCTTCCACTTATCTGCACTCTTCTTTATAAACATTGCCTCCCTCATAGAAAATCCTGCCTATTTTTTTCATTAAATTAGTAATGACAATTTCTATCATTTTTCATTCATAAAAAAATATGATTTTGTATTTAATTGTGTTTTGTTGCTTGTAAATTGCACACAACATGTCTACCGTACAAATAAATACAGCTTTTAATGTTGGACTCGATTTTGAGATAGCGGCTTTTCATAAAAGACTACTCGCTTATCTTATTGATTTTGCCCTGCTTGCTGTTTATCTTTTTAGCATGAAATACTTGTTATATGACCAGTTGGACTTAAACAGGGAATCTAGTATCGGTTTTGATATTCTTATTATTTCTTTACCAATGCTTTTTTACTCCCTGCTCACAGAGTTGTTGCTAAACGGACAAACGATTGGGAAAAAATTAATGCAGATTAGAGTGATAAGCCTGGAGGGAGGAGAACCAACTTTTGGTCAGTTTGTACTAAGGTGGATTACAAAGTTTTTTGAGTGGCCTTTCTTGTTCGGCTATATTTACGCATCCTCTGTGGCTTTGTTTTTCTACGCTATGTATACCTGCCTTTTTGGTATTGCGGTTGTTATAGCGATTCTTATATCTAAAAGAAGCCAGCGCCTGGGCGACCTTGCCGCCGGCACAGTTGTAGTAGATGCAAAGTCGTTTATGTCAGTAAACGATACCATATTTATCCCTGTAAATTCTACAAATTACAAAACCAGTTTTCCGGAAGTGATGCGCCTGTCAGACAACGACATAAACACCATTAAATCTGTACTTACGCAGGCACGTAAAAACCACAACCACGATATTTGTATGCGTATTGAATACAAGATTAAAGATGTGCTTAAAATAGAATCCACACTATCGTCAATAGATTTTTTGGAAAAGCTATTAGAAGATTATAATTATATGGCCACTAAGGAATAAGATATTATTTGCTGGCCGGAAGTTACCGGTTTCGAGTTTTCACAGTTGACGATTCACAAATTCAACTCAATATTTACCATTCTTTTTTACCTGCTCTAGTATCATTGGCATAAAGTAAATGAAATAAAGCACAATTAATATTAAAAATAAAACGCCCACAACAATTCCAATAATAGAACAGATTCTTCCAGCTTTTAAATTACTCATGCTGCTTTGGCTAAATGCCTCCGGATTTGCATCTATCAATCTTCGGTCTTTATTTGCAAGTACCAAACCTATAACACCCAAAATAATCCCAAGGCCATAACAGAATGCTCCAACAATAGAAATGATACCCAATACCAAAACGGTTGTGGCATTTGGCAGCACGGGTGCCTGGTTAAAATTGGGCGTCAATAAATTTTGTTGTTCAGTCATAGAAGTGAGTTATAAAATTTTATTTAAGTAACATACGGTGAAGACGGTAAAAATAAAAAAGATACCAATACTTAAAAAGTTTTTCGGATTTACACGTCCATATTTATTGTTTAAAAATAAAAATAAAAAAAATATTATCAAAGCAAATATTGTAGGAAACAATAAAAAACTTTTAGAAATATTTCCCTTTAGCAATTCAATTATACTCCGCTGAAAACCACAACTTGGGCAATCTATATGAAAATACTTTTTAAACAGACAAGGCAATTCTCTTTGCTCCAACCATGTTATTATATTGAGAAAAGAAAACTGCATGTTTTAATCGTAATTCAATATTCGTAATTCGTAATTGTTTTCTAATAGGCCCTTGCAAACAAAACTCTCTCCCTGCTTGGCTTTCCGGTTAAAATACAAACGCCTTCTTCCTGTTTGTTATCTAATGGAATACAACGTATGGTTGCTTTGGTTTGGTCCTTTATTTTTTCTTCGGTTTCTGCTGTTCCATCCCAATGGGCCGCAATAAAGCCGCCTTTTTCATCTAATAATCTTACCATCTCTTCAAACGAATTGGCTTCTGTTATATTTTCATTTCTAAATGTAAGTGCACGGTTGTAAATATTCTGTTGAATTTCATCCAACAAATTTTTCAAATAATCTGCAATACCATCCAAAGAAATTGTTTGCTTTTCTTTTGTATCTCTTCTTGCAACTTCCACCACATTATTTTCCAGATCTCTCATGCCAAGTGCTACACGAACCGGCACGCCCTTTAATTCGTACTCCGCAAATTTCCAGCCTGGTCTTGCATTATCGCTGTCATCATATTTTACACGAATGCCCATTGCTTTTAACGCACTCATCATGGCATGTGCTTTTTCATCAATCACCGGTTTACTTTCGTCGCCTTTATAAATAGGAATAATGACCACTTGCAGCGGTGCAATTTTGGGCGGCATTACCAAACCCTGGTCATCGCTGTGGGCCATTATTAACGCACCAATTAACCTGGTTGAAACGCCCCAGCTTGTAGCCCAAACGTATTCTAATTTGTTATTTTTATCACTAAACTTTACATCAAAAGCTTTTGCAAAATTTTGCCCAAGAAAATGCGATGTACCTGCCTGTAATGCTTTACCATCCTGCATCAGAGCCTCAATACAATAGGTATCTTCTGCACCGGCAAAACGTTCGCTTGCGGTTTTTACCCCTTTAATAACCGGCACCGCCATGTATTCCTCTACAAAATCTGCATACACATTTACCATTTTCACCGTTTCTTCAATCGCTTCTTCTTTTGTGGCATGTGCCGTATGACCTTCCTGCCAAAGGAATTCAGCAGTACGCAAAAATAAACGAGTACGCATTTCCCAGCGCACCACATTTGCCCACTGGTTTATGAGCAAGGGTAAATCTCTGTAAGATTGTATCCATCCTTTGTAAGTATTCCAAATAATGGCTTCACTTGTAGGGCGAACCACCAATTCTTCTTCCAGTTTTGCTTCGGGATCTACAATCAGTTTCCCTTTGTTGTTAGGATCAGCCTTTAAACGGTAATGGGTTACTACAGCACATTCCTTTGCGAACCCTTCCGCATTGGTTTCCTCTGCCTCAAACAAACTCTTGGGCACAAACAATGGGAAATAAGCATTTACATGCCCAGTATCTTTAAACATTTTATCTAGCTGGTCACGCATGTTTTCCCACAACGCATAGCCATAAGGCTTTATAACCATGCAGCCACGCACAGCTGAATGATCTGCCAATTGGCTTTTCACGACCAATTCATTGTACCATTCAGAATAATTATCGGCCCGTTTTGTAAGTTCTTTGCTCATTTATATGTTGGTTTCTACTTGATGCGAAGATAAGAAAGGGTTAGGAGTTAAAGTTTGCAGTGAGCGTTATAAATTGTACTCTACCATTTTAAAAAAAATTAAAATTTTTAGAATAAAACAATACCCTATAAAATTTAAAAAATCGGAAATCTTCTAGCTTTGATTACGTGTTTCAATTCATAAAAAGTCTGTCTACCAGGATTACCTTACCAAAGTAAATACCCCTTTTCTAAAAATGATATTGCCTTTAACGTCTATCCCTTGAGAAAACCAAACAAAGGACCCTGCGTTTTGAAGATTACCATTTACTTTACCATCCCAGCCAAGTGTAAAATTATTAGCCGAAAAGATTAGACTTCCAGATCGGTTATATATCTTAAAATAATTAAGTTGTTTTATTCCCCTAGGTATTGGTTTTAAAAAATCATTTTTATTATCGTTGTTAGGTGTAAAAGCAGATGGAACAAAGATGTCAATATCTTTATAAACATCAATGTGCAATGTGTCTCTTACAGTACAACCCGCCGCATTGGTCGCTTCAACCCAGTAGTCAATATTTTTTGTAATAGTAGCGGTTGGGTTGCGTATAAAAGCATTGTCCAAGCCATCTTTTGGGAACCATTCAAAACTTACAAAGTTGCTGTTTGTAAGGTCTTTTGCAAACAGAGCAACAGTCTGGTTCACAAAAATACCGGTATCTCTTCCTGCAAATATTTTCAGGTTCGTTTTTGTACCAATGTTTATGGATTTTGTAGCTATGCAGCCTTTACCATCTTTAACGTAAAAAATAATTGTAGAAGCGGGCAAGTTATTGTAGGTGCTGCTGTTTTGAAAATTAATTCCATCTTTTGAATATTCAAAAGGAGCAGTTCCATTTACAGGCGTTAACGATACTGACCCGTTGGCAAAACCGCAATCAGTGTCGATTTTATTTGATGAATTTAGACTTAGCTGTAAAATCGGAGGTATTTTCACAGTTGTTTTTCTTACTGTTGATGTACCATCTTTCACCGTAATGATATAATCGCCGGCTGCAACGTTTGAAAATATATTTGAACTCTGAAATTGAATACCGTTCAACGAATATTGATAAGGTGCAGTACCGAAACTTGCCGTTACATTTATTGTAATATCATTACCACCACATAAACTTGCCCTTGTATAAATTACCTTTAATGAGCCACAAAATTGCCCTGTATAATTTTTTATAAAATTAGGTAGCCCTGCATAACCAATTTTTCCATTTAAACTTATTCCATTATTTGTATATACACAACCGGTGCCTAATACATTCGGATTTTTGATCACACCTAGAAAAGATTTGTTGTTCCTCGCTACATATATTGAATTATCAGAAGCTATTTGTAAAGCTCCACCTGTTTCATTTGGTATACCACTTAAATCAGCCAAAACAAATTCAGAATTCTTTATGGTTACAGGATTATTAGAACTTAGGTCATATTGTCTCAATTTAAATTTTCCATAACTGGCTATATATAATTTACTATCATCACTTGAAAATTCAACACCATATCCTTCATTATCCGATACAATAAATCCATTGGACACAATGCCAGTTAGGTTATCAAAATCGAACAACTGGCACTTTTTAATCCCAAGCTCATTGGCAGTACAGATTCGCTTGCCATTGCCTGAAAATTTCATGCATCCTACGGCATCGTCCGCAACTCCATTGATTATTCCAGCTGATGATATAACTGGCATAATACTAACACCAAAAGAAGTAACAGCAAAGGAAAGAAAGTTATTACTTTGCAATTCTTGAAATACAACCCAATAGTCCTGTCCATTCCTATGCAGGGTTGCACTAACCCTTTCGCTAACTTGTTCAGACAGAACAATATTTTTATTAGTGATTTCTCCGTTGCCAAAATCTAATCGCATATCCACCTCGGAATAAGTTGAAATACCATATAGATTTTGGGGAGGAGTGGTAAAAATGTAATAAATATTACAGTCGCCCGGTTTTGGAACTATTAATACCTGTGCCGAAGAATTATTTCCAAAAAGCCCTGTTCCATTGGGCATTATTTGTTTGTTAGCATTCCAAACATTAAGCCCATTTGTAAAAAAAAGTAAATCGCCGTTTAAATCGCACACTGAACTTACCCCTTCAGTATGCGAAAAAACTCCATCAGTTAAAGCTGTAGGAGGATTTGTATTAAAATTCAAACCTGCCTTATACCCAAAATACCAAATGTTATTTTGATTTTGAGAAAAGCAAACTAAACTCGTAAATACAAAAACGATTGCAACAAAAAACTTAATACTTTTCATTATAATTAAAACGCAACTTTAAGTATGAAGTTACAATTTTTGATTTTATAAAATTTTTACTCGCTTCAGGTTTTTGACAAAGTAAAATTCGTATCATTAAATTAAATACAATAATTACATTGTTTTCGAAAAAAACTCCTGCTCATTGATCTAAAAAAATTAGATTATTCGTAGATTATTACGATTATTCTTACAGCCCAAGTAAAAGTTGATAAACGATCAGCCTTATCAGTAGGGTTCAATCAGCTTACAAAAAACATAATACAAACCCTCTCAAACTTTTATTCGTTAAATTGCCGCACATAAAAACGAGTAATGGACATCCAATTTAATAAAAACGAAGACGAACAAAAACTTGCCTGGGGTACCGTAAAAAAACAGTTAGAAAAAATACACGAAGGCGGTGGTAAAAAAGCAATAGAAAAACAGAAAGAAAAAAATAAACTCGTAGCTCGTGAGCGGATTGCATATCTCTGCGATGCAGATAAACCATTTATAGAAATTGGTGCTTTTGCAGGGTTTGGTATGTACGAAGAATACGGGGGATGCCCCGCAGGTGGCACTGTGAGCGGTATCGGATATGTAAGCGGAAGACAATGTATTATAGTTGCAAATGATCAAACGGTGAAGGCCGGTGCATGGTTCCCTATTACCGGTAAGAAAAATTTGCGTATGCAGGAAATCGCCATGGAAAATCATTTACCGGTTATTTATATTGTAGATAGTGCGGGGGTTTTTCTGCCAATGCAGGATGAAATTTTTCCTGACAAAGAACATTTTGGTAGAATATTTCGCAACAATGCAAAGATGAGTGCTATGGGCATTACGCAAATTGCAGCAGTTACAGGAGCATGTGTAGCAGGCGGTGCATACTTACCCATTATGAGCGATGAAACTTTAATGGTAGAAGGTGCAGGATCTATTTTTCTTGCAGGACCGTATTTGGTAAAGGCTGCTATTGGAGAAGATGCAGATGCTGAAACCCTTGGCGGCGCTGCAACACACAATGAACTGAGTGGTATTGCAGATTATAAGTTTAAAACAGAAGAAGAATGTTTAGACAGGGTTAAAAGAATCATCAGCAAATTGGGTAAACCGAAAACCGCAGGTTTTGATAGAATTGCAAGCATTGCTCCAGCTAAAAACCCCACAGAAATTTATGGCATCATTGCAGCAGATAACAGCAAACCTTACGATGTATTAGATATCATAAACAGCATTGCAGATGCCGATAGTTTCGATGAATTTAAACAGGATTACGGAAAGACAATTGTGTGTGGTTACGCCCGTGTAGATGGATGGGCAGTAGGCATTGTTGCCAACCAACGCCTTATCGTAAAAAGTAAAAAAGGCGAAATGCAATTAGGTGGTGTTATCTATAATGACAGCGCAGATAAAGCTGCACGATTTATCATGAACTGTAACCAGAAAAAAATACCATTGGTGTTTCTACAGGATGTAACAGGCTTTATGGTGGGAAGCAGAAGTGAGCATAGTGGCATTATAAAAGACGGGGCAAAACTGGTAAATGCAGTTGCAAACTCTGTCGTTCCAAAAATTACCATCATTACCGGAAACTCTTACGGAGCAGGCAATTACGCCATGTGTGGAAAAGCTTACGACCCACGATTTATATATGCATGGCCAGGTGCAAAAATTGCCGTGATGGGTGGCGAACAGGCCGCAAAAACCATGTTGCAAATACAGGTTGCAGGTATGAAAGCAAAGGGACAGGAAGTATCACCCGAAGAAGAAAAAGCAATACTTGATAAAATAACAGATAAATATGTATCACAAACCAAAGCGCAATATGCTGCGTCACGGTTGTGGGTAGATGCCATTATAGACCCCGCAGATACAAGAAAACTTATCAGCGAAGGGATTGCTGCGGCAGATCATAATCCAGATATTGCTGAGTTTAAAGTGGGGGTTTTTCAAGTGTAAGAAATGAACAAAATGGGAAAGAAAAAAGCAAAATTTTATGTGATTTGGGAAGGAAGAAAAAAAGGTATTTTCGAAACATGGGATGAGTGTAAAAAACATGTCGATATGTTTTTTGGAGCCAAGTATAAGAGTTTCCAAACCAAATCTGAAGCCGAAACTGCATATTCTGATGGCTTTAAAAAACATTGGGGGTTAGAGAAAAACACAAAAAAAGAAGTAAGTGCAGAAGATCAAAAAAGAATTGGACTTCCAATAGAAAATAGCATATCAGTAGATGGAGCTTGTGAAGGAAATCCTGGTATAGCTGAATACCAAGGAGTAAATACCTTTACCAAAGTGAAACTTTTTCATGCAGGGCCATTTCAAGAAGCCACAAATAATATAATGGAATTTCTGGCGTTGGTTCATGCACTCTCTTATTGCAAAAAGAAAAATGTGAAAGTTCCTATTTATAGTGATAGCAAAATTGCAATAAGTTGGATAAAACAAAAAAAATGTAAGACAAATCTAAAGGCAACTGAAAAAAATATAGAGCTGTTTAATTTAATAGAAAGGGCTGAAAAGTGGCTCCTTGAAAATAGTTTTTCAAATAAAGTAATAAAATGGGAAACAAAAGTTTGGGGTGAAAACCCTGCTGACTTTGGACGTAAATAATCCCGATTTAAAACCATCTTGCATAAAAAAATTTTAATTCCTTTGATAACTACCAAAATTGATTTAAGCAATCTAAACGCTAGGCAAAGCGAAGCCGTTGTTAGTGAAGATAAACGCATTTTAGTTTTGGCAGGTGCAGGCTCGGGTAAGACAAAAACGCTTCTACAAAAAATTATTTACTTAATTGAGGAAAAAGGGGTAAGCCCTTCAAGTATTCTTGCAATCACATTTACTAAGAATGCAACAAACGAAATGATTGACCGCTTAATTATTTCTGCAGACGCAACAGGTCAATATGAAACTCTGATGTCTAATAAGTATTTAAGCAAAGCGGATAAAGACAAAGAAAGATACAGCCAACAAAAAAAATTCAAGTGGATTGATGGTTTGACAGTCAGAACATTCCACAGTTTTTGTTATACTATTTTGAGGAATTATGGAGTGAATGAGTTTGACAATAAATTTAGAATAATCGGAGATGAAAAAAGAGACGAGGAAGATGAACTGTCAAAGCATGTTGCACCCGAAACTGTTTTTGAAGTAGTTCACAAACTTCTTATTGAACAATGCCAAGACACAGACTTTTTACTTCAACTCAAACGCTACATTTTAGATTACGTAATTGACAAAATCCATCTCAAAAAAACAGATGGGAAATATGTACCAAAAGACGGCAAATATTTTACAACTCTTGATGGAACAAAAGTTCGTTCTAAATCAGAACAGTTCATTGCGGATTGGTTTTATCGTCACAGCATCAAATATGAGTACGAACCGTTGTTGAATGTTAAAGATTTTGCTTTTCATCCCGACTTTTACATTCCAGAAGCAAACCTATACATTGAGCATGTAAGTGATAAAAGCTATTCAACTAAAAACAAAGAAGAACAATTTCAAAAAGGAAATTTACTATTAGTAAAGACCTTTGAAAGTATGACGAAAGACTCTGCTCTTTTCAATCATACTTTGGACAGTGTTGTAAAAAATCGTTTGCCAGCAAACTATCACAAAACAGTTTCCCTTACATACAAAGAAGAATTTAACGGATATCATGAAAATGTAAAAGACTTTGTTACTCAAGTCATGCGTATTACTGACATGATAAAAGTGGAGAATACAGACTTGGAAAAAGTTTTGCATGATGCAAGACAAGACCAACATGAAAGAGTTAGAAACTTTTACGAGTTGGCAATTCCGATAGTTGAAAAATATATTAAATATTGTACTGATAAATCTTTTCTTGACTTCAATGATTTGATTTCACGAAGTACTTCCTTATTTCAGAACCATGACGACATAGCCAATAAATACAAAAGCAAATACCAATACATTTTAGTAGACGAGTTTCAAGATGTAAATAATTTGCAAGTTGAGTTAATTAAACTTTTACTTACCAACCAAACACAAATGTTTTGCGTCGGCGATGATTGGCAAAGCATATACGGTTTCAGAGGTTCTAATGTAAGTTACATAGTTGATTTTGAAAATCACTTTCCAAACGCAAAAGTTGTAAAACTCAATTTGAATTATCGCAGCAGTCAAAATATTGTTGGCGCAAGCAACGAAGTAATTAAACACAACAAATTCAAAGTTGAAAAGGAAATTCACTCATCAAAAAAATCAGAACATAAAATTGTTGTCTATTCAGGCAGTAGCGATGATGAGAACATACAATTCTTTTTTGACAAAGCAAGAGAGTTATTAGACAATGGGCTAGCAAACGATGATATTTTATTTCTTTACAGAAGAAGTAAGATGTTCTCCCCTTATTTCTTCCGTTTCAAAAACGAGGGAATAAAAGTTCAAGGAAAAACAATTCATGCAGCAAAAGGACTTGAAGCAAAAGTTGTTTTTATTCTTGGTTTATCTGAAGGCAGTGGAGGCTTTCCAGACATTTGGTTAGAGGACAGAATTTTTCAAGTTATAAAAAAAGCAAATCATGACTTGCTTTTAGAGGAAGAAAGACGATTGTTTTATGTTGCCATTACAAGAGCCAAGGACAAACTTTTTCTAATCACCGAGAAAGGAAACGAATCAAGTTTTTTAAAAGAAATTCCCGATATTTTTACTGTTAGGTCAAGCATTCCAATAAAATCAGTAGTTGAAAAAGTAATCACTTGCCAAAAGTGTTTCAGTCAACTTGAAAAACTTTGGGTTGCTTGTCCATACTGTATGGAAAAAGTAACAGACGAAATAATATAAGAATAAAAAATAAGTACCATGGATTTTGGTTTTCAAGAATCTATATTGGGTTTCATTTATTGAATATTTAAAAAATACCTCATTGGCATACCACAACGATACCGGAAAAAAAGGCGAAGCGCTTGCTGCTATTTGGTTTGAAGAGAAAGGTTATTCTATTTTACATACCAACTGGCGGCACAAAAATTTAGAAGTTGATATTATTGCGAGTAAAAACAACATCCTTCATTTTATTGAAGTGAAAGCCGTTACTACTTTAAAATTTGGAAACCCCGAGGATAAAGTGAGTGAAAAAAAGATCCGTAACCTGATAAATGCATCTGAAGAATTTTTATTTCAACATCCACATTGGCAGCGCATACAGTTTGATGTACTTTCTATTACGATGGTAAAAAATTCTCCTCCCGAGTATTTTCTCATTGAAGATGTTTATCTGTAGGGACAAGTATTGAGTATTGAGAAAGAAGCGAATTAGTTTGTGTTACTTTTTGGTGCAATGGTCACAATTTTCAAGTCCTCTATTCTGCCCATCAACTTTTCTACCATTTTGTAAGTGGCAGGGCAATAGTCAATATTTTGTTTGTGTACATGTGCATAGTCTTCAAATTTTCTCTTTTTTATGTGTGGAAAGCCTGCACAATCTTCCGGCCTAACTGAATAAATACCACACATATTTGTTTTCATATTTAAAAACTGACAAGGCTGTGTAACATTTACCCAATCACCATTTCGCTCTTTTCTTAACCACTGTTTTTTAAACGCCTCCACCGTTTGGCCAAAATGATTGGATATCCTTTTTAAGTCTTTTTCTGTAAAAGTAGGTGTCATCACCTTGCAGCAATTAGCACAGGAAAGACAATCTACTTCCTCCCATACTTCCGCATCTAAAATTGGTGTAAGTTTATCTATTCCCTTCGGTGGATTTTTTTCCAACTTGTTAATGAATCTTCTAAAAATACTTCTGTTGGCTAATAATTTTTTCTTGAAGGTTCTAAGATTTACCGGAGACATACTTTTGGTTGAAATGGAAAATAATTATTGAACGAAAATAATGTTTAATTATATTGTATCATCACCCTTTTAAAAAAGAAGGAAGTTTATATGTGGGAAGTTTATAAAAAAGGATATAAAGCATGGTTAAGGCTAGAAAAATCATTATCAGAAAATTCTGTGGAAGCCTACCTGCACGATGTAAAACACCTCACCAGTTTTTTAGAATTAACAGATTCGAAAAAGAAACCTACTGACATCGACTTAAAAGACCTGGAAACATTTACCAAATGGATTCATGAGCTTGGTATGCAAAACGCATCGCAGGCCAGAATCATTTCAGGCATAAAAAGTTTTTTTAAATACTGCCTTCTGGAAGAAATAGTGACCATAGACCCATCTGCGCTTTTAGAAGCGCCAAAAAGCAGTAGGAAATTACCCGATACACTTGCCTTTGAAGAAATCGTACAAATTATTGCTGCCATCGACCTTAGCAAACCTGAGGGAGAAAGAAACAAAGCCATCTTTGAAACCCTGTACAGCTGTGGGTTACGGGTGAGTGAACTTGTAAACTTACAAATAAGTCATTTGTATTTAAATGACGGCTACATAAAAGTTACAGGCAAGGGAGATAAAGAAAGACTTGTACCTATGGGTGCAGATGCCATTAAACATATTGGCATTTATAAAAGCAGTGTAAGAAACCATTGTGTTGTAAAACCCGGGCATGAAGATGTGCTTTTTCTTAACCGGCGTGGTGCAAAACTTACAAGGGTTATGATATTTTTAATGCTGAAGGAACTGGCAAAAAAAGCAGGTATCGAAAAAACAATTTCGCCACATACCTTCCGGCATTCATTTGCAACCCATCTTGTTGAAGGAGGGGCAGATTTGCGTGCTGTGCAGGAAATGCTCGGCCATGAAAGCATTACTACAACGGAAATATATACACATTTAGACAGAGAGTACCTGAGAACTACTTTACAGCAGTTTCATCCGGCTTTTAGATAGACTATTAATTTGCTTTAGGGGCAACATTGTTTTCAACAAACAGGTTCTCAACTCCATCATTGGTAACAATTTTACGGCGATAATTTTTAAAGATACTTTGCCATCTTAACTGTAAAACGCCAAAAATACCTTCTTTTATTATGCCTTTGTTCATTTTGCTGGCTCCCAGTTTTCTATCCTTAAAAGTGATGGGCACTTCTACAATGTTGAAGCCGAGCTTCCAGGCAGCAAATTTCATTTCTATTTGAAATGCATAACCAACAAATGAAACAGCATCTAAATTTATAGTGCTGAGAACATTTGCTTTATAACACACAAAGCCTGCGGTTGGGTCTTTTATGGGCATAAAAGTAATGATGCGTGTGTATAAAGATGCTCCTTTGGAAAGCGCAATTCTGTTCATCGGCCAATTTTCTACCGCTCCACCTTTTACATAACGGGAACCAACAGCAACATCAGCACCATTTCCCGCAGCTTCGTATAACCTTTCAAGGTCTGTTGGATTATGAGAAAAATCGGCATCCATTTCAAAAATAAACTGGTAACCCTTTTTAAGTGCCCATTTAAACCCATGAATATAGGCGGTGCCTAAACCGAGCTTTCCTTTTCTTTCTTCTATGAACAACCTTCCTGAAAATTTCGGCATTAAAGACTTAACAATTGCTGCGGTACCATCGGGAGAGCCATCATCTACAATCAAAACATGAAATTTACTTTGAAGATCCATTACTGCTGTAATAATGGCTTCAATATTTTCACGCTCATTGTACGTAGGTATAATGACTATTTTATTCAAATGCTGTAAGTATGTTTGTCATCAAAAATAAATTATAAAACGAAAGCAGCATATTAATTTTTGGCCGGCTACTTCTTTAAAAGGGTTCTGTTAAACAGCTCCGTAAGTTTTTTCTTCGTGTGCATAGGAAACTCACCCTTCATCATCCAATCATAATACTGCGGTTCTTTTTTAAGCACTTCGGCAACAATCATTCCTTTGTATTTACCAAAATTAAACACCTCATTGCCCTTTGCATCAAAGCTAAACCTGCGGGCGTAGTCCACAATTTTATCTTCGCCAATTACGCCTAGCACAGAATCAACTGTTGTACCAAGTTTTTCATATTTTTTTAGCTGTGCCTCCAATACCTCAATTGTGGCATTTATATCAGCCTCCGCACTGTGGGCATTCACCAGTTCCTTTTCGCAAAAGAACTCGTATGCAGCAGCAAGAGTGCGTGGTTGCATCGTATAAAAAATATGCTGTACATCAACCATTTTGCGATCGCTTAAATCTACATCAACGCCTGCCCTTAAAAACTCTTCCATCAGCATCGGTATATCAAATCGGTTGCTGTTGTAACCACCAAGATCACAGTTTTCTAAAAACTGCCTTATCTCATTGCTCATTTGCTTAAAAGTTGGAGCATCTTTTACCATATCGTCGGTAATGCCATGTATATCACTTGTTACCTGTGGTATGGGCATTTGCGGATTTACCAATCTTCGCTTTGCAATTCGTGTGCCATCGGGCATCATTTTTACTACTGCCAGTTCTACAATTCTGTCTGTAGAAAGATTTACACCAGTGGTTTCAAGATCAATAAAAGCAATTGGGCGGGTTAGCTGCAGCATAAAATAAAATGGTTAATAGTATGAACTAAGTTAACGCAATATACATCATTGGTTAAAACTTAAGCATTTGCTAATAATAAATGGATTCATTTTTCGTTTAATAGAATAAATTACATTTGCACCGTTAAAAACATTTTATGAAAAAGATTTTCTTACTATTAATCGCGGTTTTTTCAATTGCCGTATTAGTATCGAGTTGCGGCAGCAGCAGAAAAGTTGGATGCCCAAACAACCAGGGGATTATCCATTAAACAATACAGAATGAACTGGAAAGAATTTACAAGTGAAGAAGGCCTGGAAGAAATAAAAAGACGTTCTGCAGAAAAGCCGCAGGTTATTTTTAAACACAGTACAAGATGCTCCATCAGTACCATGGCGAAGAGTCGCTTAGAAAGAGCGACTACACCTGAAGCAATTGATTTTAATTATCTTGATTTGATTGCTCATAGAAACGTCTCTTCAAAGATTGCAGAGCTGTTTGATGTAGAACATGCATCGCCACAGGTTTTAATTATTAAGGATGGTACATGCATATATGATGAAAGCCACAACGCAATTAGTATGGATGAAATAGTTGAAGCAGTATCGTAACTAAACCTATTAAAAAAATCCCATTGCCAATAGCAGTGGGATTTTTTTGTGCGCTGTATAGTTTGAATCTAACTGCGTTTAAGCAAAAATAGCTGTGTAATAAAAACTAGGCCATACTCATTTCATTGGTATTTTACCTTAGCCGGTTTACGAATGCAACGCCGGTTTGTCGTAGCCTGACATGTTGATTTTCTCTCACTTCGCCTATACCATAACTGCCACAATAGTGTTTGTTGCTCACCTATTAATAAAAATGCAAAAACGAATTTTCTGTATAAATAATTGCGGGTTATTGTGCAATTGCTTTACCAAACAGCACAATATTTTACATAAAAAAACTGCTCCCCAGAAATGGGGAGCAGTTTTAATTTTATTATAAAACGTTTACAGTTTTACAAAACGGGTTGTTTTAATTTCCCCGTCTGCGTTTACTGCAGTGATAATGTATGTACCTGCACTTAACGATGCGAAGTTCATATTAATAGGATTGTTACCTGCAATTACAATCTTAGATTGTTTGCTCATGACCTTACCTGTAACATCACTTACGCTTAACTCGATCTTACCACCTTTTACGGTGGTTAAAGAAAGGATTGCTGTGTTTTGTACCGGGTTTGGTACAATACTGATCAATTCGAAACCTTTCTCTTTGTTGAGCAATACAACGATGGTGCTGTATTTAACCTTACCATCTAAGGTTACCGTTTTTAAACGATAGTAATTGTAACCCGCAAGCGGTGTAGCATCTGCATAATTAAAGCCCTGTAAGCACCTTGTAGCAGTAGCTGACTGATCCTGTATAGACTTGAAGTTTCTACCATCAGCACTACGCTCAAGCGACATAGAAATTGAAGGCTCAGTTGTACATGTTACTTTCCAATCAAGAACGTTGTTGGATGCTTGTTTGCTGCCACGGAGGTATTCGATTGATACGGGAAGCAATGTTTGAGAACCAGTAATAAAGAATGTTGAGAAACTTGGTATCGAAAAATCAATATAACTATCAGTGCCCAATGTTCCATTTCCGGTTTGTGTTAATAAAACAGCGTTTGCACCTCCAAACGTAGCACCACAAGCCTGACTTGTTTTTGTTGAAGTAAGTGATGCTAAACCTGTAATGGAAGGATCTGCTGTTTGTAAACTACTAAATTCTGCTGCTGTGAAATATAACCTCACATCGACCACACCTGAAGATGGTTGAGTAGCCGGCGTTATTGTGATATTTCTATCCATGTATTTTTGTCCTCCGGTAGTTGTTCTAACTGCTCCTGTATTTATATAAAGAGATGAAGTAATAGGCCCTAAACTCTTACCATTACTGTTTATAGTTGCTACAATATTACCCGTTGCATCTAAAATAGGAACTATTGCACTTGTGTTATTAGAATTTGCATCTATCACAGTACCTGCAATATCTGCACATGCACCTGCACCTACAGTCGACACTGTATATGGAGCACCTGCGCCAGATTGTATTACAACCGTAAAATCTTTACCCTCACCATAGGAGTAGTTAGCGCAAGGCTCTGCCGCAGTTGTTTGAGTTATATTATATATATCCCTTACCCTCATTTTATAAGTACCAGCAATGGCAGTACCCGGAATAAAAATGGAGAATGGCGTGGTAGTATTGGCTGCTGTCGGAGCTAGATTGCTTATCACATTTTCGTTTGCCTCAAACCCACCATTATTATTAAAATCTATCCAAATTGTTAGTTTATCTAGTGAATTCTGAACCTTAAAGTTACCTGCATAAGCCTTGCCTGCCGCAACAGTCACTGATTGTGTACTTGATAAATCAATGTAACCGGGAGAAGCTATAGGTGTTGCTCCTACAACTGAAATGGCAGTAGCGCTTTCACCATTCAAAACAAAATCCGTAAGAGCATCGCTAGAAGTTCCACCATTTGACGTTGATGGGTTACACTGCACACCTGTTGTAAAACTAGTTGCATTAGAAACACAACCTGTTGCACTACCTGCAGCATTTTTAGGAATTACATACCAGAAATAGGTGGTAGATGCCGAGAAGCCAATAATATTACTAGCTGTAGTAGTTGTATAATTTGCAATTAAGGTAGCACCCGCAGCGGTAGTGCCTCCATAAAGGTCGTAGCTTGTTGCGGTCGCCGCTGCATTCCATGTAAAAGTTACACTCGGAATAGAAGAAACATTCGTAGCAAGATCTGCAGGGCTAAGATTTGTGGTACAATTTGGAGGTACCACTGCCGTTACACAGATGTTAAAATTTCCATTACCTGCACCAATTGCGGAATGATAAACTCTAACATAGTATTCTGTGTTAGTTGTCAATGTAGCTGACGAAATTGTTTCTACCCCTGTTGTGGTTGCATTAACACAATCAACATTAACCAGTGATCCGGGAGTACCTGAAAATAATTGAACAACCGCATTATAGGTTGAAGTACCAGTAACCTTTATTACATGAGTGGCTCCAACTGTCGCACTCGTGGTAAATTTAAACCAGGTATCATCGTCAGGCGTACCGGGTGTTGTGGCACTACATACTGTAATACCTGCAGTAGCAGTTGCTGCTAATGTGCCAGGTAATACGCTACTGGTAGCAACACAAGTAGTGTTTACTGTTAAGGTTATAGCTCCTGCAGGATCATCGTTTGCAGGTGGAGCAATAACTTCGCTAACACACACCGAAAACTCACCGCTTAATGATGAACCGGTAGCTGCATCATAGATACGCAAATAATAAGTAGCACCGGCTGTTAAACCTGTAGCATTTATAACTTCAGTAATAGCTAAACCGCCGGCATTTACACATTGAATTGGGGTAAGACTTGCATCTAATAGTTGAACAACAACATCATAACCCAAACTTGGGGTAACAACAATTTTATGATCTTGTGTTGTACTTGAACCTACAAAAGAGAACCATACATCATCATCGGCAATACCAGGGGTAGTAGCAGAACATAATGTAGTACCTGTTGATGCTGTGGCACCTTTGCTAGAGTAGAAAGTTCCGCAATAACTCACACAAGGCGATGTATTAACAGATAATGTTAATGCACCGTTTCTGTCATCATTTACAACAACCGGAGCACCCGGGTCTGTTCCTGTATATGCTGCGGCGGGTACAAATCTTAACTGTGAATTGCATTCCGGCGTAAGCAATAATGCACTTTGAGATGTGGTACCAAAGAAAGAGGTATTAGCTCTTTGTAAAATCATGCGATCTGATAAAGTACCGTTAGCTGGAGTAAGACCAGTTAAACCAATACCTAATAAAGTAGAAAATGAAGTAGGACCGTCTGCACTGCCATCATAACGCTGCATATTACCATAATTATAGTCTATAGAATTATCGCTTTCATGTAATACGACCTGAAAATTTAAGTTGGGTGGCGTAAATAAATATCCTTCCATCTCTGCCCACTCAATAATTATATCAGCAGTTCCACTGCCAAGTACGCCATTCACTTTATATTTCATACTTGCATTCAAATTGGCAGTTGAATTTGCTTTTATTACTAAATCTGTCCAATAAGGTGCAAGCATTCTGTTTTTGGTATTTGATGTAAGAACACTGTAAGCGGTTCCTGTACTAAAAGTAGTACCACCACTAAACATTAAAGTACCGTTAGATGTAGCATAGAAATTTGTAACAGGCACGCCTTGGTAACTAAACGTAGTGGTAGGAAACGTTACAGCTGTAACAACACCACCAGAAACAGTTGCTCGACCAGTTGCAGCAGTGGTAAAACCACCACCTGTGAATACAACAGCAGGTGTAGATGTATAACCCACACCGCCCGAAGTAATGGTAATACCAGTTACTATACCACCTGCTACGGTAGCAGTTGCCGTAGCTTGAGTAGTGGCACCACCTCCTGTGAAAGTAACAATAGGTGCACTCGTGTAACCGACACCAGTTGTATATTTCAAAGAAATAGTATTGGTATACCCATCATCTGCACTACTAATTGAACTATACAAATCACCAGTTGCCATGATAGAATTATAAGTAATTCCGGTATTTCTCGTAACATTGAATTGACAATTTACAAAAGAAATGCTTTGTGTTGGTGTTGCAAAAGTATTACCGCAGGCGTCTGTAACTGTTAATGTATAAGAAGTATTAACGGTTGGAGAAACAGTGATATTAGCAGTTGTTTGACCACTTGACCATGAATAAGTGAAAGGAGCTACACCACCTGTAACTGTTGTAGTAAATGTTGTAGTTAGTGCAGAACCAATACAAGCTGTTAAACCGGTACCTGTTACTGCAATACTTGCAGATAATGTTGCCGGAACAGCAACTGCAACTGTGGTAGTATTATTATTATTTGCAGCATTTATATCACCGGTAACAGTACTGGTAGTTACAAATGTATAATTACCCGATACGGTTGTATTAATTGTACCCATCGTTACCGGAAGAGATGCACCTGCAGCAAGTGTTCCCGTATTGATCGTTTGGTTAAAAGTAGCAGTAACAAGACCGGAAACGGTTGTTGTAAGAGCGACAGGATTGACAGTAAAATCAATAGGGTTACTAGAAAAATTAACCAATGTAACCACAACCGGCTCTGCAGGACCATGACAGGTTGCAGTGGCTAATGGTCTTGAAACGACATTCACACCTACATCGACACCTGTAGGGCCATAGTTACCTGCATCCCCACCTAAATCTACGGGTGAAAGACCTGATCTAACTTCATCTTCAAAATCTTGTAACACCCCTGTACCAGATAAACCTACGCCATCAGCGGGAGTATTGGTGGTTAATTTTAAATTAGGTGTTGCAGCCGTTGCACCTGCAAATAAAGGATCTGCACTTATGCTATTAACATCTTGGCCAACAGCGGTGCGCCAAGCAGCAATCGTTGTTTGATCTACGGCATTATATAAACCTAATACAGCTCCTGTTCCTAAAGCATAATAATCATTGTAATTTATGGTAAGACCTGCAGGATTTGCAGTGGTACCTGCTACTTGTGCAGCGTAGTGTTTACCTGTACCTGCAGCATTGCTTCTAAGATTTGCAAAAATATTATTTTGTATAGTACGGGTGCTTGTAGTTGCCTGGCTCCAAAATGCTTTGGTAACGGCTGAACTAGCTAATACCCCTGTACCACCTACATAAGATGTGTTGTGGAGATAAGAACTTCCTGCTGTTAATGCAGCATCCGTAATTCCATATATCTGAATATTGTTGGTAAGAGAGGCTGACCCATCTGCCGAATAACCCAATCGCACCATATTGTTTTGTGCGGATAATAAACCACCGGTAATTTGAATTCCCTGAATGGTTGCTGTGACAGTTGAAGAAGAAACAGCAAGGTTATAAATTTGGTTTTTCTCTATTAGATTAGATCCGGTCGTAGGCATATTTAACGACAAACCTACCACCTGTGTTGCAGCAGTTGCATGTGTATTTGATAATGCATATACCCTGTTTTTGCTTACACTTGAACCTGCATTTACCGTACTTGCCACTACAATACCGATTATACCTGCAGTACCTGACGCACCGGTAAGGTTTGCAGGGGTATTCATATCTCTTACGGTATTACCGGCAATATTTACCAATCCACCCGTTACATTAACACCAATCATAAGATTAGATGTACTAGCTGTAGTATTATTATTTGCATGGTTAATATTAGCGATGGTATTATTTGAAATGGTAACCGGGTTTGCGGTAGTACCTGTAACATTTATACAACGGGTAACGGTAGGCGCAGCTGTGCTTGCTGTTATCGAGTTAATACTTAGTGGAGTACTTGTACTTCCAATAATATTGTTACTAATGGTAAGTGCTGTATGAGCGCTGGCACTAGTAATACCTAAGAAACCTTGAGAGATTGTGGCTGCTGAGCCAGCTAAATTCCAAGATCCAATAGTATTGCCGGAAATATTAGAAGTACCTGTAGATGCATCCACAATACCACAAGAAATTCCAAGGTTTGTACTGCTGGTACAGATAATGTTACCGGTACCTGTGGCAGCACCGATTATATTACCTGTAACCGTACCAATATTGGTGTTATTGGTAGCTGCTGATGAAGAGTTGTATATACCACAAAATAAACCTGGAACAGTTGTGGCACCACTTGTGCTCGATAAATTATGATTTGCAATTGTGTTGCCCTGTACCGAGTTGGTACCTGAAACTGTTGCACCAGAGGCGGCCAAACCTATACCTACAAACCTATTGGCAACTGCTCCTGTTGTGGTCCATGCAGTACCTCCGCATAATGGCGCACTACCCCCGATAAAATTGCCGGTAATATTAAAATTTGAACCTGCACTAGAAATGTTTATGCCAGTGTAGTTAGCACCTGTTGTTTGTGTATTTGTACTTGTTTGATAAATAGAATTATTTGCAATGGTCCAATCTGTATTACCCGTTGTTAAGTTAATACCAAAAGATGCAATACCAGGATTATTAATGTCAATAAAATTATTATTATTGATGTTTCCGCCACTATTAAAAGTAGTACCGCTGGTGGCTAATCCAATAGAATAAATACCTGCAACAAGTACTTTAGTTGCACCACTTTTGATATCATTGTAAGAAATAGTATTGTTATCGTTTCCGGTAACTTGGGCTGATGCATTGCTTAAATAGATAACCGGATAGATAGATGCGGTACCAACACCTGTTCCCGTTATATAAGTCACCGTATTGTTAGTTGCATCATTGTTAAAGAAAATAGCCGATCCTGTTGCGCTTGTATTGACAACTGTAATCATTTTAGATGTTCCTGTACCGCCGGGCCTTCCGTCTAATATAAAGTAATCAATACCATTGAGCAATAATGTTTGGCCAGCAGCAGATGTAATTGTTAAAGGAGTTGTTACAGCAGCTTCAGGTCTAACGGTAATTGTATTAACATTACTAGAACCCGTATTGTTATTTAAAGAGATTGGATAGCTCTCACCTGCACTTGTATAAGTTTGTTGCAATTCAAATATGTATGGACCAGTAAGGGCACAAGAATTAAAATCGCCAAATGCAGCAGTTAAAGTTGCATAATTACCCGTCGGACCTACACTGAAGGTGCCAGGTGTTAATGTACCACAAGAGAGAGTCGTATTGGAACCTGTTGCTGCATTATTACTTAATGTACCCTCTTTGTAAGCAAATACGTTGAAATAATATAAAGTACCTGCTGCCAGACCACTTACTGTAGCAGACGTTGTATTGGAACCAGTTATAGCTACATTGGTAAAAGTAATATTATCTGTAGAACGTTGTACCAAGTAACCTAACTCGTCATTTGCGTTATCGGTCCAGTTAAGTACTGTCGATCCAATACCTGTGCTTGTAAAAGTTAAAGTGGCTCCCGGATCAGCGGGAGGGGCACCGGGTGTAAATGTATAAATAGTCCTACTACCATTAGTCGTGGAATGTATATTTGGAATATTTCCTGCAACTAAAGTATTGGAAGTTGCTGTTGTTATATTTACTGCAGGTATTGCAGAATAAGTAACGTTAGCAAAACTATTTGCAGCAGTACCGGCTGCAAAGCCTGCCCAAACAGGGTTATACGTTGTTACGACACAAGTCATAGAACCATATGCTAATTCAATTTTGCCAGAAGTTTCATAAATTCTTACCTGATAGCTGCTATTGGCGTTTGCCAAAGTTGTACTATATGTTATTGCCATGGCAACCCATTCAACAACTAGACACCTATTAGGCGCCGTACCAACTAATTTGTAATGCACTTTACCCGGCGACCCAACATATAAATCTGCACCCAAAGCAGAAATCATAGCGCTTGTGGCGGTTGCAGTGCTGAAACTAGTCCCGCTACCTGCACCTGAACCCAACCTTATCATACCATCAGCCGAAGCGGTAAAATTTGTATATGGGTATCCCATCATCATTAAATTAAATCCAATGGGGGTAACTGCTGAGACTGTCGCATCTTGTGAAGCTGCAACAAGTTGGGTAGTTCCAGTCGTCATGTCGACAGTATTGCCGTTGGCGTCTAATGCTAAAGAACCTGTAGTTGTGTTACTAAAGGCATAATTGGCAGAATTAGCCTGAGAAAAAACGTTCTGCGCCAAACAGGTAATGGCACATAGAATTACGTAAACCTTCTTCATAAATTAGTTTTATTTAGTGGTAAAGGGATTGGAAAAATATGGCAAGAAATAACATAAGGATAACGTATTCTTGATAATAAATTAACAATTCCGACGCAGAAAATACATCTTAAAAATTAGTATACAAAAAATAACACAATATTTTTATTCACATAATGCAAAGGTTTAATGCTTTCATATTTTAATAATTGCTACAAAAAATTATCTTTTGTGGCATTTGTGCTTAGTTATTAGGAAGTTAGATTGCCAATAAACAAAAAAAGCTACCCTCTTTAGAAGGTAGCTTTTTACTATTTATAAAATTAAATGTTTAGTATTTTACAAAACGGGTTGTTTTAATTTCCCCGTCTGCGTTTACTGCAGTAATGATGTATGTACCTGCACTTAATGCTGCGAAGTTCATATTAATAGGATTGTTACCTGCAATTACAATCTTAGATTGTTTGCTCATAACCTTACCTGTAACATCACTTACGTTTAACTCGATCTTACCACCTTTTACGGTCGTTAAAGAAAGAATAGCGGTGTTTTGTACAGGGTTTGGTACAATACTGATCAATTCAAAACCTTTCTCTTTATTAAGCAATACGACGATGGAGCTGTATTTTACTTTACCATCTAAGGTTACCGTTTTTAAACGATAGTAATTGTAACCCGCAAGTGGTGCAGCATCTGCATAATTAAAACTCTGTAGACATCTCGTAGCAGTAGCTGTTTGATCCTCTAAAGATCTGAAGTTTCTACCATCTGCACTACGCTCAAGCGACATAGAAATTGAAGGCTCAGTTGTACATGTTACTTTCCAATCAAGAACGTTATTAATTGCTTGTTTGCTTCCTTTAAAGAATTCGATGGATACAGGCAAAACTGAACCCAAACCTGCACCGGTTGCATACGTGCCACCACTAAAGTTACTTATTCCATCAAATTGAGCATATAACACGCCATTAATTGTTTCCCCTGTGGTATTTACGTTTGTTAAAGCGAGGGGATTTATTACCCCTGCTGGCCTTACATGATCCACATCGGCTACAAAACTACCAGTCGTTGTTTTAAACCAACTAGGCGTTTTTACCGCTACTGAATTAGCAGTAGCAAATGCTTGTGCTGCAGCGTTTGCCGATGCTGTATCAGCTTTATTATAAAAGAAACGAACATTTACAGGTGCTGTCATTGCAATACTGTTTAGGTTGACGTTCCAGTAACGTTTCATAGTATAAGTTGCAATCGTTGCTGCTATGTTTTCTGCAGCAAAATTGGCAGCATCTACTTGAATGGTTGCGGTAGCTCCGGCTTTTGCTAAAGTGTTTGCTCCACTATTCGTAGGATCCCAGTTGATGGCCATTAATGGTTTGGTAGCATCCGCAGGATCAATATAGTAAGTCCAACCAAAATCTGTACAATCTGGTGTAAGGGATATCGCATTGTTTGCAGCCGTAGACAATATTATGCTACCCGCGCCAACAGAACCAAACTGTATATCATCCAGCGCTATAATGTTACCCCATTTACCTACAGCTTCAAAGCCAATTTGTATTGTTTGCCCTGCATAAGCATTCATGCTTACTGTTTCCTTTTTCCAGCCGGGAGTTGCAAAGGCTGCATCTACTCTACCATACCCAGGTAAAATTCTGTTCCAGGTTACGCCACCATCTGTGGTTACATTTAAGTAAACACTGTCTAAATCTGTTGTATAAGAGTTATCATGGCTTAACCAAAAACTAAGTTGATAATTACTACATTGGTTAGCCCCGGTAGTTGGCACAGAAATACAATTACTATATAACCTGTTTCTGATTCCCAAAGTAGTGGTACCGCTGTAGTTATCAAACAACATCATTTTATTGTCGCCGTGCGGTTGCAAAGTGCCACCCAAATCTACATTGGTATAGCTTCCCGTTTGCAGACTTGTAATGTTTCTTGGTGTGCCGCCTGTCAATACTGATATCAATCCGATATTTAAATTGGCAGCTTCATACCTTTCAACAAGCGGTAAATTAATAACTGTATTTAAGGTAGTATTTGTCGCTTTTAATGTATCGTTGGATTTATCTAAATCGCCGGTAAGAGCAACAAATAACGTATCAAAATTCTGGCCCGGGCTACTCACATTTATATTTGGGAAATTAATAATTTCCGATGCTCCACTTGCCAAGGCAGTTGTGTTGGTTTTAGAGCCTGAATAAACATTTGCACCTGCTACTTTTAAAGTAACATTGGCTTCCCCAATATTGATGGTGTTTGCTCCTGTGTTGGTTAGGGTAGCAGAATAAGTTTGGAGAGTTGGCTGGCATGTAGTACTAGAAGGCACTACAAAAGTATTTACAGACGCATCTATTGGTAAAATGAGTTTAGGCTCAATCATAAATCTGAATGAGTTTGCCGGAGCAAAATCGTTCCAGGTTGTGCCCCCAGTTGGCGTTGTATAATAGAAAGTACCGTTCCTTATAGGTGTTTCGGTTTGATAAGCAAAACTTACATTTCCTGTAGTGGTGGTTTGCCTTACGCCAACATAAAAATTACCTACAGCAATACTAGGAGCGGGGTTTATGGGAATTACGTTTACACCTGTTATGGAGGTAAGCGTAGCAGAGGTGTATAAATTGGTTCCAGGCGTTCCTCCTGCACCTGAGGCATCCCAAATACCTATTTGATAGGGTTGCCCACCTGCAAAGAAATTTACAGATACCTGTGAAATAGCCGTAGCTAAATTGGTATTAAACTTTGCAACAAAATCACCCGAGGACGTGTTAAAACCAATACCACCCGCAGGGGTTGTGCCATAAGCATAAGACCATGTATTTTTGTTTATTGATTGCGGGCTTACCGTTTGTGTGTTATTGCTGTTATCATCATCAGTAGGTACTGATACAGCATAACTATTATTTCCTTCATTTGAAAATGTATAGGGTGCGAATACAACATTTGCTGAGGCACCGGGAGCGAGACTTGGAATAACCTGCACATCAGAAAATGTATTGGCTCCAGTTATCGCAAGTGTGACGTTTAAATTAGTAATGGTACTTGAACCATTGTTTGTAACTCTTGCACTATCTGTACGAGGAGTGGCATTAGGAATAGGCATTTTACCTAATGTATATAAAACATCTACCTTGGCATCGTTTGGATTAGTATGCCTCAATTGTATTTGAGGTCTAAAGGCAGTTGTGGATAAGTTACTTGAACCTGAAACGGGTGAACCCGTGCTATTGTAACGCCTGCATGTTACAGCTGAAGAACCAGCAACAGTATTTCCATTAGATGTGCTAAATGCATTACCTGTATGTACAACATTGTCTGTTCTCACAATCAGAACCTGCAGATTAGTACCGGTGGTTCTAACATAAGTAGTTGTAAGGTTTACAGATTGAAACCCTGTTGCAGGATAACTAAATGCACCTGAATAAACAAGTGTGTACCCTGTAGTAGAGTATGCTCCTGCGGCTAAGGTAGTTGTAGCGGCAGATACGTCTTTTAAATAAATCTTAAAGTTTGGAGAGGCGATGGTAGATGACCCCGTGCCCACAGTATAACAGTTAAAAGCAATGTTATTAATAGCAGTACCTATTGCAGTAAAATTAGAGGCACCAATTTCGCTCTCTAAATAAATACTTTCAGATACGTGGTAACTACTCGCCCCGACTACTATATTTGGTGACGAACCCGGATTGGATGTAATGGCAATGGTTTGACCAAAGCCAGCCACAAAATAAAACAAAGCGAAAAGGGATAGGTAAATCTTCTTCATAATTAATTTTGGTTTAATTGAAATTAGTTTTGGAATATAAAAACGGTTGGCAAAAGTTAACATGGAGCTAACATAGCCTTAACAATTAATTTACATTTCCGAAAATGAAAATACTTAATAAAAATTAATTTACAAAAAAACTAGCTATTTTTATTCACATAATGCAAAAGTTTAATGCCTTTTTTATTAGAATATCTTCTACAATTGGCTATATTATTTCGTATTTGTACCTAATTAGCAGGACATTAAATTACTATAAACACAAAAGCTGCCCATTAAAATGGAACAGCTTGTAAAATATTATTTCGTATTTCGTTAAGGATTCTGCTCACAGATCTAGGAGATTTGCTCAGATTTTTTATCTATTTCTTTCTAAAAAATAAGCGGACGGGTACACCTGTAAAGTCAAAATTTTCCCTCAGTTTGTTTTCCAGATAATTCTGATAAGGTAATTTTACATCATCGGGATAATTACAGAAAAATGCAAAAGTGGGGGCAAATGTTGGCAGCTGGGTAACGTATTTAATTTTAACGGCATTGCCACGTACAACCGGTGGGTGAAACTGTTCTATTGCCTTCAACATCACCTCATTTAATTTACTGGTAGCCACTTTTCTTTGTCTGTTTTCAAAAACCATCAATGCAGCTTCAATGCTTTTTAGTAAACGTTGTTTTTCGGTTACTGAAATAAACAAGATTGGCACATCAGAAAAGGGTGCAAGGCGCTGCTTTAAATCTTTTTCATAATCTCTTGCTGTGTTGGTTTCTTTTTCTAACAAATCCCATTTATTTACAAGCACCACTATGCCCTTTCCTTTTTTTACAGCCATGGCAAATATAGAAAGATCCTGAGCAGTAATTCCCTTCTCTGCATCTATCATTATCATACATACATTGGCTTCGTCCATTGCCTTAATGGCACGTATTACGGAGTAAAATTCAATGTCTTCATTCACTTTATTTTTACGGCGAATACCGGCAGTATCTATCAACACAAATTCTTTGTTGAACATGTTGTAATGGGTGTGAATGGTATCTCGAGTTGTACCCGCAATATCACTTACAATGGTACGCTCCTGCCCTATCAGCGCATTTAATAAACTTGATTTACCTACGTTTGGCTGACCAATAATAGCAAATTTTGGAATCTCTTCTTCATCAGCAACGCTGTCGCTTTCCGCAGGCATTAACTCAACTATTGCATCGAGCAATTCCCCGGTGCCGCTGCCGCTAATAGAGGAAAGAAAAAAGATGTGCTCAAACCCGAGGCTGTAAAACTCACTCGCCTCCATCATTCTTGTATGGTTATCTACCTTATTCACTACTAAAAAAACAGGCTTGGTGCTTCTGCGCAAAAGATCAGCCATGGCCTCATCTAAATTGGTGATGCCGTCTACAGCATCTACCATAAAAATAATTACATTGGCTTCGTCAATAGCTATGTGTACCTGCTTGCGTATTTCTCTTTCAAACACATCATCACTACCTACCACAAAACCACCTGTATCTATTACATTAAAGGTGCGACCCGTCCACTCTGCTACGCCATACTGGCGATCTCTTGTAACGCCGCTCACATCATCAACAATGGCTTTGCGCTGCTCAAGCATGCGGTTAAAAAAAGTACTCTTGCCTACATTTGGGCGACCTGTTATTGCTACTGTGAATGACATAATTTGAAGTTGGCAGTTGGCAAAATGCAGTTGGCAAAATGCAGTTGGCAGTTTGCAAAAAAGCAGTTTGCAGTTTACAACATGCAGTTTGCAAAATACAGTTGGCAGTTTGCAAAATGCAGTTGACAAAGCAACTACGCTATTTTATTTGTTGTTATTAATGATTGAAAATTTTTGCATTTGCAATACTTCCAATTTTTTATTTTATATATTTTTGCGGGTTGTTTATCATGTGCCCTAACATTCTTCCAACTTCTGCACTCCTTGCAGAAAAGTCTATAAATTTTTCTTCGTCTAGGTATTTACAATCAAATGCAAATTTTAACCAAACCTCTGTCTCAGTGCTTTCTGCGTCGCAATCTGTAAGTTTACTTATAAAATGAGCGGGGTATTTTGTTCTTCGATAAGCTTCCCCAAAATTAGCACAAACTGAACGTGATGATCTTCTTATCTGATCAGTTAAACTATATTTTTCTTCGACAGGAAATGATTTACTTACTTCAAAAATATCCATCGCCAAAGAATGTGCTTTTTGAAAAACCAAAAGATCTTTATAGCTACCCATAAAACAAATTTCTAATTCCCTTTACCTTGCGGAGCGAAAAGTTCTACTGCCCACTGCCCACTGCCCACTGCCCACTGCCCACTGCCCACTGCCTAATACCCATACTCCTTCAAATACAACTCATTATCTCTCCATTTTGGACGAACTTTTACGTACAACTCTAAAAATACTTTATTGTCTATAAATGCCTCAATGTCCTGCCTTGCGGCTGTGCCTAGCTTCTTTATCATGCTGCCGGCCTCACCAAGTATAATTCCTTTCTGTGTTTCCCGCTGTACAATTATTTCTGCACGAATTTTTGTAAGCGTTGTTTTCTCTTTGTACTCCTGCACCACCACGGCTGTATGGTAGGGAAGTTCTTCATGGTACATTTCAAAAATCTTTTCCCTTATCAATTCACCAACAAAAAACTTAACCGGCATATCGCTAATATCATCTCCTTCATAAAAAGGATG
The DNA here is from genome assembly GCA_040400515.1 of Ferruginibacter sp. Lineage (GTDB taxonomy): Bacteria > Bacteroidota > Bacteroidia > Chitinophagales > Chitinophagaceae > Ferruginibacter. The sequence continues at coordinate 106,956 of JBBAQB010000003.1, read as the reverse complement.
CCCTTCGGGTAGGTAAGACAAGACCCTCTTCAACAATTCATCTATTCCATTTTTCTTTAGTGCAGATATTAAAACCACTTCCTTACAATAAGGTTGTTCTGCAAAAAAAGTTTTTATACTTTCTAATTTCCCGGCATCTTTTACTGAATCTGTTTTGTTTAAAACTACAATAACCGGTGCTTTTAATTTTAACTTTTGAAAAATATCGTGGCTTTCTGCAGGATCTTCACCCGCATCTGCAATAAGCAGCGCCACATCCGCATCTTCGAGGCTTCCCTTTACAGCCTGCATCATTTTTTCGTGCAGTTTGTATTTCGGGTCAATAATGCCGGGCGTATCAGAAAAAATGATCTGGTACTCATCTGTAGATAAAATTGCTTTAATACGATGGCGGGTTGTTTGAACCTTGTGTGAAACAATGGCCATTTTTTCGCCCATAAAAGCATTTAACAGAGTGCTCTTACCTGCATTGGGCTTGCCGAAAATATTTACGAAACCTACTTTCATTTATTATGGTATTTAAAATATTGATTACCACAAACAAGCAAATGAGATGGAGGAGGTAATCATTAGCATTTTACTGCTAAAAAAAATCCTCAAATCTTACGAAGTGAGGATTCGAATTTAGTTGCGAAGACCGGGATAGAACCAGTGTCCGCCGGATGGCGGATAAGAGCCCGTACTTCAATTTCTTTATTTAATAATCAATGATCTTATAATTTTTTACCTAAAAGCTAACCTTTAGAAAAAATCAATTTAAAACAAAATGACTCAACACCTGTCGAGTCATTCTTTGTTGCGAAGACCGGGATCGAACCAGTGTCCGCCATTCGGCGGATAAGACCCGACTTTAATTTTTTAATCAATGAGCTAATTCTTTTAATAAAACTCTTTAAAAAAAGGTTTAAAACAAAATGACTCAACACATGTCGAGTCATTCTTTGTTGCGAAGACCGGGATCGAACCAGTGACCTTCGGGTTATGAGCCCGACGAGCTACCGCTGCTCTACTTCGCCCCACAAAGATAGGGAGTTTGGCCTCACTGTCCTAATTAATTGAAATATTAAACGAACTTTTTTATTTTAAACCACCATACACCCTGTACTAACTCTACAAAAAAATAATACATTCACAAATCTAAAAACCAACAAATGAAACTTATACGATTACTTATTTGTTTGCACATCGTCGTTTGTATTATTTCGTGCAAATCAACCGTAAAAGAACGAAAAGATAAAGTGTACAGCAGACATTTACAACGCTATGTTGACCTCACCATTATAACAACAGCAATGCCCGATAAAAAAGAAGAAATGAATTTGCTTTTGTTTAATAACAGCAAATTTGTGGAGACAACCAGGGCAAAAGAAATTATTGACAGCCTCTATAAAAAGAAAAAAATACAACCCTTGTTGTTGGTAGCAATGCGCGGACAGCAAGGGGATTATGGATTACAGGAATCTAATGAGACAGAAGCCAAGCAATATAAAAAGTACAATGAATTTGTAATAAATGAACTGTATCCTTTCGTAAAAAAGAAAACCGTTATCAGAAAATTTAATACCGTTGCCATTTGTGGCTTTGGTGCTTCTGCAATAAGCAGTTTTGATATTGCATGGAACAATGATGAAAAGATTGGCATGGCAGGAATGTTTGAGCCGGCACTTGTAAAAGCTTTGAACGACAACACTAGTTTGCACACGATAGAAGGCTTAAGAAAAAGACCGAATCTAAAAATTTGGATAGCAGCTCATCCATCAGATTCAGCCACTTTGCTTTTTAAAAGTATGATGGATAACAAGAAAAGTATAGTAGAGTGTTCTTTAACGGTAAATAATGACGCTAGAGTTGATGCGGATTTTGCAGCATTTCTATTGTGGGCTTTTCCAAAATAATTTTTATTGCACCCTTGCAACCGTACTTGCACCGCTGCTTTGTTTTAATTTTAACTGAGCAGCGCCCTTGTAATAAACATTGCTGGCGCCACTTGCATTTGCAACCATAGCATTTGTAACGGTAATGTTTACATCGCTTGCGCCTGATGCCTTTACGTTGCAATTTTCTGCAATTAATCCGTAAGCTTCCACATCGCTTGCACCACTGCTTTCAATATTCATATTCTTTGCGGTCCCGTTTATTTTTGCTTCGCTTGCACCACTTAGTTTTATATTAAGATCTGTAACTTTTACCTGCCCTTTTAATTCGCTTGCACCACTTAGTTGTATGTTGAGGAGGGGCTGTTCTAACACACCGGCAATAAGAATATTAGCGGCTCCACTTGCCTGAAGCTGTTCAAGGTTTTTATAACCTATGTATACATTCATTTTAAAATTTCCACCGTAGCGTATTTTATCTCCCTTGTAAAAAATATGGAGAACACCATCTGTAATTTCGGTTTTGATACCCTCCCTGTGTTTATCGTCAGATGCACTCACAGCTAATACATCACTCTCTGCCTGGCTTAAAAAAACATGAATGCCAGATGATAGGCTCAACCTTGTAAAACTGCCGGATATTTCCCTCACCACAGCATCTGGATCTACAACAAATTGTTTTTGAGCATATCCATTTAATCCAACAAAAAGAACCAATAATGTTGTAAAATAGGTAAGGTGTTTTTTTTTCATTTCTTTTATTTAATGTTGACTACATCATTTACGTTTTACAAAATGATTTTGTTACAAAAATGATTTTTTATTTTTTCTTGTCTACCTTTATCTTTCGATCTTATACTTAATGGCTGAATTTCCGGGGTGCTTTAACATATGTTAAGGCTGAGATGATACCCGTTTAACCTGCTCAGGATAATGCCTGCGAAGGGAGAATGAAATTTTTATATACAACAGGCAAACTTCTGCCCTGGGTGTTTAGCACAAACTTATTTTATGAAATATTTATTACTCAGCGTGAGCATGCTGTGCATTGTTAATTTGTATGCACAAAACAAGAAAACTTTTAATGATACTTCGTTTTTACAACCTGTTGAGATAACAGCTGTAAAAGCCCAAGAGAAAAATCCTTTTGCAAAAACCAACCTGACGAAGGCTGAAATTAAAAAATTAAACATTGGGCAGGACCTTCCTTTTATTTTAAACAATACGCCTTCGGTTGTTGTAAACTCAGATGCGGGCACAGGTATTGGTTACACAGGTATACGCATACGTGGTACAGATGCAACCCGTATTAACGTAACACTTAATGGAATTCCTTACAACGATGCAGAAAGCCTTGGAACTTTTTTTGTTGATATGCCCGATATTGCTGCATCTGCAGGGAGTATACAAATACAAAGAGGTGTGGGAACTTCGGCAAATGGCGCAGGGTCTTTTGGTGGCAGTATAAATGTGAGCACCAATGAGCTAAACAAAGAAAAGCATTTGGAACTAAGCAGCACTGCTGGCTCTTACGAAAGTTTTAAAAACAGTTTGGTTTTTAACAGCGGCATTTTTGGAAAGCATTTTACGGTAGATGCAAGAATGAGCAACATCCGTTCTCAAGGTTATATTGAAAGAGCAAGCGCCAGGCTGCAATCCTACTTTGTAAGCACGGCTTATGTTACAGAAAAAAGTTCTTTGCGTTTAAATGTTTTTACCGGAAAAGAAAGAACCTACCAGGCCTATTTTGGTGTAAATGAAACTGCGCTAGATACCAACAGACGATACAACAGCGCAGGAAGGGATAAGCCGGGCACGCCTTATGAAAATGAAGTGGATGATTACAGACAAACGCATTACCAGTTGTTTTACAACCACCAGTTAAGCAGATACATTAAAGCAAACATCGCCGTATTCTTCACAAAGGGAAAAGGATATTACGAACAGTATAAAACGATGGCTAAACTTTCCAGTTACGGGCTACCCAATTTTGGCACTATTAAAAGAACTGATTTAATTAGGCGCCTATGGCTTGACAACAATTTTTATGGTTCTATTTTTTCTGTGCAGTACGATAAAAATAAAACACAGGTTATTGTGGGTGGTGGTTACAACAGATACGAGGGACAACATTTTGGTGAAATAATATGGGCAAAAGAACAAGCTGCTGTACCAAAAAATTACAGGTGGTACGATAACCCGGCGCACAAATATGATTTCTCAAGTTACGTAAAATGGACACAAAGCATCAGTAAAAGCTTTCAAACATTTGCAGATTTGCAAGTGAGAAATATTAATTACACAATCAATGGGTTTAGATATAACCCAGAATTAAAGATTAAAACAAATTATTTGTTTTTTAACCCAAAGGCAGGCATAACTTTTACGAAAAATAATTATAAAATATACGCTTCTTATGGCAGAGCAGTAAAAGAACCTAACAGGGATGATTTTGAGGCTGACGTAAAGGCATTACCAAAACCTGAAAAATTAAATGACATAGAAGCAGGTATTGAAAGCAATAATGCTAATGTAAAACTGGGCGCAAACTTTTATTATATGTTTTACAAAGACCAACTGGTGCTTACAGGCAAAATAAATGATGTAGGTGCATACACAAGAACTAATATTCCAAATAGTTATCGTGCAGGGGTAGAATTATTTGGCAGTGCTGTTTTAAGTAAAATTTTCTCTGTAAATGGAAATCTAACACTTAGCAAAAACAAGGTAAAAAACTTTACAGAATTTTTCGATGATTATGACAATGGTGGGCAGGGGTCAAAATTTTACAAAGAAGCTGATATTTCTTTTTCTCCAAATATCATCAGTTCACTTTCTCTAAATATCATCCCAACAACTAATCTTTTATTAACCCTTACCGGAAAATATGTTGGCGAACAATATCTCGATAATACATCTAACAAAAACCGTTTACTAAAAGATTTTTATACACAGGATGTGAAGCTATCCTACACTTTAAAAGGGAAAAGCTTCAGCGAAGTAAACTTTTTTGCTCAGGGAATTAATATTTTTTCAAAAAAATATACGCCTAACGGATATACATTTAGTTACGTTTCGGGTGGCGCATTAACCACTGAAAATTTCTATTATCCAATGGCCACAGCCAATTTCGTATTCGGAGTAAACATCACACCCAATCTTTCAAAGAAGAAATAATTCAATAAAAAAAGGCAACCGTTTAAATGCGGCTGCCTTTTTTATATTTCATCAGCGATTATGAACTTTGCCAGCTCAACATTCCACCATCTAAGTTTACAACGTTTGTAAAACCAAAGGTCTCCAACATCATAGCTGCCTGCATGCTTCGTTTGCCGCTGCGGCAATAACAAATAATCTCTTCGTTTTTTAAATTTTCTATCTCATCTGTTTGCATGGCCATTATTTGCCCAAGGGGAATAAAAACGCCGCCAATGTTAAATTCCAGTCTCTCATCCGGCTCTCTTACATCTAATAAATGCAGGGGTTCATTTGCTGCAATTCTTTCTTTTAAATTAGATACGGAAATAGTTGTCATGGCGCTTGGTTAATGGTTGTAGAATCAGTTAAGAATTTCATTTCTTTTGACACCCACAAATCCATTATCTGGCCTGAACGGATATAAACCGGGCGATTGTCTTCTGTTAATTTTGGAGGGTTTTGTTTATACACAAATGCACCGGCAGTGTCTGACACACCAGGGTCTACAACAGTAGATGCAAGCATAATTCCGTTTTGTTCCAGCACCAACTTTGCCTCTCCATAAGTTAACCCCAATAAAGACGGTACAGGCACTTCGTCATTTGAAAGGCCACCACCAATTACCATGTCTACACGGCTACCCCAAGGCAACTTATTGCCGGATGTAATGATTGTACCATTGTACCGTTGCTCTAAAATGGAGCCCAACATAAAGTCAGGTTTGTAAGTTGTATCACCTACAACCAAATGGCTTCTTCGTAAAATTTCCAACGCATAACCCAAAGATTTCCCCTGCAATGCTGGCATATCAACCATGGGCAGCGTAGTTCTGTTAATGGTGAGTAGTACTACCCGGTTCACTTTTACCGTACTATTAGGCTCAGGAAACTGCTTTAATACAATACCCATTTTTGCCGTATCGGTATAAACAGAATCCTGGATCACTACTTCAAAACCTTTACTTTCCAACAGTTTCACAGCTTCAGCCGTTGTTTTGGCAGTAACAGAAGGTACTGTTAAATACTCTCCGTGCTTGGTAATACCGCCTAACAATTGAAGAAAACCCCACAAAAGCAAAAAGCTCAGTAAAATAATGACCAGCAAGTTTACCCAAAACGGTCTATCGGTGATAAATTTAAACACTTGTGATTGGTTTAGGTTTCAAGAAAGTGCAATATAATGATCACACAAAACATTCTTCTAATAATAAACTATAAAATTCCTTTAAATTACTGTGCATAGCAGTTACCTGCTGCGGTATAATACTCGCAGCACTCTGCCCGGGCACGGTATTTATCTCCAACATATAAGGCAGTTGTTTTGCTTCTTCATATATAAAATCTATACGTACCACACCTTTGCAATTAAAGACTTTGTATATCTTTTCTGCTGCTTCTTTTATTTGGGTTGATATTTTTTCGGATGTAAGGGCCGGGGTTACTTCTTCACTTTTCCCTTCGTACTTTGCTTCGAAATCAAAGAAATCATTTTTTGTGATAATCTCCGTCATAGGCAGGGTAATAATATTTCCTTTCGTTTTAAAAACGCCGATTGTAAATTCTCGGCCTTTTATAAATTCCTCAACAAGCACCTGCTCATCTTCATCAAAAGCTTTTTGCAATGCCGGTTGCATATCTTCTGCACTGTTTACTTTGCTCATTCCAATGCTGCTGCCACCGTTGTTTGGTTTTACAAATACGGGTAAAGAAAGCTGGTTCAAAATCGCAGCCGCATCAACCCCATCATTTTTAAAAAGATGAACAGATTTAGCAACATTTATTCCTGCAAAAGCAGCAACAGCAACCGTATATCGTTTATTAAAGGTAAGTGCAGATGTGGCAGCATCGCAAGATGTGTAAGGAATGCCAAGGCAGTCAAAATAACCCTGTAGCTTTCCATCCTCGCCTGGCGTGCCATGTAAACCAACGAGTACTGCATCAAAAGTAATATGGTGCCCATCAACGGAAATAGAAAAATCATTTTTATCAATGAATATTTTCTCTCCTGCCGGCGAAGTGTAAAACCACCCATCGGAATGAATATCTATCAGATAACAATCCCATTTAGCCACATCAATGTTGTTTTGTATTGTTGCCGCACTTTTATAAGAAATAACCGATTCTCCGGAGTAACCGCCTGTAATTAATGCAATTTTTCTAGTCATATTTTATTGGTTTTGCTTCTGCAGTATAATATGTTTACATTCCCCGGGCCATTATTCTTCGGCTCCAATACCTTCATTATTGCTTTGCAATACGAATTTCCATTTGCCATCCGACTGTTTTTTCCAAATGCTTACATAAGTGCCATATAGGACTGTATCCATTACAGATGGTTTGATCTTGTAAACACCATAAGTATATCCCAATTCGCCGGAAACTGCAACTTCGGCACTTGAGGGCTTCCACAACATCGTATAGCCGGTGTCTTTTAATGCAATAATATAATCAACAGCATCTGCTCCTGCCATAGGCAGCACATCAGGCCTCAATATAACGCCGTTGCTGTCTATATTTTCGAGAAATGCTGCTTTCAACCCCTTCTCTTCACTAAGCGCTGCAAAATCTGCATCAGCTTTAAGCAAAGCTGCATTTTTTGCAGTGCTTGATTCGCTGTTGTTCTTCTGGTTGGAGTTGCACGCAGCAATTGCAGTAGCTACAACAGCCAAAAATAGCATTACCGTATATTTAGCCATAAAGCAATTTAATAAAATTATAAAAGGTACAGGTACGAAAAGGCGAAAGCATTTATATGCTTTCGCCTTTTACGTTCTTACATTTAAATATGCAAATGATTTTTTTTCTCCATTAACTGCTCCACTGTTTCTCTGTAATCCTCATCTGGTACGCAACAGTCTACAGGGCAAACAGCAGCGCATTGGGGCTCTTCATGAAAACCCTGGCATTCTGTGCATTTATTAGGCACTATATAATACGTGTCTGCTGCAACAGGTGCGTTTCTTTGGTCAGCATCTATTGAGGTGCCATCCATTAAAGTGAAACTTCCTTTTATGGTAGTACCATCAGCAATTGCCCACTCCACCCCGCCTTCGTATATAGCGTTGTTTGGACACTCGGGTTCACATGCCCCGCAGTTTATACATTCATCTGTTATTTTGATTGCCATGTTTGTAAATTTGCTGCAATTTAATAATAACCTTATGAACGTACAAGAAAGAATTAATTTAATGGTGAAAGCCGGGGAATATTTAATGGACAACACCGAAGAATGGCAGGAAATAAAGCAACAGGCGTTCTATAAAAATGGGTGGTTCACTACAGATTTTATACAACATGCTGCCAAAACGGTGGCACAAAATTTTCTTACTAGAGATGCACTGGAAAAATGGGTAAAATATTATCATGTAGATGATAACATTGTCCCCAAAAATATTGGGATTGTTATGGCAGGAAATATACCAATGGTTGGCTTTCATGACATGCTTTGTGTGTTTATTAGCGGGCACTACCAAACGATAAAATTGTCGTCAAAAGATGATTTGTTATTAAAACATTTGGTGAAGTTTTTATACAGCATTGATAATAAAATTCAAAATTATATTTCCTTTGCAGAAATGTTGAAAGGATGTGACGCCTATATCGCAACCGGTGGCAACAGTGCCGCAAAATCATTTACAGAATATTTTGGTAAATACCCAAACATCATAAGAAAAAACAGAACTTCTGTTGGTATTCTTACCGGTAATGAAACAGCCGAAGAATTAAAATTACTGGCAGATGATATACATTTATATTTTGGGCTTGGCTGCAGAAATGTCACTAAACTTTATGTACCGGAAGGCTACAATTTTGAAGCACTGCTAAAATCTTTTGAGAATTATAAATATTTTGGAGATCACCACAAATACCGAAACAATTATGATTATAACCTCTCCATCATTTTATTAAACAATGTTTATTATATGACAAATGAGGCAACAATTCTTACCGAGAACAAGCAACTGTTTTCGCCCATAAGCCAGCTTTATTTTGAGTACTACAGCAGCATAGAACATACAACAGAACAGTTGAAAAACAACAACGATGTACAGTGTATAACAGGAAATAATTTTGTACCTTTTGGCAAGGCACAAACGCCTGACCTTTTTACCTACGCAGATGGAGAAGATACGATGCAGTTTTTGCTGACATTGTGATGTACGAAAGTCTTACTAATAAATTGTTAAATAGGGTTACAGGTAAATAACATTTTGTCAGTGTATCGTTACTTTGTTCCTGAAGGCATATTTTTTGCACCACTATTTTAAAATATTTAAACCCATATAAAAATGAAATTTAAAGAACTCGCATTTACAGTAGCCGTTAGCGCTGTCACAACTTTGGGTGTGGTTTGGGGTTACGGCAAATATTTAAAATCTTCTGCTACTTTTGGCGGACAAATAACCGGTGTTGTACCGTCTAATTATGCAAAACAAACGGGCTTTAATGATGGTAACGGTTTACCACCGGGCGCAGTAGATTTTACAGCACCTGCGCAAGCTGCAACACCGGCAGTCGTGCATATAAAAACAAAGACAAATGCACGTCAAATTTCTAACAGCTTACCTAAAACACAACAGCGTAACCCGTTTAGTGATTTGTTTGGCGACGACGATATGATGGAGCAATTTTTTGGCAGAAGAAACAACGTTATTCCTGAGCAAAAAGCTTCGGGCTCGGGTGTGTTAATAAGTGAAGATGGATTTATCGTTACGAACAACCACGTGGTAGCAGCTGCAGATGAAATAACTGTTACACTAAGCAACAAAAAAACCTACAAGGCAAAGGTGATTGGCACAGACCCTGCTTACGATCTTGCAGTTATAAAAATTGAGGCAGCCGGATTACCTTATTTAATTTACGGCAACTCAGACGAAGTAAAAATAGGGCAATGGGTTTTAGCCATTGGCTACCCCTTAAACCTGGAAACAACGGTAACCGCGGGTATTGTAAGTGCAAAGGCAAGAAGCCTCGGCCTTAACAAAGACAAGGCAGGTGTAGCTGGTGTTGAATCGTTTATACAAACAGATGCGGCCGTAAATAAGGGCAACAGCGGAGGAGCTTTGATAAATACTGATGGCAAAATTGTTGGAATAAACTCTGCGATTGCATCTCCCACAGGCTATTACTCTGGTTACTCCTATGCAATACCGGTAAACATTGTGAAGAAAGTAGTTGACGATATAATAAAATTTGGAACGGTACAACGTGCTTATATCGGCATTGCTTATACTACGCCAAGTGATTTGAGTGAGGAAATAAAAAAACAACAGGGTATACCTTTAGATGCAGAAGGAATTTATGTAACAGAAGTACCGAAAGATGGTGGCGCTTTTGCGGCAGGAATTAAAAAAGGTGATATGATCACAAAGGTGAACAATATTGCCGTAAACAGTGGCGCAGAAATGCAGGAGCAAGTGAGCAGGTACAAGCCGGGAGATAAAATTACCCTTACCTATATACGTGATCGCAAAGAAACAACAAGTAACATAACACTTAAGAACAAAGCAGGAAATTATGATGTAGTAAAAAGTGAAATTGCTACAGATAAATTAGGTGCAGAACTCGTTACCCTAGATGCAAAAAAAGCAAAAGAGTATGGTATTGCGGGTGGTGTAATTGTAAAGAAAATTAAGGCAGATGGCGCTATTGATAAGCAAAGCAGAATGAAAGACGGTTTTATCATTTTGAAAATAAACAACAAAACTGTTAGCTCTGTGGATGAATTAAAAAGCACTGTTGGCAAAGAAAAAGATATTACCGTAAGTGGCTTTTACCCCGGTTATGATGGGTTATATGAATATCCATTTTCATTGGAAGATGAATAATATGAATATAATAAAGCTAGAAAGCCTCTGGAGTATATCAGAGGCTTTTTAATTTTAACTACTTTAAATAAGAAAGTTTATACTATTTTATTTTTTCCAGAACACAAAAACCGCCGGCTTCTTTTTCGAAAAAGAAACTGTTCTCAATCATCAATTCCTCACCTGAAAAAATATTTTTGTATTTGGCGGTGGCCATATTTAATTCAGTATTTTCTGCAACTTCTTGTTTATTAAAATTGATGATACACAAAACAACATCATCCCCTTTTTCAATTTTAAAACAACATATATCTTTATATATGAGATTTTCATTGATAGAAATATTTTCAGCTTTTATATTTACAAAAACAGGATTTCTTTTTCGAAGTTCAAGCATTGCCGTGTAAAAATTTTGCAATCGTATGTTATCTGTCCACTCAATCTCATCTTTTTCGAAAAACTGGAGCCTTTTTTTACTCGGCAATTCCTGCCCACTATAAATTAATGGAATGCCGGCATAAACATTCGAAAATACAGCTAATGCCTCCGCAAAAATGCCAAACTTTTCATATTCAGATCCGTTCCACGAATTTTCGTCATGGTTGCTTGTAAAAAACAACCTTAATGCATTTTCATCAAAATCAGTTTTATATTCATCCAATACTTTTATACAATCAGCCAATGTTTTTTCACCATTTATAAATTGCTGCGTTGTATGCATCCATTTCCATGTGTAAGAAACATCAAAAGCTTCATGGTAATTTGCTTCTTCGGTTTCGGCAAGCCATATAAGGTCTTTTTTTAAAGGCGATAACTGCAACCTTGCCTTTAACCAAAATGCCAACGGCGTAAGGTGGGCAAGGTCAGCACGAAACCCGTCAATGTCAAATACATCTATCCAATACTTCATTGCATCAATCATTGCCGCCTGTTCGCCTTCATTGCTGTGGTCTATTTGAATCACATCATCCCAATCGTAAGGTGCTATAAAATTACCAGCTGTATCTTTTACAAAAAATTCAGAATTGGTGTGTGTCCATATATTATCCCACGAAGTATGGTTGGCCACCCAGTCTATAATAATTTTCATTCCAAGGGAATGTACTTGAAATACCAAATCTTTAAAATCTTGTTCCGTGCCAAATTCAGTATTAATGCCTTTGTGGTTTTGTATACAATAGTAACTTCCTAAAATACCTTTTCGTTTTATCATTCCTATTGGGTGGATGGGCATGACCCATAAAATTTGCACACCCATTTCTTTCAACCTTGGTAAGTGTGCAGAAAATGCTTTAAAAGTGCCTTCTTTTGTATATTGACGTATGTTTACCTCATACATATTACTGTTTCGCAAAAAAGCCGGTTGTGAGAATAAGCTTGCTGGCATAGAACCTGTATTTTAGTTTTTCCAATTAACGGCATGGTATATTTAAAATAAATTTATCTTAAAACGTACCTTTGCACTCAATTTTTTATATGAAGCAATTTACCATTCCTTTTACATACCGCAGCCCTCTAATTACCGCCATAAAAAATAAGCGGCAAGGTTTAGATAAAATGAAGAAGGACTTTACGCCAACCCTTCTAGATCTTGGTGATGTAAAAATTTATCTAGCCAGGCATTTTGGATTTTGCTATGGTGTAGAAAACGCTATTGAAATTGCTTTTAAAACAATAGAAGAAAACCCCGGTAAACGTATTTTTTTGCTGAGCGAAATGATTCACAACCCGCAGGTAAACGCAGATTTGCAACAGAGAGGCGTCACTTTTTTGCAGGATACAATAGGCAATATGCTTATTCCATTTGAAGAACTTACTTCTGATGACGTTGTCATTATTCCTGCCTTTGGCACAACTTTGCTAATTGAAGAAAAAATAAATGCTATTGGAATTTCTACAAAAAAATACAATACAACCTGCCCCTTTGTTGAAAAAGTATGGAACCGTGGAGACCAGATAGCAAAAAAAAATTATGCTGTTGTAGTACATGGCAAACCTACGCATGAAGAAACCAGGGCAACCTTTTCGCATGCAGCAAACGTAACTCCTACCGTTATTGTAAACGATATGAAAGAGGCTATTGAGCTGAGCAAATACATCACCGGCGAAAAAGAAACAGCTCTTTTTTATGAGGAATTTGCCGGGCGTTTTTCAGTCGGATTTAACCCTGAAAAAGATTTGCAGCGCATTGGTGTTATAAACCAAACCACCATGCTTGCAAGCGACACACAAGCTATAGCTGATTTTTTAAAAAAGGAAATGATCTTAAAATACCAGCTTACTGAAAACAATATTGCAGAGCGATTTGCAGATACAAGAGATACACTTTGCTACGCCACTAACGACAACCAATCTTCTATTTACAGCTTGTTGGAGCAAGAAGCAGATTTTGCCATTGTTGTGGGAGGCTACAACAGCAGTAACACGTCTCACCTTGTAGAATTGTGTGAAGAAAAACTGACTACTTTTTTTATAAATGGCGCAGATAAAATTACAGCAGATAATAGTATTTTTCATTACAATCTTCATACACACGAGGAAACCGCTACAACAAACTTCTTACCATTACAACACCCTGTAAAAATTTTAGTAAGTAGTGGCGCCAGCTGTCCCGACGCTATGGTGGAAGCTGTTATAGAAAAAATTGCTGCTATGAAAAACTGCACAGAAAAACTACAGGTGCTAAAAAATGAAATGCTTGGATTATGTTAATGTATAGGTTTTTTTACCAGCGTTAGTGCAATTTCTAATTGCTCCTCCATATCAATATTGGTATTATCGAGTACAATCGCATCTTCTGCTTTTCTAAGCGGGCTCACTTCTCTGTTTGAGTCGATGTAATCACGCATTTCGAGGTTGTGTTTTACATCTTCTAAAACAATGTTGGGATTTTTTTCATACATCTCTTTAAATCGGCGCTCCACTCTTGTAGCAATATCTGCCGTCATAAATATTTTTAATTCTGCATCAGGAAACACAGTTGTTCCAATATCTCTCCCATCCATTACAATGGCTTTTTTTGTGCCCATTTTTTGTTGTTGCGCAACAGCAAATGTTCTTACAGATGCTATTGCAGCTATATCACTTACTTTATCTGCAATAATAAGATCCCGTATGAGGTATTCGATATTTTCTTCATTCAAAAATATTTCTGATTCTCCCGATTTCTCATTTGGCTCAAAATGCAAATGAATTTCATTCAGTGCATTCTTAACTTCCATTTCGTCGGTCCAGTCTATATGATTTCTTAAAAAATAAAGGGTAATAGCCCGGTACATTGCGCCACTGTCAATATAGGTATAGCCCAACTGTTTTGCCAGCTGCTTGGCAAGTGTACTTTTACCGCAAGACGACCACCCATCTATTGTAATGATTATTTTTTTAGACATACTGCAAAAGTGAAGGAAATTTATTCGACAGCAAAATATCAAATTCAAAAAATGATTTAAAAAAATCCAGATTTACAGATGCGCACTTAAGTAGCGCCCTATTTTATAATCCATAAAAAGCCGTCAATGATGTAAAAATTTGCCACATAAAAAACCCGTTCAAAATAAATTGAACGGGTTTTTGTTATCTTAAAACTGCCTAAGCTTCACTTTTCTTTTCTTTTTTCTTAGGCTCTTCTTTGTCTTTCTTTTTAAATATAACTTTCTGCGCTTCCACATCAAGCTCTGCAACCAATACGTCGCCTGACTTAATGTTCATATTTAAAATTTCTTCTGCTAAAGGATCTTCCAAATATTTTTGAATGGCTCTGTGCAAAGGCCTTGCACCAAACTGGCTGTCGTAACCTTTATCTGCAACAAAAACTTTCGCTTCGGGTGTTAGCTCCATTGAAAAACCAAGGTTGTTCAAACGCTTCATAACACCCTTCATTAAAATATCTATTATTTCGAAGATATCTTCTTTTGTAAGAGAGTTAAATATAACCACATCATCTATTCTATTCAAAAACTCAGGACTAAAAGTACGCTTCAATGCTTTTTCAATAACAGCCTTGTTGTTTTCATCAGAATTCTCCATTCTGTTGGCTGTTGCAAAACCTACACCTTCGCCAAAATCTTTTAACTGACGGGCACCAATGTTTGATGTCATTATGATCATCGTATTCTTGAAATCTACTTTTCTACCAAGACCGTCTGTCAGCATACCATCATCTAACACCTGCAATAAAATATTGTAAATATCGGGATGGGCTTTTTCAATTTCATCGAGAAGGATTACGCTGTATGGTTTGCGGCGCACACGCTCTGTTAACTGACCACCTTCTTCGTAACCCACATAACCCGGAGGCGCTCCTATTAACCTGCTCACCGTAAACTTTTCCATGTACTCACTCATATCTATGCGTATAAGCGCATCTTCACTATCAAACATCTGGCGGGCAAGTGTACGAGCCAATTCTGTTTTACCAACACCAGTGGGCCCAAGAAATATGAATGTTCCAATAGGCTTTTTAGGATCCTTCAACCCTACCCTGTTACGCTGAATTGCTTTTACAACTTTACTGATTGCTTCCTTCTGTCCCACAACAGCTCCTTTTAAATCTTCGCCCATGCTGCGGAGTTTGTCAGTCTCTGCTTGTACCATTCTTTTTACAGGTATGCCCGTCATCATGTGTATCACCTCTGCAATATCCTCCTCTTCTATTGGGAAACGCTTGTTTTTACTGTCTTCTTCCCAATCAGTTTTTGCTTTCTCCAGTTCGTCCTGCAATTTCTTTTCTGTATCTCTCAATGAAGCAGCTTCTTCAAATTTCTGGCTTTTTACAACCTTATTTTTCTCAAGCTTTATGTCTTCAATTTTTTTCTCAAGTTCAATAATATTTTCAGGTACGTTTATATTTTTAATGTGCTTTCTTGCCCCTACTTCATCCAATACGTCAATCGCTTTATCGGGCAGTAAACGATCTGTCATGTAACGATCGCTCAATTTTACACAGGCTTCAATTGCTTCCTGGCTGTAGGTTACATTATGGTAATCTTCGTATTTGCTTTTTATATTGGTAAGTATTTCTATTGCTTCATCAACACTTGGTTGTTCTACCAATACTTTTTGAAAACGACGATCAAGTGCACCATCTTTTTCGATATGCTGGCGGTACTCATCCAATGTTGTAGCACCAATACATTGTAACTCGCCACGTGCCAATGCGGGTTTAAATATATTACTTGCATCTAAACTTCCACTTGCACCACCTGCACCAACAATGGTATGTATCTCATCAATAAATAAAATTACATCTTTGTTTTTCTCTAGTTCGTTCATGATCGCCTTCATGCGCTCTTCAAACTGGCCACGGTATTTTGTACCTGCTACCAATGCTGCAAGATCAAGGCTTATCACTCTTTTATCAAACAAAATCCGGCTCACTTTTCTTTGAACAATGCGCAATGCAAGTCCTTCAACTATCGCTGTTTTACCCACACCTGGTTCACCAATAAGTATCGGGTTGTTTTTCTTTCTGCGAGATAATATTTGCGATACCCTTTCTATTTCGTTTTCACGACCCACTATCGGATCCAATGATCCACTTTCTGCAAGGCGGGTAATATCTCTACCAAAATTATCTAATACAGGCGTTTTTGTTTTAGGCAAATTTGCAGCACCGGGCTTCGATGGTTTTTGTGCACCAAACTTTTTACTGTCATCGTCAAAATCATCGTCATCATTAAACTCTGCCCTTGGCAAATCGCTGGATACAAACCCAAGCTCGGTTTTAAAAATATCATAATCCACATCAAACTGGTTAATGATTTGTGTGGCAATATTTTCTTTATTCTTTAAAATAGAAAGCATTAGATGCTCACTTTCTACATTGGCACTTTTTACTGCCTTTGCTTCTAAAACTGTAATGCGAATAACTTTTTCTGCCTGCTTTGTAAGTGGCAAAGAATTTATATTGGCAATGTTTTTCCCTGTTTTGTCTTTTACAGCAAGTTCTATTTCTTTGCGTAATTCATAAACATCTACATTAAGTGTTTTAAGAATTTTCACGGCAGTATTTTCACCGTCTCTTATTAATCCTAAAACCAAATGTTCTGTGCCAATGAAATCGTTTCCAAGCCTTAGCGCTTCTTCCCTGCTGTAAGAAATTATTTCTTTTACCTGTGTGCTGAAATTATTATCCATGCTGATACGTTTTTACTCTACAATGTTAACGAAAAAATGAAGCGGTTAAATGCTAAAAAAATCAAAAATGTTGATATGTGTACAAGATATTTATAATGAGGTACTAAAAGAAAAAGAACACATATTTAAAGATCGGATTATTCTATATCTTAGATTATTAATCGCATTGAATGAAACTCAAAATAGATACCAAAGAGAAATTTACTGTTTTAACGCCAGAAGAGCTTCTTATTTCTGCTAATATGACAGAAGAAATAAAAAATATCGGTGCTTATGCCAGTGCTGCCATTCCACATCTCGTTATTAATATGAAATTGGTAACTGAAATTGATAACGAAGCTGCTGAACAACTGGCACAATTGCAACAACAGTTTTATGAAAAAGATTGTTCACTAGTAATTTGTGAGCTACAACCTGCAGTAGAAGCCATTTTTGAAAGATTAGAATTAATTGAAGTAATGAATACAACACCAACGGAAAGCGAAGCCTGGGATATTGTACAAATGGAAGAAATTGAAAGAGAATTGCTGAAAGACTTTGATGAATAAGAAAATTAGTTTTGCTACGCAGCCTTTTTAATTGTTTAACAGTCTTGCAGTAAAATCCTCAATTTTTTTAACTTGCTTGCACTTACTATTTTAGGAAATAATTCTGCCATACCTGCGCACGGGCGCAATCCTACTGCACAAGTTTTACAAACCAACGACGAAAATTATCTTATAGATTGTGGTGAGGGTACACAAAACCAGCTAGCAAAATATAAAATAAAAAAAAGCAGAATTAACAAAATCTTTATTTCGCATTTGCATGGTGACCATTATTTTGGCTTGATAGGATTACTTACCAGTATGGGTTTGCTTGGGCGTACAAATGATTTGCATGTATATGCGCCTGCATTATTACAACAGATTATACAGTTACATTTAGATGCAGCAAATACAACGCTGCCTTATACGCTGTATTTTCATGCAATTACCGATGATGGTGAAATTGCAAATGATAAGAAATTAACGGTAACTGCTTTTAAAGTAAATCATAGGATAGATTGCTTCGGTTTTTTATTTAGGGAAAAAAAGAATCCAAGGAGCATAGATGCAGATAAAGTAAAGGTTTACGAAATACCCGAAGCATACTATGGAGAATTACAAAAAGGTAAAAACTACATTACTAAAAAAGGAACCATTATTGCAAATGAAGATGTAACAGAACCTGCGCCTGCAGCAAGAAGTTATGCCTATTGTGCCGATACCATTTATGATGAAACAATAGCAGAAAAAATAAAAGGTACAGATTTAGTTTACCACGAAACAACTTATTTGAAAGACCTCGAAGAACGTGCCGCCGCAAGGTTTCATTGCACTACTGTGCAGGCAGGGAATATTGCAAAACTTGCGGGCGCAAAGAAATTAATCATTGGTCATTTCTCTTCTAAATATGAAGAACTGGATGAATTTTTAACGGAAACAAAAAGTGTTTTCGAAAATACAGAAATAGCACATGAAGGTGCATGTTTCAAAATTTAATCAATCGTTTTAATAATAAAATTATTACCGTTTGCCAGCAGCCATTTGTAAGCTTCGGTAAAATAATCAGTTTCACTATCAAAAGAAAACTGCTGTAATTTGTATAAAACAACGGAGGAATTTAAACCTAAATCTGTTGCAAGTTTATCTGTAAAAACATCATCACTTTCTGCATTCGCTATATACATGTACAACTTGCCGGTAATTCCCTTTGAAGATGCTTTAATAAATGTCAATAAAGAATTATCAGCTTGATAGCTATTAAAAAACAGGGCTGTTTTATTTATTTTTATTTTGCTACCCGCTGCAGAAAGCAATGCAACAATTGCGAAATCATTCATTCCAGCAACAATAAAATTATTATGGCTAAGCTGTTTGTATTTTTTTTGAATATCCTGCAAAACCGGTGTTTCAAACTCTTTAGCAAACATTTTTAGTTTATTACTAAGTACACTATCGTAAAAATTATAAAAGCTTATTTTAACAACAGGGCACAATAAGGCAGAAACAGGTGCGAACCTACTGAAGAAACTATCGAATTGATTATTGTAAATAGTATCTGCGTTGTTTAGAAAATATATACAGGTTGTAGCGCTGGCATTTTGTAACCCAAATATTTCAATTGCTGCTGAAATGCCCGTCGCTTCATTTTTCCAAATGTATCTTTCAACGCTGTCTTTTTGCTGGGCATAGGAATTGTAAGAAATAAAAAAACTTACTACTATCGTGCAGTAAAACTTCACAATAAACTTGATGTGGCTAAAAACTTTTTAATGTCTTCGTGAAAGCCTAGGCTGAGGGGCACACCGGGCAGTCTCAGTCCATTTTTTAATAAACCCATTTCAAACAAAAATGCTTTTACACCCGCCGGATTATTTTCGGCAAACAACAACTTATATACCTCCAGCAATTGATTGTTTATTTTTACTGCTTCGGCAAATTCATTTTTTAAACCGTGGTTTACCATTGAAGTGAATACATTGGGAAAAGCATTTGCTGCAACGCTTATAACCCCATCTATACCACAAGCCATTTCGGGCAATACAAGGTCATCATCACCACTTGTAACCAGAAAATGCTCAGGCCTACCTTTTAATATCTCTATAACTTGTTGTATATCGTTACTTGCTTCTTTTACGCCAGCAATATTATCTAATTGGGCAAGCCGAAGTGTTGTTGCAGCAGTCATGTTTCTACCAGTGCGCCCAGGTACATTGTACAAAATAACAGGCTTAGGAGATGCTGCTGCAATGGCTTTGTAGTGCTGATAAATACCTTCCTGCGATGGTTTGTTGTAGTATGGGCTGGCACTTAAAACCGCCACTGCGCCATCTAATGGATAGGTTTGCAAATCTCTTATAACGGACGAAGTATCATTGCCACCAACACCAATTACCATTGGCACACGGCCTGCAATAGCGTTTTGTGTAAACAGAATGATTTCTTTTTTCTCCTCAGTAGAAAGTACGGGTGTTTCGCCGGTTGTACCAAGTGTAACAATGTAGTTTACACCATTGTTTATAATGTAATCTATTAATTTTCCTAATGCAGTATAATCAACTGAAAGATCATGTAAAAATGGAGTAACAATAGCAACACCAGTACCGCCTAAAATTTTGCGCAAATTCATTTTTATTTTTTTTACAAATGTAAATGAAATAAAAATCCCCCTGCTTTAGGCTTGGGGGAAATAATTTGATTTGTGTCTATTAGCTGTTCAATATTTTTGAAGTGTGCAAATATTTATTGTTTTCGCTGTAAATAAAAAGACATGTCCCATTCTTTATTTTGTCAATAATAGGTTTGTTCACTTTGGGCGAAACAGCAGGACAACCCCAGCTTCTTCCGATATAACCTCTGTTATGAATTAAATCTTCGTTCACATAAGGTGCACCGTGCATAACAATTGCTCTTTCTTCAGCCTTGTCGTTAATACCTTTTTCCATTCCTTCCAAATGCATGGAATAGCCGTTTTCACCCATGTAAGTAGACGATGTGGTGTAAAAACCAAGACTGCTTTGGTAGCTCTCAGGCGTATTTGAAAACTCCGTGGCCATTGCAGCACCGCTACCCTGGCCATGAGCGACGTACGTATTAAATAAAACTTTAAAATTTTTAACATCTATTATGAACAGTCTTTTTTGCGACGATGGCCTTGAAAAATCTACAATAGATAAAATATTTTCATTGCCAATTTTACCTTTCAGTTTTAAATAGTCGTACCCTTTAACAGCATAACTAAACGCTTGTTCTGAAAGACCTGAAAAATTTAATTTTAGACTATCGTACATTTTAGCAGTGGAAAATATAGCGCTCGTGGAGACTTCCTTATTTGTACTATTTGTTTTTGCCTTAACCGAAAAATGTCTGTTTTCCGAAAAGGCAAAAGGCAGATGTATCATAAAAGCAGCTACAGCACAAAAGAAAAGGTATACCTTTTTTACTCTTATTATTTTCATATTTTATTGTAGGATTAGAAATTATTAAACGGATATCGGATATATGTATTGTTCTATATTAATTTTTTTAACTAATTTTTTTAATAGGCGGGCAAAAATACCCTCCCAAATGTGTAAAGGATGTTAAGGATTGTTACTTAAAACACAACCTTCTTATCTTAAAAACAACAACAAAAATGATTTGTAAATGAGTGTATTCAATATGAAATCTTACTTGCTTGTTCGCAACATATGTTAAGAGAAATCTATTACAGCCTCATTATAGTATGTAAGACTTGTGGGGTTGTTTATTTCCTAAATAAATAATGGTAACCAGTTGTACAAAAAAACCTCCTGTAAAAAGGAGGCTTTACTATAAATAAGTTTAAATGGTCAATCGAAAGAACCCTCGTTCAAAAAAACTTTTGTCATTTCATAAAAATGATTTTGAAAAGTGTGCAATGTCATCGGCTCAACAAAATGCCGTTGCTCATCTCTATACCATATTTCTAATCTGGAAAAATCACCCTCTTTAGGTATAAGCATTCTAAAGGCTCCCTTTAAATACTTAATTGTACCATCATCTTTTATTTCTTTGTGAAATTCAAAGTTCATCAGCTCAGCTTCATTTAATACTATTGGAGTAAGCTGTTCGGCATCAAACCAAAAACTTTGAGCACCCGTATTTATGCATATTTGTTTTTCGCTGTTATTTAAGTCTTCAATTTCGCCTCTTCTATTATCGCCACCAGCATTTGCCATAACATGACCACCTTTTTTAAGTTCGCTGTATTTTATCATAACTGAGTTTATTTTAAAAACAAATTAAGGAAAAAATAAATAGGAAAGAATATTTTATATAATTGAAAAAATATTCTTAAAAAATATTCCTATATTGAGATTAAATTATATGAAGCGCACGTTAAATCATATTTTTAATTACCAACCCACTGCTTTCTTTTCTTTAGGCATTGGCCCATCTACGTGCACAGCTACGACCCGTTAGGGTTATCTTCTATATAAAAACCTCAGGGCATTTTGCTGTTAAACGAAGGGCATTACTTTTTTAAAAAATTACAATTGTATAATATGCAGGTATTAAAATTTGGTGGCGGTTCGGTTGCCAATGCAGAAAATATAAACAGGGTTATAGAAATAATAAAACAGGGCAATAATAGAAAAGCGGTTATAGTATCGGCACTTGGTGGCATTACAGATCTTTTATTAAAATGTGCCACGCTAGCAGAAATTGCTGATGGAAACTATAAAACCGAATTGAACGATGTTGAAGACAGACATTTGGAAGCAGTAAAAAACCTAATCCCCATACAGCAGCAAAGTAGTGTTTTAAGCCTTGTAAAAAAAGCCTGTAACGATATGGAAGATATCTGTAACGGTATTTTTTTACTAGGAGAATGTTCTGCCCGTACAAAAGATAAAATTGTAAGTTATGGGGAATTGCTATCCTCCCAAATAATTGCTGCAGCATTAAATGCACAAGCAGTAGAATGTGAATGGGTAGATGCCAGAAGCCTAATAAATACAAATGATTGTTTTGGAATGGCTGTAGTAAATTTTACGGAAACAAACACCAAAATAAAAAACTTTTTTGCAGCAAGCAGTTCAAACTTATTTATCATTCCGGGCTTTATTGGTGCAACCAAAAACAACATTACAACAACACTCGGCAGAGGGGGTTCTGATTATACAGCAGCTATTTTTGCAGCAGCAATAGATGCAAGTGTGCTCGAAATATGGACGGACGTTTCAGGCATGATGACGGCAGACCCCAGAATTGTGGTTGGTGTAAAACAAATACCCGAAATATCCTATCAAGAGGCAATGGAGCTATCTCATTTTGGTGCTAAGGTGATTTATCCGCCAACCATACAACCTGTTATGAACAAAGCAATTCCTGTATGGGTAAAGAATACTTTTGCGCCACAGGATTTGGGTACGGTTATAAAAAATGAAGTTCCAGAAAATGATGCACCAATAAGGGGCATTTCAAGTATTGGTAAACTTGTATTAATAAGCCTGGAAGGAAGCGGAATGGTTGGCATACCTGGCTTTTCTAAACGCCTTTTTGAAGCATTGGCAAATGCGTCTATCAATGTAATTTTAATAACACAGGCCTCGTCAGAACATTCTATTTGTGTAGGTATTGAAGATGCATTTTCTGTACAGGCAAAAGAAGCAGTTGATAATGCATTTGAATACGAAATAAATATTGGCCTCCTGCAGCCACTGTTGTTGGAAAAGAATTTATCTATCATTGCAATTGTGGGTGACAGTATGAAAAACCATACAGGTATTAGTGGTAAAATGTTTGGTGCGCTTGGCAGAAACGGTGTGAATATTCGTGCCATTGCGCAGGGCTCTTCAGAAAGAAATATTTCTGCAGTAATAAATACAGATGATGTAAAAAAAGCCATCAATATTTTGCATGAAGAATTTTTTGAAACAACTTATAAACAGGTAAATTTATTTATTGCCGGGCTTGGAAATGTTGGCCAAAAATTATTGCAGCAGTTACATTTACAAAAAGAATTTTTACAGCAATACCTAAGCTTACAGTTAAAAATTGTGGGCATGGCAAACAGCAAAAAAATGTTTTTTAATGAAGATGGAATAGATACAACAAATTACACATCAGTTTTAGAAGATGGTGATAAAATGAATGTAAAAGAATTTTCATCTGCCATTCAAAAAAAGAATTTGCGAAACAGTGTGTTTGTAGATGTAACCGCCAACGACGAAATGGCAACTATATATGATTCGCTGCTACAAAAAAGCATTTCCGTTGTGGCATGTAATAAAGTTGCAGCGTCATCTACCTATAGTTATTATAAAAAACTAAAAAATACTGCCAGCGAGTTTAACAGCCTGTACCTTTTTGAAACCAATGTAGGAGCCGGTTTACCAATTATAGGCACTTTGAATGATTTGCTTAGAAGTGGCGATACCATCAACAAAATACAGGCTGTACTAAGCGGCACTTTAAATTTTGTTTTTAATAATTACAACGGCGAAAAAAGTTTTGCATCTGTTGTAAAACAAGCACAGGAGGAAGGTTATACAGAGCCAGACCCAAGGCTTGATTTAAGTGGCAAAGATGTAATGAGAAAAATAATGATTTTGGCCAGAGAAGCTGGAGAAGTGATTGAGATGGAAGACATACAAAACAATTCTTTTATGCCGGAAAGTTGCATGAAGGGAAGTGTAGATGATTTTTATGTTGCGATGGAAAAAGAAGAAGCGCATTTTAAAGCAATATTTGAGGCAGCAAAAAGAGGAGGTAAAAAATTAAAATTTGTTACATCTTACAATCCACAAAACAAAGCAGAGAAAGCAAATGTGGGTTTACAACAGGTAGATGACAAAAGCGATTTCTTTCATTTGTACGGAAAAGACAATGCTGTGATGTTTTATACAGAAAGGTATCCAGTACAACCACTTGTAATTAAGGGAGCTGGTGCAGGTGCTGCTGTTACTGCATCAGGGGTTTTTGCAGATATAATTAGGGCGGCTAGGATATAGGAACTTATAGCAAAGAAATGAAGTTAAATGAGGTTTCACAGAGTATAACCAATTTTTTGTGATCCTTCTTTGTTTGCGTCTTTGTGGCTTAAAATCTTGCTCACAGATTTGTACAGATTTGCACAGATTTGCACAGATTTATTCGTTGTGAAGCTTTACGTCTTAGCGTCTTTTTGGTTCGATAAATGTTTATGGTTCATTAAAATTATTTATGAAAACAATTAAAATAACTGCCCCTGCTACGGTTGCCAATCTGGTTTGTGGTTTTGATATTTTGGGTATGGCATTAAATGACCCACAAGATGAAATGGAACTAACGCTTATTGAAGAACCAGTCGTTAAAATAACCCATATAGATTCATTTGGGTTATCTGGAATAACCGAGCAAAATGTTGCAGGTGTTGCATTGCAGGCCTTAATAGAGGCTTATGATAAACCCATAGGCTTTGAGGTGACTATCAACAAAACAATTATGCCGGGTAGTGGACTTGGGTCAAGCGCGGCAAGTGCTGCCGGCGCTGTTGTGGCCGCAAATATGTTGCTGAACAATTATTTTACAAAAGAACAATTGGTACAATTTGCCTTGAATGGCGAAAAACTAGCAAGCGGCGTAAAGCATGCAGACAACATTTCCCCTTGTATATATGGTGGCGTTACACTAATTCGTTCTATTCATCCGCTGGATATTGTTCCCCTAAGTGCTCCCCCACTTTTTGTAACAGTAGTGCACCCTCAGATTGAAGTAAGAACAGCAGATGCGAGACAAATTTTACGAAAAGAAGTTGCGTTAAAAGATGCAATAAAACAATGGGGTAATATTGCAGGGCTTGTAACGGGATTTTTAAAAAGTGATTATGATTTAATTGGCCGTTCGCTCGAAGATGTCATCATAGAACCTGTGCGAAGCATTTTAATTCCAGGTTTTGAAGAAATAAAAAAACAATGCAAAGAAGCCGGTGCATTGGGCGGTGGCATTTCGGGATCTGGCCCGTCTATCTTTATGTTTAACAAAGATGAAAAAAAAGCTATCGTTGTTAAAGACATTATGGAAAATGTGTACAGAAAACTTGGAGTAGATTACAAGATTTATGTAACAACTTTAAATAACGAAGGGGTGAGGATTCTAGCCTGATGATGGTTTTTAGCTATTTATCGTTTCACATCAGGCTTGTTATAATTTTGTGGCTTTTAAGAAATATTTCAATCTTTTTAAGTTTTTATTTTTTGCCTTTCATTTCTCTATCATGAAATATTATAGTTTAAATAAACAGTCTGCAATAGTTGATTTTAAAGCTGCAACTATTGCGGGACAGGCGCCGGACAAGGGCTTGTATTTTCCTGAAACAATTCCGTCTATAAATAAAAAATTAATAGAGAATATTGAAAGCTATTCAAATGCCGCTATTGCTTATGAAGTTATACAGCCTTATGTTGGTGATGCTATTCCTTCCACAATTTTAAAGACGATTGTAGAAGAGACTGTAGATTTTGACATACCACTCGTTAATATTTCTGCGCGCATTTCTTCACTGGAACTATTTCATGGACCTACACTCGCCTTTAAAGATATTGGGGCAAGATTTATGAGTCGTTGCCTTGGCTATTTTGCAAAAGAAAGACCAGAAAAAATTATTGTACTTGTCGCAACATCGGGTGACACAGGCGGCGCTGTTGCAAATGGCTTTTATAATGTGCCAGGTATAGAGGTGGTGATATTATACCCATCAGGCAAAGTGAGTAATGTGCAGGAAAAACAGCTAACCACACTTGGTAAAAATATACATGCTTTAGAAGTAAACGGAAGTTTTGACGACTGCCAGAAAATGGTGAAAGAAACCTTTATGGATGAGAATTTAAAGCAGAAAGTTTTTCTCACATCGGCAAATTCTATAAACGTTGCCCGTTGGTTACCGCAACAGTTTTATTATTTCTTTTTATGGAAGCAATGGCAGGATAAAAACAATGCCCCTGTAATAGCTGTACCTAGCGGCAATTTTGGAAATATATGTGCAGGGTTACTTGCAAAAAAAAGTGGGTTACCTATTGATCATTTTATAGCAGCCTGTAATGCAAATGATACGGTACCTGATTTTTTTAAGACAGGTATTTATGCCCCAAAAAAAGCTGTTGCCACAATTTCAAACGCAATGGATGTAGGTAATCCAAGCAATTTTGTACGAATACTCGAAATGTTTAATGGTACAAAAAACGAACTAACGAGCATCATGAGCACAGCAAGTATTTCTGACACAACTACTGCCGAAACTTTATTGAACGTTTTAAAAGAATTTAATTATTTATTAGATCCACATGGCGCAGTAGCTTATGCGGCTGTGCAAAATTTTCTTAGGCAAAATATTGAAAAGAAAGCTGTGATTTTGGAAACTGCACATCCAGTAAAATTTTACGATGTTATAGAACCAATTACAAACCAGAAAGTGGAAATACCACTAACAATTGCCGAGCAATTAAAGCAGCAAAAACAAAGTTTAAAAATGGAGGTGAATGTAGAAGTGTTGAGGAAATATTTGTTGGAACTTTAAAAGGTAAAATAGATTGTTCAAATTAAGCCTGCTAAATAACTGGCTCCTGCTGTTACGAGCATTAAACCATCAACCAAAAAATAGTAAAAAAGATAACCCTGTGTTTTTCTAGAAAGTGTATAAACATACCAAACAATTGCGCCTGTAATTAAAAAGGCAAACATTTGTGGCTTGTCATTAAAATGAAAACGTAATAACAGGCCCATCAAAAAATAAATTACAAAAACTGCATTTATGATGATATCTAGTTTTACAGAAGCTGTATCTGTTGCAAGGCTGTGAAGTCCGTGGGTCTTATCTAAGGCCATATCTCTTTTGTCAAAAATGATACACAGCAAAAGCATAAAGCAAAAACGGGCAGCAAAAAGAATAAACACCGCAACAAAATCTGTTGCTAACAACGAAACAGCAGGAACGATGGTAGTTACATACGCCCATGTAAAAGCAAGAAGTAATGTTTTAAAAAAACCCAATCGCTGCAATTTTTTTAAGAAAGGAAAAGGCCATAATGGCAAAGAATACAATAAGGTGGAAATGATGCCTATAAAAGCGTAAGGTATTATTGCAGGCAAAGCAAATAAAAAGTAAGATGTACTTAAAAGTGCAATTGAGAAAATAATGAAAAAAGAAACATGTTTTTTAACAAAATGCAACGATAAACCATCATTATAAAAATAAAATTTACTTAAAAGCCAATAAAAATTATAACTGCAAATTGTAGAGAAAAAAATAAACCCATAGATAAAACGATCGTTAGATATATGCAGTAGCAAAGATGTTTGGTAACATAACCCCACAGCGCACAAGGCAATAAATATAGAATGCGATAAAATAAAATGAAGCAACCTCATTATTACCGGGTAATTATAAAAGGGTCACTATTTTTTATGACATTGCTTTTATTTTTTGCAAAATCTTTTACATAAATCTCGTAGTAAACTGTATCTCTGTTTTTGCCTACAGGTATCGCAGGAACAGCACTTGTACCTCCGGTACCAGCACCTAATAAATTAATTTCAACATCCCCTTTAAAGTTCTTTTTTACTGCCTTCGCAAGCGCTGAAGGAAACTTGAATGAATCCTGCTTAAATGGTGCTTTAGTATTTTTTACATAGATATAGGATGTATCCTTTCCTTCAGTAAAACCGAAGTCACCTTCCAAATCTGTGAGCTCAATAATTAAAATAGGAGAAACTCCATTTGTGTTATTGACAATATAGGGTGATGTAATAGATTTAAATTTTATTTGTGGAGCACTTGTGTATTTATCTTTGCCGCAAGAAAAAAAAGTGATAGATAAAATAACTGCAGTAATTAAGTGACGCATAAAAATGGTTTATGTTCAAATTTAATGATAGATAAGCTAAAAACCATTTTAAATTTTAGCTTTACTTTTTTGTTAACAACCGGCTATACTTTGCAAATAATGACAAATTCTTTTTCACCCACAATTTTAGCTGATAGCATTTTTACCTGCAGCAACAAAAACTTTGACGAAATCGCCTTGCAAATTTTTAATTTTCAGTATTTAAATAATCCTATATACAAAACTTACTGCGACATTTTAAGAATTGTACCCACAGAAATTACAACTATTGAAAAAATTCCTTTTTTGCCTATACAGTTTTTTAAAAGCAAAGAAATAAAATCGACAGAATTTACGCCAGAAATCATTTTTGAAAGCAGCGGCACAACCGGCTCGATTAACAGCAAACATTTTGTAAAAGACCTTGCTCTTTATGAAAAAAGTTTTACGAACAGTTTCAGGCTTTTTTATGGTGACGAAAAAGAAAATTCCATTATCGGCTTGTTACCTTCTTATTTAGAGAGAAGAGGGTCATCGCTCGTTTATATGGTTGATCACCTTATAAAAAATACAGCACAGGGCACCAGTGGTTTTTATTTATACAACCACGAAAAGCTAAAAAATACGCTACTGCAAAATGAAGCTGCTTTGCAACCCTCCATTTTAATTGGCGTAACGTATGCTTTGCTCGATTTTGCGGAGCAATACCAACTCTCTTTAAAAAACACAATTATAATTGAAACGGGTGGTATGAAAGGCCGAAGGGAGGAACTTACACGCAAACAGATACATGAAATTCTAATAAAGAAACTTGGCGTTGCGCAGGTTCATTCAGAGTATGGCATGACCGAATTATTATCGCAGGCTTATTCAAAAGGCAATGGTATTTTTGACTGCCCACCATGGATGCGCATTCTGGTACGAAAAGAAGATGACCCTTTTGACATAATTGCTGCTGAAAAAATGACCACACAATTTTGTACGGGCCCAATTAATATTATTGACCTAGCAAATATTTACAGTTGTTCTTTTATTGCTACAGACGATACTGGAAAATTATATAAAAATAACAGTTTCGAAATAACAGGGCGCTTAGAAAACAGTGACATTAGAGGGTGTAGTTTAATGGTGATATAAATATTTTAAAAACCCAAAGCCTTATCAAGTCTACGTTACAAGCGTATTTTTTTCTGCAGGTAAAAAAGTTTTCGAAATAAATTTGTCTAAAAACAATTTTACCCTATTTTTGCACTCCCATCGAAAGAAAGGAACGGAAGAATTGGTAGCTCAGTTGGTAGAGCAATACACTTTTAATGTATGGGCCCTGGGTTCGAGTCCCAGCCAGTTCACAAAACCCTCAATGAGAATTGAGGGTTTTTTATTTGGTTTATTTCTAATTTTTCAAAATCTTTCACCTCATTAACCCTCTCTAAAAAAGGAGAATAAAAAACCTCCAGAAGAAAATCTGAACTTTACATAAAAGATTCTTTATTGGGTCATCATCCGAACTTATAATATTGTAAACTCGAGTTTTGGTTCACAAATAATTAAATAAATGTACTACGATTACGAAGCGTTTTTTAGCTTAAATTTGGCAATATGAATAATTTTTTTAAAGGTAAAACCGTTGCTATTACAGGTGGCAGTGATGGAATTGGCAAAGCGATGACCGAGCTTCTACTGGCAGCAGGTGCAAATGTTTCAATTTGTGCCAGAAATCAAGGTAAATTAATTTCTTTACAGCAGCAAAACAATGGCATGCCGCTATTATGTGTAACTGCAGACGTGGGTGTTTACGAAGATTGCAAAAACTTTATAGAAGTTACCACTAAACATTTTGGAGATATCGATGTTTTAATCAACAATGCCGGCATATCAATGAGAGCTGAGCTAAAAGATGCAGACATCACTATTTTTAAGAAACTGATGGACGTGAATTATTTCGGCATGGTTTATTGTACCAAACTTGCACTGCCAACAATTTTAAAAACCAGAGGCATAATCGTAGGAGTGTCATCTATTGCGGGTTATAGAGGGTTGCCGGGCAGAAGTGGCTATAGTGCAAGTAAATTTGCCATGAATGGGTGGCTCGAAGCAGTAAGAGCCGAATTAATGGAAGATGGAGTACATGTAATGTGGGTATGCCCTGGGTTCACAAAAAGTAACATTAGAAATGCTGCATTAAATGAAAATGCTCAGTCACATGGCGAAAGTCCGCTAAATGAGGGAACATTAATGACTTCTGAAGAATGCGCCCAGCACATCTTAAATGCAATTACAAAAAGAAAACGCACATTGGTATTAACGTTTACTGGTAAACGCACAGTATTTATGAATAAACTTTTTGCCGGATGGGTAGATAAGCTAACCAGAAAGTTTTTTTATAAAAATGGCAAGCTCGTAAAATAGCTTAATAGCTTCGGGTAGATTATATTGCAGGCTAAATTATTTTGATTAGATGCCGTTGTTAACCCTCACAAGCGATATAGGCGTTCAGGATTTTATACCTGCCGCAATAAAGGGCCAGATTATGCAGGCTGATCCGTCTTTTAATATTATAGACGTTACGCATTTACTATCTCCTTTTAATTACCCACAAGCGGCTTACGTATGTAGAAATGCAATAAAGAATTTCCCTCAGGGCACGTACCATCTCATACTCATCAATTTGTTTGATGAAAAGTGTGACCATCTGCTTTTTATAGAACACAATAGACACTATATTGGCTGCGCAGACAATGGCCTTATTACGATGATTTTGGAAGAAATACCACAAAAAATAACAGCGCTCACACTAGAAAAAAACCAGCCAAGAAATATTTTGTATTGCACAGGGGTATTTGCAAAAGCTTTCAGCAAACTCGCATCGGGAATCCCTTTTTCAGAAATTGGATACCACGATATTTCGATAAAGGTAAAAAACCCTTTAAAACCAATGCTTGGTAATAACTGGATTGAAGGACAGATAATATTTATTGATAACTTTGAAAACGTAATTGTAAACATAAGCAAAGAAGAATTTGAAGAGCAACGAAAAGGAAGAAGATTTTCCATCGTATTTAAAAGAGATGAAATAATAGAGAAAATAAGTGAAACGTACGCAGATGTGCCCGAAGGGGAAAAAGTAGCATTGTTTAACGCAGCGGGTTATTTAGAAATTGCAATAAATAAAGGCAATGCAGCCGGGCTTTTTGGATTACAGGGCTTTTCTGAAAGACAACAAAAAGTATTGCAGGTTCAGTTTTCTAATAACCACATTTTTTATCAAACAGTAAAAGTTCATTTTCAATAAAAAACTTTAAGTAGTAATAACCTAATCATATATTAATAAACAAAACAAAATGAAAAAACTATTATTCGCATTCTCCATGTTATGCACAGCAACAATGGTAGATGCACAAATGAAAATGCCTGCTCCCTCACCTACGCAAACAATTAAGCAAGACTTTGCTTTAGGGAGCATAGAACTCAAATACAGTAGACCTTCGATAAAAGGAAGAAAAATATTTGGTGATCTTGTGCCATACAATGCAGTGTGGCGCACAGGTGCAAATGGTGCTACCATTATAAAATTTAACGATGCTGTAGAAATGGGCGGAAAGAAAATTGATACCGGCTCTTATGCATTGTACACAATACCTACAGAAGGAATGTGGGAAATAATTTTAAACAAAGGAACTTCTAATTGGGGTTCTACAGGGTATAAAGAATCTGATGATGTGGTGCGTTTTAAAGTACCAACCATGAAGATGAAAGATGCATTGGAAACTCTTACGATGCAGTTTGCAAACATTAAACCTCAAAGTTGTGAGTTGCACATTATGTGGGACAAAACTGCCGTAGCTGTGCCAATAACTGCTCTTATAAAAGATCGTATGCGTGCTGCTTTGGAAAAGGATATGATGGGCGAAAAGAAACCTTACTGGAACGCTGCACAATTTTACAACGAGTATGATAAAAACAATGCGAAAGCATTGGAAAACATTACAGCAGCTGTAAAAGTACAACCAAAAGCATACTGGATGTGGATTTACAAAGCAAAAATAGAGCAAGCAATGGGAGACAAAGCTGCAGCAATGGCTAGCTCAAAAACATCATTAGAACTTGCAAAAGAAGAGAAAAATGATGATTATGTAAAGATGAATGAAGACTTAATGAAGAAATTAAAATAATTTATTTAACATATTTAGAAACCGCTTTCCATTTTGGAAGCGGTTTTTTTGTTACCCAACAACAACTGTAGCACCAGCCCAATACCTACCACCAACCCTACCCCAATAACATTCAGCCATAAAAAGGAAATGATATCCGCTTTATAAATCACAATTACGCCTACCTGCGAAATAAGCGCCGAAATAAATACTGCATTTGATTTTATATATTTTAGCCAGAATGCGACTATAAAAACACCAAGGATAACTCCGTAAAAAATAGAACCTAAAATATTAACCGCTTCAATTAAACTATTGCCGATATTTTGGGCAAACATGGCAATGATAATACAAAAAACACCCCAAGCAAATGTGTACCATTGCGATGTTTTATAAGCGCTAAGCTCCGTATTATCCTTTGCATAAAACTTTTGGTGAAAATCAATCATACTGCAGGCTGCCAATGAATTTAATGCGCCCGCAATGCTTCCCCATGCACTTAAAAATATTACAGCAAACAATAGTCCGGTAAGGCCAATTGGTAAATTATCTTTTACAAAACGAAGAAAAATGAAATTGGTATCATTGGCATCATCGCCTGGTAAAGCTTTCTTTAATATGGCTTTATATTCACCGCGATATTTTGTAATAGCTGCAATATTTTTTTCGGCAGATGCAGCTACATATTTCGCCTCTATGCCTTTAAGTTCAGCGGCATATTCTGTTTTGTTTGCTGCAATAATTTTTGTTTCATCAAAATAAACCGGGGCTTTATGGTACAGATAAAATGTAAATATTAATATGCCAATCAGCAAAATACAGAACTGCATCGGCACTTTTACCAGACCATTCATCAACAAACCCTTTCTGCTTTCTGCAATATTTTTTCCAGTAAGGTATTTACCCACCTGGCTGTGATCTGTACCAAAATAACTGAGTGCCAAAAAAAATCCGCCAATCAGACCACTCCAGATGTTGTATTTATCTTTCCAATCGAAACCTTTCTCGGTATAGCCAGTTGTGATAATATTCATTTTACCATAACTGCCTGCTTCTTTTACAGCATCGCTAAAACCCATGCCATTTGGCAACATACTCACCGCTATATATCCAATTAAAAAAAGCGAGATAAAAATTATGATCATCTGCAGTTTCTGGGTATGTGCAACTGCATTGGCGCCACCACTCATGGTGTAAATAATAAGCAGGCCACCCATTAAAACATTTGTGTAATAAATGTTCCAGCCCATAATAGAACACAGGATAAGCGACGGCGCATAAATGCTTACACCCGTACTCAAGCCACGGGATATTAGAAATAAAAAGGAAGTAAACGTTCTTGTTTTTACATCAAATCTTTTCTCCAGAAATTCATAGGCTGTAAAAACTTTTAAACGGCTATAAACCGGCACAAAAAAGATACTGATAACTATCATCGCTAATGGAAGTCCAAAATAATATTGCACAAATCGCATCCCATCTGTATAGGCCTGCCCAGGCCCAGTTAAATAGGTTATAGCACTTGCCTGGGTACCCATGATACTTAATAATACCAAATACCAAGGCATACTTCTGTTACTCAAAAAATACCCTTCTATATTTTTTGTACTCCTGCTTTTGTAAATACCATAAATTATTATAGCAAGCAATACAACTACTAATATGATCCAATCTAAAATACTCAATGGTAATTTTTTTTAAAGAATAAAAAAGGCCAAAATCGTTTGCAGCAAGGCTAAATTAGTAAGGAAACCTATTTTCTATCCAAAGATTTCTTAAAATGCTTTCGCTGCAAAAAATAAATTATTTTTTAATTTTTATCCAATCATTATTTTCTTTTTGTATCTAGCTTCTTCGCAATTAAATTTGCAAATAACCTGTATGCTCCCGACACTCCCGCAGGCAATTCTCTAAAAAACACAAGTCCGGTATAAATGTATTTCCCTTTGCCATAATCAGCAACAATAAGGCTTCCATCCTGCTCACTTTCGCCGGGGTCTTTCATACTTAAAATCTTCTGATAAGCATTATCTGCCTTTTCAGCATTGTAAATACTGCGTTCCTGTATCCATCCCTCAAAATCATTTTGTGTTATTTTGTTTGGATAGTTTAAAGCGGCATGATCAGGTAATAAAAAATTTACTGTAGCCGTCTCATCCGTTATTCTATTTCTGCTAATAGTAAATGCAAATGGAGAGATGGCTGCTTTTACGGGTCCTATAGAATTATTGGTATTATACTGGGTGAGCAACACACCACCATCTTTTACATACTGCATCAGCACCGGGTAAACGTTGCTAAGCCATGCATGAATGTTGTAGGCTCGCACTCCGGTAATCACCACATCAAATTGTTTTAAGGTTGCAGCACTAATATCTTTTTCTGTAAGCATCGTTACTTTATAACCCATTTGTTCCAATGCCTGTGGCACTTTATCGCCTGCACCGGCAATATAACCTGCAGTGGTACCAACTGTTTTCAAATCCATTTTCAGCACCTTTACTTTATCCTGATAATTGTAAAACACATCTGGTATATGGTCATAACTTATTTTTTTAAGAGATGTGTATTGGTGTTCAAAAATTGAACCCGCAACAAATTCCCCGCCTACTGTTTGGGTCGTATTATTTTTAAAATCATTGCCATTTAAAATTGCAGGCACATCTGTCTTTGATGTTTTTTCCATCAACACAAGGCTGTCTAAAATAAGACGGGAGTCCTTATTTATTGTTGTAAACAAATTTATCTTTTCGTTCAATTTACTATTTGACTGAATAGAGAAATTAACCTGCTTTTTTTCCACCTTTTTATCATTGGAAAAAATAAGCAGATTGGGCGATACATTAATGAAAACAGGCGATACAAGCTGTATAGGCTCATATAACTCACCCTTCACAGGATCAGTATACTTGTACTTAATTGATTTTCTATAATTGTATAAAGTGCCCCCGACTGTTATTTTAAAATCTGCAAAATAGCCTGCGTTTTCAGGCTTGCCAATATCTTCCTGGCCTGCAACGTAGGAACCACTGTTCATTTGCCTTTCTAAAAAATAGGGTTGGGTTGCGGTCATTCTTTCGTCAAGCTTCACGGTCGCAATTATTTCCTGCGCTTCATTTGCTGCCAAATTTGTAAAAGAAAAAGTTTTACCAAAAGCATCTACAGTTGCATTTGTAATATTTGCGCCTGCTCTGTTATTAAAAGACATTCTTAATTTAATGCTATCGCCAATTACGTTCATTTGATTTATTGCAGTAGCTTCTAAAAATAACCCTGCACATTGGGCAATTAAATTTTGTACAAGCTCCTGTTTATCTTTCGTCATAAAAGAATTAAATTCCAGATAAGTTTTTGAAAGAGCTTCTAAATCGCTTATTGATTTTTGAGGATTTGAAAAATCATATTTCTTAATAATATCTTTTACCATATTAAAATATTCTGTAGCTCCTGCTGTCTTATACACAGCAGAATCAACTCCGTCCATCAAATCGGTTATAGGTTTATCTCCTTTAATAGAAGTAAAATATTCAAAAGATTTACCTCGTTGCGCTGGCACACCAAAACCCTGGCTCTTGTGCCTACTGCGACTTTCGGCAGCTATTTCGCCATAACTTTTTCCAAGTATAGGATTGTAAACGCCACAATCAATTTTAAACTGGTCTTCTCTTGTGGTGTTATTTCCGCCAAAATTAAAGGTGTTCCATAGCAATCTTTTTGCCTGCCATACTTTTACAAATTGTAACTGCTCAGGAAATTTTGTTGGATCTGCTGCTGCATCAAATGCCTCACCTGCAAGTATCCCCGATGCTGTATGGTGCCCATGCCCACCTTCCCCTGTTGTAGGAAAACGGGTAATAATAACATCAGGCTTAAATTTTCTTATCACCCAAACTACATCTGCAAGTATTTTATCATGCCCCCAAATGCGCATAGCCTCTTCAGGATTTTTGCTAAACCCAAAATCAAAAGCCCGGCTAAAAAACTGCTCAGCCCCATCTATTCTTCTTGCACTCAACAGCTCTTGGGTACGAATCAATCCAAGGTCAATTCCCTGCTCATCTCCAATTAAATTTTGCCCTCCATCGCCCCTGGTAAGGCTTAAATAGCCCGTACGAAATTTTCTTTCGTTTGCCAGATAAGCAAGTAATCTTGTATTTTCATCATCAGGATGAGCAGCTACGTAGAGCACGCTGCCAAACACTTCCAGCTTTTTCATCTGCTGCAAAATATCTGCGGCAGAGTATACAGCAGGAGCTTGAGAAAAACTCCTGATACCAGCAAGTACTCCCAAGAATACAATCAACACAAATTTTTTCATCTTTCTATTTTAAATATTTATAACTGCAGAAAATTTTATTGACCTGTAAAAAAAAGGGCATTGCAAAAAAGCATTTTACCATTTTCCCAAAAACTTCTAAACAACGGATCATCTGCAAAAAACACAACAGAACCTTTACCAATAGGCAACTCTCCCAATAAAACCGCATCTTTTAAATTTTGTTTTACTTTACTACCAACAAACCCGGCAACAGGTTGTGTCTTTTTAATGGTTCCTACATTCCACCCATCTCTTAAAAAATCGTAGGCATTGTCATTTAATTTAAGTGTGTAATAAAAATTTGGATAGCCATAACCCAACGGATGCGTATTATCTATTTCCATTTTATAAATAGCACCAGGAATATTATTGGTTACACTTTCCTTTTCTCTGTCTGCATATTTTTTAAGCGCAATGTATCCTAATGCGGTATCGGTTTTATCTTCCTGAGCTTTCTTTATTTTGAGGCCCCAATCCAAACCGGCTATTTGTTTAACTGAATTTTCCAAAGCAATCAACCTTCCACCATCTTTAATCCATTGTCTCAATCCTGCTGCAGCATCTTTATTATTTAAAAACTTATAATTTCCGTCAGGAAGAATGATGGTATTAAAATCTTTAAAGTCGGTATTATTGAATTCTGAAGCGTTTACCAGCGTAATTTTTTTATTCAATTCCTGTTCAAAAAAGTGCCACACCTCCCCCGCTCCTGTTGATGATACTCCTTCGCCTGTAATCAAGGCAACTCTTGGGTTTTTTAAAAAATGGACTCTATCTGAACCCGCGTCAAAACCTTTTTGTGAAAACCCAGATGACAACGTGCCTACACTAGAATTAAATTTGCGGAATAATTTACTAATGCTACCAAGTTTCTCCTCATTTCCTTTACGGAAAACCAACAAACTGCCCTCGTTGTAGGTTACTCCTTCATTTGCAAAAGCAGATTCTGCAAACCTTAGTTTTACATTTTCATCTAACAATGCACTCATTAATTTTGTATCACTTAAACTGTTATAAGGCACCACATATCCATATGCACTACTGTCTAATTTAGCATTT
Organism: Ferruginibacter sp.; assembly: GCA_040400515.1. GTDB lineage: Bacteria > Bacteroidota > Bacteroidia > Chitinophagales > Chitinophagaceae > Ferruginibacter. Next base: position 69,065 of record JBBAQB010000003.1, on the reverse strand, counting down.
GCAACGCCCATGTATTGAATATTCGATGAAGCAACAATTTCTTTTGATGCATAACTTTGCAGCCCATAGGCATAAGGTAAAGCCCAGGCAGTTATATCGTAAGTGGCGCTGTCGTTGAGTTTTGGCTGAGGCTCAAACAAAACTTTTAGCAATGCTGCTTTTGGCTGGGCAGCATTTATTACCAAATCATTTTTTTGAATTGTAAAGGTTTCTTCTTTCTGATTAAAATAGTTATACCCCCTTGCATTGCCGTAAGCATTGATATCAGCAAAAGCAAATTGAATTTTGTTTTTTTGCAAAAGTTGCTGAAGTGCATCAATATTACCACTTCCGTTTTTTACAACATAGCTTTTATAAACATTGTTTTTACCCGCATTACTTTCATCAAAATAATTTTTAAAATTTGAAACTAATTTATTTGCATTCGTAGATGCAGCTTCAATGGTACTAATGCTTGTTGAAAAATGATGTGCAATTCGATCTTCTAATGTAAGTGTATCGCCGTTTTCTAAAGCAATTGCAACGCCACCTCTCGGTCCACCGCCTTGCTCATAAGTCATTCCGATACTCCCATTAAATAAAGGATAGGTATCGCCGTAAGAGGGATAAAACAAATCAAAATATTGTTTTGTAAAAAATAACCAGCCGTTTGCATCAAAATACTTTGCATGGTTTTTACCCACAGTAACCTGAAAATCTTTTTGCCACTGTGTTACCGCCTCATGCACAGGTTCTGCGGCTGGTGCAAAATAGTAAGGAGCGTTAGGAGATTGCTCATGAAAATCACAATGTATTTGTGGCATCCACTGTTGGTATTTATAGAGGCGTGTTTGAGATTCCACTTGTGTCTGCCATGCCCAATCACGGTTCAAGTCATAATTGTAATGGTTACTTCTTCCTCCCGGCCAAGGCTCATCATGTTCTCTTGCGTTTACATCCGCATTCGGAAATTTTCCACTTACTTGGCTAAGCCAGTTTACATATCTATCACGGCCATCAGGATTTAAACACGGATCAATAATTACCACCGTATTTTTCATCCATTCATTTAATGAAGTATTTTTTCTGCTCAGTAATTCGTACAATACTTTCATGGAAACTTCAGAAGAGCTTGTTTCATTGCCATGCACATTATAACTAAGCCACACAATTGCAGGCGCATTTGCATCAGCAGGCTTGTCATTGAGCAAACCAGTGAGCCTCATATTATTTTTTCTAATATCTTCTAATTTCAACATATTTTCCGGTGCGGAAATAATAGCCACCATCAACGGTCTTCCTTCATTTGTTTGACCATACTTTTCCAGTTTTATTTGTTGTGGCAGGGCATTGGCCGCGGCTTCAAAATAGGCTACAATTTTATGATGGGCAGTAAACTTTGAACCAAGTTTGTAACCCAAATAAACATCAGGACTCAAAAGCGTTTGGGCATGTGCAAATGTTGCAAAACCCAATAAAATAAACAAGAGCAGTCTAGTTTTTAGCATGTATTAAATTTTAACTGTGAAATTATATTGTAAATGGGTAAAAACCGATTTTATTTTATGAACGTAACAGCTAAGTTTAAATGCAGTTTTTGCTAAACAACAATCCCTTTAGAAGCAGGAACAGCGGATAAAGTCAGCCATTTGTATCCGGCTTTTCACTTCAAGTCCTCGCTGCGCTGCGGGCTTTACGCTTCAATCCGGGCTAACATCAGCATCACATATTTTTTCAACTTTCATTGAATGCTATCATTGTTGCAAGTTGAAAACTAATAGTCTTTTCAAAACCAAAGAAATTAAACGGCTTCACTAAAAAATTAAATGATTTTTCTCTTTGTGAAATCACAGTCAGATAAGTATTAGAAACTTCAGACAATACACAAAATTTTGCTACACCCAATATGAACAGCAAAAAATGCTAAACTACCATCCACACAAATGAAAAAGAAAACACTAAATTCGGTAATGAAAATAATTTCCGTTCTGATTGCCTGTATTATTGCCACCACAATAAATGGGCAAACAACTCATTTTAATTATACCAACACCAAAAATATAATTGTAAACAATGCCGCAGTTGTATCTGCGCACACGCTGGCAAGTAATGCCGGTTTGCAGGTTTTAAAAAAAGGTGGTAATGCCTTCGATGCTGCCATTGCCACTCAACTTGCACTAGCAGTAGTGTATCCGGGAGCAGGTAATTTAGGGGGCGGTGGCTTTATGGTTGCCCATACCAGCAAAGGAAAAAATATTGCCTTAGATTACAGAGAGGCTGCACCCGCAAAAGCAAGCAGAGATATGTACCTGGATAGTGCCAAAAACCCAATAACAATATTAAGTATGGAAGGCAGACTTGCCAGTGGGGTACCCGGCACTGTGGCGGGATTATTTGCTACATTAAAATATGCAAAGCTCCCATTTACCATATTAATAGCAGAGGCTATAAACCTTGCAGAAAAAGGCTTTGCAATAACCGAAGCCCAGGCGCTGGACTTTAACAAGAGCCGTGCGGTATTTTTAAGAAATAATAAAAATACAGTAGCTTTTGTAAAAGATACACCATGGAAAACAGGCGACACACTTCTGCAGCCGGAGCTTTGCCGCACACTAAAAAAGATTAGAGACAATGGAATGAAAGGGTTTTATGAAGGTGAAACGGCGGCGCTTATTGCAGCAGAAATGAGTAGTGGCAATGGCATTATTACCACGAACGATCTAAAAAATTATAAAGTGAGGGAAAGAGTTGCCATGCAGTTTTCTTACAAAGAATGTGAAATAATTACAATGCCTTTACCAAGCAGTGGTGGTATAATTTTACAGCAGTTATTAAAAATGACAGCACAAAAAAAACTGTCAACTTTTCCTTTTCAATCCGCAGAAAGTATTCAGTTAATGGTAGAGGCAGAAAGACGTGCCTTTGCCGACCGTTCAGAATTTATGGGTGATGAAGACTTTGTAAAAGTGCCCGTAAAAACACTGGTTAGTAATGCCTATTTGCAAAATAGAATGACAGATTTTATTGTAGGGCAAGCAAGCACAAGTACTAATGTAAAAGCAGGACAAATAAAAGAGAGTGAAGAAACAACCCACATCAGCATTACAGATGCAGAGGGTAATGCAGTAGCTGTAACTACCACCCTAAATGATCATTTTGGCAGCAAGACAATTATAAGCGGTGCTGGCTTTGTAATGAACAATGAGATGGATGACTTTAGTGTAAAGCCTGGCGTACCCAATATGTATGGAGCAACCGGAAATGAAAAAAATGCCATTGCGCCAGGCAAGCGAATGCTCAGTAGCATGACACCAACAATAGTACTAAAAAACAATAGGCCCTTTATCGTGGTAGGTACGCCCGGCGGCACTACTATTCCAACAAGTGTTTTTCAAAGTATTGTAAACATTGTTGATTATAAAATGAATGCAGATGATGCGGTAAATAAACCAAAATTTCACCACCAGTGGCTGCCAGATGTTGTTTATGTCGAAAAGAATTTTGATAAAAATACAAGGATAAAACTCGCAGCAATGGGCTATAAAATTATTGAACGAGGTGCCATTGGTAGAACCGAATTAATACATATTCAAAATAAAAAAATAACTGCAGTGGCAGATAAACGCGGTGATGATGATGCTAAAGGTTATTAATTTTTTTGAAGATCTAGCGGTGACGCATCTCTTTCCTATTTTATCTTTCTTCGCAATATATTAAAATCAATATCCAATACGTCGTAGACTTCAGCACTGCTAAAAGAGTAATGCCACCATTCGGTAGCGAGGCTTTTAAAGCCAAATTTTTCCATCGTTGTCTTTAACAATTCTCTGTTGGCAACAAGCTGTGGCAGCAATTGTTTTGTAAAAGAATGATGCGCACTGTCCGTAAAGTTATCGAAAGCGGTACCCATATCAAGCGCCTCTCCCGTTTCAATAATGGTAAGTGTAAGGTCAACCGCTATCCCTCTGTTATGGCCACTTCCATTTGCGGGGTTTGCAACGTAGCGCTCATCATGTATCATATCCCACATTAATTTGGTGGCACTGTAGGGTCTGTATGCATCAAAGATTTTTAACCCTATACCCTGCTGTTGCAAAAAAGATGCAACCTGCGATAAAGCAATTGCAGCATCTTTTCGCAGATACGTTGTATTGAGGTCGGGATACAACTTAACCCCGGTAAAATTATTTTTAGTACTGTATTTTAAATCAAACTGAAGCAAAGGCATGAATGACTTCAGACTTACCATCGTATTTTTTTCATTTTTGTAAACACATTGCTTATAGGCTTTGTAACTATTGATAACATTGAGTTTTTGGGCACTCACTTGGTTATCATAAAAAACGGCAATAAAAAAAAGGAGAGAGGTAATTAATTTCATGTAAGTTTAAATTTTTTAAAACGGAGGTTTTAATACCTGTCGCTTTTTACCAAAAATGAAGTTTAATCATCTAGTATAGAATAAATTGGTTTGCCATACTGAGTGATTAACTTTAAAGATATTTAATTCTCAAACAACAAATAAATAATGGCAGAAAAGTTAGAAAATAACGGAATTGAAATAAAGCTGGTAAATACCCTTAGCGCCTTACAAACACTTTCAACAGTTTTAAAAGGTAGAAAGGAATTTGGATTTGATACAGAGTTCGACAGATTTTGCAGAGAATATGGATTTAAACTTTTTCTTTTACAAATATTCGATGGCGATATTTGTTACCTGGTAGATCCGTTAGCATTTAAAGACCTTTCGCCGTTATGGGAAGCATTTGAAGACCCACAAATTTGCAAAGTAGTTTATTCATCATCAGAAGATGTGCAACTTTTAAAACTCAACGGTTGTAACATTAAAAATGTTTACGACTTACAAATAGCTGCAAAGCTTTGCAATTACGATGCAAATTCATTTTCTGATATTGTAAAACTGATGTTTAATGTTACGCTAGATAAATCTATGCAGCGTTCTAACTGGCGCCCTCGACCACTAAGCAGTGCGCAACAAATTTATGCAAGCCACGATGTAATATGGCTGCTGCAACTTAAATCTATTTTTGAAAAAACTGCTTTAAAAAATGGGGTAACTTCCATTATTGAGGAAGAAAATAAATATTGCGAGAATGTTCCCGTTACATCATATGTTGTAAAGCTTTCTGCAAAACAAAAAGCGGGCTTTAGTGCTTACCATCAAAAAGTATTACTCAATCTGTTGCACATTCGCAATAAAATAGCAGAAGCCTACAACATGCCACCCTTTTATATTGTAGCAGATGGTACGCTGGAAGAAATTGTGACTGACAAAAAGAATTTCATGAGCGAGCCTTTTAAAAAAGGGTTTTGTTCCCGCCTGGTAAATGATGAAACATTTAAAATGCTTTTCTTTCATGAGATAGCTGCTATAGATGAAACGATAGAAAATATTCCGGCAAAAAGAACTTACGACAATACAATAGAAAGAAAATTTTACAATGCCCCATCAAAAGAAATAGTTGAAGAAAATTGCAAAAAACTACAACATGCACTGCAGGCAGAATATGGACCAAACGCTGCAGAATTCATTTTACGTGGGCTTAAAAAATCGTTGTTACAAATGCCTTTTAACGAAATAAAATTAAGAGATTACCAGCAGGACATAATTACCTCAACATCCAAAAATTTAGATATAATCCTTTAATAATTTCAAAAAAAGATTAAGCCAGCTTCATGGAAAAAGCCTTACAGCATCTTTATAAAAAAGATATTATTTTTAAAAAGATCGTTGAGCAATTTGGTGTTCCACAAATTCCTTCGAGGCCACAAGGCTTTGCCACCCTTGTGCTGCTTATATTAGAGCAACAGGTTTCCATTAATTCGGCCAAGGCAACTTTTGTTAAATTAAAAAATGCGGCCTTAGAAATAATACCACAATTTCTGTTGAACTGGCCCGATGAAAACTTTAAGGCAGCAGGGGTGAGCAGGCAAAAAACAAGTTATATAAAAGACTTGTCAGCCGCAGTTTTAACCGAAAAATTAAACATTGAAAGCCTTGCACATAAAACTGCTGCAGAAATACGAAGCGAACTGATACAGATTAAAGGCATAGGAAACTGGACAATAGATGTGTACCTTATGTTTTGTTTAAGTGCTGAAGATATTATTCCGCTCGGTGATATTGCAGTTGTAAACACCATAAAAGAATTGCTTGATATTACTGATAAAAACGACATGGAAACCCGGGCAGCAGTATGGAGTCCTCACAGAAGTTTGGCTACTTTTTTATTGTGGCATTACTATTTAAAAAAGAGAAATCGCACGGTTGAATATTAGTTTACAAACCACCATCTTATGCCAAACCTTATCATAAGCCCCTGTGTTGGGTAATGTGGGGCTGCAAAATTATTATCTACAAAGCCAAAGCCGTTTTTAAAACTGACTGTATTCAAATTTTCTGCACGCAGGTAAGCAGAAAATCCTTTTATTCTAAAATTTAAGAAAGCAGAAACATCAGGCCTGTTTTTTATGGTGATGGTGTCTTGCGGACTAAACTGACCAAGCAACGGAGAATAATTATTTGCTTTATATGCGGTGTAATAGCGAATTTCTAAACCGGTACTCACCCTTAAATTTTTAAACAAACTTCCTTCATAAGCAAACCTGCTTCTTGTAAAAATAAAAGGAATATTAATAGGTGCTGCTTTATCAGTCTGTTGCAAAGTGGCATCAGCATAATAAAAAAGGTTCTTTTTTAACCTTATCTTTTTAGAAGCGAAAAACTGTAAAACATTTATTGGCTTGTTGTACTGGTCTGTCTGGTAATAATTTTTAAAATAACTGTAATTTGTAATAAGGTAATTATTAAAGCCAAATTTTATGAACGGCGTTGTTGCAGTAGCGCCAAAAGAAGTAATATTTTCTTTTTTATAGTTATTTATATTGCCTAGGTTAAAGGAGGATCGGTTATCAAAAATGAAAGAGGGGGTTCTGTTCACATTTGTAAAATAAAAATTTACATCCCCAAATTTTTTATTGATATACCTGCTGATACTCCCTTGAGCACTGTAATCTCCACTATTAAGACCATTCAAATAAAACTCACCTTTCAATAATAGCTCCCACAATTTATTTCGGGTTCTGTTTCTATATTCGCCGTGTAACAAAACATTATAAAAATTATAACTACCTGTAATAAGATCTGCCTTTATAGTTTGCAAGCTGGCCCCTGCAAGAAAAAACTGGGCAGCATTTTTTGTATCTGGAAACTGTATCAACGAAAAATCATTGGTCATTGTTTGCCATTTTTCATACAACTGAAAAGTATCTGTTTTACCTGGAAAATTTATACCATACCAATTTTTATAAAGGGCAGAATCTCCCACTGCATCTTTGAACTGGTAGGTGTTGGTTGCAACCGTGAGCGTATGCTGCATTCTGAGTTTCGGATAAAATAAAAACTCAGTGGTAGAATCATTTACAGAAACAGAATCTCTCTTACCAAGATCGTAACTCTGTCTTAAAAAAAATATTTTTTCCTTATAAGTATTACCTGTTTTTACAGACGCCTGAAAAGGATTGGGCTCATAAGGTAAAGCACCACCCAGATTTACCGGTATGGTAAACCTCGATTTTTTATTTGGATCTAACAGTTGGTCATCACCAACAATACCGCCATTTTCAGATGCCTTCAACGCATTGGATATATAAACAAGCGAACCGTTGTACCTCTTTCTTTTGCCCTGGTAATTTCCAAAAAGCCGCACGTTGTTGTGGTTGGTATTTTGGGTAACAAAAAAACCCGGCGCACTTATCAACCTATATTCAAAACCCACGTTTATATTTGGCCTTGGGCTTTGTGTATGCATAGCCTGTATCATTTGCTCCTTACCACTTGCAAGCTGGTATGCGAGTAGCGAAAGAGGTCTGGTGGTTTTATACAGCTTTGTTTCTTCCAGTTTAAATTTATATACATCAAAAGCATGAAACCCTGCATCCCACCCTGGTTTATTAAATGGTTTAAAAATAAGTGGGAAAGCCGCCTGCCCGTTGTTACCAAGGTATTGGTAAGAAGTTGGAACCGAATAATATTTATCGAAGTCATTAATAGAAGAATCCATCGGATACCTTCTGGTAGAATCTAAATATCTGTAAGTGATGGTTAAGGTGTCGTCAACCCTGTGCTCAAAACCAAGTGTATCCAGTTTGTTGTTATTTTTTCTTTTGCTTGTATCAGATCCCCTGGAGTTTGATGATGGTCGCTTTGCATCTAAAATATCTTTTATACGACCACCCGGCAACTGGCAAAACGCAATTACGCTCATAAAAAACACAACGAATAATAAGCCTATCTTTTTCATTAATTATAATGCGCCTATCAATTCTTTAAAAATATGAGTGAGCTTTGGCTCTGCATCCTTGGCTGCTTGTAAAACCTCTTCGTGTGTAATGGTATTTTCTTCTTCTCTAATGCCAATATCTGTTATAACACTCATAGCAAAAACAGGCAATCCCAAATGAACAGCTGCTATCACTTCCTGTACGGTGCTCATTCCAACAGCATCGCCACCTAAAATATGCAGCATTTTATATTCTGCCCGGGTTTCAAATGTTGGACCTGTTACCCCTACATAAACACCTTGTTTCACATCATAATTTGCTGATACGGCTATAAACATGGCCTTATCAATCAAATCTTTTTTGTAAGGTTCACTCATGTCTGGAAACCTTGTACCAAATGCAGTTTCATTTTTACCTATCAAAGGGTTTATCGTAAGTGTGCTGATGTGGTCATTGATGATCATTAAGTCGCCCACTTTAAAACTTTGATTCATTCCGCCAGCGGCATTACTAATAAGTAAGGTTGATATGCCGAGGTATTTCATTACTCTTATAGGAAAAACAACTTCTTCTGTTGTATAACCTTCGTAATAATGAAACCGTCCCGCCATGGCAACCACTTTTTTGCCTGATAATTCACCAAAAATTAATTTACCGCTGTGCCCTTCAACAGTGCTTACAGGAAAATGAGGAATGTCTGCGTAAGGAATTTCCTTTTCTATATTTATCTCGCCTGTAAAACTGCCAAGACCACTTCCCAATACAATACCTACCGAAGGCTGCTGCTGGTAAACTGTCTTTATAAAAGCGACTGCCGATTCTATTTTTTGTAAAACTTCTGACATGTATATGATTTGTTTAGTGGATGAATAGTTAGAGATATCTTAAGATCGTTCAAAAATACGGTGTTTACCGTTGTTATTGAAAGACAAGAACCGGTTTTTAACAAACGCTTTTAAACAACACATCCTAAAAGATGAAAAAAAAAGATAGATGAATGGAGCGTCGCCACTGAAGTTGCACAAAGCTGCTTCTTTGCCAGCAAAAAAACACTCCATTTCTACGAAGTAGAATTAAATGAAGCAACCTATTTTACACGATTTGTATTGTTTAAAAGTATAATTTCAGCTATTTAGGGAGGTGTTTTTCCATATCTTCGCAAAAATTTTACAATATGAATCTTCACGAATATCAAGCTAAGGAATTATTGAAAAAATACAGTGTACCCGTGCAGGAAGGCGTTGCATGCAGTACAGTTGCAGAAGCGGAAGAAGCTTACCGTTTCATTAACACACAATACGGCAGCAAATTCGCTGTAGTAAAAGCACAGATACATGCAGGCGGACGTGGCAAAGGAAATATTGTGGGTAAAGAACAACGTGGTGTGGCAGTGGCAAAAAGTGCTGAAGATGTTACGAGAATTGCTACCAATTTATTAGGTGGTACCCTTGTAACAATACAAACAGGTGATGCAGGGAAAGTAGTGAATAAAATACTGGTTGCACAAGATGTATATTACGATGGTGCAAGCCCGGTAAAAGAATTTTACCTCTCCATTTTATTGGACAGAACAAAAGGCGAAAACGTTATAATGTACAGTACCGAAGGTGGTATGAACATTGAAGATGTGGCACATGATACACCTGAAAAAATATTTAAAGAGTGGGTTCACCCAAGTGGAGAATTGCAGGGTTTTCAGGCTAGAAAAATTGCTTTTAATCTTGGCCTAAGCGGCGAAGCTTTAAAAAGTTGCGTAAAATTTGTAAGCAATTTATACAAAGCTTATGTAGGACTTGATTGTGGTATGCTTGAGATAAACCCATTGTTTAAAACAAGTGATGATAAAATTATTGCAGTTGACTGTAAGATGAATGTGGATGATAATGCCCTAATACGCCATGCCGATATTTTGGCTCTGCGTGATGTAAGCGAAGAAGATCCTACTGAAGTAGAAGCAGGGAAATTTAATTTGAATTTTGTAAAACTAGATGGGAATGTGGGCTGTATGGTGAATGGTGCGGGGCTTGCAATGGCAACGATGGATATGATAAAGTTAAGCGGCGGTGAGCCTGCAAACTTTTTAGATGTAGGTGGTACTGCCAATGCACAAACAGTAGAAGCAGGTTTCCGCATTATTATGAAAGACCCTAAAGTAAAAGCGATTCTTATTAATATTTTTGGTGGGATTGTGCGTTGCGACCGTGTAGCACAAGGTGTTATTGATGCTTACACAAGCATTGGCAATATCGAAATTCCTATTATAGTTCGTTTGCAGGGAACAAATGCAGATGTGGCTAAAAAGTTAATTGACGAAAGTGGTCTAAAAGTACAGAGTGCTATTTTATTAAGCGAAGCTGCCGAGCTGGTTGGTAAAGCTGTTGCGTAAAATAAATTTTACAAGCGAGCTATTTTTTAGAGATATTTATTTTTTAAAAGGGTTGATAGTTATATCAGCCCTTTTAATTTTTCAACTACTGCATCTACTTCTGCTTTTGTATTGTGTTTGCAAAAACTAAACCTTACTGTAATTTGATTAGGGTTGTTGTTGATAGCTCTTATAACATGACTGCCAGCTTCTGCCCCGCTTGTACAGGCACTGCCGCCACTTGCGCAAATGTTATTTATATCTAAATTAAACAACATCATTTCTGATTTTTCTGTTTTTGGAAAACGTACACTTAACACTGTGTATAAACTATTACCTAAAACATCGCCATTAAAACCAATGCCAGGTATTTGCTTTTTTAGTTGCTCATGCATGTAGTATTTTAAAGTACCAATGTAGGCACTATCAGTTTCGTAACCAGCCATTGCCATTTCAAATGCTTTTGCAAAACCAATTATTCCATAAATATTTTCAGTACCCGCACGCATATTGCGCTCCTGTGAGCCGCCATGTACAATAGGTTTTATGCGCACATTTTCATTTATATAAATAATACCTACACCTTTGGGGCCATGAAATTTATGTGCAGCTCCTGTAATAAAATGCACCGGTGTATTTCGCAGATCCATCGGAAAATGCCCAACAGTTTGTACAGTATCGCTGTGAAAAATAGCATTGTACAGTTTGCATAACTTACCAACCGCATGTAAATCAAGGATATTACCAATTTCGTTGTTTGCATGCATCAAAGTAACGAGCGTCTTATCTTCGGTTGAAGCCAATAATTTTTCCAGATCTTCCATATCCACATGCCCGTCGGGTAAGATTTTTACATAGCTCACATTAACAACATCTAAATTATTTAGGTACTCTACCGTATGCGATACTGCATGGTGCTCAATGGCAGAGGTAATAATATGTTTGCATCCTAAATCTCTTACAGCTGCCTGTATAGCCATGTTACTGCTTTCTGTACCACCACTGGTAAAAAATATTTCAGCAGGGTTTGCATTGAGTAATTTTGCTACAGATTTTCTGGCTGTTTCTACTGCCATTCTCGTTTCTCTTCCATATGAATAAATAGAAGAAGGGTTACCAAATTTTTCGGTAAGGTAAGGCAACATCGTTTCCAGTACAACAGGGTCAAGTGCAGTTGTGGCCGCGTTATCAAAGTATATTCTTTCCATAGTAGTTAAAAGTTGCAGGTTTCGGGTTACAAGTTACGAGTTTCGGTTTTTTTACAAAGTCAGCTTTATATAGAATTACGGGTTTAAAAGAACTCGTAACCAAAAACTCGTAACCAGCAACCTAATTTACGGTTGCTTCCTGTATATCCTTCATTAGTCTATTAGCAATATTATCTGCTGTTGTAATGTGGTTGCTTTCTGCATAAATACGAATTATTGGCTCTGTATTACTCGTGCGCAGGTGAACCCAATCATTGTCAAATTCAATTTTTAAACCATCGTCTGAATTTATAGGCTGGTTCTTGTATTTGTCTTTTATGTTTTTAAAAATTCGTTTTACATCTGTCTCTTTTTCGAGCGTAATTTTATTCTTGCTCATGTAATAATCAGGATATGTATTGCGCAACTGCCTAATTGTTTTTTGGCTTTTTGCAAGTTGGGTTAAAAACAAAGCAATACCAATAAGTGCATCACGGCCATAATGTAGATCGGGTACAATAATGCCCCCATTGCCTTCACCGCCAATTACTGCGCTTACCTCTTTCATTTTATTCACCACATTTACTTCTCCTACTGCACTTGCAAAATATTCTCCCCCATGTTTTTCCGTTACATCTTTCAGTGCCCGGGTACTGCTCATATTACTCACACTATTTCCTTTTGTAATACTTAGCAGATAATCTGCAACAGCCACCAGGGTATATTCTTCGCCAAACATACTGCCATCTTCACATACAAAGCAAAGTCGGTCTACATCAGGATCTACAGCAATACCAAGCGATGCCTTTTGTTTAACCACTTCCCTGCTCAGGTCAGTTAAATTTTCAGGTAAAGGTTCAGGGTTGTGGGCAAAGTCACCTGTTATCTCTTCGTTCAGAACTGTAAAATTTTTAACGCCAAGTTTCTTAAGCAATGCCGGCACTGCTATTGCGCCGGTACTGTTCACTACATCTACAACTATCGAAAAATCTGCCGCAGTAATTGCCTCAACATCTACTGCTTTATGGGCTAATATTTTGTTTATATGTTCAGCAAGTGTTTCGTCATTCTCAGTTATTTTACCAAGTTTGTCAACAGATACAAATTCAAAATCTTCTGCTGATGCTATCTGCAAAATAATTTCACCTTCGTCGCCGCTTATAAATTCCCCTTTGTTATTTAATAATTTTAGTGCGTTCCATTCCTTAGGGTTGTGGCTGGCAGTAAGAATAATACCACCATCGGCTTGTAAATTTACAACTGCCATCTCTACCGTTGGAGTAGTGCTAAAATCTGTATCAATTACATCAATACCCAAACCACTTAAAGTTGCTGCTACAATATTGCTGACCATCTTTCCGCTAATGCGACCATCTCTGCCAATAACAACTTTTTTATTTTGTGATCCGGTTTCAGACTGTGTTTTGAGCCAAGTACCATATGCAGCTGCAAATTTTACTATATCAAGTGGTGTAAGGTTATCATCCGGTTTGCCCCCTATTGTTCCTCTTATACCCGAAATACTTTTTATCAATGCCATCTTTATCGCTTTTTTAAGGTGGCAAAGATAAGAAAATGAAAAGGGAGAAATTGTTTTGTGTTTGTAGATTTATTATAAATAAAGGCGAAGAAATACGCCTTTTTTTATATCAAATTATAATTAACAATTAAAAAATATTTTAGAACAGGTTAAATTTAATATGTTCTGTTGTCTTGCATACCACAAAGCAATGTATAAAAGCTAAAAAAATATTCAACCGTTGGGCGGCTGCGCTGGTTGACAAAAATCCTTTTTTAAGAAATGAACAAAACACGTGTCCGCCGACAAGCAGGTTGCAGGTGGGCAGCGAACTGCTGAACGGAATAGCAATTAGGATGAGCGCCTCCGAAATTATTTTAAATATAAACTGCTAAAATTGACCACATCTTAATTCTACTTCGTTAAAAGCATTGGTTTTACTACATTTGCCATTATGCAAGATACCTGGTTTAAAGATTGGTTTAACTCTCCATATTATCATAAACTATATGCGCACAGAGATGCAAATGAAGCAGCAAAATTTATTGATAAACTTATTGAGCATTTACAACCAAAAGCCGGTGCAAAAATGCTGGATGTAGCTTGTGGTAAAGGCAGGCACTCTATGCAACTTGCTGCAAATGGCTTTGATGTAACGGGTATAGATTTGAGTAAGGAAAGTATAGCTGCAGCTTTGGAAAATGAAAGTGAGCAGTTGCATTTTTATGAGCATGATATGCGCCTGCACTTCTGGATAAATTATTTTGATATAGCTTTTAATTTTTTTACAAGTTTTGGTTATTTTAAAACCCAGCGAGAGCACGACAATGCCATTCGCACCATTGCCACTGCATTAAAACCAAATGGTATTTTTGTGATGGATTTTTTAAATGTAAATTTTTCTGCACACCACACCGTGGCGGAAAGCACACAAATAATTGATACGTCGCATTACCACATCAGTAAATGGCACGATGAAAATCATTTTTATAAAAAGATAATTGTTGACGATGTAGCTCTTGCAAAACCCTTGCAATACACTGAAAAAGTTTCAAAGTTTACGCTGCAGGATTTTAAAAACATGTTTGCCAAACAAAACCTGGAAATAAAAGAAGTTTTTGGCGACTACGAGTTTAAGCATTACGACCAGGAAACTTCGCCAAGGTTGATTATAATTGCCACGTTAAAAAGCAACCAGCAGTAAAGTGCGGTGATGGCTTTTATCTATTTTTATTATTTATCAGCAGCCATTTTGATGTTTCATACATGGCAGATGTGAGCTTTGACATTTCTTTCTTTACAGAATCTATCTGCCTTGCATTTAATTGTAGGGTGTCTTTCGTAACCGGCACTAATTCTTCTCTTTGTATCCGAATATTTTTTCTGTAAAAAAAGTGGTCGTTCACAATACCTATCCAACCGGGCGCATGGTAAATAATAAATGCTGCATTTTGCTTTTTTGCCGGATCAAGTAGATCTCTACCAAGTGTGCTATTGGTATACGGCTGTGCCATCATACCTGCAATAGTTGGCAATACATCTATCTGCGAAACTGCCTCGGTGTGAAGTTTAGGAGCAAGCAAAGCAGGTGCATAAAACAAAAGAGGAATGTGCTCATCAGATAAACGTTGCTCTGTCCAAGCATTTGGGTAAATAGCAGCCGCATTACCTTCTACACCATGGTCGCCCATAAAAACAAAAATTGTGTTGTTAAAGTAGGTCTCTTTTTTTGCAGCCTCTATAAATTTTTTAAAACAATAATCGGTGTATGCAAATGCATTGTATTCCTTTAAAGATTCGAAACCGTACTTAAGTAATTCTTCTTCGGCAATAAATTTTGGTACAAAATCTATGTCTTCTTCAGGCAGGTTAAATGGGCGGTGGTTATCTGCCGTTTGTATAATACTGAAAAATGGCTTCGTTTGAGCCGCCATTACTTTGTTGGCTTCTAAAAACAGATTTTTATCGCTTATCCCCCACACGTTTAATTTTTCTGCAGTATACTTTCCCTCTTCATAAATGTTGATATTCTTTATGTTTTGCAACAGGCCTTTAAAATTATTAAATTCACTTCTACCCCCTATAAAATAATATTTTTCATAGCCCTCAAAGTCATTGATAATACTACGTTGGTTTACGGCTGCTTCATTGCGGGTTGAAAATTTTGATAACTGCACATCGGGCGTACCAGATATGGTTGCAAACACGCCCCTTGCCGTGCCAAAAGTGGGCGAAAAACAGCGGTTAAAAAAAATACCTTCTTTGGTGAGTTCATCAAAATAAGGAGTACTGTTTAAAGGGTTGCCACTCATGGTGCTTTTGTACATGCTAAAACTCTCACATATTACAAGTACTATATTGGGCTTGCTTTCCAAAGCCTTACTGCCTGGCTGTATTATTCGGGTATAAACAGGCGATTTTTCATTTGGATTTGCCATACCCAAAAAATCACTTATCTGCGGGTAATACTGTTTTGCCTTTGTATTAATCTCCGGCTCCCTAAAACGCAGCGTTGTAAAAAAATTCTGCATAGGATTAAGCGCCAGGTTGCTTTTAAAACCATCATTTAAATCGAATGCCCTAAAAAAATTAAGTGGCTTCACGGTAAAAAAGCCATAGATAAACCAACCTAAAGTAAGTAAAGCGGCTAAATGCCAGCGGCGGCGATAATCAAACTTATGTACATTTAAATTTTTGCCCACCACCACTACATGTGTTTTGCGAAACATCCAAATCATCATCATTACTGCACCAAAAAGCCCTAATAAAATCCAGATGATTGGGTAACTCTGCCAAATCATTTGAATGCTTTCTTTTGGGTCGTCGGCTAAAATGAGCGCATCTGCATTTAAGCGTGCATTTATGTAGGCAAACTGTCCAAAATCAGCACCATAAAAAAACAACAGAAGAAGGGTTATTATTCCAAGATAAATTGTCCATATTTTTTTAGACATTTCATTGTAAAAGGGAGAAAACTTTGGAATAACAGATATGATTGCAATAGGAGAGAGTAAAAAAGAGATCCACCTTAAATCGTATTTCAGCCCCAGCCAGAAAGCAGGCACCAACTGCGACCATTCTGTTGTTTTAGGTTTAAAGAAAACGACGGTTGCAATTCTAAAAGCAGTAAAAATGAATAAGTAAATTAAAAATAAAGTTACAATCCATTGTATTGTTTTTGGTATCCGCCACTTAATAAACATCTCGTAAAAATAACAAAGTTTAGCTTATCATGGCATTTTAAAAAGTCCGTATTTCAAAATGCAAAAGATTGCCCTTACGCCATCTTTCCATCCAATTTTTTTTCCTTCGTTGTAAGTTCTTCCATAATAAGATATACCTACTTCATAAATTCTTACATCCTTTATCCGCGCAATTTTTTGTGTTACTTCAGGCTCGAAACCAAAACGCTTTTCTTTGAGGTTTATCGATTTAATAATATCTGACCGAAAAATCTTATAACAGGTTTCCATATCAGATAAATTTAAATTTGCAAACATATTTGAGAGCAGTGTAAGAAATTTATTACCTATTGTATGCCAAAAGAAAAGTATTCGGTGCGGTTTGCCCCCCATAAACCTGCTGCCATACACAACATCTGCTACACCATCTTCTAATGGCTGTAATAAAATTTTATACTCTTCTGGGTTGTATTCCAAATCTGCATCCTGTATAATAATATAATCGCCGGTTGCAGCTGCAATGCCTGTGTGCAATGCCGCACCTTTACCCTTGTTTACAGGATGGCTAAATAATTGTATTTCTTGCTCATAATTTTGATTCTTGTAAATTTCTATTGCAGCAGCAGAATCATCTGTACTACAGTCGTTCACAATAATAAATTGTTTTTTAATGCCGTTTTGTAACTGTACTGCCTTTATTCTTTCAAGTGTAACGGCAATTGTGTTGCCTTCGTTGTAAACAGGGATAACTATAGAAAGTATTTTCATTTATTGAAAACAGTTTTAAAAATTAATTCAGCTTCAAAAGTACATAAAAACAAAACAAGCAACTTTTATATATCCTTGTACAATTAAGTGAACTTTTTTATTGAAAGAGTATATTTGTGTTTCAACGTCAAAGCCGATTAATGCTAAAGAGACTTCTTGAAATAGACCGTTATCTTTTTTTAAAAATAAACCAGGGTTGCAGGAATGTTTTTTTTGATACTATTATGCCCTTTTTTAGAGAGCCAAAATTTTGGGCGCCGCTCTATCTTTTTATACTTCTTTTTGTCTTTATAAATTTTGGCAAAAAAGCAATATGGTGGGTACTAGCAACCATTATTACAGTTTCGCTTACAGATGTGATAAGTAGTAAATTTATTAAGCCCTTTTTTGCACGCCCCCGCCCCTGCATGGATTCTGATTTTTCCGGCCAGGTAAGACTCTTAGCAGCATACTGCGGTGGCAACGGAAGTTTTACATCTTCGCACGCAGCAAATCATTTTGGTCTTGCTATGTTTTTCTTTGTAACTATGCAACACCTTGCACCACGTTTTGTGCAATACTTTTTTGCATGGGCTGCGCTTGTTTGCTTTGCCCAGGTATATGTTGGCGTGCATTACCCTTCAGATGTAATTGGTGGTGCTATACTTGGTATGTTTACGGGAAGTGTTATTGGTAAATTTTACAACAACAAAAAAGGATTGTTACAAAACACCCTTTAATTATGAATAATAATTTTATCAAGTTTATCTTATTACTTATTCCTGTATACTTAATTGGTTTTGGTATAGATATTATGGATATTGATGCATCGCAGTATGCAGAAATGAGCAGGGAAATGAGCCTAAGCAACAATTACCTGCAGGTATATGAAATTGGGAAAGATTACCTGGATAAACCACCACTGTTATTTTGGGTTACATCGTTGAGTATAAAAATATTTGGCGCCAACAATTTCGCCTACAGGTTTCCATCTTTTATGTTTGCCTTGTTTGCTTTGTTTTCTACTTACAAGTTTGCACTGCTGCATTATAAAAAAGAAATTGCGGCATTGGCTGCGCTTGTATTAGCCTCATGTCAAGCATTTTTTCTCATAAATCATGATGTGAGAACAGATACCATTTTAATGAGTTGTGTTATTTTCGGCATTTGGCAACTGGCCGCATGGTTGCAGCATAAAAAAACAATCAATTTTGTACTAGCGTTTGTAGGAATAGGTTTGGGAATGCTTGCAAAAGGCCCGATAGCACTCATTGTTCCTGTTCTGGCATTTTGCACTCATTTTTTACTATCAAGAAATTTTACAGCCATTTTCAAATGGCAATATCTGGTGGGTATTGTAATAATCGCAATCGTCTTATTGCCAATGTCTATTGGTTTATATACACAGTTCGATCTTCACCCAGAAAAAATTGTGAATGAAAAAACAGGTGTTTCAGGCCTTCGCTTTTTTTACTGGACACAAAGTTTTGGGCGCATTACAGGCGAATCTGTTTGGAACAACAACAGTAATATTTTCTTTCTTTTTCAAAATATGTTGTGGTCATTTTTACCCTGGATCATCATTTTTTCCGCGGCTCTTTTTACAGAATTTAAATTACTCATACACCAAAAATTTAAAATTTCATCCAATGCTGAATGGATCTGTATGGGTGGATTTACCTTTGGGTATCTTGCATTAGGATCCAGCAAATACCAGTTACCACATTACATTTTTGTTGTTTTCCCTTTTGCAGCCATTATAACTGCAAAATTTTTAAACAACCTTTACAATAGCCAACATCATAAAATGCGCTCTTTTTTAGAAAAGAGTCATTTTATTATTTTTAGTTTATTAAACATTGCGCTCTCTATTTTATTGAGCTACAGCTTTCCTGCGCCAATATGGCTACTTGTTTGCTATGCTGCACTTCTTGGTTTATTTTATTTCTATTTTACAAAAAAGAAAGTTTCTTATTACCTCGTAAAGCTTTGTGTGTTTAGTTTTTTAATTGTTAACTTATTTCTAAACGCATGGGTTTACCCAGCATTGCTACAGTACCAAGCCGGTAACACCATTGGTAGGTTTATTAAACAAAATAATTTGCCTCTTGCAAATACATTCCTTTACCAGGAAAAAATGTGGCACTCGGTGCACTACTACAGCAACAATATAATAAAGCATAAAAACACATTAACGCAAATAATTAAAGGTGATTATCTTATTTTAAAGGAAGCCCGATTAATTGATTTCGTAAATGCGGGCAAAGTTTTTGATGTTATCTATAAAGTGCCAACTTACGGGGTGAGTAGGTTACAAATAAAATTTTTAATACCAAACAAGAGAAGCGAACTCACCGAGGATTGTGTTATTATAAAAATAAAATAACATTTAGGTACATCGTTATATCTTTACTTAGTTAATTTTTAACATTAATCTAATACGTTTTACGAAAAAAAATGACTGAAGTATTTATTCTTCTACTTTTAATATTTGTTAATGCTCTTTTTGTAATGAGCGAAATTGCTTTGGTAAGTGCCCGTAAAGGAAGGTTAGAAGCCCAGGCAGCTAAGGGAGATTTAAAAGCAAAAACAGCGTTAGATCTTGCAACAAATCCTGAAAAATTTTTAAGCACCGCGCAAATAGGAATTACATTAATATCTATTTTAACGGGTGTGTATTCCGGAGATAAATTCAGCAGGTTAATTTCTCCATTTTTTCAACAGTTTTCTTTTACCGAAAAATATGCAGATGGTATTGCGACAACTGTGGTGGTTATCATAGTCACTTTTTTATCAATCATATTTGGAGAATTAATTCCTAAAAAATTTGGCTTACTTCGAGCAGAAAAAATAGCCCGGGTTGTTGCAGGGCCTATGAATGTGCTTTCTTTAGTTGTTTATCCATTTGTATGGTTGTTGTCTAACATTACCAATGTAATTTTCAAAGTTTTCAACATAAAAAAAGCAACTGACAGTGCTGTTACCGAAGAAGAAATAAAGGCTATGATTTCTGAAGGAAGCGAGCATGGCTCCATCGAAGAGGATGAAAAAGATATTATTGAAAGAGTTTTTCATTTAGGCGATAGAAATATAACATCGCTTATGACACACCGTACAGATATTATATGGTACGATGTAATGGATACCACGGTTGATGTACGAAACAAATCAACGGAAATTATTTATAGCACCTTCCCAGTTTGCGAAAAAACAATTGATAATATTAAGGGCATCGTTTACGTAAAGGATTTATTAAAGGCCGACCCCCAAAAGCCATTATTGGATATTATGAAACCTGCTTTATTTGTACCGGAAAATAATTCTGCTTACCAATTGTTAGAAAAATTTAAGGGTACAAAAATACACTCAGCATTTATAGTAAATGAATACGGTACACTAGAAGGAATGATTACTTTAAATGACATTTTAGAAGCAATTATTGGCGATGTACCACAAACAGGGCAGGAAGAATATGGCATATTTAAAAGAGATGATGGCAGTTTCTTAATTGATGCACAACTTGGCTTTTACGACTTTTTAAGTTATTTTGAAAGGGCAGATTGGCTCAATGAAGGGGAGCATGAATTTGATACGCTTGCCGGCTTTGTTTTACACGAATTGGAACACATTCCTGCCACCGGCGAAAAATTTGAATGGAAGGATTTTAATTTTGAAATAATAGATATGGACGGACAAAGAATTGATAAAATTATTGTGAGCGTATCTGCAGAGCTGAAGGAAGAAATGGAAGAGAATGGATAAAGTTTGATAAAGAACAATTTAAAAATGAGCGATAAGACATATTCTTATCGCTCATTTTTTGCTTATATTTGAGTTATAGTAACCAATCTTATAACTCATGGAGTGGATATGGCAAAATAAAAAATGGCCAAATTTTGAATATGATTCATCTTCATTTTTGGAATTTGATAAAGAATTCTACAAAAATGCAGGCAATGTAATTGGTGTTTTAAGTCATTTGCCAGCTGATAAAGTGGATCTTTTAAAGATAGAAATACTAACGCAAGAAGCGATTTCTACTTCTAACATTGAGGGTGAAATTTTACAACGAGCATCCGTTCAAAGTTCTATAAGAAAACATTTAGGTTTAAAAACGGAAAAAATAAAGATACCTGCTAATGCAGCCGGCATTGCAGAAATGATGACCAATATTTATTTAAATTATGATGAACCATTATCTCACCAAACATTTTTTTTATGGCATAAAATGTTGATGAACGGGCGACGGGATATTGAACATATTGGCAGTTATAGAAAGCTTGAAGATCCTATGCAAATAGTTTCAGGAAATCTTATAGCACCAAAATTAATTTATGAAGCGCCTCCATCGTCTGATTTGCCAAAACAAATGAAATTATTTGTACAATGGTATAATAATCAAATTTTAAATAATGAAATACCTCTTGTTGCAGCAGCAGGTCTTGCACATTTGTATTTCGAAATTATCCATCCATTCGAAGATGGAAATGGAAGAATAGGAAGGGCATTAATTGAGAAGATGATTTCTCAAAAGATGAAAGCACCCGCACTTAATTCATTTGCAAAAATAATTGATGCGAATAAAAAGGAATATTATGATGCGCTCCAGTCGACCAATTATGATTTAAACATAAATAAATGGCTCATATTCTTTTCAAAAACGCTTTTAGAATCTCAGAAATATACCATTAGCATGGTGAATTTCATTATACTAAAAACAAAATTTTTATTAAAATATAACGATGTAATTAATAGCAGGCAATTGAAGGTTTTACTAAGAATTTTTGAAGAAGGGGTAGAAGGTTTTAAAGGAGGATTGAGTGCTGCCAATTACAAAATTATTACCTCTTCATCAGCTGCTACCGTTACTAGAGATTTACAAGAACTTGTAAATATGAAAGTACTTAGCAAAAAAGGTGAACTTAAATATAGTAGATACTTTTTAAATTTAGACGAATTATAGATTTAAAACTCAATGGCAGCAACACTTTCAGGGTAATTTAATTTTGTACTTTGGCGCTTGCCTCCTACTACAACGTGTATTAAATTAAACTGCTCTTTTTTATAGTCGTATAAAATATCGTCTGTTATTTCAACTTTTTTTACGGTAATTATATTGTCAACCTGGTAGTAACTGTAAATTGCTTCTTCCATATTTTCATATCCCACATATCGTAGGTTTACAGCTTTACCATCTATTTTTATTTTAAGGTGTTTCTGTACATAATCGCTAACAAATTTATCCATCAAAGGTTTCGATTTAGCGTCCAGTAAATCAATAGGTGTTCTATAAATATTTCTTAACGATTTTTCAAAATCATCAGTAAAGATTTTACAGCTAATCTCAAGGCTTTTATCTTTTGCATTGTGCTCAATTTCTGTAACGCTTACAAAAATAGGATGGTGCTTTTTTGTGAATCCGAAAGATAAGAAAGCAGCCACAACGATAAACCACTTAAATAAAATTTTACCCATATTTTGAAAGAATTGATGTTTAAATATATATTTGACCGTCTGTCGTTTTTCAAAAGTACATGAAAGATTCAGCGTTTAATGAAAGCATGAATGATTTAGCATTTTATTTGAAAGAAGGCTGGCTGCACATAATAAGTTTAAATGCATTGGACCACCAGCTTTTTATAGTAGCTCTTACAGCTTTGTATGTTATAAAAGACTGGCGAAAAGTGCTTGTGCTTGTAACCGCTTTTACCATCGGGCACAGCATAACCCTGGCGTTAAGTGTGTACAATGTTGTAAGCATAAACGAAAAATGGGTAGAATTTTTAATCCCCTGTACGATTATCGTTGCTGCTCTTTTTAATATTGCAACAAAAAGTATTTCCGAAAAAAAACTCAGGCTCAATTACTTACTAGCCTTATCTTTTGGGCTTATTCATGGGCTTGGCTTTGCAAACTCTATCAGGTTCATGTTGGCAAAAAACCAAACAATTGGGCCCGCTTTACTAGGGTTTAATATTGGGTTGGAACTGGGGCAAATATTGCTTGTTTCATCCATTCTTGCTTTAAGTTATCTGGCAATAAATAAAGCAGGGCTAAATAGAAAATACTGGAGAATGATACTGAGCAGCATTTCTCTTTTTTTTGCTTTAAAATTTGCGATAGAACGAATTCCTTAAAAAGATTATCTTTAAAATACTTTTACTACCAGCTTTAAAAAACTAAACAACCAAAATGAAAAAACTCTTAGTACTCTTTTTAATGATTATCGGGCTTAATAGTTCTTATGCCCAGGATATTAAAAACAATCCAGGCAGCAACCATGGTAACAGGTTTGAGCAGCTAGGTACAATTTTGCCCACGCCAAATGAATACAGAACAGCAAGTGGCGCACCGGGGCCTAAATACTGGCAACAACGTTGTGATTATGATATTACCTGTGAGCTTGATGAACCCAACAGAAAAATAACAGGAAAAGAAACACTCACTTATTACAACAACTCTCCTGACAACCTTACTTACTTGTGGTTACAGTTAGATGAGAACGAACACAGTTCTGTAAATAATTCCGGTTACCAAACGAGCAATGCTGCGCCAAAAACCATGAGTGACCAGGATATTTTAAGAATGAGCGCCGGTGGAAAATTAGATAAAGAGTATGGTGATAATATTACAAAAGTTACTACCGCATTGGGTGTTCCGCTAAAGTATACCATTAACAAAACAATGATGCGTATAGAATTGCCACAAACATTAAAGCCTGGGCAACAATTTATTTTTAAAATTGACTGGAATTATAACATCATTGAGCGCACAAAATACGGTGGCCGTGGCGGTTTCGAATATTTTCCCGAAGATAAGAATGACCTGTACACCATTACACAATGGTTTCCACGGTTGTGTGTTTACAGCGATAACCAAGGCTGGCAAAACCACCAGTTTGTAGGCACAGGCGAGTTTACGTTGGTTTTTGGTAATTACAAAGTTGCCATGACGGTACCATCTGACCATGTTGTAATGGCAACAGGCGAGTGCCAAAACTACCAGCAGGTTCTTACACCCGCTCAGTACGCAAGGTGGCAGGCTGCACAAACAGGCAAGGATGTTACGGAAGTTGTAACACTTGCTGAAGCAAAAGCAAGAGAATTAAAAAAAGAAACGAAGAAAAAAACATGGATTTTTAAAGCCGAAATGGTTCGTGACTTTGCATGGGGAAGCAGCCGCAAATTTGTATGGGATGCAATGCCTGCTTTTGTAGAAGGCAAAAAAGTAATGTGCATGAGTGCTTACGGCAAGGAAGCTTATGGTTTGTACAGAAAGTTTAGTACAAAAGCCGTTGCCCATACCATAAAAAGCTATTCAAAATTTACGATACCTTACCCCTACCCGGTTGCACAGAGTTTAGAAGCTGCAAATGGGATGGAGTACCCAATGATCTGTTTTAATTATGGCCGTACTGAGAAAGACGGTACCTATAGTGAAGGAACTAAAATAGGAATGCTGGGTGTAGTTATACACGAAGTAGGGCATAACTTTTTCCCAATGATTATAAACAGCGATGAGCGCCAATGGAGTTGGATGGATGAAGGCCTAAATTCATTTGTTGAATATTTAACGGAAGAATTATACGATAATAAATTTCCTGTAAGTAAAGGTCCTGCATACAAAATAGTAGACTACATGAAAATGCCAAAAGACCAGTTAGAGCCTATTATGACCAACAGCGAAAATATTATTCAGTTTGGACCAAATGCATACAGCAAGCCTGCTACAGGTTTAAATATTTTGAGAGAAACGATTATGGGCAGAGAAAATTTTGATTATGCCTTTAAAGAATATGCAAGACGATGGGCCTTTAAACACCCTACCCCTTCAGATTTATTTAGAACAATGGAAGATGCCAGTGCAGAAGACCTTGATTGGTTTTGGAGAGGATGGTTTTACAATACAGATCCTTGTGATATTTCTTTAGATACGGTAAAATGGTCAAACCTGGGTATGGATGCAACTGCTGCGCCTACAAGAAACAGACCCAGCAACATTTCTCAACCGGTAGCAAAACCACAGGTAAACAGTTTTGAAGATATTTCTAAAATTAGAAACAGGGAAGACAAAAAAATTATTTTTGCAACAGATGCAGATACAAGTCTTCGTGATTTTTACTGGAGATATGGCAGAGATTTAGTGAAGGTAGATGTAACACCTTTTTCAATTACAATACCAGAGGCTGTTGTAGATACTTTTACCAACGAACAAAAACAACAAATAGCCGGCAATAAGAACATGTACGAACTTACTTTTAGCAACAAGGGAGGTTTAGTAATGCCGATTATTATAGAATGGACTTTTAAAGATGGCAGCAAAGAAATAGATCGCATACCGGTGCAAGTGTGGCGTAAAAATGAAAACAAAGTAATAAAGACATTTTTGAAGGACAAAGAAGTGGCGTCGATAAAATTAGATCCAATGCGTGAGACAGCAGACATTAACGAAAAAAACAACGGCTGGAATATTGAAGAACAACCATCTAAATTTCAATTGTATAAAACTCGTGCAGGCGGCAATGCAAGAGGTGCAAGCAATGGCCAAGGCAACCCGATGCAAAAAGAAGTGAAGTAATATTTAACACAAATAAAATTTAGAAAGCGGATACTGTTGAAGTATTCGCTTTTTGTAATTTAATAATACTGTAGCGTCCAAAAAAAATAGGCTGTCTTAATTTACCTAGACAGCCTTTTTTTAACTACGATTTGTTATAAGCAAACAAAATACTACAGCCCGGTTTGCCCGTTTCTAATAACATTCTTCTTACCCTTGTTTTTCTTTTCCCACTCGAGCATTTCAGGTGTTTTAGCTACTTCCTTTTTTATTCCTTTTAAAGAATTGCCACCTGCTACTTCTTTTTTGGGCGCATTGGGTAAAACCAGGTTGTTTCTATCCCATTCTTCGCTTTTTAACAAACGCCCTGTAACAGGCTCATAATATCGCCACATTCCCTGCTTAATACTATACTGTTCAGCTTTTACGATTTTATAATCTACAATTTCGTTACTGCCTGTACCATACACTGCAATCGTATCATAAGGAGCATCTGGTTTGTAGCCTCGCCAGTTTTCTTCTCTCAACAATTCACCAAGGGGCGAATAATATTGTTGCAGGCCGTCTTTACCACCATGTAGGTAAGTCTCAAATCCGATTGGGTCTCCCTGTAAATTATATTTACGCCACACCCCCTCCTTTGCATCATTTTTATAAATTCCTTCTTCTTCAAAACCGGGCTCACCACGCAGTTCATCTGTGTGTAGAACAAATTTGCCTTGCTTTAAATTTCTCTTATCTATTCTATTAATCGTATCTCCTTTCGCACTCATTTTAAAAGATTTAAATTGAGCATACCCCGACGATACCACGGTGCAGAGGAGCAAAGCAAAACCAATAATTTTACCTCTTTGTAAATTCATAGCTGTAATTTTATAGTCAAATTTAACCAATTCTATTTTTTTGAATTGTTAATTGTATTTCACAAGTTTAAATAAAAAGATGAAAGATTTTAAAAAATATTATATCCTTTCCGCAACGCCGGAAGAAGTATATGCAGCATTAACCAACCCTGCCACCATACAGTTGTGGAGCGGGGACCCGGCCGTTATGAGTACAGAACCCGGTAGCGAATTTTCTTTGTGGGAAGGCAATATAGAAGGTAAAAATTTAGAATTTGAAAAAGATAAAAAAATAGTGCAACAATGGTATTTTGGTGAGCAGGAAGAGCCATCTATTGTTACGATGAAACTATTTGCAGAAAGGAATAAAACGTCGCTCGAATTGCGACATACAAACATTCCTGATGATGATTACGACGCTATTGTAGCCGGTTGGAACGATGTATACCTTGGAAGTTTAATAGAATTTTACGAAGATTAAAATCATTTTATCTGATTTTTATCAATAAAATAAGTTTAAAAAAAGAGGAACAACTCACACTGTTCCTCTTTTTTATTATAGAGTTTGTTCTACTTAACTGTCAACCCAAATAACTTTTCAGCGCCCAAAAAACCTTCCAACTCATCGCCTACTACACATTCCCCAACGCCTGCGGGTGTTCCTGTATAAATAAGATCGCCAATATTAAGCGAAAAATAATTTGAGATATGTTCGATAATACTGTTAAAGCTAAAGATCATATCATCTGAATTCCCTTGTTGTACAGTATCACCATTCATCTTCAAAGAAAATTCTATTCCCGTTCTTTTAAAGCCTGGTGTAATATTTATAAGTCTACCGAGCACAGCAGAATTATCAAATGCTTTGGCTTTTTCCCAGGGCAATCCTCTCTTTTTATGGTCTTCCTGAATATCTCTAGCTGTAAAATCCAACCCTACAGAAATCGCATTATAATAATCAGGTGCCTGCTTTTCTGTGATAAATTTTCCATTTTTGCATATACGCAACACGAGCTCACATTCATAATGCAATTCGTTTGTAAACTCTGGGTAGTAGAACGGACTATGCCCCTGCAATAACGCATTTTTAGGCTTCATAAATATCACAGGCTCATCAGGGATGTCATTCCCAAGTTCCTTTGCATGCGCACCGTAATTTCTTCCAATACAAATTATCTTCATCTATAAAACATTATTCGTCTGCGAAAATAGCTAAAAAACAATAAAGAAGGCAATCAATCTAATAATTTAAAATTCCAATGTGTTACAAAGGTTCATTGCCCTATCTGCCCCTATTGCAGCAAAGTTTTCAATGACATCTATACTACCTGCAATTTTTTTCTTCACCGTTTCTATTTCTTCTTTATTCCATTTGCTCAATACAAAATCTGCCTGCATACCTTTTGGAAAAACATTGCCAATACCAAACCGCAGTTTGGGATATGCATCGGTACCGAGTATAGCTTGTATATCTCGCAGGCCGTTATGACCTGCATGTGTACCTGCTGCCCGCAGTCTTAATTTTTGAATGGGTAGTGCAAGGTCATCTACCACCGTAAGTGTATTTTGAAGCAAAACTTTTTCCTTATCCATCCAATATTTAAAAGCCCGTCCACTTAAATTCATAAAAGTAGTAGGACAAATACAAACAAATATTTTTCCCTTCCATTTTACTTCTGCTGTATAAGCAAGCCTGCTTTCCTTAAACATACCTCCATGCTTTATGGCAAAGGCATGCACTACATCAAACCCAATATTATGGCGTGTATTGGCATATTCATTACCGGGGTTACCAAGACCAACTATTAAAAATTTTGACATCTGTTTTTGTGTATCGAGTTATTTGTTTTGGTTGGCGGCTTTGAAATTTAGAACACATATAAAAATTTATCAGAGCGGTACGCCCTTCTCATATCACATATTTTGTGGCTAACATCTCCCGCCTTGTGTCTTTCTACACTATGCCATATCATTCAAAAACATTTGCAAATCTGCATCTGTTTTTATCAATACATCTCTCACTTTGCTGCCCTGGTTTGGTCCAACAATTCCTGCTGCTTCTAGCTGGTCCATTAACCTGCCTGCGCGGTTGTACCCAAGTTTAAGCCTGCGTTGTAATAAAGAAGTGCTTCCACTTTGGCTGGTAACAATGAGTCTTGCAGCATCTTCAAACATCGAGTCTTTGTTGTTCACATCAAAATCTCTCGACTCCATTTCTTTTTCATCTACATATTCCGGCAATAGAAACGCATCTGGATAGCCACGCTGCTCACCTATAAATTCAACAATTTTATCTACCTCGGGTGTATCTACAAATGCACACTGAAGCCTTACTAATTCGCCATTGTAGCTTATCAACATATCACCTTTACCAATCAATTGCTCAGCCCCACCTATGTCTAAAATAGTACGGCTGTCTATTTTACTACTTACCTTAAATGCAATACGTGCCGGAAAATTTGCTTTGATAGTACCTGTAATTATATTTACAGATGGCCGCTGCGTTGCTATGATCAAATGAATACCAATTGCTCTTGCAAGCTGTGCCAGACGTGCAATTGGCATTTCTACCTCTTTACCGGCGGTCATTATCAAATCTGCAAATTCATCTACCACCAACACAATAAACGGCATAAAATCATGCCCCTTTTCAGGATTTAATTTTCGTGCAACAAACTTTTCGTTGTACTCCCTTATATTTCTGCAACCTGCCTCTTTTAAAAGATCGTAGCGGTTGTCCATTTCAATACAAAGCGCATTTAGCGTATGCACAACCTTTTTTGTATCAGTAATAATTGAATCTTCTTCTCCAGGTAGTTTTGCAAGAAAATGCTTTTCAATTGTTTTGTAAATACTGAGTTCAACCTTTTTAGGATCTACCAAAACAAATTTTAATTGGGACGGATGCTTTTTGTAGAGCAATGAAACAAGAATGGCATTGAGCCCTACAGATTTACCTTGCCCTGTTGCACCTGCCATCAGCAAATGTGGCATTGCTGCAAGGTCTACAATAAAATTTGTGTTGTCTATTCTTTTACCAATGGCAATAGGTAATGCAAAAGTGCTTTTTTGAAATTTATCATCTACCAGCAACGTTTTCATGCTCACCATTGTTTTGCGGGTATTGGGCACCTCTATACCTATCGTTCCTTTACCGGGTATTGGGGCAATAATACGAATACCAAGTGCAGCAAGGCTCAACGCAATATCATCTTCCAGGTTTTTAATACGGGATATTCTTACACCGGCAGCAGGAATAATTTCATACAAGGTAACTGTTGGCCCTACTGTAGCAGATATTTTTTGTATTTCAATATCGTAATTCTTAAGGGTAGAAATAATCTGGTTCTTGTTATTTTCAAGTTCCTGTGGGTCTTGAATCACTTTTTCGCTACCATGGTTTTCCAGCAACTCTACCGAAGGATATTTATAATCCCGCAAATCTAAAATAGGATCGTAAGGAATCAATTTATGCACATCAGCAGCCGTTTTTGCCGTTCTGGGTTCAGCCTCTTCCTCCACCTGATCTGGCGCAGTTTTTACTTCCAACTCAAGATTTGTTCCTGCATTGTTTTTAGGAACATGTAGCTTTTCAACAATAGGTTCATCAAGCAATTCTTCAACTTCCTCCAGCAATTCAGGTTGCTTTTTTTGTGGCAGAACGACGGTGTTAAGAATTCGTGCACCTCTCTTCTGTTCCTCCTCTTCTTTTTCTGAAAGCGACAATTCATGGTCAAATTTCTGGCTTTGATCGGGTATATTTAAAATACCTGCGTTGCCATTTAGTATGTTGCCAGATGCCATTGTCTGCAATTCTTCATCCGTTTCATTATCGTCTTCATAGCTTTCAATAGTTTCTTCCTTAACAATATCGGTTTCATTCTGTGTAGCCTGTATTTTACTTGGTAATTTGAATGACGGATTAAAACGCCAGATGATATAGGCAAAAAATGCTACTGCAATAAAACCTATTGTCCCAATCTTACCAATAGCATTGTAAAAATAATCTCTACACATATCTCCCACTGCCCCACCCCATGCAAAATTGTTGCCCTGCATTATTGCAGCCGCAGTGATGCTTAGTAAAGGCAAACCCACTACCAAATATTTCAAATTTCTACCAACAGAAAAAACTTTTTTACCAAAAAAAAGATTGATACCTATTATGAAAAAGAAAGTACATATGAGATAAGATGCAACGCCAAAGCCTTTGTAAATTAGAAAATGCGAAATAAAAGCGCCAAATGTTCCCATTAAATTGGCAACTTTAGTGTCTGTACCCGCAAGCAACTTATACCCTTCTTTAAATACCTTGTCCTGGTCTTCATCCCATGTAAAAAGATAAGAGGTAAAAGCTACAAAAAACAGAATGGCCAGCAACAAACAAATACTACCTGCAATCTTGTGCGTACGTTCGTCTTTAAGAAGATCTTTTACTTCTATGGTTTCTTCCTTTTCCTGCTTGAGCGGGTCAGCAGCTTTTGTGTTTTTTTTTATGGATTTAATTTTTACAGCCATGGCGTTAAAGATAATAAAAAACGTTACGCGATAAGCTAAAAATTGTTTTACACCAAATGCTTCGTTACAGGTTTAATTTTGCTGCTTATTAAAAAAATTCAGACAGTTGTTTTAGGGAGATAGAAACTTCTCAAAATTAAACTCCAGCCCACAATAAAGCAGGTTCCACCAAATGGCGTTACAGCCCCTAACCAGTTCATATTTTCGTTGCCTGCTGCCTTAAAATAGGTTAGCAAATAAAGAGAACCGCTAAACAGAATTATCCCTGATGAGAATAAGTTGCCGGCCCAAACCATCGATTTTTTTGGAAACTCTTTATACAATATTCCAACAAGAAAAAGACCGAAAACATGGTACATCTGGTACCTCACGCCTGTCTCAAAAACGGCAAGGGTTTCTGCATTTACCCTGCTTTTAATTGCATGAGCGGCAAATGCGCCAAATATTACGGTTAATGCGCCAAGCAGTGCAGCTGCTTTTAAAAAACGTTTGTTCATTTATTTTAGAGATTAATTATTTAACGATGTGGTTTAGGTGATTTTGAATAAATGTAAACCCTTCCTTGTTTAGTTGATGGCTATGTAAAGTTGTTTGGCTCTGCTCATAGAAAGGAAATCGGTCTTTTAATTTAGCTGTAATAAATGACTGAAGGTTCTTTTGGTCTTGCCCAAGTATGAGTGGTCTTACTTTTTTATCGTTCTGTACATGGTTGTAAATATTGGCTTCTGTCTCGTTTAAAAAAACGGTAACACCATTTTTATTCATCCAATGCATATTGTCAAAATAACAAGGCGTACCACCACCGCAGGCAATAATTGCATTTGTAAATTTGTCTGTGTTTCTCAATGCAGCGGCTTCTTTCTCTCTAAAATAATCTTCGCCGTAGGTTGCAAATATTTTATCTATGGTCATTCTTTCTTCTTCCTCAATTAAAGTATCTAAATCATAAAATGGAAGTTGGTTGGCATCTGCCCAAAGTTTTCCTAAATAACTTTTGCCAGAGCCCATAAACCCAATCAGGAAAATTTTCATAGGGCAAAGTTAAAGGGTGAATCCAAAACTGCCGCTATAACAATTTCATTGTAGTAATGTCATATTCACCGCAGAGAAAAGAGGATCTAGCGTTTACGCTGAGACTTTCTGCTCAAATTCATTATAAATGCGGCCAAGCTAAGCCTATTTGCAACTGCTTACATTAAGTTTGGTATTTTTGCCCCGTGCAAATATTTAATAAAGACAGCCGAATTATTGTTACGTGCAGTAATCGCCTGTCAACCTACCTCGAACAAGAAATAAAAAATTTAGGGTATACACCTGTAAGAACTTTTAAAACGGGGGTTGAAATAACCGGAAATTTACAGGATTGTATAAAGTTAAACTTAAACCTGAGGTGCGCAAGCCAGGTATTATTTTCAATAAAAGAATTTAGGGCGGTAAATGCCGATGATGTTTACAATGTTTTGTTAGATGTGGAATGGGAAAATATATTGCCTGCAGATGGCTATTTTTCTATCAGTAGCAATGTGAGCAACGAAACCATTACCAATAATTTATTTGCCAATGTAAAAGTAAAAGATGCTATTGCTGACAGGTGCAGAGACAAGACCGGCACAAGACCCGACTCCGGTGCCGTACTAAACGGAGCGGTGATACATCTGTACTGGAAAGAAGAAGCTGCAGAAATATTTTTAGATACTTCGGGCGAAACACTCTCCAAACATGGGTACAGAAAAATACCAGGGAAAGCACCAATGCTGGAGTCGCTTGCTGCGGCGGTGGTTTATGCAAGTGTTTGGAAAGGCGAAACTCCATTTATAAATCCCATGTGCGGTTCAAGTACGATTGCCATTGAAGCTGCATTGATAGCCACCAACAGAGTACCGGGTTTATACAGAAATAATTACTCGTTTATGCATGTAAAGGGCTACGAATATGGCATGTATGAAAAGGAACTCGATGCCATACAGGCGCAGGTTATTGAAAAACCTGACTTGATAATAACGGCATCGGATATAAGTGAAGATGCTATAAATATTTCTAAAATAAATGCAGGCATGGCAGGTGTAGAAGATATGATTACCTATGAAGTATGCGATTTTCAACTGACGCATTTGCCGGCGATTGAAGGAAGTATTATAATATTTAACCCCGAATATGGAGATAGGTTGGGCGAGGAAAAAGAACTGGAAGAAACCTATTCGTTACTTGGTGATTTTATGAAGAAAAAATGCAAAGGTTACACCGGTTACATTTTTACCGGCAACTTAGAACTAGCAAAAAAAATAGGCCTTAAACCCAAAAGAAGAATTGAATTTTACACAAGCAAAATAGACTGCAGGTTATTTGAATACGAGCTTTACGCAGGTACGAGAGATGTAAGAAAAAGCGAAGTCTAAAAGTTATTGAAGAAATTAATTCTTAAAATCAAAAAGAGCAACTTGAGGTTGCTCTTTTTGATAAATTTAATACTTCAATACTAAGCCATTTTCTTTTTTAAATTCTCGTCAATAGCATCTAAGAATTCTTCTGTGTATAAATAATGTGTACCATGCTCTACTTTGTTACCGTGTATACAAACAGCAAGATCTTTCGTCATCTTTCCGCTTTCCACCGTTTCCACACAAACCTGCTCAAGGTTATTACAAAAATCGATTAATGGTTGATTGCTGTCTAATTTCCCACGAAAAGCAAGTCCTCTTGTCCATGCAAAAATGGAAGCTATAGGATTTGTAGATGTTGGTTTACCTTTTTGATGATCTCTAAAATGACGGGTTACCGTACCATGTGCAGCCTCTGATTCCATTGTTTTACCATCCGGCGTTACAAGTACCGATGTCATTAAACCCAAGCTACCAAAGCCTTGGGCAACGGTATCACTTTGTACATCACCATCATAATTTTTACATGCCCAAACAAAATTTCCATTCCACTTTAAAGCGCTGGCTACCATATCATCAATTAAACGATGCTCGTAAGTGATACCTGCTTCAGCATATTTTTCTTTAAATTCATTCTGGTAAACTTCTTCAAAAATATCTTTAAAACGTCCATCGTATTTTTTTAGAATGGTATTTTTTGTTGAAAGATACAATGGCCATTTTTTGCTTAAAGCCATGTTCATACAACTGCGTGCAAAACCGTAAATACTTTCATCTACGTTGTACATTGCCATTGCCACGCCATCACCCTTAAAATTAAACACTTCAAACACCTGTGCTTCTCCACCATCTTCTGGCGTAAATGTCATGGTTAATTTTCCTTTGCCTTTTATTACAGTATCAGTTGCACGATACTGGTCACCAAACGCATGGCGACCAACAATAATTGGGGCTGTCCAGTTAGTTACTAAACGAGGTACATTTTGCATTACAATTGGTTCACGAAAAACAGTTCCATCCAAAATATTACGAATGGTTCCGTTTGGTGACTTCCACATTTGCTTTAGTTTGAACTCTTCTACGCGCTGCTCATCCGGAGTGATGGTTGCACATTTAATGCCTACACCACAAGCTTTTATCGCTTTAGCTGCATCAATGGTCACCTGGTCGTTTGTTTCATCTCTATACTCCATTCCCAAATCAAAATATTGAATAGGAACTTCCAGATATGGAAGTATCAATTTATCTTTTATAAATTTCCAGATGATTCTTGTCATTTCATCACCATCAAGTTCTACTACCGGATTTACTACTTTAATTTTTTCCATTACGTATGTTTATTCTTTTTATTTTAGTTTCTAAAAAAAGCAAATATATATGATCGCTTATTATATGCCGTCTTGTTAGTTTACTTACATGTTTTTTATAATCTCATCTGCAAATTCGCTTGTCTTTAGTAATGTTCCTTCTTTCATTAAATTATAAAAATCTATTGTTACTGTTTTGTTGCGAATAGTTTTACCTACGGCATTTGTAATAAGGTCTGCAGCATCTCTCCAACCCATATATTCAAGCATCATAACACCGCTCAGAATTACAGAAGAAGGGTTCATCGTGTTTGTACTAGCAAAGCGTGGAGCTGTGCCATGTGTTGCCTCAAACACTGCATGCCCGGTAAGATAGTTAATGTTAGCACCCGGTGCAATACCAATACCACCAACCTGCGCAGCCAATGCATCAGAAATATAATCACCGTTTAAATTGAGGGTTGCAATTACTGAATAATCCTGTGGCGCTAACAATGCCTGCTGTAAAAAATTATCTGCAATGGCATCTTTAATAATTACTTTACCTCCAACAGCACTTATTTTCATTTCTTCGTTCGCTACTGCTTCACCACTTTCTTTTTTGGTTTTTTCCCATTGTTGCCAAGTGTAAACCTGTCCGCCAAATTCTCTTTCTGCAAGTTCGTAACCCCATTGTTTAAAAGCACCTTCAGTGTATTTCATAATGTTGCCTTTGTGCACAAGGGTAACACTTGGAAGCTTTTTTTCTATTGCAAATTCTATAGCACTTCTTATTAAACGTTCACTTCCATCTTTACTCACTGGCTTTATACCAAGTGAGGTGGTTTCAGGAAAACGAAATGCTTTTACGCCCATTTCATCAACTAAAAATTTCAACAGTTTTGTGGCTTCAGGTGTGCCGGTCATAAATTCTATACCTGCATAAATATCCTCTGTGTTCTCCCTAAAAATGGTCATGCTTACTTTCTCGGGCTGCCACATGGGCGAAGGTGTACCTTCAAAATATTTTACAGGGCGAAGACATACATACAAATCCAGCTCCTGCCTTAGTGCCACATTTAAACTTCTTATACCACCACCAACAGGTGTAGTAAGCGGCCCTTTAATTGATAACAAATAATCTTTAAAAGCCTGCATGGTTTCTTCGGGCATCCAACTGCCGGTTGCATTAAAAGCTTCTTCTCCCGCTAATACTTTTAGCCACTCAATTTTCTTTTCGCCGCCGTAAGCTTTTTGCACTGCTGCATCAAATACCCTTACACTTGCTTTCCAAATATCAGGACCAATACCATCGCCTTCAATAAAAGGAATTGCGGGATTATTGGGAACGGTGAGCGTACCGTTTTGCATGGCTATTTTTTGAGACATAAGTATTAAGTATTTAGTGTTGCGATTGATTTGTTATGAATTCCAGTTTATTTCCTAATTTTTTATTTATGGGATTTTTTGTTGTCCAACCAAAGAAGCAGTCCCGCAAAAAGCGGGATCAACATTCCCTACACCTGTGTAGGGATGTCACTTCCCGAAAGTTTTCGGGATACCGCATACCTTTATCTGTCTTTTTTATGCTGCAAAAGTAAAACAATCAATTTTAAATGTCGGGCATAAAAAAAGCCTTCTGATTTTTTGCAGAAGGCTTTTCGAAAGTAAATTATCTTAATTATACCTTTTAAGTCTAAAATTACAAGTGGTGTTGTAGACAATATTGCCTGGCCCTCCTCCGGTAAATGCTCCTGTAAAATTACCCGCTATAAATTGACCTATCGTACCATATTCAGTAATATTAACTAATATAGGGGTTGTAATAATAGTGCTGTCATTTATTTGAGATGGTTTAAAGAATTGCAAGGTTTGATTACTGTTTAATGCTATTCCAGAAGATGTGAAGTAAATAGTTATGTTAGAAGTAGCATTAAAAGTAAATCCATTTAAATAGCAATAGGGTACACCTCCCGCTCCATTCAAAAAAGTTAAACTATCTGTGGTAGCAGTGAAACTATACGCTGAACCATTTATTGTATAATTAATAAATTGCTGTGTATTAACACCACACGCTGTGATAGCAGGAATATTATTAACTCCTGCTGAAGTTACTGAATAAGTTACAGGTAAATTCTGCTGAAGATTTGGAACATCCTCACCCACTAAAGTTATTTGAGTTGGAAAACTACAAAAAACTTTATTGTGACTGTAGGTGCCGGTATTACTCAATGCGATTCTATTATAGAGGTTTCCTTCTCGTATTACAACATAGCCGTTTGTAACGGGCAACCCTGCACAATTTTTTACACCTCCTGTTAATGTAGCAATACTAGTTGTTGTATTTATAGTAGCATTTCCAAAAGCCACATTAACATTGGTGGTAGAAAAATTTTGTGAAAATGCTGCTGCAGTACCGCAAGAAGCATTTGCAAAAACTTCCAGTTTTAGTTGTGCATTATTAGGAACAGCCCCGCTCACGTAGCCTGATGAATCAGTATAACCATAACCTGCATTATTGGGGTTGCTCACCAATGATATTTTAACATACGCATTTTGCACAGGTTGCCCTGATGCAGTCACAACTGTACAATTAAAAATGACATAATTGGCAGGGACATCATAATTCCAAAAACTGAAATGGCTTACATCTCCTACATAATTATTACCCGTTTTTGTTGCTGTGCCTTCCTGTTTCCATAAACCATTTGTTTCATCAAAATACCAAAGTGGAATAGTAGCAGGTGCTGAAGCCATAATAGTTGCAGGTATTGGCATTGTCATAGTTGCTTTTTTGCCGGGAGCTATTTGCAATAATTCCCCACCAGCACCTGATAATTCAACTGCTGCCATTCCATAAGAGGTAAGTATCTGTAAATTTCCATCGGTATTTAAACCTCTTAAATCTCCTGGCATAATGCGTGGCAAATCTGCGCTTGTAGGATCTATTTTAAAAGCAGCAACGTTTACAGTGCCCGTGTAAGCAGCATTTGTACTTGCGTTTATAAATGCACTTGCAGGAAATAAAATACTAAGGTTGCTCGCAAGTGTTATTGTTCCCCCCGTTGCACCGCTCACAGTACCTGAAGTTACTTTGGCAATAAGTTTAATTCTAAAAAAAGCACTTTTTCCGGCAGTGGCAATGTATGTTTTTATGCCTTTAAAATAACCGGATTTTGTAACGGTAACCATGGCCGCATTTTGTACAACCTGCACATTTCTTATTTCAAAATAACCATATTTGTCTGTAATGATAGTTGATGTTCCCACCAATACATTTGCATTTTTTACAGGCAGCTCATTCTCATCTGTAACAAAGCCACTTACAGATGAACTTACTTTTGTAGTTAAATCCGGGGGAATGGGGTTCACAACAGGCGGTGTTGGCGTTTCTATAATATCAGTTGTTTTTTGGCAAGAGGCAAAAAACAAAACTGCAATAATTGATGTCAGGATAAACCTGATGGTTGTTTTTGGATTAAAAGAATAATTCATGTTGTTGGTTTTTTATAGGATGCTTTATTTAGATTAAACGCAGTTTTTTATAACATTATTATAAAAAATTAATTTAAAACTCCATACTACAATTCACCCACTCCCCATCAAACTTTACCCCATCAAACTTTTTGTAAAAATTAATAGCCGGCTCATTCCAATCCAAAACCTGCCACACAAGTCCGCTGTATTTTTTTAGCTTGCATTCTTCTATTAATGCATCAAACAATAATTTCCCAATACCATTGCCACGCATATCCTCTGTAACCAATAAATCTTCCAGGTACATTCTTTGTCCTTTCCATGTGCTGTAGCGAATATAATAAAGTGCAAAGCCTCTCACAACACCACTTTCCTCTGCTACAAACGCCTCCCATACAGGGTTTTCACCAAAACCACTTTCTATAAAATGCTCCATTGTAACAGTCACTTCATCAGGGGCTTTTTCGTATACTGCGAGTTCGTTTACCAGTTTCATAATAGCTGCGCAATCTTCTTTAACTGCTTTTCGTATCCGTATTTCCATTTAAAAAATTTATCCAATTTAAAACTAATTTACCATTGAAAGGTAAAGTTTACATTTGCTCAAACAACGAATACAACTAACATGAAAAAAATGCTTGTACATTATGCCGCTTACAATCTTTGGGCAAATAACAGACTTATAGAACTAATAAATAACCTTACAGATGAGCAGGTAGATAGAGACATAACAAGCAGTTACCCCAGCATTCGCAAAACGGTTTTGCATTTGTGGGATGTAGAAAATATTTGGTGGCAGCGTATGAAATTGGTAGAGGTGCAAGTATGGCAAAGCGATCATTTCTCAGGGTCGTTAATGGAATTAAACAACAACTTACTGGCACAAAGTAAACAGTGGAAAGAATGGATAGACATTGCTACAGAGGCAGCTTTGGAGCATGAATTCATTTACAAAAACTCTAAAAAAGATCAGTTTAAACAACCTGTTCACGAAATGGTTATGCATCTTTTCAATCACCAGTCGTACCATAGAGGCCAGTTGGTAACGATGCTTAGACAGGTAGATGTAAAAAACATTCCCAACACCGATTTGATATCTTTTCTTCGAAAAAAATAAACTTTATAATTCACAACTAACCATTCACAATTCACTTAATTGTGATCTATCATTATAAGTTTTACCCCGTAACCAATGTACCCTGGAAAAGCCAATTGGTATTCGAAATGTAAAAATTCTTTTCTAACCATGCCTATTCCTTTTGCATAAATTTCCTGTGAGTAATCTTTAGAGGCAATGTTAGTTTGGTTTGGCTGCCCTAGCGGTATTACCGGCAGGTTTACTGACTCGTTTATCTGGTTTACCGTTATTGTATTAGATAAATTAAAAGTGCCTATTTTTTTTCCCTGGTCCACATCAGCGTAAGTATAATCCCAGTCAGATAAATATTGTAAATCGCTGCCCAACGAAGAAACATCAATGGCCGAATTACCCTTCCACGTTCTTTCATTTTTAACCGGAAGGGTTAGCTTTAAATAACGAAGGTTGTTTTCAGTAAATTCAAAAGTATTTCCTGTATTTACAGCTAAAAAAGTATTGTCGGCAGTAAATGTGCCGTTGGGTAATGTTCTCTTGTAACGAACTATCCGAAATGCTTTACGTCCTAATATATCCGTAAGCGAATCAGCCGTAAGGTATTTTACCTCATAAAACCTGTGCGCTTCTGTAGAGCCGAAATTTATGTAAACAAGTGAATCGAGGCTGTAGGTAATATATTTACCCACCTTTAAGGGCGCATAATCACTTAGTGGCGCCACCACCAACTTCTCAGATTCTTTTTTACAAGCCACAAGTACAAGCAGGCAAAGCAATGGTAAAGTAATTTTCTTCATAAAATAAATATACAATAATTATTAAGACGCTAACTGTTACAAAATTGTTGCTTAAATATTAAAAGCCCCTTTGTATAACGCCGCCACCGATCAAATCATTCCCCTCGTAAAAAACGGCGCTTTGTCCGGGAGCTACTCCCTTTACATTTTCATAAAATTTCACCGTTATGCCGCCATCGGTTGCATACATATTGCTTAAAGCGCCTTTGTCCTTATAACGTATTTTTGTCACCGCCTCCATGCCATCGGTTATTCCTTCATATTTCATCCAGTTTATTCCACGTACCGTCATCTCAGTTTGGTTAAGTGCATCTTCATCGCCTAATACCACTGTATTGGTTTCGGGTATTATTTTGGTTACAAAAGCAGGCTTGCCAAGAGCAATATCCAAGCCTTTCCTTTGCCCGACGGTATAAAACGGATAGCCTTTGTGTTTTCCTAAAAACTTACCATCCGTATCTACAAAATCGCCACCATTTACTCTTTCTTCCAACCCTTCTACCTTGCGTTTAAGAAAACCACGGTAATCATTATCAGGCACAAAACATATTTCGTAACTCTCGCTTTTCTTAGCCAGTTCCGGGTATCCAAAATCGTGGGCCATTTGCCTTATTTCAGTTTTATGGTAAGTGCCAAGCGGTAACAAAGTTCGCTTTAATAAATCCTGTTGCAAGCCCCACAGCGCATAGCTTTGGTCTTTTGTTTCATCAATGCCTTTGCTTATAAAATACCTGCCGTTTGTATGCTGGTGTACCTGCGCATAATGCCCGGTGGCAATAAAATCGCAGTTAAGCGCATCTGCACGTTTAAGCAATGCCCGCCACTTTATATGCGTATTGCACATTACGCAAGGGTTTGGGGTGCGACCGGCAATATATTCTTCCACAAAATTTTCAATAACAAAACCGCCAAATTCTTCTCTTATATCTAAAATAAAATGCGGAAAGCCATGCTGTACAGCCGCCTGGCGTGCATCGTTAAAACTATCTAGGTTGCAGCAACCGGTTTCCTTTTTGCCGGTATTACCGCCGCCACTTGTTTCATAATCCCATGTTTTCATGGTAATTCCTACTACTTCATAACCTTCTTTGTGAAGCATAAGCGCAGCCACGGTACTATCTATACCGCCACTCATGGCCATCAAAACTTTTCCTTTGCTCATGCTACAAAATTAGTTATTTGTAGGAAGTTAATTGTTAAATGTTATTGGTTAACGGTTTAAGGTTGATGGTTCAAGGTTCAAGGTTCAAAGTTCAAAGTTCAAGGTTCAGGGTTCATGGTTCATGGTTCAACGTTGGTCTTATAAAATTTCTGGACTTGTTCTCTGAATGAGGAGCATGGGCAGAAAAGCATTTATCAACATTAGTGTCCCGCTTTTCGCTACTATCTTTTTTGCCCCAAAGGCAGGCAAAAAAGGATAGCCGCTTCAATCAGGGCTAAATTGAGCAATGAGTCTTTACTGAACTTTTATTTGCGCTGTAGTAGCCATATTCGCCAAAGACCAATACTTACAACATTAAAAAACAATCCATAAATTTGCACTCGCTTTACCAATTACCAATTACCAATTACCAATTACCAATTACCAATTA
>JBBAQB010000003.1:0-27143 GCA_040400515.1 Ferruginibacter sp. | reverse complement strand
TGCACTCGCTTTACCAATTACCAATTACCAATTACCAATTACCAATTACCAATTAAAAATTACAAATTACCAATTACTAATAACTAATAACTAATAACAAATAAATAAAAGATGGGTCGCATATTTGAAGTAAGAAAAGGTGCCATGTTTGCACGATGGGATAAAATGGCAAAAGATTTTACCCGTATTGGAAAAGAAATTGCCATTGCCGTAAAAGCCGCAGGACCAGACCCTGAAAACAACCCAGCACTTAGAAGATGTTACCTCAATGCAAAAGCCTGCAACATGCCAAAAGACCGTGTAGAAGCGGCCATAAAGCGTGCTATGGGAAAAGACATTAGCAGCTACGACGAAATGGTGTATGAAGGTTATGCGCCGCATGGTGTAGCGGTGCTGGTTGAAACCGCAACAGACAACACAACGAGAACAGTTGCCAACGTGCGCATGCATTTCACAAAAGCAAAAGGTGCACTCGGCACCAGCGGAAGTGTAGCTTTTACATTTACCCGTATGGGAGAATTTAAAGTAAAAAATAATGGGCAGAATATAGATGAGCTTGAACTGGAATTAATTGATTTTGGATTAGAAGAAATTGGAGAAGATGCAGACGGAAACATCATTATCAGGTGTGCTTTTGCTGAGTTTGGTAATATGAACAAAGCTATTGAAGATAAAAAATTAGAACTTATCAGCGCAGAACTTACCCGCATACCGGGCACACTGGTTGAGCTAAGCGAAGAAGATGCAAACGATGTTTTAAAAATGGTAGATCACATTGAACAGGATGAAGATGTGCAAAAGGTTTATCATAATTTGAAATAAAAGATTGCGTTTATGATGCAGAGAGTGAGTGCGAACTTTAGTAAAAAAGTGAGCGTGTTTTTCAAAACAGCAATTTTAAGATATAAAAAAAGAGCAGCATGGTTTCATGCTGCTCTTTTTTATAAGCTAATTATTCTCCGTTGATACTGCTTTTGTAATCGTTATTCTTGCATCATACTTCGTATTTCTTCCACCAAATTTTCCACATTTGGTTTTGCAAAATAATCACCGTCACTGCCATAACCCGGGCGATGGTCTTTACCTGTCAATGTACGGGGTGAAACATCTAAATATTTATAACCTTTCTGTTCTTCCATCACTTTGTTAAACATGTAAGCCGCAGCACCCCCAGGCACATCTTCGTCTATAAAAATAATACGGCTTGTTTTTTTAAGCGATTCAACTATTCTGTGATTAATATCGAAAGGAAGTAAAGTTTGTACATCAATCACCTCACAACTTATTTCCATTTTTGCCAATATTTCAGCAGCTTCCTGCACAATACGCAAAGTAGAACCATAACTCACAATGGTAATATCTTCCCCTTCTCTCAACACGTCGCAAACGCCCAATGGCACTGTAAAATCGGTAAGATTTGTTGGCAATTTTTCTTTTAGGCGATAGCCATTTAAGCACTCAATAACCAAACCCGGATCATTGCCCTGCAACAAGGTATTGTACATGCCTGCCGCCTGTGTCATATTTCTTGGAACACAAACATACATTCCACGCAACGCATTTATAATCATACCCATGGGCGAGCCACTGTGCCAAATCCCTTCGAGCCTGTGGCCTCTTGTACGAACGATTAATGGCACGCTTTGTTGCCCTGCGGTGCGAAAATGGGTGGTAGCAACATCATCACTGAGAGGCTGCAAACCAAAAAGTAAATAATCAAGGTATTGTATTTCAGCAATGGGTCTCAATCCCCTTAAAGCCATACCTATCCCCTGCCCCATAATGGTTAATTCTCTTATACCTGTATCAAAAATACGATCGCTGCCATACTTTTCCTGCAGGCCACTAAAGCCCTGGTTCACATCACCGATAAACCCAAGATCTTCGCCAAAAGCTGCAACTTTATTGTTGTTTTCAAATAACTGGTCAAAGTATTTATTAAGCACTTCATAGCCATTTACCGTTGTTCCTTCATCATCAAACTCAGCATTTACAATGGGTACCTTTAGGGCAGATTTTGGCCCTTCATTATACAAATGGGCATCGTACAATTTATTGTTATTTTGAAGTAAATCGTCGTAAAAGGCTTTTACGTCTGTGGCCACTGTTGCTGGCATATCGTATAAAGATGTCGCAAGTGCTTTTAAAATATCTCTTTTGTATGGTTCTCTAAGTGTTTTTAATGCCGCAGCCTGTTTTATTGCAGCATCGTTTTCTGTTTTATCGAGCAAACTCACCGCAGTAGCAAGTGTGTCCTTTATAGGTGCCAGGTAAGCCTCCCATGCAAGCTGCTTACCACTTTTTACAAGCAAGGCTGCTTCTTCTTCAATTCCCTTTATTTCCTCTTCTTCAGCCAACGCATTTTCTAAAATCCAACTGCGCATTTGCTTAATACAGTCCCATTCTTTTTCCCAAGCTAGTCTTTCAGCTTTCTTATATC
The DNA here is from genome assembly GCA_040400515.1 of Ferruginibacter sp. Taxonomy (GTDB): domain Bacteria; phylum Bacteroidota; class Bacteroidia; order Chitinophagales; family Chitinophagaceae; genus Ferruginibacter. The sequence continues at coordinate 24,703 of JBBAQB010000003.1, read as the reverse complement.
GCTCATGGCTGCCAGATGTAGAATGCCCTTGTGGCTGTGTAATTTCTTCTATGTGAAAGACGGCAGGTGTATGTGTTTCTCTTATTTTATCAATGGCAGGCTCCAGCACTTCGCACATGCCTGCATAATCCCATCCTTTTAGTTTGTATATATCGAATCCGTTAGTACCATCTTCTTTTTGAAACCCGGCAAGCGCATCAGATATCGACCCTTTGGTAGTCTGGTATTCTTTTGGTACAGAAATACCATACCCATTATCCCAAACAAAAACTGCTAACGGAACCTGCAAAACGCCGGCAGCGTTGATGGTTTCCCAAAAATGCCCTTCGCTCGTAGAAGCATCTCCGATGGTACAGAAACAAATTTCGTTACCATTATTTGATAAATCAGTTTCGCCTTTTAGTTCCTTTACATTCCTAAAAAATTTACTGGCAAATGCAAGACCCAATGCCCGTGGCATTTGCCCACCTGTTGGCGCAATGTCACTTGAAATATTTTTTGAAGTTGCTAATGGTAACCACTTTCCTTCTGCATCAACCATCGGTGTTGCAAAATGCGCATTCATCTGCCTACCCGCGCTAAATGGATCATGTGCTACATCTGCATCAGCATATAACTGAGCAAAAAACTGCTGTACGGTTGCCAGGCCGCTCGCAAACATAAAGGTCTGGTCTCTGTAGTAACCTGATCTAAAATCGCCCGCTTTAAAAAATTTGGCCATCGCAATCTGTGGCACTTCTTTTCCATCCCCAAAAATGCCAAATTTTGCCTTTCCTGTTAGCACTTCCTTTCTCCCCAACAAGCTTGCTTCACGGCTTATACAGGCAAATTTATAATCGTTTAGCACCTCGTGTCTGAAGGTATCAAAACTCAATTTTTCGTATGATGCAGCATCTGTTTTATTCATAGTATCCATATATCTGTAAATTGCGGCAAATTTATTGAATTTGTGGTGCTTTGTTAAAAAACTGTCATTAGAGTTGGGAAATAGTTTACAAATCAAACCTTTTTGTATATTTGGATTCTTAAAATTAGAAAGTATGAGAAAAATTTTATTTGTTTCGTTCTTAGGTTTAGCAGCTTTTGCAGCAAATGCGCAAGTCGCTGTAAAAGATGAGCATGCGGGGCATAATCATGCCCAAATGGCTACACCTGCAACACCAGTCGCGGCTGTAACCCCTTCTGTAACATTAGATGATGCTATTTCATTTAAAGAGGCAGAATTTAATTTTGGTAAAATACCACAGGGTAAACCTGTAACACACATTTTTGAACTTACAAATAGCGGCAAGACTGCCTATAAACTTGATAATGTTGTTGCAAGCTGCGGTTGTACTACTCCACAATGGGATAAAGAAAAAGTTATAAACGCAGGAGAGAAATCCCTTATAACCGTCGGTTACAATGCTGCTGCGGAAGGCCCTTTCAGCAAGCCGATAACAGTAACTTATAATGGAACACAAACCAAAGTAATTGTAATAAAAGGCGAAGTATGGAAAACGCCTGCTGCCAGCGCACCGGCAAATGGAGCAATAAATGATCTTAAAAATTAAATTAAAACGAAAAAACAAAAACATGAAAAGATTATTCTTCGCATTTACAGCTATGGTATTATCTGCAGGCGTATTTGCACAAGTAAAAGCAGATGATATTGCAAAAATTAAAATAGAAACAATTGATCTAGGTAAAATCCCTCAAGGAGTTCCTGCAGTTTCTACATTTATTGTAACCAACATTGGTAAAACAGATTTGATTATTGAAAGCGCAAACCCTACTTGTGGTTGCACAGTTGGTGATTATACAAAGTCACCTATAAAGCCAGGTGAGACAGGAAAAATTACTGCTACTTTTAATGCAGCTGCAGTAGGTCCTATAGACAAGCACATGAACGTAAAGTTTGCAGGTGCAGACGATACAAAAAGCATTGGTTTTAAAGGTGAAGTTTTAACGACAGAAGATTATGCAAAATTAAATGGAACAAAAGCACCTGTTACTTCTGTTGCAGCAACGCCTGCAAAAGCTTCTGTTGCCACACCTGCTGCTTCAACAAAAACAATGAAAAAAACAAAAAAAACAAAAACAGTTTAAGCAACTACAGTAGCTTCTTAATTGTTATTATTACTACTTAAAAACCTCTGCATTTGCGGGGGTTTTTTATTGGCTTTAAATTATTCATTTATACAAATATAAAACGGCAGAAGAAAAATATAATTATGGGATGATTGGGCTTGGCACGATGGGCTGCAACCGTCATCGGAATTTTATAAATACGATACGAATATTACAAGCGTTGCATCTATAGGGCGAGCTAGGTGTATTATACGTGTAGTTATGCCGGAAGACATTATGGAAACCTATCAAACAGAAATGTGGAGAGACAACCCCTCCATAAATTTTCCTAATTTTAGTGCAGGTACAAAGGGCCCCGAAACTGCTGAAGCACTCATTGCAACAGACGGTAGCAACTGAATTACACTTCCATTAAAAAAAGAAAAATGAATAAAATTACCTATTTTAATAACACAGATTTATTGGCAAAAGCTGCAGCAGAATATTTTATAAAAATTGCAAAGGAAGCTATTGAATTAAAAGGAAAATTTACAGTAGCATTATCTGGCGGCAGTACGCCAGGCACCATGTACCAATTATTAACAGACAATTTTTATAACCAACAGATTGAATGGAAAAAATGTTATTTTTTTTGGGGAGATGAACGTTGCGTACCGTTAAACGATAAAGACAATAATGCCTTTAATGCTAAAAATATTTTTTTGGATAAAGTGTTCGTACCTAAAAAAAATATTTTTATAGTACCGGTAGATGAATGCCCTGTGAATGCGGCCATCTATTACGAAGCCACCATTAAAATATTTTTTAAAACAGATAGTCCTTCATTCGATTTAATTTTATTGGGCATGGGAAATAATGGGCATACGGCATCGCTATTTCCAAATACAACAATTTTACACGAACAAAAAGCTTTGGTAAAAGAAGTATATGTCAATGAAATAAAAATGAATCGCATAAGTTTTACTGCACCGCTAATAAACAATGCCAAGCATATTTTATTCTTAGTTGCAGGAGCAGAAAAAGACACCATGCTAAAAAAAGTGTTGGAAGGGGATTACAAACCAGATGAATATCCTGCGCAATTAATTAAAAATGCAGAATGGTTTATTAGTAAATAATGTTCACTTCGCATCAAGCACACCAAAAACGAACTGCTCCAAAAAAGCCTCTATTTCTTTGGGATTTTTTTTCTTGCTATAATCTCCTAACCTTGGCAGGTGGTGCATAAAATAGTACTGCATGTGAGCAGTTTCAACCAAAGTACTGGCAAGCGATGATGGGTATTTATATTTGGGGTTGTATTCTTTAAATAACAAAGCAATTCTGCCACAAAGGTCTTTATAAGGTTTAAAGAGAAAATCTTTATTATGGCTATCAACATCTTTACTCAAATAAGTTTTACTGCCTTCTGCAATGGCAATGTAATAAAGTGCTTGCTGGTCTAGCTCACTAAAAACAGTCCCCGCATTATCTTCCCAAACAAGAATATCAATCAATTTCCTAATTTTTTCTGCCGGATTGGTAATATTATTTAACTGGAAAATTACCTGAAACTCAATAAATGCCCAATACCAATCTATAATGTAAATGAGCAGTTTATGCTTGTTTTCAAAATAGCGGTAAACAGTGGCTTCTGTGCTACCAATTTCTACTGCAAGTTTTTTGAAAGTAAATTGTTCATAGCCCAGTTCTGCAATCATTGTCACGCCTGCTTTTATTATATACCTTCCTATATCTGTGCCTTCCGGATTTCTGAGGTACAGTTTCTCGTTCATCTTTACTTTAAAATCTACCTGCATGTTTTAAAAATTTTCCAAATGTACAAAAAAGAATTATTTATAATAGCAATACATCATTTTTATTTATTTTATTACTATTTATAATAGTATTGCTATTATTTAAATTAGTTTGATTATTTTTGCTTTTTAAAAGAAAATCATATGCGTACCAGTTTATCCTCTGCACTATTAAAAATTCACCGGTTAATAATGACCGACAAAAGAGATGCGGGTTCTGTATACTTTTTCGCTATAGCAGGAGGTTTAATTTCGCTCACTTTACCTTTGGGTATACAGACGATCATCAGTTTTGTAATGGCTGCACGGCTCTCTACTTCTATAGTTATACTCATTGCTATCGTTATAATAGGAGTATTTTTAAACGGATTAATGCAGGTGAGACAAATTCAAGTTATTGAACGCATAAGGCAAAAAATATTTACGAGATACGCTTTGGAATTTAGCCACAGATTGCCAAACATAAGTCCGCAACATTTGGATGATTATTTCTTGCCAGAACTTGTGAATAGATTTTTTGACATACCTGCTTTGGCAAAGAGTATTGAAAAAATTATGCTTGATATTCCCGCTTCGATTATTCAAATTTTATTTGGGCTCATAATTTTATCATTCTACCACCCGGTATTTATTGCCTTTGGGGCATTTGTTTTTTTTATTCTTATACTTATTATTAGAATTACGTCTCCAAAAGGATTTGAAACCAATCTAAATTCCAGCAATTACAAATACGAAACAGCCGGTTGGCTAGAAGAAATGGCAAGAGGCATAAAAACATTTAAGTACAGCAAGGGTGCATCGTTGCATATGAAAAAAACCGATGAGCTCATTGGCAAATACCTAAACAGCCGGACAGGCCATTTTAAGATTCTCACCTTGCAATATTGGAGTTTGATTGTTTTTAAAATTTTGATAGTAGCATCTATGCTAATCGCAGGCACTTGGCTCTTGCTGAACCAACAAATTAATGTGGGACAATTCATAGCAGCAGATATCATCATTATCCTCATTATAAGTTCAGTAGAAAAATTAATTTCTAGCCTAGATGCTGTTTATGACAGTCTTAGTTCTATAGAAAAATTAAGTAAAATAGTAGATAGCAAGGTAGAAGAATCTGGTAATTTACGTTTTGAAAAATCCAGCGGGTGCAACATTGCTTTTAATGGAGTAGGGTTTATTTATCCCAATGAAAGTATCGCTTTAAGAGAGATAAATTTTAGTGCTGCAAAAAATACCCTTGTATGCTTTAAAGGAGAGTCAGGCAGCGGTCGCTCTACCATACTCAGGCTGCTCACCGGAGCCTATACAGGCTTTACAGGCAACATATTACTGAATGATATCCCAATAAAAAATTACTCCTTAAAAGACCTCAGATTAAACACAGGAACCCTTTTAGCAGATCAGGATATTTTTAGAGGTAGCATTTTAGAAAATCTGACGATGGGGAATGATCAAATTACCATTGAAGAAGTAACTTACCTGGCCGAAAAAACCGGACTATCTCATTTTATAGCGAGTGAAGAAAAAGGATATGACACCATTTTAGACCCTACAGGCAAAAGAGTAAGCAAGCATATAAAACAAAAAATAAAATTGATTAGAGCATTGGCAGGAAAACCAACTTTATTGTTATTGGAAGATCCATTAATCGATTTATCGCTTGGAGAAAAAAATAATGTTTTAAACTATTTAAAAAATGAAAGTAATGCCACCATTATATTAATAAGCAACGACGAAATAGTTCATGCATCGAGTAACCAAGTTTATCAATTAAATGAGGGAGCCATATCTAATTAACTATTAAAAATAACTAAAACAGAAAAATGGAGACCAACTATAAATATTTAAATGAAGGGTTTGAAGAAAGTCCTGCTAATAAGGATATCAATTCATTTTCAAAAATATATCGCATAGGAAAATCAAGAAATATTAAACTTTGGACCATCTCGATTTTAGTATTCACTATAGCGGTGCTTTTACTTCCTTGGACACAAAATATAAATGCCAATGGAAATATTACTGCTATAAAGCAGGAACAGAGGCCACAGGAAATAAATACCATTTTACCTGGTAAAATAGTGAAGTGGTTTGTAAAAGAAGGTGATTATGTAAATGCTGGCGACACCATTTTACAACTCGGCGAAATTAAAGTTGACTACTTTGACCCTCAACTATTAGAGCGCACACAAAACCAAATTAACGCTAAGAAAAGCAGTGCCAATGCTTATGAAAATAAAGCTGCTGCTGCACAGGCACAAACAAATGTGCTATCTACAGGCAGGGCTTTAAAGCAGGCATCTATTGATAATAAAATAGAACAACAAAAATTAAAGGTGAGAAATGATGAGACGGACCTGGTGGCTGTTAACAATGAACTGTCTGTGTATAAACGGCAAATAGAAGCTGGTAAAATAATGTTGGACAGTGGTGCCGTTTCGCTGATAGATTTTGAAAAAAGAAAAGTAAATTATCAGAATGCCGTTGCTAAAAAAACTATTGCAGAAAATAAATTATCCCAAAGCAGACAGGAACTTATTAATCTTAGTATTGAGCAGAATATTTCGGTGATGGATTACAACGACAAAATCTCTAAAGCAGATGGAGATCGGTTTGGCTCACTCTCCAGCGCAGCAGCTACCGAAGCAGATATTAGCAAATTAGAGAACACTTACAGCAGCTACGACATCAGAAACAAGTTATATTACGTAACAGCATCGCAAAGCGGCCAAATTACAAAAGCTAAAAAAGCAGGTATTGGAGAAATGTTGAAAGAAGGAGAAATGATTGCAGAAATAGTACCTGATAAAATAGATTATGCAGTAGAAATGTATGTAGAGCCTATGGACTTACCACTCGTAAATAAGGGACAAAAAGTTAGGTTTGTTTTTGATGGTATTCCTGCTATTGTGTTTAGTGGGTGGCCGCAAGGGAGTTTCGGTACATTCGGGGGCATTATTAGCGCATACGAAACCAATGTGAGTGCAAATGGCAAATTCAGGATCTTGGTTATTGAAGACACTTCCGAAAAAAAATGGCCAAAGAATTTGCGCATGGGTAGTGGTGCAAAAGGTATTGCCTTATTAAAAGATGTACCCATTTACTATGAGCTCTGGAGACATATAAATGGCTTTCCCCCAGATTTTTATAAACCAGTTGCAACTAATAATAAAGAAGAAAAAAAATGATACGAGGGAAAATATTTTTAATTACAACCGCGCTTTTCTTTTACGTTACAAATGGGTTTACACAGAATAATAGCTTTACAGGATTGCCATTGCACGATTTTATTGAAAAAGTAAAACAACATCATCCGCTCGCAAAAGTTGCTGCTATTACAGAAGAGAAAGCTGTCGCAAATATTCAAATTGCTAAAGGAAGTTTTGATCCCGTTCTGGATATTGAAACAAATGCAAAGACTTTTAATGGTAAAAATTATTACAAGTACAGCAGTGGGGAAATTAAAATACCATTACCCATTGGCGATTTTAAATCCGGCATAGAAAAAAATGTTGGACAATTTTTAAACAGCGAAGTTACAAGTGGCAAAAGCAGTTATGCTAGCGTAGAAATTCCGCTTGCTAAGGGCTTATTTATTGACAAACGAAGGGCCACTCTACAACAAGCAAAAATTGCGCTGAGCGAAAATAGGCAACAGCGAAGTATGATGTTGAACGATTTATTATTAGATGCTTATACCAGCTACAACGAATGGGCAGGATCTTATAAATTATACGCTGTTTTTTCAGAATACGTTACTGTAAGTGCTGCCAGGCTTAAGCTAGTAAAAATTGGCTTTAACAATGGAGATAGAGCGGCAATGGATACCACAGAAGCATTTATACAAATGCAAAACTTTATGCTGTTGCAAAATGAGGCCTACATGGCATTTAATACGGCAACATTTCAGATAAATAATTTTATTTGGGATGAAAAACAAGTTGCCCAACAAGTAGCAGACAATGTTATACCAGATACGCTTGTTTTAAATGAAATAACAATACAAAAACCATTGCTAAACCTTATTGCCGAAAGCAATGCCACAAACCCGTTTTTGCTACAGTACCGTTATAAAATAGAAGGCTTGGAAGTGGATAGAAGATTAAAGTTTCAAAATTTATTACCAGAGATAAATGCAAAAGCTGCTTTATTGAACAAAGATTTTAATCCTTTAAAAAATGCCGGACTTCCTTTGTTAGAAAATAACAACCGTTGGGGTATTGGCATTAAAGTTCCATTGTTTTTTAGGCAAGCACGTGGAGAGTATAAAATGGCAAAATTAAAATTGCAGGAAAACAATTTATTATTGCGGCAAAAAGCAGTTGAAACAGACAATAAGATAAAAGATTATTATAACAGAGTAAATATTTTGCAAACACAAATTACAACAGCCAATAATGCACTTATAAATTATAATACTTTATTAAGAAACGAATTGTTGCGTTTTAAGAACGGTGAAAGCAGCCTGTTTTTGGTAAACAGTCGGGAAAACAAAGTGCTCGAAATGAAACAAAAAATTATTGAATTACAGGTAAAGTTATTAAAAGCGGCTTACACATTAAAGTGGGCGGGCGGTTTGTTGAACAAGTAATATGTAGCAGTATAACTATTTCATATTTCGTTGGTGCAGACCGCATGCGCCAACCAATTTTTGAACCTGCTTTTCTTATCTTTGCAACATGCTAAAAATAAGTAACCGTGGGCATGAAATGCCCGCTTCTCCGATCAGAAAATTAGTACCATTTGCAGAAGCTGCAAAAAAAAGAGGAACAAAAGTCTTTCATTTAAATATTGGTCAGCCAGATATTGAAACGCCACAGGTTTGCATAGACGCAGTGAAAAATTGCGACGTGCACATACTTGCATACAGCCACAGTGCGGGTAATGAAAGCTATCGCAAAAAACTGGTGGAATATTATTCAAAAAATAATATTGTTGTAACCGCAGATGAAATTATTGTAACAACGGGTGGAAGTGAAGCCATTTTATTTGGTTTTATGGCTTGTTTAGATGCAGGTGATGAAGTGATTATCCCGGAACCTTTTTATGCAAATTACAACGGTTTTGCTGTGCAGGCAGATGTGAAAGTAGTACCAATAAGCAGCAGTATAGAAACCGGTTTTGCATTACCTCCCATTGAAGATTTCGAAAAAGCAATTACCCCAAAAACAAAAGCAATTGTGGTTTGCAATCCTAACAACCCAACAGGATATTTATACAGCGCTGCGGAAATGGAAACGCTAAAAGAAATTGTAATAAAACACAACCTGTTTTTATTTGCAGATGAAGCTTATAGAGAGTTTTGTTATGAGGGCACACATACAAGCGCTATGCATTTAAGAGGTGCAGAGCAAAACGTTGTTTTGATGGATACCATCAGCAAGCGGTACAGCGCCTGCGGCGGAAGAATTGGCGCATTCATTACTAAAAACAAAGAAGTACTTAATGTAGCAATGAAGTTTGCGCAGGCAAGGCTCAGCCCACCCTATTATGCGCAGGTATTGGGAGAGGCGGCGGTTGATTTACCGGATGATTATTTTGATACAACTAAAGCAGAATACAAACTTCGCAGAGATACCTTAGTAGCTGCATTAAACAAAATTGATGGTGTATTTTGCCCCAACCCAGGAGGCGCATTTTATGTAATGGCTAAATTACCAATTGATGATTGCGATAAATTCTGCCAATGGTTGCTGGAAGAATTTTCTTACAATGGTCATACAGTTATGATGGCACCTGCCACCGGTTTTTATGCAACACCAGGCTTAGGCAAAGATGAGGTAAGACTTGCTTATGTGCTAAATGCAGATGCGATTGCACAAGCTGCAGAATGTTTAAAAGAAGCATTGAAAGTATATCCTGGAAGAAAGTAATTTTACTTTTACAGAATTAAAATCCTGTTCTCTCAAGAACGGGATTTTTTATACAAGCCGAGCACACACAAAAATGTTGTTTTTACAACAAATAAAAAGCCCCGCTCAATTTAATGAACGGGGTTTCTATGTATGCTTCATCAATCAATCAGTACTTAAAAATCCCTCACTGTCATCTCTGTTCCTCTGTTTTTTGCACGACCTGCAGCTGTTTTATTATCAACTACCGGATTTCTTTCTCCATATCCTGTAGATTTTAAATGGGTTTCAGAAATACCTTTACCCACTTAATAATTTTTTCACTGCACCTGCACGGTTGTCAGAAAGAACCTGGTTGCTTTCGTCAGAACATCGTGCGTCTGTAGCACCGTCAACTTCTATCATTAATGTTTCATCTTCTTTTAAAAGCTTCACAACTTCATCTAAAGATTTAAAAGATTTCGGAAGTAATTTGAAGCTACCCGTTGCATAGAAAACATTTTTGCAGCGAAGTTAATTTTCTCAATTACTTCTTTAGCAATTTACTAGCATCCCTGGTTGCTAGCAGGACCTACACGAATAGGACATTTATCCTCTTCGTCATTTACACCATCACCATCAGTATTCGGTATTGGACAAACATGGTAACGAGCTAAACCTTTAACAGTTGGGCGTTTACCTTGCTCGTCATTTAATCCATCAGTATCTGAGATTGGGCAACCTTGGTATTTTGCTAAACCTGAAACATCTGTACAACTATTATCTGCTTCGGTGATATCGTCACCATCTCTATCAGGGCAGCCCTGTAATGCAGGTAAACCTGCAACATCCGGGCATTTGTCATCTGCATCTAACACGCCATCACCACCACGATCTAAAGAACCGGAGGGGCTGGTTGTGATACAACTGCTTTTCCCTTTTTCTCAGAGATAGCACCTGCAAAACCAAGACTGTGATAAAAATGATATGCACCATTTTCTGTAACAGGAATACGGTATTGTGAATTCAATAATAAGAAAGTACCGTCAGTAACCTTTACCTGAGCGCCAAGACCTACCGGTGTGAAGGCACTGTAATAACCAGCCCATTGACTAGCGCCAAGACCCACACTTAAAAATGGCGTAAATACGTACTGGTCTGTAAATAATTTAATATTAGCCGTTGCTGCAAGTTCTGCTAACAAGTGATCGCCACCGTCTATGTTTTTTACCGCATCTGATACTGGGTGTTTTAAGATAGACGCAGTAAGAGTAGCAGCAAAGTCAATATGGTCTGTAAATCCTTCTAAATAACTAATAGAAAGAGCAGGGTCTATTCTTTTAAACTTAAAAAACTGCTTTTCATTAATTACCCTTTCTAGGCTTTTTGTACGTACATCCACAGCTGATTTGTAGTCGATTAAACTAAAATGTATTGCTAGCGAAGAACGCTTTTTAATGTCTGATTGTGCAAAAGCCATCGCTCCCGCGAATACGGCTAATGATAGGAACATAATTTTCTTCATGTTAGTTGTTTTGTTTCGTAAACTTTGCAAAAATAGAGTCTTATTTTTAATTTGTAAAATAAATTAGTCAATTCGTAAAATCTTGGCCTTAAAAATGTTCTAAAACATTTTACTCTTTGTATCTACCAAGGACTTCTACCTTTACCCGAGTTAGCCCTGCCTCCACAAAATCCAGTTTTTTTGCACCGGCCATTGTCAAATCTATCAACCGCTTGGTATTTTTATGCAACCTGTCATTTGTTTGTACAACAATGGTTTTACCATTTCGTAAGTTGGTTACCTTAATATAAGTGCCAAGAGGAAGTGAATTGCAAGCAGCTGTAAATTTTTTATGGCTAAATTTTTGACCGGTTGCAGTTTTCCGTCCTTCAAACTTTGCTGAATAATAGCTTGCCTGCCCATAAAGCGTTTTCGTACTTTTTTTTAATTGTTTTGTAATCTTTTGTTTGCTTTCTTCATTTTTTTGAGCAAACGCATTAGTCCCCCCCCAAAAAAAAGAGAAAATAAAGATGGCAATAAAAGCTTGTGCTATAGATGTTAGCATGCATCAATTTTGGTAAAAAAATTATTTGGCAGCAAAAAACTGTTGTTTTAAAGCTTTGTCTTCGCCATAAATATCGTCATAAAACTTTATACGGCCATTTATTGCCTCACAGGATATGTAACGTATAAATAAAGGCATCTTGTTTTTTATTTGCAAACTATGCTTTTGTTTTTGTGCTATCCAGTTTATAATCGAATCGGTATTGTAAGCGAGCTGTTGAGGGTCTTTTAAACTCATACTATCATTTCTAACAATATAGTTTACAATTTTTTGCCATTCCTGCACACGCACGCAACCATGACTAAGGGACCGCACGCCGTTTTTAAAGAGATACCGCTGGTTTGTATCGTGCAAGTAAACTGAAAAAGGATTTTCGAAATTAAACTTTATCACACCCAAAGCATTGTTATCGCCACTACCCTGCTGGATACGATACGGAATACCTTTGTTGTATTTTGCCCAATTTATTTCAGAAGCATCTATTTTATCTCCTTTGGCATTTAGCAAATACAACCCCTTTCGGGCAAGGTAATTAGAGCTTCGCTTTAAACCGGGCAGCATGTCTTTTGCTATAATGCTGTTTGGCACTGTCCAAGTTGGGTATAGTATAATGTTGTCTATTGCACTTGTTATATTAGGTGTAGGCGTAGCTGGTTTTCCACATATTATTTTTGAATCTACTGCAACTGTATCATCACTCCATAGCTTTAAATTGTAGGAAGGCAGATTAACCCAAATATATTTTGACGGCATTACAGCTGGCAGCAACTTATATTTATCGAGCGTGATAGCAATTGCATTAAATTTTTGTCTGTCATTAAAATTGAGCTTTTTCACGACACTGTTTCCTATTTTTCCATCGGGTACCAAACCCTTTAACCGCTGGTATTTTTTTATAGATGCATTTAGCTCGCTACTATCCGCATCAGAAGGTATTGAAATACCTTCTTCGGCCATTCTCTTTTTAAAGGTTTTTATGAATACAGAAGAATCTTTGAATGGAAAGTGTAAATAAGTATAGGTTCGGGTATCCATACTGTCAATAAACTTCCCGATAGCATTTTTTAAAACAATGTAATCTTTGTGTGTAGGTTGCACAGCTGCTAATATTTCGTTTATATTTTCGCCATTAGCTATTTTTTTGAAACAGGGCTCAAAAAAGGTTCTGTATCTTGACGAATCATTTTTATACGATAAGCTATCTTTTACAAGCCTGCCTTGTTTCAGATCTTTTAATAATCTTGCAAAAGCATCACTAAATACAACATCTGCATTTGCCCACAATACCGCATTTGTCCTTTTTACAGAATCTGTGTCAAGCTCCTTTTTTATTCTGCTTATTTTTTCAAAATGATAGTCTTCTCTATATAATCCTGCCAAGGCTGCACTATCTAAGAACTTAAAAAGCAAATCTGCATTTGGCGTCCATTTTTCTTCGCTGCTCCAATAAGCTTTATTATCATTTTTATTGTAGCATTGTATGAGTGCACTATAATAATTAAGAAGGGTGGAATCTTGTAAGCGTAGTTGGTTTTCAGCCGCAGAGTTGATAATATTTTCTATATAGCCCCTTACTTTCTCGTTCATTTCTGAAGGTAGAAGTGCTATATCTTTATCGGGTAATGTTTTTTTACTATTACAGGATAAAAGAAAAAAGAAAAGAAGCAAAACCACTGAAAAAAAAAGTTTTATGTGGTGTAACATACTTTAAGTATTATATTTTAAAGGTAGTTTTTCTAAACTAAATTTGCATAACAAAAGAGTAATTTGCGCTAAAATATTATCTATTCTACATGAAATATTACATCATTGCAGGCGAAGCGAGTGGAGATTTGCATGGCAGTAACTTAATAAAAGAGCTTAAAAAAAGAGACACAGATGACGTTATAACCTGCTGGGGTGGAGATAAAATGGAAGCCGCAGGAGCTGCTGTTGTAAAGCATTACCGAGATTTGGCATTTATGGGATTTATAGAAGTGGTAAAAAACCTACCCACCATATTTAAAAATATTTCCTTTTGTAAAAAAGACATTGTTAGGTTTAAGCCTGATGTACTCATACTGATAGATTACCCCGGTTTTAACATGCGCATAGCAAAGTGGGCGCATGAGCAAAAAATAAGAATCGTCTACTACATCTCGCCACAAATTTGGGCATGGAAGGAAAATAGGGTACATGCCATAAAAAGAGACGTAGATGAGATGCTCGTAATTCTGCCTTTTGAAAAAGATTTTTATAAAAAATTTAATATTGAAGTTGACTATGTAGGGCATCCCCTTGTTGAAGTTATCAATAACTTCAACACACAAAATCCCGGTATAAAAAAAGAAAAAATTATAGCCGTTTTACCAGGTAGCCGCAAACAGGAAATTTTAATAAAGCTACCAATTATGTTAAAGGTTGCTCCCTATTTTCCCGAATATAAATTTGTAGTTGCAAAAGCCCCAGGATTGGAAGACGCCTTTTATGAAACTCTTTTGGCAGCTTATAAAAACGTTGCAACAGTATCTAACCAAACATACGAATTGCTCGCAAAATCAGAAGCTGCGTTGGTAACGAGTGGCACGGCAACATTAGAAACTGCGCTCTTTAAAGTACCTGAAATTATTTGTTACAAAGGAGGGCAAATATCTTATGAAATTGCAAAACGCCTTATAAAAATTAAGTACATAGGCTTAGTGAATCTAATAATGAACCGAGAAGTTGTAAAAGAACTTATACAGAATGACCTGACGGTTGAAAATTTATGTGCAGAACTAAAGGAACTGCTTACCAACAAAGAAAGGGCCTTTTCCTTACAAAAAGATTACGATGAACTCGCCAGCTTATTACATTTAGGAGGACATGCATCTTCAAATGCAGCAGAAAAAATAATCCGTTTTTTAAAAAATTAGTGGCGTAATAATTTAAACGCAAGTATGATCATAGCAATGATAAACATGAAAATAGATAGCCTGTTTATGCCGTGCATATACTTCATCCATTGTGTAGACTTATCATTTGGATCTCTCTTTACCAAAAACAAATATTGACCTACCTGCTTAAGAATACTCATAGTTATCTTTTCTTTAAAAATTTATATTAACCTTCGTTATAAACTAACGGCTGATAGTGTAAAAATACATAAACTCAAGCTAAAACAACCACGATTATTTGCGCATTGCAGAAGTTATTAACGTAAGCCATAATTGACACTCAATTATTTATTTTTGCCCAATATGACCAGAGAAGAAAAATTTATGCAGGAGGCTATAAAGCTTTCAAAAGATGGAATGGATAAAAAAGAGGGTGGCCCGTTTGGATGCGTCATTGTAAGAGGAGATATGATTGTAGGCAGGGGAAATAACAAAGTAACATCTACCAACGACCCTACTGCCCACGCAGAGGTCGTAGCAATTAGGGATGCCTGCAAAAATTTAAAAAGTTTTCAGCTGGAAGAATGTGAAATATACACATCCTGCGAACCTTGCCCAATGTGCTTGGGCGCCATTTATTGGGCAAGACCAAAAGCTATTTATTTTGCTAATAACAGAGAAGATGCCGCCAATGCAGGTTTCGACGATTCAATGCTATACGACGAAATGAGATGTGGGATTGAAGAAAGAAAAATACCCATAAATACTATTGGGAGGAAGCAGGCGATAAAAGTTTTTGAAGAATGGATGCTGAAAGAAAACAAAATAGAATATTGATAAAGAAGAAAGTATTTATACTAATTGTCACTTTTTTATTTGTTTAAAATATTTGGCAAACCAAATAAATATAAGCTTGAAGTAAATATCAATCCAAGGGGCAGGCTGCAACCGTAACTCAATAAAGTGTTACATTCTAACAATCTATACAGGCCCAAAAATCTTTTTATTTTTCAAACAACCACCACTTTTTTCTAATAACAGCAGGCTTTAGTTTAAACCTACCAATCGCATTTTCTTTGATGTGCGCAACCGCCTCCTCTACCGAATCTGTAAAAAGGCAAAGACTTAAGTCTTCGGACGAAATGGTAGCCTTTTCTTTCATCATTTCAATATGTTTCATAAGATCTTTATGAAACTCTTTGTCGAAAATAATAATAGGGAACTGGCTTATCATTTTTGTTTGAATAAGGGTAAGCGCTTCAAAATACTCATCAAGGGTACCAAAGCCACCGGGCATTACCACAAATGCATATGAATATTTTATGAGCAGGGTTTTACGTACAAAAAAGTATTTTATATTTACCCAGGTATCAAGATAAGGATTGTGGTGTTGTTCATGTGGTAATACAATATTACATCCTACACTTCTTCCACCTACTTCTTTTGCGCCTCTGTTGGCTGCCTCCATAATACCTGGGCCTCCTCCTGTTAATATGGTAAAACCAAGCTTCGCTATTTCTCCCGCAATTACTTCGGTTTGTTTATAATAAATATGATCTTCTTTAAACCGTGCAGAACCAAAAATAGTAACACAAGGCCCCGCAAAATGCAGGCTCCTAAAGCCTTTTATGAATTCTGTTAATATGTTAACTGCAAATTTGAAATCTTTCCAACGGTTTTGCGGGCCCTCTAAAAACTTAATTTCCGATTTTGTCATACTTAAATGGTAAACCTTTTAAAAATACTAAAATAGCTAAACAATGTTTTCAACCTCAAGCCGTCGTTTTCAATTTAACAAATCTACTTTCAATATCAAAATATCCTTTTGTGGTATTGTGGGGCAAGTGTTAACACACTATTTTACCTAAGTATTACTACAGGCCGTTTTGGAATCTAAATGAGCATGCTTTGTGGCAACCAAAAAAAATTGAAGGAATTTTGCACGTAAAAATTGTTCTAACTCTTTTTATCCTTCGCATACAGATAATTAAGAATTACCAGCAAGAACCCTTTTAGGGAATCCAACATTAAATTATCCGTTTTTTTAAATGCAACATATACGCCAATCCCAAGGCCTATCCACCAGCAACCAATTATGTATACCAACACTTCAAAATAAGAACTGTCGTTTTTTAAGCCAATAATTGCGTAAACAATTAATAGAGAAACAAGCAGGCAAAACCAGGCAATAATATAGCCTAAAAAAGCCGTTTCATTGTTGTACGTTAAGCCAAATAAATCAACTGCTGTCGCAGGTTTAAAAAAGCAAAGTATTGTTAGTGTGGCTTCAATAGCCAGTGCAGCGATTAAAATAATATAGAGCAAATTTTTTTTCATAGTTAGGCACTGAATTTATTTCGATAAAAATAATAAAGTATAAATTTTTTACCAGATAAAGGGTAGATAAAAAATATTGATGATGATGAAAATGCTTCATTCAATAATAGCAACTAACTCTTGTTTACCAAAGAATAAATTACTGAATTTAAAAATTGTCCATCAAAAAATTAATGCTCTTTAAAATGGCCTTCTTTTACAAAACCATTTTTTTCCAGCACCCTTGCAGATGCTTTATTTTCAGGATCTATCACAGCTTCCAGTGAGTGCATTTTCATTTGATTAAATCCATAATCAACCATTAGCTTTACTGCTTCGGTTACCAATCCTCTCCCATTGTATTCTTCTGCAATCATGTAACCTATTTCGGAGCGAAAGTGCTCCCACCTAATTCTGTAATGACCAATAAACCCAATCATTTTGGGATCTCCTTTTATTGTGATTGCCCAGTTAATCCCTTCGTTTGTATTTATCTTATCCTGCATCATTTCAATAAGTGCCATCGCCTCTTCATGGCAAGTACACAATGGTCTTGGTATGAACTTCATGATATTTTTATTGCTGCGCATGGCAAATACCTCACCCACATCAGCCACGGTAATTTGCCGCAGCAACAAACGTTCTGATTGAAGATTTTGAAACGGTAAAAAAGAAAAATTACTCATTGTACCTTTTTTAAAATTACTTGCCAGATAACAAAACAAATATAATGCTTTCATAAAAAGACAAACGAAAGGCATCGTTGTACATAATTTATTATGGTAACATAACAGCCATACCTTATAATGTTTACTACTTTTCATTACGTCAAATCATTTTCGTAATTTCCGATACTCAAAACAACTTATGAAAAAATTTATTTTAAGTTTTACAACCCTAATTACTGTATTATCCTTACAGGCTCAAAAGGATAAAAATACAGTCACAAAGACTGATTCTATTATTTTTAGTAACGTGAAATACAGGCAGGTCGGACCTTTTAGAGGAGGCCGTAGCGGTACGGTTGCAGGAAGTTTTAAAAATAAAAACACCTTTATTTTCGGAGCAACAGGAGGTGGTGTATGGAAAACCACTGATGGCGGAAGCAACTGGAAAAACATTTCAGATAAATACTTTGGCGGTTCTATTGGCGCTGTAGCTATTGCCCAGAGCGATGAGAGTATTATTTATGCCGGTGAAGGAGAAAACACACTGCGTGGAAATGTAAGCGAAGGGCTTAATGGAATGTGGCGCAGCGAAGATGGCGGCAGAACCTGGAAATTACTTTCCTTGAAAAACACAAGACATATAAGTCGCATTGTCATTCACCCAAAAAATCCGGATATCGTTTGGGTTGCCGCAATAGGGCATTTATTTGGTAGTAGCGATGACCGTGGTGTTTATAAAACAACGGATGGCGGTAAAACATGGCGCAAAGTTTTGTTTGCAAATGCCAATGCAGGAGCAGTAGAAATTGTAATGGAGCCAGGTAATCCTTCAACCTTGTATGCAAGCACATGGAATGTAAAACGCACGCCTTACAGTTTTGAAAGCGGCGGACCCGGCAGTGGCTTATGGAAGAGTACTGATGCGGGCGAAACATGGGTGAATTTGATGGATAAAAAAGGCATGCCTAAAAAAGAAGTAATCGGTAATATTGGTATTGCGGTAAGTGCAATTAACCCCGAAAGAATTTATGCATTGATTGAATGTAAGAGCCGTGGTTTATACCGAAGTGATGATGGAGGAAACACCTGGGAAAAACAAACCGATGATGCAAATATTTGCCAGCGGGCCTGGTACTTCAGTAAAATATTTGCTGATACAAAAAATGAAAATATTGTATATGCTTTAAACGTTGGATTGTATAGAAGTACGGATGCGGGTAAAACATTTAAGCCCATTAACGCACCACACGGCGATCACCACGACCTTTGGATAGACCCCGAAGATGCCAACAGAATGATTGTTGCAGATGATGGCGGTGCACAGGTTACTTTTGATGCAGGAAATAACTGGAGCACTTATCAAAACCAGCCAACAGCGCAGTTTTACAGGGTTTCGACGGATAACCATTTCCCTTATAGAATTTTAGCAGCACAGCAGGATAACAGTACCGTAAGGATTTTGAGCACCAGTAATGGCGGACAAATTACGACTGATGATTGGTCACCTACAGCAGGTGCCGAAAGCGGTTATGTAGTAGCCGATCCGCTAAATCCTGATATTGTTTATGGTGGCAATTATGGTGGATACCTTAGCAGACTAGATCATAAAACAGGAGAGAACAGAGCCATCAGTGTATATCCTGATAATCCGTTGGGTGCAGGCGCCAGCTCTACTAAATACCGCTTTCAGTGGAACTTTCCCATCTTTTTCTCTCCCCACAATCCTAAAAAATTATATGCAGGTGGGCAGCATTTATTTTCTACAGAAAACGAAGGACAATCGTGGGAAGTTATCAGTCCTGATTTAACTACAAACGATACGGCAAAACAAAAATCGAGTGGTGGCCCCATAACGCAAGACAACACCTCTGTAGAATATTATTGTACCATTTTTGCCGCAATTGAAAGCCCGTATGAAAAAGATTTATTGTGGACAGGCAGTGATGATGGACGTGTGAATGTGAGTAAGGACGGCGGTAAAAACTGGAGTGATGTAACACCCCCAGCGGCAGGAAAATTGATGATGTGGAATTGTATTGATGCCAATCCATTTAAAAAAGGTGCTGCATATATCGTTGGTACAAAATATAAAATGGATGATTTTAAGCCTTATATTTTTAAAACAGAAGATTATGGAAAAACCTGGAAAGAAATAACAACAGGTATCCCATCTATGTATTTTGCAAGGGCCATAAGGGCAGATAAGAAAAGACCAGGTTTGTTGTACGCCGGTACAGAATATGGAATGTATATTAGTTACAACGACGGCGCAAACTGGCGTCCTTTCCAAATGAATTTACCATTGGTACCCATTACAGATATGACCATTAAAAACAACGATTTAATTGTAGCAACGCAGGGTCGTGCACTTTGGGTGGTAGATGATCTTACAACGATACAGCAATACGATGAAACCATCTTAGATAAAAACTTATTTATTTTGCCCATCAACGAAAGTTTTAGGCGTGATGGATTTGTAAATGCCAATGCAAAAAATGCAGGTACAAATGCCGCTAACGGCTCCGTAATTAATTTCTTTGTAAAAGAAATGAGTGACAGCAGCAAAGCAGTAATTGTATTGATGGATAAAAATAAAAAAGAAATAAAAAGATTTGCTACTGACGCAAAAGAAAAAAATGAAAAGTTAGAACTGCTTAAGGGTATGAATAGTTTTGTTTGGAACATGAATTACCCCGAGGCTGAAAAAATAGATGGAATGATTTTATGGAATGGCGCTGTTGGAAGCCCTAAAGCCATACCAGGCGGGTATTATGTAAAAGTAAAGGTGGACAAAGATTCTATGGAGCGTCCATTTACGATTTTGCCAAACCCGGCATACAACATTACCCAACAGGGTTATGAGGACCAGTTTAATACTTTGGTTAGTATACGAGATAAATTTACTGACATACAAAAAGCAATAAAAAGTATTAGAGATGTACGCAGCCAGATAAATGATTTTGTGGATCGCCAGGGCAAAGATTTGCCAAAAGAAATAAAGCAAAAAAGCGATACAATAAACAAACAACTGACCGCTGTTGAAGAAGCCTTGTACCAAACAAAAGCAAAAAGTGGGCAGGATGTATTGAATTATCCAATTAGGTTAAATGATAAAATAAGCGGTTTGTTTGACTATGCCGGCAGTGGTTACAACCCACCAACCATACAGGTAAAGCAAGCTTATAATGAACTTGCAGCGCTGGCAGATATTCAATTAAACAAATTGAAAAGTTTAATGGAAATTGATGTGGTGGAGTTGAATAAAATGATAAGAGAAAAAGCAGTACCGATTATCGGTGCAAAAAAAGCATTGTAGATTTTATATTTATTAGATTTTTTAAAGGATTGAATTTTTTCAATCCTTTTTTTATTTGAGTGTTTGTATGATTGTTTGTTTTGCTCATTATGACTGCATTCGAAAAAAGTGGAATTTTTAAACCGGAGCAGCTCCTTATTTTGAAGTAATTTTATTATTAAACCTATTAAATATGCAATCACTAAAAGGAAAAATAGCAATAGTAACCGGTGCGGGAAAAGGAATAGGAAAAGCCATAGCTATGGCTTTAGCAGATGAAGGTGTACATGTAGGGATTATTGCAAGAACACAGAAAGATCTTGATGAAGTAGCAGCAGCCATAAAATTATTGGGCGTAAATGCAGCTACTGCAACTGCAGATATTAGTAAGATGGACGAAGTAAA
Source organism: Ferruginibacter sp. (assembly GCA_040400515.1). Lineage (GTDB taxonomy): Bacteria > Bacteroidota > Bacteroidia > Chitinophagales > Chitinophagaceae > Ferruginibacter. The sequence goes on along the minus strand of JBBAQB010000003.1, from coordinate 3,401 downwards.
CGCAGCAATTGAAAAAATTAAAAAAGAACTTGGGGCGATTGATATTTTAATTAACAATGCCGGTATAGGTATTTTTGGAAAGTTCATGGAGCTGGAACCTGATGTGTGGGAAAATATTATCAAGGTCAATTTATTTGGCGTTTATTACGCTACACGTGCTGTGTTGCCTCAAATGATTGAAAGGCAAACCGGCGATATCATTAATATTTCTTCAACAGCAGGCAAAGCAGGAGGTGCACTTACAAGTGCGTACAGCGCTTCTAAATTTGGCGTATTTGGCCTCGGCGAAAGTTTGATGCAAGAAGTACGCAAACACAACATTCGTGTGACAACATTAGCGCCAAGCACTATTGTAACAGAGCTTGCAGAAAGTGCAAACTTAATTACCGGTGATGCTGAAAAAGTAATGCACCCTGAAGATTTTGCAGAATTTATTATTGCACAATTAAAATTAAACCGGAGAATGTTGTTGAAAGAAGCAAGCGTTTTTTCAACCAATCCATAAATTTTATTTAAAAACAAAGGCCGAAACAATACATTCAAATTGTTACGGCCCTTTTTATTTTGAAGTTATTTTACGGTAAACTTTTTTTAGGACGAGTCAGTTAGTTAAAAAACCAAATTCATTTATTCCGGTTTCATAAAATCTTGCTGATGAGTAATGATAATCCAAATCATCTTTTGCAAGTTTCCATTTTCCACTTAATTTTGATAAATTAAATTATAACAAGACAGTTTGGAGTGCAACAGGGTTTTGTTTCGTGTAACAGGAACCAAGGCGGGGGATGAAGAAGCCAATTTATTTAAATACCCTAAAATGTTACAACGGTTTCAAGATATTTCGGTACTGCCCGAAAGAGAAAAAGAAAGTTTACTTACTATTGTTGACCATTTTATTAAAGCTTCAAAAATTAGTTTACTGTAAAATTTAAAATATGATTGCAATACACCCACAATACATAAAAGATACCGCAGGCAAAAGCCTTGTTATACTTCCACAACACGAGTTTGATACCATTATGGAAGAACTGGAAGATTTGGAAGATGTACGCCTGTATGACGAAGCTAAAAAAAATGATACAGGTGAACGCATACCAATGAATGAAGCATTTAAAATAATTGAAGCCAGCAGAAAAAATAGTTAATGACGTACGCTTTAAATTTTAGCAAACAGGCTCTTAAAGAATTAGAAAATATTAACGACCCATTTTACACTAACATTAAAGATGCTATTGCTAATCTTACCACAAACCCAAGGCCTATGGGCTACAAAAAATTAAAAGGTAGGGATGGTTACAGAATTAGAATTGGCAGTTACCGCATTATCTACAATATTTTTGATACTGAACTTGTTATTGATATTATAACTCTTGGACATAGAAAAGACATTTATGAATAAACAAAAAAGCCGCTGAGTGATTAGCGGCTTTGTAATTATACTTTCCCCTGCTTTTTGTGCCACGAACGCAGGCAAAAGGACGAGTCAGTTAGTTAAAAAACCAAATTCATCTATTCCGGCTTCATAAAATCTTGCTGATGTGTAATGATAATCCAAATCATCTTTTGCAAGTTTCCATTTTCCACTTAATTTTAATAAATTAATTAATGACAAGACAGTTTGGAGTGCAACAGAGTTTTGTTTCGTGTACCAGGAACCAAGGCGGGGGATAATAAAATCGTAGTATCTAAATTAATTGATGCTTTCCTTTTTCACCAAGAGATGAAGCTTAAGCTTGCTCAATAAAAAAATATACATTATGCAATTACAAATTATTAAAGATGGATACGGTAACAACACTGGCATATTTGTACCTATGAACGATTGGGATACCATTACACAAAAACACCAAGACCTTAAAGCATTGGTGATGGTAGAACCTACGCCACGCAAAAAAAAGTTATCAGAGCTGGCTGGCACTTTATCTAAAAAAACTGCAGAGGCATTGCTTAAACATGCAGAAGATAGCCGCAATGAGTGGGAAGAAAGATTATAAAACTAACTTTTTACTTTATGTATTTATTAGACACCAATACCATTATCCATTACCTTAATGCTTCATTGCCGCCATCTGCCATGCTCTTTATGAATACAGTGGTAGATGGGCAAAGCAATATTTCTGTTATCTCTAAAATAGAAACGCTTGGCTACAACTTTACTGATGCCGAAGAAAAAAATACAATGGAGACTTTTGTAAATGCTTCTAACGTTTTACCTATTAATAATGAAGTGGTAAACCAAACCATTGCGTTAAGAAAAAGTAGAAAAATAAAATTGCCCGACGCGCTTATTGCCGCTACTGCGCTTGTGTATAATCTTACCCTGCTTACCAATAATACTACCGACTTTATAAACATAAACGGTATTACCTTTATTGACCCTTGGGAAAAATAAAAAACCACCACACTTTTAATAGCATGATAGTTTACTTGCTACCCATGTTGGCGCACTAAATTTAATAATGATCTTCGTAGTATCCCCAACTTAATTGAGCCGCTGTCGTTGTTGGTGTGCGGCAGAGGATGAAGCTAAGCGCACCAACAACACGAGGATGGACTCAGCTATAATTCTTCTACCCTTCCAAATAGTTGGTAAGCATTTTAAAATCATCTCTGCCAATGTTGGCGCACTAAATTTAATAATAATCTTCATAGTATCCCCAACTTAATTGAGCCGCTGCTGTTGATGGTGTACGGCAGAGGATGAAGCTAAGCGCACCAACAACACGAGGATGGACTCAGCTATGATTCTTCTACCCTTCCAAATAGTTGGTCAGCATTTTAAAATCATTTAACCCTGTATTATAAAATTTTGCAGAAGAATAATGGTAGTCCTCAGGGTGCAAACATAAACCTGCCTTTACAGGGTTTGCATGTATGTATTCAATCTTTTGCTGTAAAACTTTTGGTGTAAATAAGTCACCTGATAGTGCATTCCGTTTCCATAGTTGATATGCTCTGTCTTTTGCATTTACTTTAAATGTTTCCAAAAACAACGGGTTATTGAGCTTTAAGTCTTCTTTAATTTTTTGAGCGGTAAAGGTCATAAAATGATACTGAAGCTTTGCTTTAGTAACAGGGTGAAGTGGCTTCCACACTAGGTGGATGTGGTTACTCATAATTACGAATGCATAAACTTTCACCTTATTTTCCTTTACACAATATTGCAGGCTTTCTATTATTATGTCCTTATACTTATCATTACTTAAAAGAAGTTGCCAGTTTAAAATAGTTGCAGTATAAAATTGTGGCCACTCTGTAGAAAATATCATTTTCATTTCTTCAAAATACTAAAAATCTTTTACAAGCAGAGATGCTCGATGTTGTTGGTACGCTCGGCTACATCCTCTGCTGCAAACCAACCTTTAGATTTGCTTTTATAATTTTTTATTAAATTAGTATTA
>JBBAQB010000002.1:0-214713 GCA_040400515.1 Ferruginibacter sp. | reverse complement strand
TGTTTGTTACTCATAATAAGTCAACTTTTGTGTCAACTTATTTCAGGACGAGGCATTTTTTTATTATTAAAAAGCACGCTTTTACCAGCGTGCTTTTTTTATTAAATGAATTTTTTCAATACCAACAGCCTATTTAGTTAATATCCCAAAAACAATTTTTGTCACCTCATGCTATAATTTTTTTCAAAGTTGGATATACTATGCAATAACCCGTCAAAAAAAATGGCTAAAAAAAAGCACGCCATGAGTTAGGCGTGCTTTCTATATTTAAATCATTAATGAATTATGCATTCTTCTCAGCACGGCTAAGTGCATATATAACCAAACCGAAACCGATTTTGTTAATAGCATCACCGATGTTGTAAACGATATCCATAGCTACTTTTGCTGCTGCTCTGTCTGTAACCATTTCTATACCAAACAATCCACCTTTTGTACCAAGTATGTAACCTAAAGGATAAATAGCCCAGCCTACCAATACGAACCATCCAAGCGTTTTAACCGCTTTGGCAACAGCTGGAGACGATGCACCTGCAAGCTTTGCAACATCACCAAACCATACTAGGTAAACGATGTAGAAATAAGCTGCACCGCTTATTGCACCCCAAACCCAACTTACTGTTTCTTCTGGGTGGATAGCTTCACCAATGTAACCTGTAACAAGCATTACAACAGAAGCAAAAATTAACTTCCAAAGTAAACCTACTTTTGCACCAACTTTTTTGGTAATTAGGTAGAACTCAACACACATAAGTGGAACAGTCAATAACCAGTCAACATAACGGAAAAACGTTGGAGAATCTCCGGTGTCCAAATTGTAACCTCTCATGTAGTAGTAATGCACCGCTGCAATAAAAGTGATAAGACCAGAAACTAATACAGAAGTGCGCCATTCAGGAGCAGTATTACTTGTTTCCATAAAAAAGAATACGGCAGCGGCCATCATAGCCATTGTACCGACAAAGAATGTAAACGCTACATAGTTGTTTGTAGCAATCGGCTTAATGTCAAGCAGAATTTGTAACATAAGTGTTTGGTTTTAATTGTTAAGTTTTGAATGTATAAACGAACGTAAATTTATGGAGTTAAAATTAGTACTTTCACATTCTAATAACATATTTTTTGAAATATTTTTTTGAAAAAAAATGATATTTTTTTTCAATTCGCTGTAAATCAATTAATTATTAAGAAAAATAAAAATAAAATTCCGAAAGTTGAAAGTGTATCTTTGACTACCAAATAAGCTAAATGAAAATTTTATCAATCACTAATCTAAAAACAGAAGCAATTCTTTTAATAATTGGCTGCATGTTTTTGGGGCTTCATTACTATATTTTTCCAATCGATCCAAAAACACAAATGATTGTACTGCTTTCATTGGTTTTTTTGGTAGGTGTGCCCCATGGAGCCTTAGATTTTTTGGTTGATGAACAAAATAAAGTGGCATTGAAGCAGCCCTTTTCTATAAAAAAATTTGTGTCCTTATATCTCTTCAGACTCTTTGCATTTGCATTGGTATGGATATTTCCATGGGTGGCATTTTCAATATTTCTGTTGTTTTCTATTTATCACTTTGGAGAAACCGATATGGCGGGTATGCTAAAAACCAAAAAGAAGGCTAGTATTTTATATTTTGCATACGGTTCATTTATACTTGGCGTTTTGTTGCTTGTACACTTACCCCAAATAAAGGACACCTTACCTGTTATTAAAAATTTTGTTGAGAATAGTGCTTCATATGGAAAATTAGAAGCTAATCGCTATCTAATTATAATGGCGCTAGGTTTTATGTTTACTGTTGCAATTGTATACCAAAAATCGATAGATAATATTGTAGTTACTTTACCGCAGCTTATTCGTTTTATCTTTTTGCTCACTATTATTACATTATTGCCTTTGCTGATGGCATTTGCCTTTTATTTCGCTTTGTGGCATTCAATTCTATCTGTAAGAAATATATTCACCTATTTTAAATCATTTAACAATGACAAAAAATTTGCAGTTATTTGTAACAAAAGCATCCTTTTCAGTGTATTGGCCCTAGGCGGGATGGTCATTCTTTATTTTGTATTAAACTATTTTTTACCGGATATGAATATGCTTTTTGCGCTTCTCATTATATTGTCTGTGCTTACTCTACCACATTTACAGGTAATGCACCGGATGTACCAAAATTCAAGCACTGTTGACGACAGTTTACCGGCTTTTAGCAATTCATAAATATTGTTACAATAACCATTTTATTTCTCCCGACGTAAACTGCCTCTCAATAGCGTCTAATGTTACAAGTTGTCCTCGCCTGTTTACCTCTTTTATGCATGTATTAAATACTATGTTATCTTTTTTTAGCTTAGCTATTTCACCTCTTTTATAAAGGTGTTTGTTGTAATAATCAAAATAATAACCCATTGAAACATCAGTGATATCTGCCGTGCCTTGCATCAATTCTAAATAAAGTTTTTTCGCCAGTTCAATAGGATCAAATACCTGGTTGCAAATATTTCTCAGTGAAGTTGCATTTTTGTTAGCCTCGTCAAAATTTATCTGGTTTATATTAATCCCAATTCCCACAACTGCCCAATTCCACTCTTTGCTGCTAAAAACATTTTCAATTAAAATACCCCCTGCCTTTCTGTCATTATAATAAATATCATTTGGCCATTTTAAAGTTGTGGCAGCACCTGCAACATTAGCAAAAAATCGGTGGCAAATTCCTGCAACGGCCATGTTAAAAAGAAACAGGTTGCTTTTAAACATGTTGCTAGGCTTTAAAACAACGGTCATTATAAGATTTTCATCTTTATTACTCGACCAATTATTACCTCTTTGTCCACGCCCACCCCATTGATGTCTTGCAAACCATGCTTGCCCATGTACAGCCAAACCTTCATGCAACTGTGCCATGGCATAGTTGTTGGTACTTTCAACATCATCTAAAATGGTAAATAATTCTTTACTGCTCATGAATATAGCTGTTACGTAAAAAAGATATTGTAATTTTGCTTAATTACTGCAAGCTACTATTTTAGTGCTGTATAACATGTCAAAAGGCACCTATTCAATCAACAAAAAGAATAAAATTTGAACTATAACTTAAGTGTGTTAGAAACACGTAAAAAAAGTACTATTACTAGGCTTACCAAGGGGAGCAAAATCATTAAAACTATCATCAACGCCATTCATGAAAAGAAAGGTGAAAACGTAATAAGTCTCGACCTTCAAAAGATACCAGAAGCTGTTGCAGATTTTTTTATTATTTGTGAAGCTAATAACCCTTCTCTATTAAAAGCCATTGCAGATGAGATAGAGCATGAAGTAAAAGAACGCTGTGGTGAAAGTGCTTATAAACACGAAGGCAGACAGGCCCAACAATGGATACTTATAGACTATGTAAATGTTGTCGTACACATCATGTTGCCTGAACCGAGAAAATTTTACCAACTAGAAGAGATGTGGAGCGATGCAGTTTCTACAGAACACAACGAAAAATAATTAAACAAGCACGATAAGAGAGAATAATAAAAATGGCACTACAAAATAATATTCCACCGAATAACAAAAAAACACCTAGCCCTGATAAAATACCTGGCATTGGTACTGATCCTAGTAAAAAACCAAAATTTAATTTATATTGGCTTTGGGGAGCAATATTACTAGCGCTCATTTTATGGAAGGTTTTTGGAACAGTTTCTAACACAGGTATAGAGGTAAACCAAGCTTATCTTTTTGAAATTTTGAAACAGGGCGATGTTGCAGAAGACCTAAAACTCGACAAAGCAAGAACAGGACTCGTTGTTGTAAGAAACCGAGATATTGCCCGCATGTTTTTAAATAAAGAAAGTGTAAAAAACAAACCTGCCTTTTACAAAACTTTTTTAAGCGAAGAGGATTACGCTATGTTGCTAAAAACAACTTCGCCTCAGGTTTATTTTAACATTCCCAAGGATGAAGTTTTTTCGAAACAACTGGAAGATTTTTACAAAGAAAATCCAACGGTAAAAAAAGTATTTCCCAACTATTCTGAAGAAGGAGAAGTTGTAGGAGATCTTTTAAAAACACTGTTGCCTATACTTTTATTTGGGTTGTTATTTGTGATGATGATGCGCAAAATGAGTGGCCCATCAGGCGGTGGTGGCCCAGGTGGGATCTTTAGCATTGGAAAATCGAAAGCTACTTTATTTGATAAGGGTACAAGGGTAAATATAAATTTTGGAGATGTTGCAGGTTTAGATGAAGCCAAAGTAGAAGTGATGGAAATTGTTGACTTCTTAAAAAACCCTAAAAAATATACGGCCCTTGGTGGTAAAATACCCAAAGGAGCTTTATTGGTAGGCCCTCCGGGCACGGGTAAAACCTTACTTGCAAAAGCAGTTGCAGGCGAAGCGCAAGTTCCTTTTTTTAGCCTTAGTGGATCTGACTTTGTAGAAATGTTTGTAGGTGTGGGTGCTAGCCGTGTAAGAGATTTATTTAAGCAAGCAAGAGAAAAAGCACCTTGTATTATTTTTATTGACGAGATAGATGCAATAGGTCGTGCTAGAGGAAAGAATGCAATGATGAGCAACGATGAAAGAGAAAATACCTTGAACCAACTTTTGGTTGAAATGGACGGTTTTGGTACAGACCTAGGCATCATTATTCTTGCTGCGACCAATAGACCAGACGTATTGGATACAGCTTTGTTAAGACCAGGGCGTTTTGACCGCCAAATATCTATCGACAGGCCAGATCTTGTAGGTCGTGAAGCGATATTTAAAGTTCACCTTGGTCCCATTAAAATATCTCAAACACTCGATATTCATAAACTTGCTGAACAAACACCCGGTTTTGCGGGAGCTGATATAGCGAATGTTTGTAACGAAGCGGCTTTAATAGCTGCACGTAAAAACAAGGAAAGTGTTGACATGAGCGATTTTCAGGATGCCATTGACAGGGTTATTGGCGGACTTGAAAAAAGAAACAAATTAATATCACCTGAGGAAAAAGAAATCATTGCATACCACGAAGCAGGCCATGCTATATGTGGCTGGTATTTGGAGCATGCTTACCCGTTATTAAAAGTAACTATTGTGCCAAGAGGTACAGCAGCATTGGGCTATGCTCAATACACTCCAAAAGAGCAATACCTTTATAATACCGATCAGTTAATGGATCAAATTTGTATGACGCTTGGTGGTCGTGCTGCAGAAGATATTTTCTTTGGAAAAATAAGTACAGGAGCAAGCAACGACTTACAACAAATTACCAAGATTGCTTACAGCATGGTTACAATGTATGGTATGAATGATAAAGTGGGTAACGTGAGTTACTACGACCCTGCACAGGAAAATATGTTTACAAAACCATACAGTGAAGAAACAGGTAAAATGATAGATACAGAAGTGAGAGCACTCATTGAATCTGCTTATGTGAAAACAAAGGCACTTCTATCTGAAAAGAAAGGAGATGTTGAAAAACTTGCTAAAGAGTTATTGGTAAAAGAAGTACTGTTTAAGAGCGATGTGGAAACGCTTATTGGTAAAAGGCCTTTTGAAGAAAAAAAATTATTAGATATAAATCCGAATGATGTTGTGGTAGAAGAACCTACGAATGTGTTACCGGAAGAGCTAAAGAATCCTCCCGCAATGTAGGTGTGGGTGTCCTTGCATAAGAACGGTATTATTAAATTACATTTTTAAAAAATAAAAGACAGATCATGCTGTTGGTGTAAGAAAAAAATAATTCTATATAACAAAATCCTACAATGGCAACAACTGCTAGAGAAAATATACTTAACCGTATAAGGGAGGCACTGAGAAATCCGGTGCCTTTGCCTTTTCCCAAAAGTGAAGGCAGCGACAGTGTGTATGTACAACATAACGAAGAAGCCGTTGTTGTTTTTGCTGAAGAATTCACAAAATTGCAGGGTAAGTTTGCGTATTGTGCCAGTGAGCAAGACCTGCAATTACAGTTAGGCAAATTAATTATTGAAAAAAAATGGACAAAGGTTTATTGTATTGAAGATACCTTACAGCAAACTTTGCAGGAAATCAATATTAAAAATTACAACGATCTTCCATCATGCGAAGTGAGTGTAACAAGATGCGAATTACTTGTTGCACGCACCGGAACTATTGTGTTGAGTACTGCGCAACAAAGCGGTCGCACCGCAAGTGTATATGCGCCTATACACATTTGCATAGCTTATACTGATCAGCTTGTTTATGATGTAAAAGATGCCCTGCAGAAAATGAAAGAAAAATATGGAAGTAATTTCCCTTCTTTTACAACTTTTGCAAGTGGGCCAAGCCGTACTGCTGATATTGAAAAAACACTGGTTACAGGTGTACATGGTCCAAAAGAAGTATTTTGCTTTTTGGTTGATAGTAATTAAAACATAAATTATGAATACAAACTCTTATAATATTTTCGTTTATGGCTCTTTGCGCAGTGGCTTTAGAAATCCTGCCTACGAATACCTAACCCGCTATTTTAAATACAGCGGCGAAGCGTTTGTAAAAGGAAAATTCTTTGATGCAGGTACTCACCCTGTAGCCTTGCCTACTAACGAAGAACATTTTATTTTAGGAGAATTATACAACATAAACAGCCTAGAAGAATTTTCTTGGGCATTTGAGCAACTAGATGACTATGAAGGCTTGAACGCAGAACCCGGCGAAATACCACTTTATAAAAGAGCACTGGTAGAAGTTTTTCAAACCAGCGAAACAACAACAGCTTGGATTTATTGGTACAACAGCAGCGTTGAAGGCATGCCCGAAATTGAAACAGGCGATGTAATGCTTTATCTTCAACAAAAGAACCAAACGTAATATTGGGAATGGAAGAAACAAAAAAAATATATTTTCTTTCTGATTTTCATTTAGGTGCCCCAAATGCAACCGAAAGCCTAGTAAGAGAAAAAAAAATAATTCGCTTTTTAGACGAAGTGAAGCATACTGCAGTTGCTGTATTTATTGTAGGCGATCTTTTCGACTTTTGGTATGAGTACAAAAAAGTTGTACCAAAAGGATATGTAAGAATTTTAGGGAAAATTGCTGAATTCACAGATGCAGGAATACCCGTTTATTTTTTTGTGGGCAACCATGATATGTGGATGAAAGACTACTTCGAAAAAGAATTAAACACACCCGTATATTTTGAACCTAAGGAATTTACATTCTCCGGCAAAAAGTTTTTAATTGGCCATGGCGACGGATTGGGACCCAGAGATAATGGTTATAAATTTATTAAAAAGATTTTTAGAAATAAATTGTGCCAAGCTCTGTTTGGTGCGTTTCCTCCCAACATAGGCATTGGAATTGCAGATTATTTTAGCCGAAAAAGCAGGGCAAAAACAGGCAAGACAGATGAAGTATATTTAGGAGAAGAAAAGGAATGGCTTGTTATTTATTCAAAAGAAATACTTAAACAGCAACACTACGACTACTTTATTTTTGGCCACCGTCATTTACCCCTCAATATTACCCTAAATGAAAACAGCAGGTATATCAATCTTGGCGATTGGATTAAATACTTTAGTTATGCTGTTTTTGATGGTGAACAGTTAACGCTCGAATATTATAAAAAATAAAAACATTTAAAGATATATCTTGACCAGCTTTATCAAAATATTTTTCTCTAAACTAGCGCTGCTGCTATCTCTATTTAGTTGTGCGCAAATACCAATAAATGCTGATTCTGTTGCTATACGCAACGCAACTGCTGACAGTGTATTTAAATACGTTAAAAAAATACCCGGCTCTTTTACCTATTTAGATGTAGATGTACTTGACAACCTGTATTTAATTACAGATAAAAACCAACTAAAAAAATTTAGGGCTAATGGTGATTCTCTTGGCGTATTTAACGACGTAAAAAGATTTGGCAACCCCACAATGCTGGATGTGAGCAATCCTTTAAAAGTGTTACTATACTACAAAAACTTTTCTACCGTTGTTATTTTAGATCGTTTTTTGGCAGTAAGAAACACCATAAACCTGCGCAACCAAAATATTTTTAAGATTAAAACACTCGCTACGTCTTACGACAATAACATCTGGATTTTTGATGAGCAGAATGTCGCACTGAAAAAGATAAACGATGATGGGGCGGTAATAAATGAAACGCTGGACTGGCGACAACTGTTTGACACTGTTCCTTCGCCCAGCCAAATTATAGACAGAAATAACTTTGTTTATCTCTATGATCAAAGCAAAGGGTTTTATATTTTTGATTACTACGGATCTTTTAAAAACAACCTTCCATTTTTAAACTGGAAACATGTAGCTGTAAACGGAAATAAATTAATGGGATTTGTAGGTGATATTTTTTACAGCTACGAAATAAATTCTTTCAATTTAAAAAGCTATCAACTTCCACTGTTTTTTAATGATGCTAGAGATATTAAAATAATGAACAGTAAAGTATATTTATTAAAAAAAGAAGGAGTAGAAGTGTACAATTTGCTATAATTATAAAAGGGTATCATGGAATTTTTAGACAAGATGTTTTTAGACAATAGCCTACGCAGTTATTTAATCGTATTCATCATAATTGCTGTTGTATTACTTTTTAAAAAACTGCTGTCACACACTATTGCCCGGTTAATATTTCTGGTAATAAACAAGCAATGGAAAACAATTAAAAAAGAAGATTTTATTTCGCTCACTATAAAACCACTTAGCTGGTTGCTTGTTATTGTTGTAGCAGAGTTTGCTATAGAAAAACTAAACTATCCCGCTGCCTGGCAATTTATAATACATGGTATTGAATTGAATGATATTTTAGAAAAACTTGGCAATACAACCATCATTATTGCGCTGTTCTATTTTATCATCAGCCTCATTAATTTCATTTCTCTTTTATTGGAACAAAATTCGTTTAGCGAACAAGATAAAAGCCACGTACAGATCGTTATTTTTTTTAGAGATCTTCTTAAAGTGGTTGTAGGAATTGTTGGTTTTCTTTTTGTACTGAGAGCTGCTTTTAACCAGGATATTGGCACATTGCTCACAGGGTTAAGTATTGTAGGTGCAGCCCTTGCACTCGCTGCAAAAGAAAGTATAGAAAATTTGATAGCCTCTTTCATTATATTTTTTGACAAACCCTTCTTCACCGGCGATACATTAAAAGTAAACAATGTTTCAGGTACAGTAGAAAGAATAGGCTTACGGAGCACACGAATCCGCACGATGGATAAAACCCTTGTTACAGTACCTAATAAGCAAATGGTAGACAGCGTAGTAGATAACCTGAGTATGAGAAGCGAAAGACGGGCAGAAATTAAATTGGTTCTATCAGACAAAACGAAGCCCGAACAAGTAAAACAATTAATGGAGGGTATTAAAGCAATAGTGACGGCGCTGCCTGATTCAATTTTGACTAACAGCGTATTGCTAACTGATTATGGTAAAGACGGCATAACAATTACTATTGAATATTTTACTATACCCTTTACAATGGCTGATTACAACTTAATAAAACAAGATGTAAATTTTAAACTAATGCAATTAATGACAGATATGCGTGTAGAGATGTCGTCTACTTCCAGCAACATTACAATAGTAAATAGCGAAGGAGATTCAGCGCCAAAACAACAACCTATTATTTAAAGGAGAGTAAAAGTATTATAATCCTTTTAACAGCGCTCCAAGTTCAGTATCCCATTTACCTGTTTTGCCATATTCAACAACACGACCTATTTCTTTGCCATCTTTCATTACGATGATGGTAGGCACATTGGTTATTTTAAAAGCATTGGCAATATTACCAATCGTTGTTTTGCTCCTGTCAACGGCATATAAACTAATGCTATTTTCTTGTACCCCACTTTGCTCCTGTAGCTTAAAAAACTTGGGCAATATAAACTGCGTGTCTTCACACCATGTGCCACCAAATACCACATACTGTACTTTATCTTTTGCAGCAGCCATGGCATTTGTAACTGACGTATCGGTTTTATAACTTGTTTGGTTACCGCCATACCAACCGGCAAATGCAGCATTGGTGGCTATATCATCTTTTACGATTATACCCTTTAATATGGTAACATTTTTATCATCTACCGTAGTTGTAAAAGACGCCTGTGCCTTTGCTGAGGTAAAACTTACAACAGCTACCAAACCAACTAAAAACAATTTCTTCATATAAATATTTTGTGTAAAATTAATTGTAAAGCTGTTAAATAAAACCATAAAATTAGGTAAGAAATTTATCTCTTAAAAAACCGTTTCTTTAACCAAATAGTAAATAATGGATCATTAAAAGTTATTGTTTTCCCAAGCACATCAATCATTTCGTGGTTTTGCAGCAAACAACTTTGTTACAAACAAAACTGTTACAAAATTAAGCAGAAATTTTTTTTAGCGGAAACATGATATTAGCAGGCACACATTTACAAACTCAATTTTAAATCTATTAAAAAAGATTTTGTGCGCTGCAGTTCTTCTATCACAGAAAATACTTCATCGCTTTTTTTATTCTTTTTTAAAAAATCGTTGGCACCTTCAATGGTATATTTTTTCTCTCTCAGCAGGTGATGAATAAGTTTTAAATTTTTTACATCTTCGGGCCTGAAATGCCTGTCACCCTTACCATTCAGTTTTGGCTTTAAAATATCAAATTCTTTTTCCCAAAAACGAATCAGCGAAATGTTTACTTTAAACATATCGGCCACTTTGCCTATGCTGTAATATTTTTTTTGAAATAAAATGTCATCGTCGGGTACTTCTATCAAATCGGCCGTTAAATAGGCCTCAGATAATTTGGGTCTTCCCCTTTTAGATGCAGTTGGTACATCCACAACAACAAGGACTTTTCCAGCTGGCAAAAAATCAATTTCTACAGGCATAGTATTTACGAACGGCAAATTCTCTTCCTGCAGTGTAGTAGGCAAAATACTTTCTGTCTCCGCTTTTAAGGGCGGTTCATCAAAATCAAATAAAGATGTTTGTTTGTGAGACATGTTGCAATTTAATCAAAACTCTTAGCACTGCCAGTTGCGGCTATTTTTAATAACCTGTCAAATTCTTCTGCATTTAAATCATTGTAAAAAAAGTAAACAGGGTCTACAGGGTTGCCGTTTACGTGTACTTCGTAATGGCAATGCGGGCCGGTACTTGCACCCGTGCTTCCTACCCATCCTATCACTTCGCCACGCTTTACTCTTTGGCCAGGCTTCGCTTTTATACGTACCATGTGCATATATTCGGTTTCGTAGCCATACCCATGGTTTATAATTACATGGTTACCCGTGCCGCCGCCAACGCCTGCTGTTGTTACCTGCCCATCGCCGGTTGCATAAATGGGCGTGCCTTGCGGTGCAGTAAAATCTAGTCCATTGTGCATTTTTGCAATACCGTATATTGGATGTATGCGCATACCAAAACCACTTGCTATGCGAGTAAGTTGTTTGTTGCTCACGGGTTGTATGGCGGGAATACTTGCCAGCTTTACATCCTGGTTTTTTATTAAGGTTTCTATGCCATTGTAACTGGTTGTTTGGTAAGTTATTCTTGCATCTAAATTGTTCAATTGTGCCGCAATGTCTTTACCAATGATATCATCGCTCATTACCGCTACCTTATCCAATTCTTTTTGTTTTTCTATCAGTTTTGCACGTGCACTGTCGGGTAATGGATTTTGTTCAAAAATAGAACGGTACACTTCATTGTCTCTTTTTTCAAGCGTAGAAAGCTCGTCTTGCAGCGTACGTACTTTAGCTGTTAGCACTTTGTAGTTGTCTCTCAGGTTTTCAAACTTACGGTTGGCCTCCAACTCTGTTGGCTTTGGTATAAAGCGATTGTACAGATAAATAACAATTGCAGAACTTACAACCAGTGCAGATATTATCCCAAAGAAACGAAGCAATTTCACCCGCAAGGGAGTTACAAGCTTCTCGTAACGAAGTGTATGTGTATTATAAAAATATTTTACTTTTTTCATTAATTAACACAAGTGATTTTGGTACCTTCTCACAACTTCTCTCCGTACAAGAAAAAAGTATGAGATCATTTCAAAACATTTTTTACTTCTTTAACTTTTTACCTCCCCATGTCTATATAACAAGGAACTGCTAAGCCCCCCGAACCAGGGCAACCCAAAAATTCGTAACATATAACCCGTAACCCGTAACCCGCAACTAGTAACCCGAAACTCTCAACTCGCAACCCTTAACTATTAACCTAATCAACTATTTTTGCCAGATTACAAATATAACCCGATAATTAACAAAAAGTAACTCATACAAATTCAGCATCATGATGACGGCTTCAGAGATTAGGCAACAGTTTTTAGATTTTTTTAAAAGCAAGCAACATGTTATTGTACCATCTGCCCCAATAGTTGTAAAAAACGATCCCACTTTGTTGTTTACAAATGCGGGCATGAACCAGTTTAAAGATTATTTTCTTGGCAACCAGGCACCACCTTATACACGTGCGGCAGATACGCAAAAATGTTTGCGTGTAAGTGGCAAGCACAACGATCTGGAAGAAGTAGGCGTGGATACTTACCACCATACGATGTTTGAAATGCTGGGCAACTGGAGCTTTGGCGATTATTTTAAAGCAGAAGCTATTGCATGGAGCTGGGAGTTGCTTACAGAAGTATACAAAATACCAAAAGACAAATTATATGTAAGTGTATTTGAAGGCGATGAAAAAGAGGGTTTGCCCGCATCTACCATTGCATTGCGTGAGTGGCAGAAACTAGTGGCAGAAGACCATATTGTTTATGGAAACAAAAAAGACAACTTTTGGGAAATGGGCGATACCGGCCCTTGTGGCCCATGTAGTGAAATACATGTGGATATGCGACCAGACGAAGAGCGTGCACTTGTGCCAGGCAGGGAACTGGTAAATAAAGACAACCCGCAGGTGATAGAAATATGGAACAATGTATTCATGCAGTTTAACAGATTAAAAGATGGCAGCCTGCAACCTTTGCCTGCACAACATGTAGATACAGGTATGGGTTTTGAAAGACTCGTAAGGGTTATCCAAAATAAAAAGTCTAATTACGACACCGATGTTTTTAGCGGAACAATAAAGAAGGTAGAAGAGATAACAGGAAAAATTTACCATCCTCACTTTACAATAAAAGATTCAATCAAGCTAGGTGCCGGCTGCTCCCCTGTTGGGGGAGGTTGGGAGGGGGCTGTTGCATTTCGTGTACTTGCAGATCATATCCGTGCAATATCTTTTACAATTGCCGATGGACAATTACCCGCCAACACAGGCGCAGGCTATGTAATACGCCGCATATTGCGCAGGGCAGTACGTTACTATTATTCCTATTTAGATTATAAGCAACCGCTCATGCACCAGTTGTTGCCCGTAATTGCCACACAGTTTGAACATGTTTTTCCGGAGTTAAAAGCGCAGGAAGAATTTGTGGCGAAAGTTATTAAAGAAGAAGAAGAAGCATTTTTAAGGACTCTTGATAAGGGTTTAAAAAAGATGGATGATATCATTGCAAATGCTGCAACTTCTAAAATTATTAATGGTGATGCTGCTTTTGAATTATTGGACACTTTCGGTTTCCCTATTGACCTTACAAGATTGATAGCACAGGAAAATAATTTAACGGTAGATGATGCAGGTTTTGAAACAGCGTTAAAGCAACAAAAAGACCGCAGCCGTGCAGCTACCGCAATGGACACTGAAGACTGGCAAATAGTAAAAGATGGAAATGTAAGTTTTGTTGGTTATGATAGTATGGAAACAACAACCCATATTTTAAAGTATAGAAAAGTTTCAGGCAAAGGAAAAGAATTGTACCAGATCGTATTAGAACAAACGCCATTTTATGCGGAGAGTGGCGGCCAGGTTGGAGATAGTGGGCAATTGACAATTAACAATTCACAACTCACTATTATTGATACAAAAAAAGAAAACGATTTAATAATCCATTTTGCGGAGACAATACCCGAAAATGTAACGGGTGAAGTTATAGCAACCGTTGATGCGGAAAGAAGACATAAAATAACCATTCACCACAGCGTTACACACCTTATGCATGCTGCATTACGCAATGTATTGGGCAAGCATGTGGCGCAAAAAGGAAGTCTGGTAAATGACGAGAACCTGCGTTTCGATTTTTCGCATTTTGCAAAAGTGTCTGATGAAGAAATAGCGCAGGTAGAAAAAATGGTGAACCGAAAAATAAGAGAAAATATACCGGTAGTTATAAAAACAATGAGCAAGGACGATGCTATGAAGACAGGCGCTATGGCATTGTTTGGCGAAAAATATGGCGACAATGTTAGAGTGGTAACCATAGATCCAAATTACTCAATTGAACTATGTGGTGGTACGCATGTAGGCAATACCGGAGAAATAGGTTTCTTTAAAATTAAAAGTGAAAGTGCTGTAGCAGCAGGTGTTCGCAGAATAGAAGCGGTAAGTGGTGAGGCTGCCGAGCAGTTAATAGCCAACACTTTTTACCAGATAGATTCCGTTAAATCGTTGCTTAAAAACCCAAAAGATATAGCCAAAGCAATAGAATCTTTACAAACTGAAAATACACATCTGGCAAAAAGAATCGAATCTTTAGAAGCAAGGCAATTGGTAGGCATAAGAAATGAGTTGTTGCAAAAAGATAGCTCCTTCCCCTTTGGGGAAGGCCGGGATGGGGCTATTACTTTCGTAGGCGAAATAATAGAAGTACCAAATGCCGATTCCCTTAAAAAACTATGTGTCGATTTAAAAAATCATTTAAATGACCATGTAATTGTATTGTGTGCGAACGTGGGCGGCAAAGCACATGTAGCCATAGGCATCAGCGATACAGTGGTAGCTGCTAAAAATTTAGATGCAGGTAAAATAATAAAAGAAACCGTGAGCACACTTATACAAGGTGGCGGTGGCGGGCAAAAAAACCTTGCAACAGCAGGTGGACAAGGTGTAAGTGGTTTACCTGAGGTCATAAAAATCATCAGGGAAATGTTGTAAAATATTTTTCAAAAAACATAAAATAAATTGTCATACTATTCTTTTAAAAATAGTATAGCATATTTTTCCCTGATAAGATAGAAAATGGTTTTTATTTTATACCCACTTATTCAGCCTCTTTTAAATACTGCTATTTACAAATAAAGTTTGTACTATAATACTTGTTCCACCATTTCTTCAGCGAGCCCAAAAGACAAAGTCATACCTGCGCCGCCAAGTGCATTTAAAATATGCACCCCAGGCTCTGGCGAAAAGAAAATTTCAGTACCTCCGTTGGTAAGTTTAGGATAAATGCCATGCCACGATTCGGCAATGTTATCTTGATTAATATTTAAAAATGTTTTTAAATAATCTAATATTAATTTATTTGTTGCTGCTCTATCAAAAGGATCTAGGTATAAACCATATTCGTGAGAATCTCCAATAGTAATTTCACCTTTGCCATTTTGCGATGCCATTACATGTATGCCAAGGTCGAGATATTCCTTCATTTCCATACTCATCTTTTTTTGCAGAATTGGTAGCGATGGTGCTGCTTTAAAACTTGTGTAATGCAAAAGCGATAATCCCCCACATACAGCAGATTTTATTCTACTATCATTTGGCAAAGGCTGTGTTCGCATCATTTGAAGTTTACATTTTGTAATGGGCAATTTTGCAAACTCCTGTGGGTATAGGGTTTCAAAATCGGCTCCTGAACATACAAAAACAATATCAGCTTCATGCATTTCTTCTCTACCAATACGTACAGTTTGTTCTGCAATAGAAGTTACACATTTGTTCCAATAAAATGCTACACCAAATTTATTGTGTAAGTAATTTGGCAATGCTGCTATTGCCTCTCGGGGGTCAATAATAATTTCGTCGTCACTATATAAAGCACCGAATAAATTTTCGGTATTGATGTGTGTATATTTTTCAGCAATAGTAGCTTTATCTAACAGGCTTACCTTTCTGTTTTCTGATTTAAAAATAGTATGCAACTCCTGCAGCACCTGCCACTCTTCAATGTTGTAAGCTGTATGAATACTGCCTGTTTCCTCATACCAAAAATTAGCCTCGGTTGCTACATCTTTCCATATTTGCTTGGTACGTATTGCACGGTTGTACATCGTGCCCGCAGGCTGCCCAATAGGCCATATCATTCCAAAATTTCTAACAGATGCTCCTACTCCCTGTACATTTCTATCAAATACTTTTACGCTATAGCCTTTTTGGGCAAGTGCTCTTGCAGATGCCAGGCCCACGATACCTGCACCAATTACGACTGCTAATTTTTGTTGCATAATTTTATATATGATTTACTATGAGTGCTCAAACTAATACTTACCAGTACTACTCCCAAAATAGCTGAAGTATAAAATAAAGAACTAAAGAAACTAACCCAACTGTATTTTAAGTTAATAAATTCTTTTACAAGCAAAACTGTTACAGTTCCTAAATAACCGAAAGCATCGGCTATGTACATAACAAAACCAATGTTTCCATTTATTTTATAAGTTGCGATCATTCTTTCAAAATAAACACAATTAAAAGGTAAGTAAGCCAAGTACAAACCTGTGGTTGCAAAAAGCATCCATAATAAAGGACTAATAATATGAAAATTAAAAAACAAAGTAGCAACAGCAGAAACTAACAAGCCTGTAATAATTAAAAAATGTGCTGCCCTAAATGCTTTGTAATTATTTTTAATTAAAAAGAAACTTGCAATTACTGCAAGTATTACTAAGGCTATAATGGTGCTCGTTTGTGCAAAAATACCGGCATTTTGTTGATAGCCCGTCTCTGTCCATAATTCATTTGCAAAGTCTTCCACAAAATCACGTACGATGGTAAAAATAGCATAAGCAAATATGATTGGAGCAATAGCAAAACCAAATTGTTTTAAAAACATTTTCCTTTCTGCACTTGTCATTGGTTTACGTATGGTACGATTAGCAATATCTTCATCATTGGGTGGTGGTGCTTTTTTTAACAACCACACAAAAAGCAATAAAGGAATTACAAAAAATGCACCTGCTGCAAATGGCATCCACCAATCACTCACATGAAAATGAAGGAGTAAATTTTTGCCTATTGTTTTGGCAAAGCCAGATCCAAAAATAAAACTGGTAACCAATGCAGCTCCCATTAACTCTGTAGATTTTCTGCCTTCTAAAAACCCAAAAACGAGCCCAAAAACCATTCCCAGCGGTAAGCCATTTATAAACATGCAAATGATATTATAAGGTGCAGGTATCAATGCAAACAATAATAACGAAGCCCATGCAATTGCAATAAAAATAATAATATAAGCAGCCCGCCGCTGGGGTTTCATGCCAGAAATAAATTTGATACCATAAAATTTGCTACACATATAGCCAAGTACTTGTGCTATAACCAAACAAACTTTATAGGATATACCTAAGAAAAATAAATTGCTATAAGTGCCAACTGTATAAGGTTTTCTAAACCCATACATGCAGGTATAAATTACAAATGCACATATTGATATGTAAGCGACAAGTGCAATTGGCTTGCTGTTTAATTTTGATTGCAGTTTGGTATGTGTTAAAAGCATGAAAATCAAAAATCAATTAAATTAAAACCAACAATTCAGATAAGTGATTAATAATATAATTAGGATTAGCAGTCAACAATTGTTCGTATGTATGAGCACCTGTAGTAATCCCTATATTTAAAGAACAGCCGGCATTTTTTCCTTCTTCAATGTCAATAATTGAATCACCAACTTTACCAACTTCGCTCGCATTTAAAATTCCAAATTTTTTCATAGCCAAAAAAATCATATCGCCATGTGGGCGCCAATTGTTAACATCAGATGCCGTAATTAATCCATCAATTTGTTGCCCTACTCTCCAATTAATTTTTTCCAAAATATCGGTAGCAGTATTTACATCGTAGCCGGTATTTAACACTACCAATATATTTCTTTCTTTCAAAGCAACAAATAGATCTTCGGCACCAGGCTGAGGTTTTAATTGAAAGCCTTCGTAAGCTTTGGCAAGTGCAACCAGAAAGTTTTTATAAATTTTATCTGCAACTTTTTCATCAACGTTTATATTATTTAAAGAAATTATTCTTTTTATAGCTTCTAATTTTTCTTGCCCTGCACATACTGCAAGCACCTGATTCAATGAAAAATTATACCCTTCGTTGTTAATTACTTTTTGTAGCGTTTTGTACACAACATTATCTTCATCCACAGTTGTACCTGCCATATCAAATACCAGCATTTTTATCATAACAATTAATGCTTTATTTGCGAAGCCAGGTGAGTTAACATCATGCTTCTATAAATATTTAAATCAGGAATTGGTTTGTTTGAAAGCTTTGCTAGATCGTCCCATTTTCTAATTAAAATGTATAATTGAAATAAATCATCCATTTCAAATACCAATGCCTCATCTGCTGTCATTACACCCCCTTGAAATTGCAATGTTTTTTTACTCGCATCGGATAATTGGTTGTAATAATCAGGAAATTTATAAGTGAGATAACGCTTAGCATCTACATGGCTTTGTATCAGCTTTGCAATTTTTTCTGAAAAACCAAAATTACGCAGATAATCCGCCCCGAATTTTTCATGGTTTACAATACCGGCATTATCCATGTGCTCCATTTTTTTTTCAGGATAGGCAAACTCACACAAATGACCAATATCATGAAAAAAAGCAGCAAGCACTACCTCTTCATCAGCTCCATTTTCTTCAGCAAGCTGTGCACATTGGCACATGTGTTCAATTTGCGAAACCGGTTCGCCAATATAATCCTCGTTTCCATGAAGTTTATACAAGTTGGTAATGTCATCAACATTTTTTTCTAATAATTGCATGATATTATTTTTCATCATCTATCATTTTTAAAAACGCACTTCTTACGGGTGCAGGCATTATACTTTGTTCACCTTTTACTGCTTTCCATATTACTTCGCTAAAAACCAAATCAGGTATTCTATCTTCTTTACTAAAATCAAAAGTTGCACTCAATTTTGCCGAAGCATTGTTGACCTTATTTTTCTCATTTAAATCTATATTAGCAGCAACTGATTGAAAAGGAGTTGCATGGTAAGTTGGTGAAAAGCAACGCCACATTGGCTCTGCGGCGGCATCGTATTGGCTCATTGGTGGCAATGCTAAAATTAATTCAATTGTGCGCAACATAGATGATGTAGAATACATGGTATGATCTACAAAGTTTCTTTTTACAAAACCTCCTGCTACATAAGCGGTGCTTCTGTGTGCATCTACATGATCAGGGCCGTTTTGGGCATCATCTTCTACAATAAATATGGCTGTTTCCTTCCATATAGGATGATGTGATAAATATTCTACAAACAAACCAACTGCCCAATCATTATCGGCAACGTGTACAAAGGGTGTTGGTCGTCCTAAACTTAAACCTTCGGTATGATCATTTATGAAACGCAAACTATTGAATTGCGGCACGGCACCTGCATTATACAAACTATCAAACTCTTTTCTCCATTGGTTAAACCTTGTTGTATCTCTTACCCTTTCATCCCAACTTGTATAGTACGGACAAAAATGATTTTCTAAAATTGGAATATTTGCTTTATAATCATCGGCAAATTCGCCGTAGGTTCTATAACTCACATTTGCACGTTTGCAATAATCCCAAATAAAACCTCTGTCCGGGCTTGCAATATCTCTGTTACCTTCGGCATCGTATTTACCACCACGACCACCATAATTGGTAGGCCAGGTTTTTTCTAAATAATCATTTGCATTTGCTGCCACGCTCCAATTGTGTCCATCGGCACTTACCTCACCATCTACATAAAAATTATCGAGCAATACAAATTCGTTTACCAATTTATGCTGATTGGGCGTGTATTTTTCTCCAAATAAAACCAAACTTGTATCTCCATTTCCTTCTTTGATATCACCTAGCACCTGGTCGTACGTTCTGTTTTCCTTAATTATATAAAAAACATATTTTATGGGAGATGCATCACCAACCTTCATTGGTATTGGGTTACCTACTTCGCCTTTTGATGTTGTTTCTTTTTCTTTTGTGTAAGGTGTATTGGCATAAACCGTTTTGGTATAATTTGATAATTGCACTGTACCGGGTTCGTCAATAATACTCATCGTTCCTTTCATTAATCCACCTATGTATTCCGTTTTATTTGCATTCTTTTCCACTTCACCCATTTGGTAATTTACCTTTTGCGTTTTCGCAGTTGGGTTGGGGCCTTTTTTATTAGAGAAAGATGAAAAGCCTTTTCCATTGCTTGTAAATATTTTTTTACCAATTACTTTTACATTGGTAGGATACCAGCCGGTAGGTATAAAACCTTTGCTGATGCTATTTCCCGGACTGCTACAATCAAATACTGCCAGGTAATTATTATCAGCATTGGCAATGTATAATGTTTTTTGATTTTCGCTTAATGCAATACCATTCGTTGCAGACCCGGTTGGCGCATTGGGATACAATGCGGCATTCAACACTTCCAATACTTTTTTGTCGCTGGTAGAAATTACAGAAACACTGTTATCGCCTGCATTTGCAACAAATAAATATTTTCCATTCTTGCTTAACAGTAATTCATTCGGGTTTTCACCAACATTTATTTCTGTAGAAATTTTTTGCGAAGCAATATCATAAATGGCAACTTTTTTTGCACCCCAAACAGAGATATACAATTCCTTTTTATTTGCAGATAGCAGGCAACTATAACCTGCTTCTTCTAATTTTAATACCTGCAATATTTTTTTTGTGGTTAAATCGATGCTGTATAAAGAATTGTTTTCTTTAGTAACCACATACATTGTTTTTAATGCATCATTTATTTCTATACCTGCGGGTGAAATATTTGGCATACCTTTTTTTCCCAAAATAATAGTGTCTTTTGAAATTAGCCTATTGTTTTCAATGCCATATTTCAAAATCCAGTTATCGTTTCCACCACTTGCGTATAAAAACTTTTCATCAGTAGAAAATTTTAACCCATACCAACATTTTGCAACCACAATATTATCTAGCACTTGTTCTGTTGCAGGATTAATGAGTTGAATGCTTTGTACACTTTGCCCATTGTTGGTAACGGCTATTAATTTTTTTGAATGAGATACAGCAATCTTCAGCGGCAGATCGCCCAAGGGCATTGAGCGGCCTGCAGGTTGTAAAGTCCAACTATTGGGCAGGGTAATTTTCTTGCTTTGTGCTAGTAAAAAAACCGGGGTACAAAAACAAAGAACAAAAATTAATTTTTTAAATGAATGCATAGAGTTTATTTTATAAAGCTTTCTTTTATTTCGCCTTCATCATCCATATCAGAGCCCTGCATAATTTTTTTCCAATCAATATCTCTATTATATTTCAGCATAGCTTTTTTTACATCAAAAACCCTTTCGTCGTGTAACTCTAAAGTATAAGGTGTAAAATCAGGCTTGGCGGTAAAAAAATCCTGTAACAGCGAAGCTGTAACATCGTACTGATTTACATAAGGCACATTCAAAATATTGTAAATCGTTTTTAAAATGCTACCAAAGTTAGCGTGCGTCTGGCTTACATACCCTTTTTTTACGTACGGACCAGCCATCATTAAAATACTACGGTGTGCATCAATATGATCTACGCCGCCCTGTGGGTCGTCTTCCGTTATTATTACCAACATATTTTTCCAGTATTTAGTACGGGAAAGAAAATGCAAAATTCTACCCACAGCCAGATCATTATCTGCTACAAAAGAGCTTCTGGAAAAATAACCATCTTCAGGCCTTGCACCTGCAGTATGATCATTGGGCACTTGAATTGTTATTAAAGAGGGCAATGGTTTTTTTCCTTTAATCCACATTTTTGTAAACTCCTTTTCAAATTGGTTCATTCTAAATTGATCTGGAATGTTAGTATTGTAACCGGCATAATTATGACTCGTTCTTGTAAATAATGCTTTTTGCATTGGCACCATTACTGCATGTGCAGCACCTGTAGCGGTATCATTCCACTCTTCCCGTACATGGGCTGTTTCATTGGCTTCGCCAAAATTATAAAAGTTTATTTTTTTTCTTTCTAAAGCTTCCCACAAGCCGCCTGTTTCTGCATAGTCTTCGGGATCCATACTTCCTGTACTTCCGGGAAAACGACGACCAGGTGCTTTAGAAAAATATTTTGCAGATTTATTTACAGCAGAATTTGCTTCTACCCATTCGTTAGGTATTACGCCCATCATCCAATGGTGCCCGTGAATAGATGCATCGCTGTCACAATAAAAATTATCGCTAAATGCAAATTGTTTTGCTGCTTTGTGATGGTTGGGAGTAACCTGTAAATCCTTATTTTTTGCCTGTAAAGAATCGGCCAAAGTATATTCGCAATTCACACCAAACCTTGCAAGCGTACTATCGCCGTTGGCATTTTTTAATTGCCCAAAAATTTCATCATAGGTTCTGTTTTCTTTAGTAATATAAACTATGTATTTAATAGGGCTCTCGCTTATGCCCGGTAAAGCCGGCAGCGGATTTGAATTACCGGTATTATTTACCACAATTTCAAACGTATTTCCAATAGCTTGTTTGGTATAGGCTGCCAATTGCTCAGTGGTTGGCATTTTTATTTTTTGAAAAGTACCCAATTGAATATCTCCTACATAAGTGCCTTGTGGTGGAGCTTTAAAACCTGCACCACCATTAGGACCGGCACCTAAACCTCGGCAACTGATAATGTATATTTCTTTTTCATCGGCTGATAGTTTTACTCGTGTTGGTCCCCAGCCCGCTGGTATGAGCCCTTTGGTTTGTTTGGTTGCAACGTCAATTACAGCTATAGCATTAAAGCCAAGCAGGGCTACATACAATGTTTTTTCATCTTTGCTTAATGTAATTCCAAATGGTAAAGCACCACGATATTTATCTATTCGCTTGTCTAACTTAATAGGAATATGCGAAATTATTTTATGGTTTTTAAAATCTATAACACTAATATTATCATTGGTAGCATTGGTAATATAAATAAATTGTTTACCAACTGCTATGGAGTTAGGGCTAGCGCCACCAACCACTTCGGCACCTTCTACCATTTCGCCAATTTGATACCCGGTTTTAAATTTATCAATTACTTTGTTTGTATTTAAGTTTATACTAAATACACTCATTGCTTCGGGTGAATTAGGATTGCCCAATCCTGGAATTTTTTTTCCTTCTATTGTTGTGCCTTTAATAGATTCTTTGGTGCCGTTGCCATACGGATGTTGGCTAATCATCATTTTGTTATAATTGCTAGAATCCATTCCTTCAATTAATGGATAAGCATACATACCTACATTAGCAACAAATGCAGTTTGTTTATCTGCACTAATAGATAACCCAAACGGCTGCCTGCCGACTGGAATAGAAGCAGTGATTTTTTTGGAAACTAAGTTGTAACGAACCATTCTAAAATTTCCTCTGTCTAAAACCAACAGCTCGTCATTATTCAAAATTAAATCAGATGTAAAACTATCATCAAACTTTTCTCCATTTACCATTCCATTTAAAATAATAGACTCTAATGTTTTAAAATTTTCAATGTCATAAACAATTACAGACCCATTATCGCCACCACTTAAATAAACCGTTTTAGAGTCTTGTGCAAAAGCTACACCTAAAAACGAACCATTGCTTAATGGGCTTTTTATGACCACATTCGTATCTATTCCAAAACTGGCATTGCTTACAGGATTATGTGCTAATGGTGAATTTATTTTTTGATTGTAGCTTGGAACTCTTGTTGCCTGTAAATTTTTCAGATTAATTACAGTGAAAACGCCGTTGTGTAAAGTAACGGCTTTGCTGCCGTTTGGTGCAATGGCCAATCCAAAAGGTTTATTGGTAATGCGCATCATATCTCCCGCAGGCGTTAAAAAACGACCACTAGGTAAAATAGAAGTACCTTTTTCCTGTATGGTACAAAATTTATTTTTAGCAGGTACTTGTAATGTTGCTACTCCTTTCTGTTGCGCATTTGATTTTACAGAAGCTGCAAGGAAAAGTAATGTTGTAGCAATGATACGAATATGGCTCATTTATAAAAAACTTTAAATAGTGGATGGAGCCAATATTGGCTCCATCACTTAATTACAAAATAAAAACGAAAGGTATTATTATCGTAGTAACCACATTTTTAAATTAATATCATCTACGCCAGCATATTGACTTTGAATAGCCGCATTAACGTTAGCCGCATTAATATTTTTTTCTGAAGAAGGGTATTGGAAACGTAAAGCTACTCTGTTGCTATTGCCATTACCCGGGCCAGTACTAAAAGTAGGTACACCCGTACGACGCCAGTTGTAATAAGCTTCCCAACCACTATTTTGGTAAAAAGCTAAATACTTTTGGTTAAGTATTTGATTTAAACCGGCTGCATTGTTACCTGAATATGCTACGCTTGGCTGAGCGTAATAAGTTGCCCAATCGTAGTTTATGGTATAGGTATTATAATCACTTAAACCACCACCTACTTGTTGAAAATAAACTGAATTATTACCATTTACAATTCCGTAAAAAGCAATGCTAGCTTGTATTCCTCTTTTGTACCAATCTTCGGCATTACTGGTTAATACCCAACCACGGTTAATTGCTTCTGCAATATTAAAGCACATTTCCGGGTATCCTATTTGTATGGTATTTTCTGCTGTAAAAGTGCTGTAGTATCTTTTACGATTTATAAAAGAATATTTGCCCAAGCCTGCATTAGAACTCATGTTTGCTAAATCATCGCCACTTCCTGCACCTGCAAAAGCGGCAAAACTATTAGGGGCTGCCCCTCCAGTTACTAGTGCTTGCGCTGGTTCTGCTACATAAAAAGTACGAGGGTCGTTGTAGCTAACTAATTTTCCTAAAAAAGCAGATGTCATATTATAACGAGCTGCATCAAAACCAAAACTTTCAGGGTTTGTTGGGTATTTATTGTATTGAGCATTGTACCTGTATTCCATATTATCGCTCATGCTAGCAAACAAAGGATATTTGGCTGGGTTGGCAAGTGTTTCTATAAACTTTTGCTTAATGTTTAAATCGGCGTCAGCTTCTTTTTTGCTTAACTGGGTAAGTACACGAAGCTTAAATGTATTTACTGCCTTGCGCCATTTGGTTAAATCGTTGTTGTAATAAAAATCGCTTGATAATAAGTAACCACCTTTGTTAATTACGGTCGTAATATCTGTATTTGCATCTTCTAACGATGCCAACACTTGTTTAAACACATCTTTTTGAGAATCGTATTTTGGTGCTAGATTACTTAATCCTTTTAACGCCTCAGATACTGGTATATCTCCGGTTTTCATTGTTAAATCATACACCAAATAAGCTCTAAAAAATTTACCCAAAGCGGTGTAAGCGTTTGGAGCCGGAATACTTTTTATAGATTCTTCTTCCATTTTAAGCACGTTTTTTAAAGTGTTGTATCCACTGTAAGACACGCCTGTCCATGTATATTGTTGATCGCCATAATATGCATAGTTACAGGCATAAAATTGGTTCCAACGTTGGGTAGATGAAAATGGTGATTGATAAATATCTGACAAAACACCATTTAAAATTAAGTTTGCCGGTACCGCTGTCGGTCTGTTAGGGTCAAACTCTAAGCTGTCAAACTTTTTCTTGCAGGAGGTAGAAAATACTACTGCAAGTATTGCTAGTATTGAAAATATTTTTTTCATTTTTTTATTTTTTATTAATTAAAAAGTAATATTCAGGTTTACACCATAGCTTCTGGTGGTAGGTGTTTGTAAGTTTGTACCAGTTTGGCTACCTGCATACTGATCAATATCTACATCTTTAAACTTATTATCTTTCATAAAATACAGTACGTTGCGTGCAACAAATGAAATACTAGCATTTTTTATAGACTTGCCTAGTACTTTAGAAGGAATGTTGTACCCTAAAACTATTTCTCTCAATTTTAAATAACTCTTGCTCATCATATTTGCATCTGGAATACTGTTCTCACGGCTAACATAATCTTGTACATATGTTTTAGTGCCGTTTGCTGCAAATTGCAAAGCTGCAAAGTTTGTAATTGCACCGGTTACAGGGTCGAAGTTGATAGCTGCACCATTGCTAACTTGTACACCTTGGCCTAAGTAAGATTTTATTCCAAGACCATCATTATTTCTAGCTGCACCAAAAGCTCCTTGAACAGTTTCTATATGGCGCCCACCTTGAAAAGTTTTCTTTCTTACATAATCTTCCATAATACCACCTACACGGCCATCAAATTGAAAACTCAGCGAAATTGTTTTGTAATTGAATTTGTTATTTAAGCCCCAAACAAATTTTGGATTTGCATAACCGGCAAATTGTGCTACGGGTATAACAATTGGCCTACCGCCGGCATCGTTAATAATTTGTCCATCTTGTGTCCTTGCAAATTTTCTAATATACACTTCATCAGTTCTGCTTCCAACTTTGTAAAAAGTTCCTATGGTTAGTACACCGGGAGGCAATTCTGTATATACTTCTTTGAATGTACTCCAGTTAGCCAATACATTCCAATTAAAACCATTATCTGATTTTATTGGCATACCATATACAGATAATTCTAAACCGGTTTTTTTAGTTTTTGTTGCATTAATGGTATAATTCGAATAACCACTTGCAGAAGAAATTTGCTTGTTAAAAATTTGTGGACCATCGTTATAATTGAAATAGGCTACATCAAACCCTAAGCGATTGTTCAAAAATTTCATATCCATACCTAACTCAGTACTTGTTCTATTATCCGGCTTTACATTTTCATCTACCAAATTGCTGGTAAATTTTGCTTCGGTAGTATTATTATAACCAACACCGGTATTGTACACATCGTTAAATGCATAAGAAGGGCCACCATAGGTTGATGTATATTCTGCACCATAACCCAATGGGTAAGCATTGTTTGGTGTAGCACCAATTGTGTTAGATACAAAAGAACCACCACCACGTACTTGTGCATACGAACCTCTAAATTTCAAGAACGAAATTACAGTTGGCAATTTTACATAATCGCTCACTACAGTGCTTGCATTTAAAGATGGGTAAAAGAACGTATTGTTTGCAGCTTTTAATGCCGACAATTTATCTACCCTACCAGTTGTATTTACGTTAAAATATTTACCAATTGCAAAGTCAAATGAATAGAAAGCACTTGGCACTCTCATGTCTGAATTAAAACTATATGCTTTTACAGGATTACGGCTATTGCTGAAAGCATACACATTTGGTACATTCAAATAATCGGTGGTAATATAGCTTGATGCATAATTAAACGAACGCAAGTTTGTACCAACAAAACCATTTACGTTTAAAATGTTTGCAATTTTAGGTGCTTTAAAACGCAACATCAATTCTGTGTTGTTTTCAAACAATGAACGTTTGTCTTCTCTGTAATCTCCCAATCCACCTTCTCTGCCATAAGGGTGAGCAGAAAAAGGCATTTTTTCTGTTCTGGTTAAATCGTAGGTAGAAATAGAAGACCTACCCATTAATTCTAAATAATTATTAAACTTATAATTTAAACTTGCATAGCCATAAATATCGTTTTTGTGGTGCCCACGCAACCATTCGTAACTCATAAAGTAAGGGTTGTGGTAGCGTTGGTATTCTGCGTATATACTTTGTACACCTACCTTGCCCGGCTGCCAGTAATTACGCATATCATCAATATTCCAGTCTGCACCACCCCAAATAGTAATATTGTATATAACACTATTAGGACCATAGTTTACATCAGGTATATTATTGGTGTATTGCTTATTGAAATTAATGTTGGCATCTAACGTTAATTTTTTACTGAATTTTAATGTAGATGCTAAATTAAAATTGGTTGTATTTAAATCAGTATTCGGTACCAATCCTCTTTGATATGTTTGACCTACTGAAAAACGCATATCGTACATGTCGCCACTTGCAGATACTGCAATGTTGTTGGTAGATAAAATACCTGCTTGTATAAATCTTTTTAAATTATCCTTACCCCTGGCCGTCCAAGGAGTTTTAGAACGTATGCCGGTAACTAGATCTACAGGGCTATCGTATTGTTCTATTAATTGCCCATCAAAACGGGGGCCCCAAATATCGTAATCGTTGTCGTTTACACCGGCACCTTTTCCATCTACAAATTTATATTGACCATGGTCACCAGGGCCATATAAATCTTGTGTTTTAGGCAATGCAATAAAACCTTTGTTTACCATGGTGCTACTGTTAAACTCTACAGAATAACCTCTTTTATCTTTTGTACCTTTTTTGGTAGTAATAATAATAGCACCGTTTTGGCCACGGTAGCCATACAATGCAGAGGCAACAGGGCCTTTTAATACGGTATAACTCTCAATATCATCTGCACTAATGTTCCATGTATCGGAGTTGATGGGCACACCATCTACTACATATAAATTAATGTTACCACCTCTTAATAATACCTGAGGGTTACCAAGCAATTCAGCAGAACTACCCACTGTTAAGCCTGCTACTTTTCCAACCAAGGAATTAATAGCATTCGGCTCTCTTGCCTTAACTAAATCACTTCCTTTTACTTCTTGTGTAGAGTAACCAACTATTTTTTTATCTTTTTTTACACCCAAAGCTGTCACAACTACATCTTCCAATTGTTTGGTAATTTGAGCCAGTTGTACTGTAATAAAATTGGTTGAAGTTGTTACAGATTTTGATTGATAACCACTGTAACTAATGGTAATTTTTTCTCCCTTTGCCGCGCTGATAGTAAATTCTCCTTTACCATCTGTTGTAGTGCCGGCGTTGGAACTTTTAAAGGTTACGCTTGCTCCCTCAATTGGATTGCTGGTAGCAGCATCAGTTACTTTACCTTTTACCTGCACATTTTGCTGTGCATGCACTATAAACGATGCACACACAAAGGTTAATGTGAATAGTAGAAATTTGGTGAGTTGTAATTTTGATTGTCTCATAAATTAATTATTTTAGGGGACAAAAGTAGAAGAGCGATTTTAACAAATGGTTTACTAAAAGTTAACTAATGGTAAACTAATCGTTATTTTTATGGGTGTTTGTTTAGTTTAAGTAAACAAATAAAGTAAAATCGTTAAAACAACTTGTAGCTTATTTTGTAGTGTTAAAGATATATACTACAAGTAGTTGGGCAGCATTATCTCCCAAACTTTTTAGATTATGTGGTTCTATTGCATCAAAAAAAATAGAGTCGCCTGCTTCCATTATAAATACTTCTTCACCAATTGTATATTCAACTTTGCCAGATAAAATATACTTAAATTCATAACCGTCCGTTTGCACACTTTCTCTTTGTACATTTGGCATGAGGGTAAGCAATACAAAATCTAAATAATGTTCGTCTATACTGGAAGATAAGATTCTTTGGTATTGAAAACCTATTGAATTTTCTTTTTCAAATGGCTGATATTGATCGGCTTTTTTAAAAATAACTTTACTCCCTTCTGCCAAGTTAAAATTTTGAAAGAAAGAGTTTAAATCAATTTTTAAAGATTGAATGATTTTAAAAAACACACTTAAGGATGGAATGGTACGATTGTTTTCTACCTGGCTCAACATACCTTTTGATACACCCGCTGTTTCTGATAACTCTTGCAAGGTTATATTTTTTTCTTTTCGTATGTCTTTTAATTTGTTTGTTATTAGTACAATAATATCTTCTTGCATCAATGTTTACTTTTTTATAATAAAATGAATAGTACAGTTTCCGAAATAAAATAAAATCAAAAAAGTTTGCTTTATAATTTTCCTCAATAATTATACCCTATGCCTACTTTTATGGTTTTGTATTAAACTACTCGTTTTCGTCTTTAAATATACCTTATTTATTTTCTTAGTCTATAATGCATTACTTATCGGTGCTGAGGTAAGGTATCAAATCCTTAAGTGTAGTTATTTATTAAACGGGCTTTAATAAAAGTATTCAGAAAGACTGATTAGTTGTCCCAAAACCCAAACAAGAAAAAATTATCTCCGAATAATTTCGTAATTAAAAAATACTTCTATATTTGGTGTACTAAATATTTCGTAGTTAAAATTTACAACATAAAAACAAACATTAAATTAAGTATTATTGGATGGCTTCTTGGCTGCCTTGGCGGTGTGAACGTAGAAGCACAAACGGTGGAAGGAAAGAGTCAAGATGAAATTAAAAAAGAAATTCAGGAAGTTATTATCCGTAAAAAAGGTGACAAAGATACAAAGCTAACCTTGGAAATATCAAACGATAAAATCCTTATTAACGGGAAACCATTGGCAGAATTTAATGAAAACGGTATTTCTGTCAACAACAGAAAAATACTTATTAAAGAAGGCAATGCCATTAAATTAGAACTTAGCGGTACCCAACATGAAATAGAAAATGGGATGAAAGAATTTGAAAAGAGTTTGGGAGGCATAATGCCTGAGGATATTGAAAACATTTCTATCATAAATGGAGACGATATGAAAACACTTAGCTCCAAGCCATCCGTTTTACTTGGGGTAGCCACCGAAAACAATACAAATGGCGCTAAGATTATGAGTGTGGTTGACGAAAGCCCTGCTCAAAAAGCCGGTTTGCAAAAAGATGATATTATTTATAAGATAGATGATAAAAAGATTAATGGTTCTGCTGAATTATCAGATGTTGTAAGAAGCATGAAGGCAAACGATAAGGTAAAAATTTATTTTATGAGGGATGGTAAATCAAAAGACGTAAAAGCAACGCTTTCCGAATCGAAGACCAGCCTTAGCCGAACAATGACAATTATTTCCAAAGACGGTACGGTAAAAACCTTAACCATGCCACGCATGAAGCCTCCAAGTGCACCATCGGGGTTCGAAAAGAACTGGAGCGAAAATTTTAATGAGTCTGTTTTTGAATCACGTACACCAAGACTTGGGCTAAGAATACAGGATACGGAAGATGGCAATTCAGTGAAGGTATTAGATGTTGAAGAAGGATCTACATCTGCCACTGCTGGTTTGCAAAAAGACGACCTTATTACAGAAATAGCCGGGGCAAAAGTGCAGAATACTGATGATGCAAGGGAGCAGCTTCAAATAAACAAAGAAAAAAGCAGTTACTCCATAAAAGCAAAACGCAACGGAAACGAAATGACGTTCACCATTAAAATTCCAAAGAAATTAAAGACGGCTAATTTGTAAGTTTCTTTATACAATTATTAAGAGAGATGCCGGCCTCAAAAGTTGGCATCTCTTTTTTATACATGTATTTTTGCCAAACATGGCAAATGATAAATACGAAGTCGTAATTGGTCTTGAAGTGCATGCACAGCTTCTTACAAAAAGCAAATTGTTTTCGGGGGACAGCATTTCTTTTGGTGCTGCACCCAATACACATGTGAGCCCCATTTCTCTTGCGCATCCCGGCACATTACCTGTAATGAACAAAGAAGTGATTGCACTTGCCGTAAAACTCGGTATCGCTTTAAACTGCAACATTGCACAGCACAATTATTTTGCCCGCAAAAATTATTTTTATCCTGATCTTCCAAAAGGTTACCAAACGAGCCAACATACAGCTCCCATTTGCAATGGCGGTTACCTAACTATCAAAACCGAAACGGGCAATAAAAACATAAAGCTAAACCGAATTCACATGGAAGAAGATGCGGGTAAAAGCATACACGATTTATTTGATACCCACACCGCCATTGACCTTAACAGAGCGGGCACGCCGCTGCTTGAAATTGTGACGGAGCCTGATTTGAGCAGCGCAGAGGAAGCGTTTAGTTATGTAACAGCATTGAGAAAACTTGTTCGCTGGTTAAATGTGTGCGATGGCAATATGGAAGAAGGAAGTCTGCGTTGTGATGCCAATATTTCTGTGCGCCTAAAAGGTGAAACAACATTAGGAACGAGGGTGGAGGTGAAAAATCTGAACAGCATACGCAATGTAAAAAAAGCCATAGAAATAGAAGCAGACCGGTTAATTAGCATCGTAGAAGGTGGCGGAACCATTGTACAGGAAACCCGCAGTTTTAATGCAGATAACAATACTACCTTTTCATTACGCAACAAAGAAGATGCAGATGATTACCGCTATTTTCCAGAGCCTGATCTGCCACCTATTTTAATAACGAACGAATATATACAGGCAGTAAAAGAAACCATGCCTGAGTTACCTGCAAACCTGCAACAAAAATTTGTTGCAGAACATGGCCTTTCGCCATACGACGCCGCCCAGGTTTGCATTGATAAGGAGGATGTGGCCTTGTACGAAACGGTGGCTAAAAATATGGGGAATTACAAAGTCACAGCAAACTGGGTAACAGGACCAATTAGAAAATACTGTAACGAAAACAATCTCTCCATAAAAGACTTTCCATTATCTGCAGAAAAAATTACGGACCTTGTACAGTTTACCGAAACCGGAAAAGTACATTTCAACACGGCTTCTACAAAGTTGATGGAAGCCTTAATAAGCAACAGCAACAGTGCGGTAGAAACACTTGCACTGTCAATGAATTTACTACAAGAAAACGATTCCGATGCCATCAGTAAATGGATAGAAGAAACCATTGCGCAAATGCCTGACAAAGTAAAAGAATACAATGCCGGCAAAAAAGGTTTGATTGGATTATTTGCAGGACAGGTAAAAAAATTAAGCAAAGGCAAGGCAGATATGGGCTTAGTTACAAAGATGCTGGAAGAGAGGTTGGCTGTAAGCGGTGGGCAGTAGGCAGTGGGGAGTGGGGAGTGGACAGTTGGCAAAAGAAATTTATTTTTTATTTTAAAAACAAGCTGAATGAAAAAATTATTAGTAGGAATGCTATTCATTGCGGGAACGTTTTCCTGCAGCGAAAAAAAAGAAAAAGGAACCTTCACCGTAGATGGTACCGTGAAAAATGCTGAAGACCAGAAGATCTATTTAGAGCAACTGTTTTTTAGCCAAAAAGACCCAGAGATAATTGATACCGGCGATATAAAAAATGGCAAATTCTCTGTAACGGCGATCGGTTTAGAGGAAGGCTTATATCGTTTGCGTTTTGAGAAACAGGAGACGGGTTATATTTTTATTAACGACCAGCAAGAGATCAATTTTACAGCAGATGTAAAAGACATGAGTCTTACCGGTCCTGTATTTAACAGCCCCGCAAACAGGTCATTTAAAAACTTTCTTTTGTCGGTTGATGGTAAACAAAAAAACATGACGACGCTTTCTGCTGAAATAGATACCATCAAAAAAACGCAAAGCAACGACAGTATTTTAAAAGTAAGAATAGAAAATTTAAATAAGGAGGGCGTAAAATTCAAAACATTTATTGTAAAAAGCATTGATACCATTTCAGACCCTGTGGTTGCTATGTTTGCGTTGGGTTACACACGTGGTATTGCACCCGAAGAGCTGAAAACGGTTGTACCTAACCTTGCAAAACGGTTTCCTTCACACAATGGCGTAGCCACTATTATTGCGCAGTATAACGAATTGATGGTAAAAAAAGATGCCCCTACTCCACCACCACCTGCGGCCAAACCTGTGGTAGCCACTATGGCACCTGATTTTTCAATGGCCAATCCTTCGGGCAAACAAATAGCATTAAGCTCTTTTAAAGGAAAATATGTATTGATAGATTTTTGGGCAAGCTGGTGCGCACCCTGCCGTGGCGAAAATCCAAACGTTGTTGCCAACTACAATAAGTTTAAAAATAAAAATTTCACCATACTTGGTGTATCGCTTGATGAAGATAAAACCAAATGGTTGGCAGCAATACAAAAAGACAACCTAACATGGGCACACGTAAGTGACCTAAAGGGATGGGGTAGCGCAAGTGTACCCTTATATGGTTTTGATGGAATTCCTTATAATCTATTGATAGACCCGCAGGGCAAAATAATTGCAACGGAATTGAGAGGAGAAGATTTAGGGAGGAAGTTGGAGGAGGTGTTGAGGTAAAATTTGATTCTTTATTATAAAAAGAGGCTGCCCATTTGGACAGCCTCTTTATATTAATTTATTTCAATATGATTACCAACCTGGATTCTGCTGAGTCCTAATATTAGAGTTGGCATCCAACTCGGCTTGAGGAATTGGCAAAATTCTTCTGTAGTCATTATAATTTATTGTTCTTGCAGCTGCTGGATAATTTGTACTTCTTAGCACTGGTCTTTTTAATCTGTTCAAATCAAGATATCTATCACCTTCAAAAGCTAATTCTTTTCTTCTTTCAGTAATGATTTCATCAAATAAAGCAGTCCCCGTTGATGCAATTGGTGCAGCACTTCTGCGTGAAGTAACAAAATTTGAATACAATAAAGCATCCGGTTCGTTAGATGGTAACGATGCCTCAGCAGCAATCAAATATATATCACTCAGTCTTACAACTTTTGTATCACTAATTTCTGTTCCGAAAGTATTAGGAAATTTGTTTACAAAAAAGGCAGGAACTCCGCCTCTTACACCTGGTGTATATAAAGCCTTTCTTACGTCAGCCGCAATGTAAGAAGCATATAAATCATCTGCACAAATCATATCACCATAACCTGACTGGCTATAGATATTTGCAAGACCATCAAAACCATTATTTGAAGTTGCATCAGAAGAAACCTCAAAAAGAGTTTCTACCTTATCAGTTCTTGGTAAAGCATTTGTCCAGTAAGATGCGTGATTTGCTGCAGTTACAGCTGTAAAGCCACCATTGTTAATTACATCAAGAGCTGCTGCTTTAGCGTTTACATTATCTCCTATTGTTAAATAAACTTTTGCCTGCAACCCTCTTGCAGCATACTTACTAAATTGGGTTGAGTTCTTAAAAATAGTCATTAATGAAAACGCCTGTGTTAAGTCGGCATTGATTAAAGTATACACTTCAGACACTTTACTTCTTGCAGGAAACAATGCGATATCAAATTTCGTAACGATTGGAACGCCAAGACTTGCAGGATTTTCTGTGTAAGGTTTTGCGAAATAGCGCACCAAATTAAAATAACACAATGCTCTTATAGCAAATGCTTCCCCCTTATATTGATTAACATTAGGAGTAGCTGTAGCTGATGCGTTGATTACATTATTACATCTCAAAATAGTAGAATAGGTCGCATTCCAAAATCCAGCAACATTACCATCAGCTACCGTATACAAATATGTGCTGAAATTTGTATAACGGTTTGAATTTGATGCGGACTGGTAAGCATTGTCCGCAAGAAGATCACCAAAAACCGGCAATGTTCTTCCTTCATGCTCAATATTTCTCAAGCCGGAGTATGCTCCTAATAAAGCTGTAGATAAATCTGATTCGCTTGCCAAAGCTATTTCTGGCGTTAATGCCGTAGGAGGTACTTTTACTAAGTAATCTTTTTTACACGATGATAAAGCCGTAACGCCTACCATAAAAAGAAAAGAATATTTTATTAATTGTTTCATAATTATAATTTTTATGGTTTAGAAGCCTAGATTTAATCCTACTGATATTGTTTTTGGTATGAATTCAGTCAGATTAGAAAAACTTGACGAACCTTGTTCAGGATCGAAAGGCTGATTTTTATCCTTTACATAAGTAAATAAATTGGTCCCTCTTACATAGAAAAATGCACTACTCAATTTTATTTTCGAAGCCATTTCAGATGGTAAACTATAACCTATCTGTAAGTTTCTTAAACGAATATAGTTTGCATTATTTAAATAGAAGCTTGAAGAACTCTGGAAACTTTTGTTACCATTATATATGTATTTAGGTATGTCTGTAACATCACCAGGCTTCTGCCATCTGTCTAAAATTCTAGACGATTTATTAAAAGTTGGGTTAGCACCTGCTCCTAAATAAAATGAGTTAAAATTATCGAAAGAGTAATTACCACCACTATAATAAAATTGTACTTCTAAGCTAAATCCTTTGTATTTAAAGGTATTAGTCAAACCGCCAAAGTATTTTGCTGCAGCTGAATGATTGATGATTCTTTGAGCAGAACTGTAGACATTTTGCGTCTTTGTCTTTGTAGAATCTGTGTACCAAAGTGGATCGCCATTTGCTGGGTCAGCACCTGCATAAGTACGTAAGTAATAAGATTGTACATCATAGCCTACACGATAAATGTAAAGACCACTTATGATATCTTTGTTATCGTTGGGCAATGCTGTAACCTTGTTCTGATTTGTTGCATAATTAAAACTTACATCCCATGTAAAGTTTTTAGTAGTCACCGGCACAAGGTTTACTGTTATTTCCAGGCCCTTATTCTCTAATGCTCCAATATTTTTGGTAACAGAAAGGAATCCAGATGTTGGAGATAAAGGAGCAGCAAGCAATAGTTTTGATGATTTCCTCTTATAAACGTCTGCAGAAATATTGATTCTATTTTTAAAGAACCCAAGATCTAGTCCTAAGTCAAGAGGTCTGTTTTCCTCCCATGTAAGTTCGTTGTTACCAACGTTACTTGGAAAACTTCCTGGAGTACTGTTATAGTTTGCACCAAAGCCATAAAGTGGATATGCATCATAATTTCCGATGCCTGCGTTACCACTCTTACCATAAGAACCACGCAATTTCAACTGGTTTATTACACGGCTATTGGCAAGAAATTCTTCTCTGTCAACATTCCATGAAGCTCCAATAGAATAAAAGTTACCGTATCTGTTGTTTGCAGAGAATCTTGAAGACCCGTCTCTACGAAAACTACCGCTAAGTATGTATTTATCCTTATAATTCAAGTCAAGTAAAGCAAATTGCGACAAGAATGAATAATCAGATATTGTAGCAGAAGCAGTTCTTGGAGTAGCGGTAGATGCCGCTTGCTGTAAACCTAAAGTAAGTGGAAAACCCGTTCCTTGCAAAGTATTAAAATAACCTTTGCTTGTTTGGCTTTCGTAACCAACTTTTAAGTTGGCATAAATATCACCAGCCTTATTTATATTTTGCTTGTAATTTAATGTGTTTGTAAACGTATAGTTGTAATATCTTGTATAGTAGTTAAAAACCCTACCTGTTGTAGCTGGGTTATACAAAATATTTGGTCCAAACGTAGGGCTTCCCGGTAAGGTTGTTACACCATCACCATAAAATGGATTGTTGTATTGAACTTCCTCAAGTGTATTGAAATCGCCAGCATAAGTAGATTTAAAGTTCAAGTTCTTTAGAATTTTGTATTCTGCTGAAAGACTTCCTCTTAGACTTAATTGACCTAGCTGTCTTTTATCAAGACTTGTAGTTGCTAAAGTATTGTAAATGCCACTTGTTGGAAAATCCGCTGTTAAATAATTCAAACTACCATCAGGCTTATATGCTGATCTTGTTGGTAATATAAAATATGAGCTTAATATCGGGTTACCAAAAGCTCCGCCAGCTTGTGGAGTATTCTGCTTTACAAAACCACCATCTAAATTCACGCTCAAGCTTAATCTGTCAGTTGCTTGGTTTGTAACTCTAACAGCACCATTTGTTCTTTTTAGATCGCTTGTAATAGTTGTACCTTCTTGTTTAAAATATCCGCCCGAAACATAGAAGGTAGTTTTTTCATTACCACCACTAGCACTTAAATTATATTGCTGCTGGTTTCCTTGTCTGAGAACTGCATCTCTCCAGTTAAAATTAACACCATTACTATCACCAAGCGCTTTTAAAGTTGCGGTGGTAGTTGCGGGCGATGCCCCAAAGTTTACCAATCCTTCTCTCGTAAGATTAATATACTCGGTTGCATTTAATGGACGGTTTCTCTCACTAGTATAAGCAACATTGTTGTATCCAATTTCAGTATCAAACCTAAACTTTGTTTTACCTGCCTTACCTTTCTTTGTTGTAATAAGGATTACACCATTTGCAGCACGACTACCGTAAACTGCTGCTGATGCTGCATCTTTTAATACAGTAATGCTTTCAATGTCGTTGGGATTTAACGTACTTAACAAATTGGCAGTTGTTTGTAAACGTGAAGCATCTCCTGTATTCATAATAGCTCCATCTAACACATATAAAGGAGAGTTACTTGCAGAAATAGAACTTACACCTCTAATTCTTACATCTTGTGCTGCACCAGGTGCTCCTGAAGATGCTGATGATTGTAAACCTGCTATGCCGCCTTGCAATGCCTTATCAACAGAGCTAAAAGGTTTATTTTCTATATCTCCACCCTTAATTGTTGAAACTGCACCGGTCAAAGTAGTTTTCTTCTGTGTTCCGTAAGCCACAACAACCACTTCCTGCAAACCTTTGTTTTCAGAACTTAAAGTTGCATTAATATTTGCTTTGTTGCCAATACTAATTTCTGTTGTTTGTAAACCTACTGAAGAAATGATCAGGGTTTTTGCTGATGCAGGAACTTTTATAGAATAAGTTCCGTCATTTGTGGTGTTAACACCTAAAGTTGTTCCTTTAACAAGAATTGAAACACCTGGCAATGGCGCTCCCTTCTCATCTAAAATTCGACCGGTAATAGTTCGGTCTTGGGCTGCGGCATTCAATACAAATGCGAAAGCAACCAACATGGTTAAGATAATTTTTCTCATTTTTTTATTTTGGTTAAGTGGGACAAATATAACAGACAATCTAATTGAATGTTAAATAAAAGACAAGTTTTTTACACGGAATGCTGCACATTTACAACATACTGACATTTAGATTTCTTAAAATTAAAAATTTTTCTCTAATTCGTAAGGGTACAGTAAGAAATAAGACAGGCTTTCTCTCCTTTTGTTCTTTTTCAATCCAATCTATTTTCAACCTCTTACGACTTTTTGTAAGAAGAAGAAAACGACAATAGTTTGTCAATACCCACAAAAAAAAGTGGATTCGACTAATCGAACCCATCCCATTTTTAGTATTAAATTTTTTAACGCTATTAGCCATAAATTACTCTTGGCTATATCTAACACACTAACTTCTATGGGTTTAATGTAAAAGTAAAAGTCTTAAAGTTTGCACTTGGTGTTACTTTATCACCGCCCGTTAAATTAAAGATTATCTTTTTTTGCACGGTTACTTTATTTATTACCACCCTCACTTTTACACCGCTCGTGCTTGCTGCAATTTCCAGAGGGGAAGCTGTGCTGATTGAATAATCTGTTCCCAATACTGCAGTTGAAGTTGCATCAACTTCGAAGGTAACATTTGTGCCAGTACTCCTTTGCGCACCCACCAATTGAATATACATACTGTCATTTTTTGGAGTGGTAGTAGTAGCCACAGTTCTCGTTATTGGATTTACAGGAGCTATATAATTTGGATTGGCAAATTCTA
The DNA here is from genome assembly GCA_040400515.1 of Ferruginibacter sp. Lineage (GTDB taxonomy): Bacteria > Bacteroidota > Bacteroidia > Chitinophagales > Chitinophagaceae > Ferruginibacter. The sequence goes on along the minus strand of JBBAQB010000002.1, from coordinate 175,632 downwards.
CAAGGTCAGGCCCGGTGTAAGTAGTATTTGTTGTGTCTTTTACACACCCCGATAATGTCACGATAAGTATTGCTGCAAACCCTGCAGCGCTAAAATTCATTATTTTATTTATCATCTTATTAGTTTTTTAAAGTTTAGTAACCAGGATTTTTGACTAATTGTGGATTAGCATCCAAATCTGCCTGTAAAATATTTGCAATAAGAAAATTGTAGGCATTTGTGCCAAATACAATATTGCTTGGGTTTTTATTTACATCCAATCCATTCCTAACCAGGTCGAATAGTCTGTGACCCTCGTAAGCTAGTTCTACACGTCTTTCCTTTAATATCTCAGCAATTAAAGCTGCACCTGTCAATACTCCAGGTCCGGCTGTAGCCAATGTGGGTATTCCCGCCCTCGCTTTTATAAGGTTTACATCCGCTATAGCAAGAGCTTCTTTTGCCACACCTTGTTTAGCCCTTGCTTCTGCTCTGTTTAAATAAGCTTCCGATGTTCTCAATAGCATGATATCATCCTGACCCAATTGTCTTACACCCGGCCATTTTTTTGTATAAAATACTTGTTGGCTTGACTTTGTTTGTACACTAACAAGATTCGTAAATCGTAAATCCGAAGTGGTTGTACCCACAACGCCATAAGCGTTTCTTAAAGAAAGCTGCGTTGTAGCATCCCCATAACCTTGTATAGTAGGTAAATTACGGTAGTAGATATATTGCAGCGCATCAGTACCCGGATTGTTTTCTCCAGTTTGATATGACAATCCAAAGATTGTTTCCGGATGTGCATTTCCCCAACCCGGTGCCGAGGTAGTATTGAAATAAGTAGAAGCAGGAGCCAAAGGAACTACGTTTTGCAATATTACCGAGTCTGCCCATCTTTCACTTTGCGCCCAGTTGCCATTGTATAATTCAACTCTGCTCGCTAACGCCTGTGCACTGACTTTTCTTGGTCTGTATTGACTAACACCCGCATTAAATAGTAATGAATTTGCATTGTTCAAATCCTGCATTATTTGCGTGTATACCTCCGCTATCGTATTACGTTTTGGATACGTTATGGCATCAGCGGTTATCACCGGAGCGGTAATAATTGGAACGCCTAAATCGAAATTCCCACCTGTACCGGAACTAAGAAACAATGGGGAACGAGCATAAGATTTTATCAAATCATGATACATCAATGCCCTTAAAAAATAAGCTTCACCTTTAAACTGAGCTTTTTCCGCCGCAGTAGCCTGCGTATTGTCAATAAAAGATATCACAATATTCGCTCTGTTAATGTTTGCATACCCTGCAGTCCATATACCTACATGAGCACCCGGCGAATTGTTCCCTTGGGTAATAAACCTGTTTGAATTAGCGGTAGTTATCTCAACGTTATCTGCTAAAATTTCAGGGATCACAATAAAATCACGACCATAATATCCACTCGTTTGCAGCGAGTTATAAATGGCAATAAGGGTGGCTTGTAAACCTTCCTTAGTTTTTAATGCAGCCGTTAATTCAATACTGTTTTTTGGTGTAGTATCCAGAGACTTTTTACATGCTGTAAACATGGACACTATTGCGAGACCAAAAGCTATTTTTATAAAATATTTATTTCTCATAAATTAAAATTTAAAATGTTACGTTTAAACCAAACAACATTTGTTTAGCCTGAGGATAAGTGCCAAAATCAAAGCCCTGCAACTCAGGGTCATACCCTGTATACTTACTCCATGTTTTAGGATTAAAGCTACTTACATAAAATGATGCTGCAGTTAACTTCAAAGAACTAAGTACCTCCTTGCTAAAGTTATAAGTCAGGGTAACTTCTTTCAAACGTGCAAAATCTCCTCTCTCAAAGAATCGGTCACTTGCTAAGCTGTTAGAGTTTGCATTTGGTTGTGTACCACCTGCGTATGGCCTTGGTACTCTTGTAATATCTCCGGGTTTCTGCCATCTCTCCATTTGAAAAGCTAGCTGGTTTCTATCAAATGTAGAACCTGCTCTTTGCAGGAACGCAGCATCTGAGTTTTGCACATAGTTACCACCCTGGTATATAAATTGAAAACGAAGCTCAAAGGCTTTGTAGGAAATGGTATTCGTCATACCTCCGTTAAACGTAGGGTCTAGAGAACCATTCATATAATACCTGTCACGCAATTGAGGCAAATAGGTAATGTTTCCTAATGTATCATAATACATAGGTCTGCCGTCAGCAGGATTCACACCAGCATATTTCTGTGTAAAGATTGAATTCAATTGCTGACCTACCTTATATAGCGTACCAATTTGAGTAACACCAGGGCCTAGATCTTTTATTTTGTTTTTGTTGTGAGAGAAATTAAAGTTAGTTGACCATTTAAAATTCTTACCATCTATATTCTGTGTTTTTAAGCCAATATCTATTCCTTTAATTTCCGCAGCTCCGAGGTTTCTGTTGATAGTAGAAAAACCATTTGAAGCAGGGATTGGAACAGCAAGTAATAATTTACTTCTGTTTGACTGGTAAACGTCTACTTCAAGCGATACACGACGGTTTAAGGTTGTAATATCTATGCCTGCATTATATGATTCGTTTTCTTCCCAGCTTAAGTCTTTATTTTCAAGTTGCGTTGGTGCCGCTCCAGATAGGCCTAAATATTCACCACTTAAACCAAATAAACCTCTGTTGCCGTATGAGCCTAACACATCTTGGCTACCAGTAATGCCATAAGAAAAGCGCAGTTTTATATCATTCTTCTCTTTAAACTTAGCGCCAAATATTCCTTCTTCATTAGATAAACGCCAGGCAAATGAAGCAGATGGAAAAATACCATACCTGTTTCCTTCACCAAATCTAGATGAACCGTCTCTGCGGGCAGTAAATGCCACTATATATCTGTCGTTATAGGTGTAACCCAACTTAGCAAATATACCTCTCAGTTTAAAATCGCTGAAACCTTCGAATGGAGCCAATGGAGTAGCAGTAGAGCTTAACGTAGTAAAGAGTGGAGATGGCACACCAGTACCGAATGCACCATAAGATGCATTTTTGTTCACTCGGTATTCATTTCCTAATAAAGCCGTTACCACATGCTTGCGACCACCAAATGCCTGGTTATAATTTAAAACCTGATTGGTTTGAAAATCAGTTATCTGTCTTGAAAACTTAGAAACTGATCCATTGGTAGATGCTCCTGAATAGCGAGGATCATTAAATTGCTTTTCGTCGGTAATATTAAAGTTTGTGCTAAAAGTAGTCCTGAAAGTAAAATACTTATTTATTTTATATGCAAGGTTAATACCTCCCACCAAACTTTTTGTGTTGGAAAAATTGATATCATTGTCTGTATAAGTTAAGAAGTTGTCTATTCCTCCAAACCATGTTCCCGTATTCGTCCTTCGGTAGGTACCATCCGGCATATAAGGAGTATTTGTTGGGAAGGATAAAAAGCCATTTCTAACCGGGTTACCAAAACTTCCACCATTCAATACCCCATTTGATGTATAGCTGCTCAAAGACAAAGTTGAACCCACAGAAAATTTAGTGTTCAACTTATGATCAAGGTTTAATCTAAATACTCCTTTTTGAAAATCAGATCCTGCAACATGTCCCTCAAGTTTGTTATAACCGCCTGACATTAAGAAGGTAGTTTTTTCATTACCTCCAGAAACAGAAAGATCATAATTTCTTACCATCCCCTGGCGAAACGCCAGACCTTGCCAGTCGTTATTTACCAAAGGATCTACAGCGCCATTTTTTACCGTGCCTCCGGTTGCAGTTAAGAAGTTAAGTGTATTTGCGGCAGTTGGACCATAGCGATTTACATTGGCTTCATATCCTAATTGCACTGCTTGGGTTGCATTAAGAATTTCAAGCTTTTTAATAACCTGACTAAATCCTAAATAGGTATTGAAATTTACTTTTGTTTTACCTTGCTTACCCTTCTTCGTGGTAATAATTACAACACCATTTGCTGCCTGAGCTCCGTAAATAGATGCAGTTGCAGGATCTTTTAATACATCAATACTTTCAATATCATCTGCATTTATTCCGTTTAATAAGCTGGAAGAAGCTGCTCCTTCAAAACCATTTCCAACTCCCAAACCATTGGTATTACCTGATACCAGCTGTATACCATCAATAATATAAAGCGGGCTCACATTACCACCTGCACCAACGGCTATAGAAGCTGCTCCTCTGACCTTAACGTTAATTGCTCCCCCGGGTACCCCATTAAAGGAATTTATTTGTACACCAGACATTTGCCCCTGCATGGCATTAGTAAATGCACCTACAGGTTTGTTCGCAATATCAGAGCCTTTTACAGTACTCATCGGAGCCGAAATATCTCTTTTCCGTTTTGTTTCATACCCAACTACTACGATTTCGTCTAACTTGGTATCTGTTGCTTTTAAAGAAACGCTAATATTTGCAACACTTGTAATTGTGATTCTTTGTGCTTCGTAGCCAACACTGCTGAACAACAAAGATTTTACATTTTTTGCCATTGAAATGCTGAATCCGCCATCTATGCCGGTTTTAGAGCCATTTCTACCATCCGATGCTACTACAGAAACCCCTTCAATGGGCATTCCTTTTTCATCAGTTACTTTTCCTGTAACTGTACGGTCTTGAGCGGCTGCATTTAGCACGAAAACGAATGCAACCACCATGGTGATGATGATTTTTTTCATTTTGTTAGTTTGGTTAATTTGTCCAAATATATAGACAACTATTAATAAATTGTTAAACTATTGACAAATTTTTTTTAACTATCGCTGCACATAAAGAAAAGGGTGCTTGCTTATCTCTTTTTTGGAGCCGTTAAAATAATTAGAACAGGTAATAAAACCAGATTGGTAATGGTAGCGGTAAGCAATGTTACTGATGTGAGCCAACCAAGCGCAAATGTGCCACCAAAGCTACTTGCACAGAATATTACAAAGCCGGCTGTAAGCACAAGAGAAGTATAAATGATGCTCAAACCCGTTTGATGAATAGTGGCTTTTACTGCTTGGGAAGGATCGTTGTTATACTCGGGCAATACCTGCTTATAATTTACTAAAAAACGTATGGTTATATCTATAGCGATGCCCAATGCTACACTGAAAATGAGCACTGTAGAAGGTTTGAGCGCAACGCCCACCCACCCCATTATACCTGCTGTTACGAGTAACGGAATTAAATTGGGAATGAGAGAACAAATTAAAATTCTGAAAGATCTAAAAAGGAACAACATACAAAAGGCGATGAGTAAAAATGCCCATGCTATACTTTCTTTCAGCCCGTTAATAATAAACTTACTGCCTTCTAAAAAAGTAATGCTTGTGCCGGTAAGGGTTACTTTATAACTACTGTCAAACAATTCGTTTGATCTTGTCTGTATTTTATGAAGCAAATCGGGTAATGCTTCTGTGCCCACATCTGCCATGCTCACACTTATACGGGTCGTTTGCGAAGCCGTATCTATAAAGCTTCGCAGCGTTTTAGAAAAATTATTTGCAGTAGCAATACTGTCTTTAGAAGGCCTTAAATATTCTCCTACAAATGCACCATCAAACGTATTGGGCATTAAATAGTTGGTAGAGTCTCCTTCATAAAAACCCTGCTTGGCAAACTTCAAGCCTTCTGCAAGGCTTAAAGGTTTGGTCATCTCTTTTTGCGATCCAATGAACTGCGCTAGTGAATCTACTTTTTCAAAAATAGCAAGCGATTTTAAACCAGACAGACCTCTTCGCTTTTTTGTATCAACCATTATTTCCAATGGCATAACACCTTTAAAATTTTTCTCAAAATATTTAAGATCGGTATAAATTTTATCTTTCTTAGGCAAATCATCTACTATAAAAGCAACATTTTTCAACCGCATTACACCTGCTAAAGAAAACAATACGATGACCATAGTGACCAACTGCACTTGCTTTTTATAAACAAACACCCATTTTTCTAAAACATTCAGGGTTTTTTCTATCAACTTGTTGTGTAAATATTTTAGCTGGTTATTGCCAGGTGCAGGTAACAGACTTAGTACTGATGGCAATAATATAAATGATACAAAAAAGATCACCATGATGCTTATGCCGGCTACCACACCAAACTCCTGCAGTATCTCACTTTTTGTAAATGCAAACACGGCAAAACCAATAGCAGCCGTAATATTACAAAACAAAGTAACAACGCCCATTTTACTTACCATGGCAACCAGAGCATTATTTTTTCGGGTTATAGGCGCGGGATTTTGTGCATCTTTTAAATAAGAAGTGTGGTATTTATTTATAAAGTATATACAATTTGGAATGCCTATTACAACAACAAGGGATGGGATCAGCGCTGTGAGCAAAGTGATTTGGTAACCACATAAATAAATAACGCCGAGCGTCCACAACACGCCGATAATAACAACTGCAAGGGAGAGGAGCGTAGTGCTGATGGACCTAAAAAAAAGCAACAAAATCAGTACACTTAACCCAAGCGATGCAAGCAAAAAAAGCCTCATTTCTTTTTTTATACGATCTGCCAATATGGTTCTTATTAGCGGCAGGCCACTTGCATGCACCTCCATTTTACTGGCTGCCTCAAACCCGCTTAACTGTTCCGTAATCTTGTTAAGAACAGCAGTACGTTTTTCGCTGCTAAAAATCTGTTTGTTTACCCTCACAGCCATTAAGTAACTGGCGGTATCGGTATTTTTATTGTAAAGCCGCTCATTGTAAAATGGCAGGTTGTTAAATACGGCTACGCTGCTATCGAGTTCATGCTGCGTGTTTATGTTATCAGAAAAAATTTTTACGGCATTTAACTTCTCTGTTTCTATATTTTTTACAAGGTTAAAAGCACCGGGTACGCTCAAAATATCTTCTACACCTGCTATCTTTTTCAGGTTTACTTCTAACTGCTGGTACAGTTTAAAATTTTTGAGTACAAAAAGTTCGTTTGTAGAGATTCCCACTACAAGCAGGTTCCCATCATCGCCAAATTTATTTTTAAAGGCAACATAGTCCACATATTTAGGGTTATCAGTAGGGATGGCTTTAGAAAACTCATAGCTCAATGTAACTTTAGAAGCAAAGTAACCCATTGTGGCAGTAGCAGCAAGCAAAAAAATCAACAGAACAAAACGGTTTTTAATTACAAACTTTGCAAGATATCTCCACATAAATATTTACAGTTGAAAAGTATTTTTAAAATATATTTACAAAGAAAGAATAAAACTTTTTAATAGAAGGTAATAAAAGGCATGCCGCTTTTTTGCTCTCACATTTTTTACATGTTTAAAACAAGTGCCATCATCCTCCGCACGGTAAAATACGGAGAAACCAGCCTGGTCGTTACTGCCTTTACAGAGCTTTTTGGTTTGCAAACTTATATGGTGAATGGTGTGCGCACCTCTAAAAAAAGTGGCTTAAAGGCTTCTTTATATCAGCCGGCTTCTGTTGTAGATATGGAAGTGTACCACCACGACCGCAACAACATGCACCGCATTAAAGAAATAAACAGAACCCATGTTTTTAAAAATGTGCTTACCGATGTTGTTAAAAACAGCGTAGCCCTTTTTTTAATGGAACTGCTGTATAAACTGCTAAAACAACCCGAGCAAAACTCAGATCTTTTTTATTTTTGCGAAGATGCCCTGCTACAGCTCGATGAAGCCCCATCAGCCGTTACCGGCAATATGCCCTTGTTTTTTGCACTGCACATCAGTCATTTTTTTGGGTTTAAAATAGACGATAATTTTTCTGCCCAATATCCCTTTTTAGATTTGCACGAAGGCAATTTTGTAAGTGAACGCCCACCGCATTCCCATTTTCTGGAAGGGGAAAATGCCGAAATAACAGCAGAGTTGCTTAAAATTATGCTACCATCTGAGCTGAATGATATCAAGTTAAACCATTATAAACGCAGAGAACTTTTACAGAAATACATGGATTATTATTCCCTTCACCTGCAGGATTTTGGGCAAATGAAAACAATCATGGTCATGCAGGAAGTTTTAGGATGATAGCAACTTCAACGCTACACCTTAGCTCACTCTAGTCTCACCCCAGAATCCTTTGTTCATCCTTCGTTGTACTTCCGTTCAACTTCCGTTTTTTAGTCGTTGTATTTTTACATTATTTGCAAATCAAACCTCTCCCCTACCCCACCACTTTTTCTTAAACAATCCTTATAGCATCTTCCCCAAGTAAAACCACACCCGGTTTTTTTCCTTTTTCAAAACTGCCCACATTATTATCTAATCCTAATGCTTTTGCTCCATTTATAGTGGCCCATTGCAGTGCAGTTTTTAGATCTATGGTTAAAAAGTTTTTACAAATAATTTTTATTTCTTCGTACATATTAAGATGGTCGTTACTAGCATAGCTGTCAGTACCTATTACCATTTGGCAGTTTTGCTGCAACATCATTTCCACATCAGGCAATGTATTTTCTATGTAGAGATTGGCATTTGGGCAAATGCAATAATACAGTTGTTTAACGCCGCTATAATTTGCAGCGAAATGCAGGTCACCTTTTTGGGTAAAAGTATTGTGCACCATTATAATATTTTGCTGTTGTGTAAAATAGGGCAACCAGCTTTCCAAAGATTGCTTCCCCGTTGCCTTAAAATCACTGATGTCAATGCCAAAATTATTATACAATTCAAGAAATCCCCCACGCTTATCTACGTACAGTTCATTTTCTGCCGCACACTCCTGGTTGTGTATGCTGATTGTTTTGTTTGCAGAGGCTTCATTAATAAGCCTAAATAATTTTGCAGATACACTGTAAGGCGCATGAGGTACAATAGAAATAGGTTGTGCCCTTTCTTTTAAAGTGGCAACAAATGCCGCCAGTAACTCTGGCGCAGCATCAAATCTTTTTTGTGCGACAGCCTCCACAAAGCCACTTACTTCTATAAAGTTATGCCAGTGCATTGGACTGTTTTGTTTAAGTAACAAAGAGTCTGCGGTATTACAGATATCTCCTACAGCTACTGTTCCGCTATTATACAGTTCTTCTGCTGCTGCCTGCATGGCTGTGTATTTCTCTTCTTCGCCTGCAGCACGCTCCTTCATTACCTGCTGCACAAAATTTACAAGCCCCGTATGCTTTGGTACGTTCCCTTTTAGGTGGCTTAGCTCAATGTGGCAATGGGCATTTACAAACCCCGGGCAAAGTATTCCATCAAAACATTCAATACCATCACCGGCTGTTGTCTCATTTACGATTTCCACAACAGCGCCATACTCATCAATAATAAGCACACTGTTTGCACCTCTAAATTCATATCCATCAAAAATATTGGTGCCTTTTAATTTTCTGTATATCATGGTAAATTGATAAAACGTAATTTCGCAGCCGAATAGGTTTACTGCTGCACGATCATGTACAAAGTTGCACAAAGAATCTTATTCAATTTTAAATTTGATGCATTTGAGTATCTATCTCATTACCAAATACTCAATACTAAATACTTATTAATGTTAGAAAAGTTAAATGCCATTAAGGCAAAGTTTGATGATTTAAGTGTTGCGCTTACCAATCCTGAAATTGTGGGAGATAATAAGCGGTTTGTTGCACTGAGCAAAGAATACCGCAGCCTGGAAAAAATTATAAATGCTCGCAATGCATACATTAAAACGATGGACGATATTGAGTTTAATAAAGAAGTATTAAACAGCGACGATGCAGAAATGCGGGAAATGGCAAAACAGGAATTACCCACTTTGGAAGAGTTGAAAGAAACGCAGGAAAAGGGTTTGCGTAATATGCTTATTCCAAAAGACCCCTATGATGAAAAAAATGCCATTTTAGAAATACGTGCCGGTACTGGTGGTGATGAAGCATCTTTATTTAGCGGCGATTTGTTGCGCATGTACCTTAAATATTTTGAAAAGAAAGGCTGGAAAGCGACTTTGCTAAGTGAAAGTGAAGGAACGGTAGGTGGTTACAAGGAAGTGCAGGTGGAGGTTACAGGAGATGATGTATATGGATTAATGAAATTTGAAAGTGGGGTGCATCGTGTACAGCGGGTGCCCGATACCGAAGGAAGTGGTCGAGTGCATACGAGTGCTGTAACCATTGCGGTTATGCCCGAGGCTGAAGAAATTGATTTTGAATTAAAAGAAAGTGATGTAAAAATGGAGACTGCTCGAAGTGGTGGTGCCGGTGGTCAAAATGTAAATAAAGTAGAAACAAAAGTTTTTCTTACCCACAAGCCAACGGGTATAGTTGTAATGTGCCAGACGGATAGATCGCAGCTTGGAAATAAATTGAAAGCGATGGAAATGCTGAGAACCCGCCTATATGATGAGGAAGTAAGAAAAGCTGAGGAAGCAATTTCCCACATGCGCAAAAGTTTGGTTAGCACTGGGGATAGAAGTGCCAAAATAAGAACATACAATTTTCCACAGGGACGAGTTACTGACCACAGAATTGGAATGACCGTATATAATTTAGATGCGGTACTCAACGGCGAAGTGGGAGAATTTATTGAGGCCCTGCAATTTGCAGAAAATGCTGAGAAATTAACCGCTCAAAAATAAAAATTCTTCAAGCCGCATGTACCGCGGCTTTTTTTACGTCTATACACTTGCAACATATGGGCAAAAAATAAAAAAAATCTGTTCACAGTTATTTAACAAATTAAAAATAGTTTTTGGCACCGAGTTTGCAAATTAGAAAGCATAACAACGAACAATTCAAATTTCTCATAAGCAGTTAGTTTTGGTAAACAGCCCCCGTTTCTACGGGGGCTTCTTTTTGTAGTCACGTTAAATGATTAAGAAAAATGTTTCAAATGATTGTAATGGTACAAAGTTTAATCACCTTTGCTGTCAGTTATACATAAGATGAGCAGTTCCAATCAGATTTTTCAAACAAAAAGTGCATTAAGAGGTAAAAGTGTTACATGGGGTATTAGAATATTTCTTTTCCTTTCGCTTTTTATATTAACTATTGTACTTATTGCCATACCCAAGGGCAAATCTCCTACACTTACAAATATTGAAACAAAAACAAGATTTTTTGAAAATGAAGTAAATCCATTAAAACAGTTAAATATTACTTCTAACCAAAAAAATAAATACAAAGGCTTTAAGTCTTTTTTAGAAGCAAAAGACAGAGAAGATTCAATAAATAAACTAGAAGGCAAATTTTTTAAAAAAGACAATTCCTTTATCAGAGCTGCTTTTTTTTCACCTTCTTCTATATTAGATTATCCTATTGCACTTGCCGATTTGGAAGAAAATGCCAATAAATTAAATACCATCTTCCCCGAATGGTTTTTTTTCGATTTAAAAGACAATCAGAAACTACAATCCAGAATAGATTCTGCAGGTTTTGCTTTAATGAAAAAAAACAACCTCAGAATTTTACCGATGCTTACCAATTTTAACTCTGAAAAGGGCGATTTTGATGGTACGCTAATGCATGCAATGCTGAATGATACATTAAAAAGAAAACTGTTCATCAACAACCTTGCTGATACATTAAAGAAATATGACTTACAAGGTATAAACATAGATTTTGAAGAATTAATAGAATCAACAAGCAAACCGCTGAGCGATTTTCAAAAACAGTTACACGAAATATTTCATGCAAAAGGATTGTTGGTAACGCAGGATGTGGTGCCATTAAATGATGACTACGATTTTGTAGAATTAAACAAGTACAACGATTATATTGTTTTGATGGGTTATGACCAATACAGCGATGAAAAAACTGGACCCGGGCCAATATCTGGGCAAAAGTGGATAGAGGAAGGATTGGATGATGCAGCAAAAAAAATAGACCCTGCCAAGATAATTTTGGGAATGGCGGGCTATGGAAAAGACTGGAGTGTAGATGATAATGAAAAAGTTTTAAAAGATGCCAATGGCAACCTTATTAAGCCAACGGATGTTAACTATTCTCAGGCGCTCGACAATGCAAGACTATCAAAAGCATTGATACACTTTAACAATGACAACTACAATTTAAATTATGCTTACTCGGAAGAAACAGATGATACAATTGTAAAACACATTGTTTGGTTTACGGGTGCTGCCACCAGTTATAACATTATGCGCTTTGCAGATGAATACGGCACTGCGGGAACAGCCTTATGGGTTTTAGGAAAAGAAGACAGAAGGCTTTGGAAATTTTATAACCGCAGTCTTACAAACGATGCATTGGTAAAAAACCCTTTCAACTACAGGTCAATGGAATTGTTGCCTTACAATAACCAAAAACCAACCCACTTTGGCGAAGGCGAATTACTGCGTATTATTTATACGCCGCAACCCGGTTTCGCAAAACTGGAAATTGATCCTGCAGAACAATTAATAACAGAGCAAACCTATACACAATTACCATCCAGCTATGTGTATGAAAAATTTGCAGAAGATAAAAGTATAGGAGACGAGCCTCTAAATAAAGGACACAAGATTATTCTCACATTTGATGATGGCCCGAGTGCAGAATACACACCACAGATTTTAGATATTTTAGAAAGGGAAAAAATACCTGCTACTTTTTTTGTAGTCGGTATTCCGGCTGAGCAAAACCTGCCTATCCTACAACGAATATATAAAGATGGCTTTGAAATTGGCAACCACACATTTACCCATAGCAATATTGCCAAAATGAGTGCTGAGAGGGCCGACCTGGAATTAAAGTCTACCCGATTATTAATAGAAGCAGTAACGGGGCGAAGTACCATCCTGTTTCGTGCACCTTTTAATGCGGATAGTGAGCCACAGAGTTTTGAAGAAATTGAACCTATAGCAAGGGCTAAAAAAGACAATTACATAACGGTTGGCGAAAGTATTGACCCTAACGACTGGGATGTGGCCCATGGTGTAAATGCAGATTCTATTTTCAACAGAACCATACGACTTGCCAACAGCACCAATGGAAATATCATTTTGTTTCATGATGCAGGTGGCAACCGACAGGCAACCGTGGAAGCTCTGCCTCGAATAATAAAATATTTTAGAGACAAGGGTTGTGTATTTACAACGATAGCAGATTTGATGGGCAAAACAAAAGACGATGTAATGCCTGTGGTACAAAGAAGCTGGCGGTTAAAATTAAACAGCTTTTTTACCTCAACATATTATTGGGTGTCTCACATCGTATTTGCAATGTTTATTGTAGGTATTTTTCTTTCTATGGGCAGGATGTTGCTGATGGGGATTCTGGCATTCAGGCAAAAAAACAAAGAAAAATATCTACCTGTAAGTACCGAACAACCCGGCGTGAGCATCATTGTACCTGCATACAATGAAGAAATAAATGCAGTAAGAACTGTAGAAAGCTTGCTTCAGCAGGATTATCCAAACCTACAGATTGTATTTATAGATGATGGCAGCAAAGACAGTACATTTAAAACCGTGAGCACTTTTTTTGCAGATAAACCACAGGTACAGGTGGTAACCAAATTAAATGGTGGCAAAGCAACCGCCTTAAACTACGGAATCAATTTGGCAAGCAACGAGTTTGTCGTTTGTATAGATGCAGACACGCAACTAAAAAAAGATGCGGTGTCGCAGTTAATGAAAAAGTTTTATGCAGCAGATGGAAAACGCATCGTGGGCGCTGTGGCAGGAAATGTAAAAGTGGGGAACGAAATAAATATGATCACCAGGTGGCAAAGCATTGAATACACCACGTCACAAAATTTTGATCGCTCTGCATTCGATTTATTGGATTGCATTACGGTGGTGCCGGGAGCAATTGGTGCATTTAGAAAAACAGCCATTGTAGAAGCCGGAGGTTTTACGACAGATACATTGGCGGAAGATTGTGACCTTACGATGCGCATGCACAAAAAGGGTTACAGCGTAAGAAATGCAAGAAAAGCCATTTCTTATACAGAAGCTCCCGAAACCTTCAGCCAGTTTTTAAAACAGCGTTTTAGGTGGAGCTTTGGCGTGATGCAAAGTTTTTGGAAACACCGAGATGCTTTTTTAAACCCCAGGTATAAAAATTTTGGTATGGTAGCTTTGCCACACATCCTTATTTTTCAAATGGTTTTGCCTTTTCTTGCGCCTCTTGCAGATTTTATTTTGGTTATAAGCCTGCTTGCTGCGGGGCTTGGCATTATTCCTGCAAGTTTAGGCCACATAGTTTTGTATTATTTTATTTTTACATTGGTAGATATGCTTGGTGCTGTAACCGCATTCAGTTTTGAAAACAGTGCATTAAAAGAAACACAAAAAGAACAGGGGCAGCGGCAGAAGGAAGATTATAAAAAATTGCTGTGGCTTTTTCCACAGCAGTTAATTTACAGGCAAATGATGTATTATATTTTAATAAAATCTTTCAATAGAGCACTGAAAGGCGAGTTACAGGGATGGGGTGTATTGAAAAGAACGGGCAACGTAAAACAGACAGTTACCGTTTAACGTATGTTTCTTTATTAACTTTAACCGAATTTAAAACAACAGGTTTGTGGCTGAAACAACAGAAAATAAGACTTCGTTTTTAAGAAAATTGGGCAACGAAGCAGGTATAGAAATGAGTTTTGTAGATCACCTGGAAGCATTGCGATGGCACCTAGTGAGGGCTGTATTGGTGTGGCTGGTAGCAGTGATTGCTATATTTACGCAGATAGACTGGGTTTTTGATAATATTGTTTATGCACCCGCCAGGTCTAGTTTTGTAAGTTACCGTGCACTCTGCGATTTTAGCCATTGGCTTCACCTTGGCGATGCATTGTGTATGCCGGCAGTAAATATTGAGTTACAAGGCAACACAGTAAGCGGGCCCTTTATGTCTGCTATTTCTATAGCTGTTATTGGAGGCCTTATCGTAGCTTTTCCGTATTTATTTTGGGAGTTGTGGCGGTTTATTAAACCTGCGCTTTCGGCAAAAGAAGTAAAATATTCTCGTGGCAGTATTTTGTGGGTATCACTGTGTTTCTTTTTAGGTGCGGCATTTGGTTATTTTTTACTGGCTCCTTTTACTTTTAATTTTTTAGGCAGTTTTAAATTGGGTACAACTGGTGCTTATATTTACCGGCCTACTTTAGATGATTATATTGATACACTGAACAACCTCATACTAGGCTGTGGTATTGCGTTTGAATTACCTGTTATGGCGTATGTTTTATGTAAAATTGGATTAATCAGTGCTTCGTTTTTAAAAAAATACCGCAAATATGCTTTTGTTGTAATTCTTGTACTTGCAGCTGTAATTACACCTTCACCAGATTGGACAAGCCAGATTATTGTATCAGTTCCTTTATTACTTTTATATGAAATAAGCATTGTTATTTGCAAAAGAATAGATAAGCAAAAAGAGAAGGAAGAGAAGGAATGGAGTTGAAAACGCAATGAGCAAATGTGCTGATTTTTGTAACAAGATGAGACTTTAAAAATCATCGTTTTTATAAATAAATAAATGATTTAATATTCACGCTTTTACAATATCATTTGAGAAAAAAAATAAATAGGTCTGGGCTTGACAACATGATAAATTATTCATTATAAAATTATCCATAAAATGCATTTCGATCTTACAAAACCATTGGCTATTGGCAGCGACCATGCAGGCTTTGAATACAAGGCAAAACTGGTAAACTATTTAAGAGATGAAAAAGGAATTGCCTTTAGAGATTTTGGCACTTACAGTGCTGACTCTGTTGACTATCCTGATTTTGCACACCCGGTAGCCAATGCAGTGGAAAGCAAAGAATATTGTTGCGGTATTCTATTATGTGGCAGTGCAAACGGTGTAGCCATATCTGCCAACAAACACCAACACATACGTGCAGCCATTGCATGGGAAAATGAAATAGCATCGCTTGCACGCATGCACAACAATGCAAATGTTCTTTGCATACCCGCAAGGTTTGTAACGCTGGAAACTGCAAAACAAATGGTAGATACTTTTTTAGCTACCGCCTTTGAAGGTGGACGCCATGCATTGAGGGTAGATAAAATTGCAGTGGTGCAGAACCATAATGGGGAGGTAGATATACAATAAGTTTGAATGTTTGTCCAAATACTTTATTTATCTGTATAAAAACGTCGGATCTATTTACTCAGATTAAATCTTAAGACAATTGCAGTTTGAGTCCTTGCATAATTGTTTGGCTGAGATTGCCTGTTGATTGTTTGTTTGGCAACATCAATTGTAATAGCCCTTTTTTTATTTCTTGCAGAACTTCTAAATAACAGTCCTCCAGTTATAACAAACATTCCTCCCCACATCGAAAGCCCTATTCCTGATACAGCATCATCAAGATTTGTAGATGAAGTATACATGGGGATGCCTGCTGCAATTGCAATGGCACCAAGAGCGATAAATACCGGTACTTTCTTTTTTTGTCTGTCACTTTTTTTTAATAACCATTTCTCTGCATCATTTTGGGTAGATGGTATCTGGCTGTAAGAATTTAATCCAACAATCGATAGAAACAAAACAAGTATTATTTTTTTCATGATGAGCACCTTTAAACTTTACTAAATAATTTTAAACAGATAGCAAACTAAATTTGTTTGTAAATTCTCACGTTGACTTAAGTCAATAAATACCAAAAAGTTAAATTCTTTTCATTTACTTACCATTTGTATATTTTTTTTTAAGTACCAACTAACATTCGATAAATTGCCAAAAAACAAATCAACATTAATGAAGAAACTATTTTTTTTACCACTTGCCGTTATCTGTCTGCAATCATTTGCACAGGTGGATCTTTCAGCTAAATATGCTGAAAATATTACGGGTACTCAATTACGAAAACACCTTACCATTATTGCCAGCGATGAATTTGAAGGCAGAGAAACAGGCACAGAGGGCCAACGCAAAGCAGCGGCTTATATTGAGAATGAATTCATAAAAATGGGGCTTAAAAAGCCAGCAGGAATGATCAGTTACCAGCAGTTTTATCCGCTTACGCAGGATAGTATTGCCATGGTGCCAACCCTTTCAATAAATGGCATTAACGCAGAAAATGGAAAAGATTTTTTAATACCATTATCATCTAACGACAACGCAAAATTTAAATCTAACAAACTTGTATTTGCTGGTTATGGTATTGACGATGTAGCCTATAACGACTATGCAAACATTAACGTAAAAGGTAAAGTAGTAGTTGTTTTTTTAGGGGAACCAAAAAAAGATGGCAAATACTTTATAGATGCTTCTGGCAAAACTTCTGCATGGACTTTTCCGGGAATTACTAAAAAGCTCGATGCTGCAAAAGCAAGAGGCGCCGTAGGTGTTTTAATGGTAAACCCTGCTGCAGAAAATTTTTCGAAGCGCCAGGTAGACAATAACATGAGTGGCGGTGTAAATTTTGAAAGTTTACCATCTACCAACCCAAGGTCATTAAATTATGCCCTCATTTCTCATGCTTTTGCAAAAGGCATTTTCCCTGTTTTGTTTGATTCTGCCGTTTTAAATGCGAAAGTAAAAAATACTTTTTCGCCGCAGCCAACAGAAGGGAAAACCGATGTTTCTTATTTCTTTCAGAAAAAAAGAAACATCATAAATGCCAGCAATGTAATAGGTATTATTGAGGGCACAGATAAAAAAGATGAATACGTTTTTCTTACCGGGCACTACGATCATTTAGGCAAGCGTGACGGTAAAATTTACTACGGTGCCGATGATGATGGCAGCGGAACATGTGGTGTAATTGCTATGGGAGAAGCTTTTTCAAAGGCTGCAGCCGAAGGCAACAGACCACGCCGCACCATCGTATTTATGACGGTGAGCGGAGAGGAAAAAGGATTGTGGGGAAGCGAGTATTACAGCGATCATCCTGTTTACCCGTTAGATAAAACCTCGGTTGATTTAAATACAGATATGGTAGGAAGAATTGATACTGAAAGAAAAATGGCCGACACTTTAAACTATGTATATGTTGTAGGGCATGATAAGTTAAGCAGCGAACTACCTGTAATAAACGAAGCCGCAAACAACAAATACACAAACCTGGTATTAGATTATAAATACGACGATCCAAATGATCCTAACAGAATTTATTTTAGAAGTGACCATTACAACTTTGCCCGCAAAGGTGTACCCGTTTTGTTTTTCTACGATGGTATGCTTAAGGCAGATTATCACAAACCAACAGATACCGTTGACAAAATAAACTTTGATCTGTATGAAAAAAGAGTTCGCATGATCTTTCATACGGCATGGGAATTTGCCAACAGAGATGAAATGGCTAAGAGGGATAAAGCGCTGCCAACAGCAACAAGATAAATATTTTAAAAACGCATCTGTTTCAGATGCGTTTTTGTTTAAAAGAAATGATCTATTAACAAATTATCTTTAATTTTAAAGAGATAGAAAACTAATCTAGTTGCTTAAAACATTACTTAAAACAGCTGCTCATCTTTTTTATCCACACCTATGCATGGGTTGTGGCAGTGATTTATTGCCCGACCATGAACTATTGTGTTTGCGCTGCATAAATGACTTGCCGCACACCGAATTTGAAAAATACCCTAACAACCCAATAGAAAGAATTTTTATAGGCAGGTTACCCATTGTAGCGGCAACAAGTGGCTTTTATTTTTCAAAAGGTGAACTTGTACAAAATTTAATACATGATTTAAAATACAAAGGCAACAAAGACGCCGGCATTTATTTAAGTGAAATGATGGGCAACAGCATGGTAAGTACCGGTCGCTTTAAAAATATTGACTATTTAATTCCGTTGCCACTGTTTGCTGAAAAGGAATATAAACGGGGTTTTAACCAGGCAGATATTGTTTGCAATGGCTTATCAAACATGATGAACATTCCGGTACTTACAAAAAATGTGGTGCGCATTCGTTTTACAGAAACACAAACAAAAAAACACCGTACAGAAAGATGGCACAATGTATTTGACAGTTTTAAAGTAACAAATGAATCAGTGCTGGAAAACAAACACATTTTATTGGTAGATGATGTAATTACAACTGGCGCTACATTAGATGCATGTGCACAGGTAATAAACCAAATTAAAGGAATAAAAATCAGCATTGCCACACTTGCAACTGCAAGTAAATAATTCATAGTAAATTTGTTATGATGAAAAATTTATCGGCCATATTTATTGGGGTTCTATTTTGCACTGGTTTTTTTACGGCCTGCAAAAAAGAAAGTTTTATTACCGGAGCTGATGCACGGCTCGGTTTATCTGCAGACAGCCTAAAATTTGATACTGTCTTTACTGTTACCGGCTCCATAACAAAATCATTTAAAATTTTAAACAACAACGATCAAAAATTATTATTATCAAAAATAAAACTGGGTGGCGGTATTACTTCGTCCTATAAAATGAATGTAAATGGCAGGGCGGCAGCCGAAATAAATAACATGGAAATTGCCGCCAACGACAGTATTTATGTTTTTGTAACGGTTACTATAAATCCAACAACTGCAAATCTTCCATTTATAATAAACGACAGTATTTCTATCAACTACAACGGGCTCACAAAATTTGTACAGTTGCAGGCTTTTGGTCAAAATGCGGTTTATATCCGCAATGGGCTTGTAGTAAGTGATGTAACATTTACAAACAATTTACCTTATGTAATTTTAGATGGGTTACAAATAGGCAGCACAGGTTCACTCACCATAAATGCCGGCACCAAAATTTACTGCCATGCAAATGCACCTATCATTGTTGATGGTAAATTTGTTTGTAACGGCACCAAAACACAGCCCATCATTTTTACCGGCGACAGGCTTGATGATCCTTACAAAAACTTTCCGGCCTCGTGGCCCGGCATTTATTTTAGAGCCACTAGTAAAGACAACTTATTGCAGTTTACAACTGTAAAAAATGCATACCAGGCAGTTGTCGTATTGCAGCCTTCGGTAAATGCAAATGCAAAATTAACTTTAAAACAAAGCGTAATAACCAACGCTTACGATGCTGGGTTGTTTTGCAACAACGGCAGCGTAGTTGCAGAAAACTGTTTGTTTAGCAACAATGCCAGAAATATTTACATAGAAAAAGGTGGAAATTATTCCTTCACACACTGCACGGTTGCTGCCTATTCAAATAACTTTGTTTTGCACCAAAAACCGGCCGCTTATTTATCTGATATAGACGCTAACAACCAGCCAACGCCCCTTACTGCAACGTTGCGCAATTGTATTATTTATGGCGATGCGGGCTTTGTACCTAATGATCTGGAAATAATTAAAACCGGAAACAATGCAGTTAATGTCAATATAGTTCATTGCATGTATCGTGCAACAACTGACCCAACCAATACGGTGTTTACGCAGTCTATTAAAAACATAAATCCTTCGTTTGACAGTATAGATGTTACCAACCAGTATTACGATTTTAGGATTACAAAAAACGCTTTGGCACCGGGGATAAATAAGGGAATAACAACGCCGCTTTTAAAAGACCTTGACAACAACAACAGAAACATAGGAATACCCGATATAGGTGCTTATGAAAAACAATAACCAACTTTTTCAACTTAACTTTATAAAAAAAATGATAAAATTAATTCTTGCAGCGGTCCTTTTTACCGGCTGTGCACAGGCACAAAACAATCAAACAAAAGCTACCATGAGTACAATTGAAATTCCCGCAACAGCTACTTCTATCCATACTTTTTCTGTAAAAGCACTTGATGGAAGCACGATCAATTTTGCAGACTTTAAAGGCAAAAAAATATTGCTGGTAAATACAGCTTCTGAGTGTGGGTATACACCACAATACAAAGAACTGGAGATGTTGTATGAAAAATACAAAACCAAATTAGTAGTCGTTGGATTTCCTGCAAATAATTTTGGTGGGCAAGAGCCAGGCACAAACACAGAAATAAAAACTTTTTGCGAAAAAAATTATGGTGTAACGTTTCCCATGGCAGAAAAAATATCTGTAAAGGGAAGTGATATGGCCCCCATCTACAAATGGCTTACCAGCAAAACAGAAAACGGTGTACTTGATGCAGAAATAAAATGGAATTTTAATAAGTTTTTATTGGATGAAAACGGACATATCATCTCAAAATTTGATAGTGGTACAAAACCGATGAGCGAAGAGATAACAGGAAAACTGTAACCCAAAATAATATTTAAAGAGCTGTGCAATCTCTTGCATGTTCTACTTTTCCTAAAACTATTATGGCAAAAAAAGTAAAGGGTTTTGGTAAAGAAATATTTTTTTCAATTATTTTTTTAATAATGCTGTCTATCATTGCCTATTATTTAAAAGACAAATTTTTTAAACCTTCTTTTGTACTCTACAAGGAGTTTGGTATTTACATTCCTGTAAATTACCAAATACATGGCATAGACGTGAGTAGGCACCAGCAGGATATTTCGTGGGGAGATGTGAAGCAAATGAAAGTGAAAAATGTAGCCATTGGTTTTGCATTTATGAAAGCTACCGAGGGCACAGATCTTGTAGATGCGCAATACCGCAACAACATGCGCCATGCATTGGATGCGGGAATACCAAGAGGTGCGTACCATTTTTTTACAGGATCAAAAAGCGGTAAACTACAGGCAGCACATTTTATAGAAACCGTGTATTTAAAAAAGGGAGACTTACCGCCGGTGCTGGATGTGGAGCAGGCAAATGGCGCTTCTGTTTTTGATTTGCAACAGCGTGTTGCAGACTGGCTCACACTTGTGGAGAAAAGATACAAAGTAAAACCAATTATATACAGCAACATCGGGTTTTACAATACATTTCTTGCAGGTAGGTTCGATGATTATCCATTGTGGGTTGCACATTATCTCGAAAAAGAAAAACCACGGATACAACGCAACTGGGTATTTTGGCAACACAACGAAACCGGCCATGTTACGGGCATTAGAACCAATGTAGACTTTAATGTTTTTAACGGAGACAGTACTGCTTTTAAAAACCTTCTTATAAAATAGGTCTGTTAATGTTCTTTTTACAATTCTTTTTTATTTTTTCTAAAATAGGAATAGTACAAATTTGCAGATTGTTTTTTGAGCAGTAACTTCATCGTATGGGAATGGAAGATGACACAAGACTTTTTTTAGTTACAATTATGCAGACCGTATCATTAATTATTTTATGGCTGCTCATTAATATTTTTGTAGGCCTTTATTTAAAAATGGGTCTGTTTGAAGATGCTCCTTCCTTAAAAAATATTATTTACTATATTTTGTTTGTCGGTGGTTGTTACCTGCTTTACAGGCACATTAAAAAAAAGTGGGACAAAGTAGAAATATAAAGTTGGAGCGATTGGTCTGGTGGCAAAAATTAACTGCTGTGATCCTGTATAATCACCCATTTATTTTTTATCTTTTTAAACAACAGTGTAAAGGCTCCACCTACATTACCTATAGATCTTTTAAGTTGCCATTTACCAACCACGGAGTAATATAGAACAGATAAACGCTTCACACTTATCAACTCAAAATTAAGCTCACCCATAGTGGTAGTATCAGGATAACTTCTTTTATAATTTTTTAAGGTATTTTCCCATCCATATGTAGGACCGTTTTTGCCTATAAATACCAACGAGTCGCTGCGCCAATACCCATCCATGAACCTGTCGATATCGCCAGTATTCCAGGCGGTCGTCTGTTGTGCAAGTATACTTTTTATTAAAATATCATCTTGGGTTTGTGCTTGCAAATACAAACCTGAAAAAAAGAATAAAATAAGAAGAATAGGATGCTTCATTGTACATTGTTTATCAAAAAAAATGGATCCTTTAAAGTTAATGCTATTTCAAACCTTTTAGTGTGCATGATGGGGAGAGCTGCATTTTTTCTTTGTGCAAAGCTTATAATTTAAATAATGGGCGATGACGATTAAAATAACAGCAGGCACAACAAAATAACCTTCAATCGGTATAAAAAATTGTTTGGTTACCAGCAATAAAAAACCTGCAATAAAAAGAAAAACTGGTAACAGATTTTTATGGTGGGTTTTATAGCCATGAAGCAAAGAATAAACACCCACAATAAACGCCAATAATATCATGCCCCATTCAAAATATACATTGTGTACGATGTTTATACCAAACAACGGTAGGCTAGTAAGCAATAGCGGCAGCACAATACAATGTATTGCACATGCAAGTGAAGTAGCTATTCCAAGTCCGTCCCAGTTGATTTTTAAATTCATAAATTTGAGGCAAATATACAATTTTTGCACCAATGTTGCAATTATTTTAAACACTTAACGAAGTTTTGCATTTTTCAAATGTACCTTTACCCGATTCTATTTTTTAAGAATCGACGAAAACGGATTTGCTGTTAAAATATGGCTAGGTTTCTTCTTTGTGGAGAATATTTATCAAAAAAAACGAGTAAAAAATGAGTAAAAAACTAAAATTCTATATCATATTTTTCACAGTACTGCTAGGTGGTTTTTATTTCTTTATTATGAAGGATTATGATTTTGATGCCTCCCCATTGCAGGTGATTAACCCTGCTGTACCTGCTTTTAATTTTATTAATCAAGATGGAAAGATGATCAGCCAAAAAGATACAGATGATAAGGTATATGTTGCTGAATATTTTTTTACTACCTGCAAAGGCATTTGTCCAAAAATGAATGCGAATATGCGTAGGGTGTATGATGAGTATAAAAATGAAAATGATTTCCTTATTCTATCCCATACCTGCATGCCCGAGGTTGACAGTATCCCATTGCTTAAAGCTTACGAGCAAAAAATGATTAACAATGCGCTCATAAAAAGCGCCGATGGCTCCTATTCTATTAGCAATGCACCCATAACGGGCAATGCAAAAAATAAAAATTGGTATTTTGTAACGGGCAATAAAGACTCTCTTTATAAAATGGCCCGCATAGGATATATAATTGATAACCAAAAACCAGACAGTTCCCAAAATATTACCAACCAGTTTATACATACCCAGTTTTTTGCACTGGTAGATAGGTACAGGCGAGTGAGGGGAATTTATGATGGCCTAAAAGAAGAAGAAGTACAAAAATTATTACATGATATTAAAGGCGTGCTAAAAGAAAAAGTAGATCATACAAGATTTATGACAGGATTTAGCAACTCCCCAACCTAACTTAAAGTAAAAATGAAAACCCAACCGGACATTTTAAAACAATCGGGCTTAAGCATTACGGAAAGCCGCAAAAAAATACTTGATCTTTTCTTAGAAACAGACGGAGCATTGGCACATGCCGATATAGAGAAAAACACAGCTTCTGCTTTTGATAGAGTTACTGTTTACCGCACTTTACAAACCTTTGTTGAAAAAGGAATTATTCACCAAATACCTACTACAGATAATTCTGTACTGTACGCATTGTGCAAACACAATTGCGAACAGGGGCATCACCGCGACGACCACGTTCATTTTATTTGCAGCAATTGCGATAAAACAATTTGCCTTGACGACGTTACAGTACCCGAAGTAAAACTTCCGAAAAACTTTAGCAAAGAACAGGCTGCTATGGTGGTAACGGGCATTTGTGAGGACTGCAAATAGAACAAACCATTTTAATTTAAGAGCAGGTTAAACGCAGTTCGTTTAATTTTTCTGTATTTTTGTAGGATAAATGTTATTAATATGAAATCTTTATTGTTTAATTTAATGTTATGCTTTTCTATAACTGCATTTGCACAGCCAAACCCCGCTGTTAAGGGTGTAAAATACGGTGCAGGAACTACTGCAACCGGTGCGCTTGAAGTAAATTTATTAGAAGAAAAATTAGTAACCGCCGATAAATACAGAGGCAAAGTAAAAGGCACTGTAAGCAAGGTTTGCGAGAAAAAAGGATGCTGGATGACTTTGGCACAAACAGATGGAGAAGGTATAATGATTCGTTTTAAAAATTATAAATTCTTTATGCCGATGGATATTGTAGGAAAAGATGTAGTGTTGGAAGGTACTGCACAAAGAACCACAACATCAGTAGAAGAATTGAGACATTATGCAGAAGATGCAGGTAAAAGCAAAGAAGAAATTGAAAAAATTACCACTCCTAAAACGGCTATTGAATTTATAGCTACCGGTGTGTTGGTTGTGAGCTAGTTTTTTAAAAAAGAATAATATTGAAAGCTGTGGTATTGCCACAGCTTTTTGTTTTCAAGAGGCTTTTTAAATTGTGGCAAAAATAAATAATCTCCCCGCTTGTTAAACTAAAAATTAAAACAGTTTTACTTTGGTTTATATTCAAATACAATCTCCGCATTTTGTTGTAGTGTGGCACTCGCATATAATTCGTAACGCTTGCCGGCCTTTGTAGTAAATATTACAAGCGCAGTATTTGGCGGTATGCTACCTAGGTTCTCGGCAAATAAAACAATGCTGTGCAAAGCAATACTTTCATCGAGTTCTACATCAACAATAATTGGATTGGCAGTTAGCCTCTTACTTTTTATTATACTCCTCCCATTATAATAAATACTTACGGTATCGCCATCAATTGTACCATTATCATAAATGCTCAACGTTATTTTTCTATCGTTTATAATAATGCGACTAAGTTCTTTATTATCTCTACCGTTGGTCTTCTTTGGCAAATCATTTACCTCTGGCTTTTCCTTTACTGGTATTACCGTATCTTTTTGCGTTACGAGTGCTGTTTCGTCTTCCTTCATAACAGGTGGCAATGCTTTAGGGATCGTAATCGTTGGCTTTTTGGAAGAATTCTTTTGAGGTAATTTCTTGTCTTTTACGGGTACCTTCTCTGCCATGCAGTCTTTCATAGTCTGCGTAATGATAGTTGGCCTCGAAGATATTTTTTCAAGTTCAAACGAGCTAGGATCTCCCCCTCCAAAAAAAAGGGACGGCTTTATTCTGCAAAGACCTTTCATTACTGTCTTTCCGGCTATCGTCACTATTTTAAACTTTAACTGCATGAGAGAGTGGTCGCCACTACTCTGCATGAAAGAATATCCCTCTAGGTACCATGCGTCAAACAGTTTATTGTAACTACCTCTAAAGTATGCTTTACAAAAACTTCTTTTGTCGTCCAATGAATAATCCCAGGTATAACCACATAAGGTTTCGCCTATTTGCACAACATTTACCTGTAAGAATTCTCTTTCATCCATAACACCTTGCCAGGTCCCCGTAAGCTTTTGGGCATGCAGGTTTGCAAAACAAAAAAGAAGAAAAATATGCAAATAAAAAATTTTCAAAAAGAACATTTATCTAAATTTAAACTTAAAATGATACTTTTATAATATACAGTTATTCAACATGTTGTATTAAATATATATAAATATTTCATATCTAATTTTAATCAACTTATAATTGGCTTTTGTCAACTTCATACAAGAACGATGTATGATTTGTAACAATTTACGGTCAGTTTATTAAACATGCTTAAATACGAGAACGCTAGCAACTAAGAATTTTTTTAAAATAGGTAAAGGGGATAAATTAAAAGCCGTTGCAGGGGTGTAACGGCTTTTTTCTATTTAATGATGTGCTGCAGTCAGTCCACAATCCAAAATTGCTTTATCTTCACTTTATAAAATTTAGTCTTATCCGAATTTATTACCAAAACTAAATAGCCAGCTTGTTGCAACACATACAAACCAAGCCGTTAATTGCGGTAGTGATACCCCTTTTTAATGAGGAACAAAATGTGGTTCCTATTACTGCGGCCATCAGCAGCGTATTTAATAGTATTGACAACTGTACGTTTACAATAATGTTCGTTGACGATGGAAGCAGCGATAATACGCTAAAAAAAATCAGGGATATCTCCGCAGAAAATAAGCACATTTCGTTTATTAGTTTTTCTAAAAATTTTGGTAAAGAGGCAGCACTGTTGGCAGGTTTTAATAATACTTGCGTAGAGGCTGATGCCGTGATAACAATAGATGCAGACTTGCAACATCCACCAGACTTAATACCGGAGTTAATTGCAAAATGGCAGGATGATTATGATGTTGTTTATACCTATCGAGAGAAAAGCAATGCACACGCCTCTCTTTTTTCTAAAATTAACTCGAAATTGTTTTATTGGGTAATGTCGTCACTGGCAGATGTAAAACTGGAAAATGGGATTTCAGATTTTAAACTCATCGATAAAAAAGTTTTAGCAACAATAAAAGAAATGAAAGAAGATGCTCCTTTTTTTAGAGGCTTATTCAAATGGGTTGGTTACAAGCAAATAGGCATTCCGTACAAAGTAAATGAGCGCTTACACGGCGAAACAAAGTATGCTACTAAAGCATTGGTAAAATTAGCTTTACATAACATTACTTCATTTAGCACAAAGCCGTTAACCATGGCTATTTATGTTGGTTTTTTTACTTCATTTATTGCAGTGCTTTATATTCCGTATGTATGTTATAGTTTATTGAAAGGCGTATCAATATCGGGTTGGGCGTCTACAATTGCCACGGTAGCTTTTTTTGGAGGTGTGCAATTAATAGTATTAGGTATTATTGGCCTATACCTTGGTAAGATATTTATACAAACAAAGCAGCGACCCCAGTATATTATAAACGAGTCAAAGCTGTAGGAATTAAAATACAAATGAAAAAAGCAGGCAAATGGATTTTATCAGGTGATTTTTTATACGATCGCAAAGTTGCCATCCTCTTATGGTTTGGACTGCCAATTTTAAGTATTATAAGAACGCTCTTTAAAGATCAACATATAAATAATTTTACAATTTTTAGAGATGTATTTTATCATGCCATTCACACCCAAAACTTATATTCCGAATATCCATTGGAATATGCAGATGTAAATTTATACGGACCATTATTTAGCGTTGTAATTGCTCCTTTTGCCATTTTACCACTTCAGATCGGCTTTGTTTTATGGAGCTTATTTAATGCATGGATACTTTTTTTTGCAATAACCAAATTGCCTGTAAAAAAGGAATGGCAGTACGCTATATTAATTTTAAGCTGCAACGAAATGCTTAATAACACTGCCTGGAGTCAGATAAATCCTTTTATTGCGGCACTTATTATTTTAGGGTTTGTGTATGCCAATAAAGGTAAAAACGCATGGGCATTGTTTTTTATACTGATGGCTACTTTCATAAAACTTTATGGCATTGTAGGTTTTGCTTTTTTCTTTTTTAATGAGCGTAAATCATCTTTTGTATTATGGACTTTTATCTGGTCAATTCTTTTCTTTCTGCTGCCAATGTTGCTAACAACACCTTATTTTGCAACACATTCTTATATTGATTGGTTTGATGCCGTTACACACAAAGCCTCGAAAAATATAAGGATGGACATACACAACGACCTGCAGGATATAAGTGTAATGGGCATGATAAAACGAATTTTTAACTGGCCTGATTTTAAAACTTGGTGGGTATTGGTTTGTGCGGCTGTTATGTTTGCTTTACAACTTTTACTGGTACAATATTATAAAGACCTCCGCTATAAATTGTATATACTTTGCTCCGTATGTGTTGCCCTGGTTATTTTTAGCACAAGTTCAGAATCGCCAACTTATATCATTGCTTTCCCTTTGGTTTGCCTTTGGTTTTTAATGCAAAATCCCTCAAAAACAAACAATGCCCTGTTCATTTTCGCTTTGGTTTTAACTTGTTTTTCTTATTCCGATATTTTTACACCCTATGTAAGAACACATATTGTAAGACCTTATTCTTTAAAAGCTTTACCTTGTTTTGTAATATGGATCTTGATTAGTTTTCAAATCTATTCCAAGCAGTTTTTAAAATTAAATTTGCAAAGGCAAAGACTTAAATCCTTGACGTAATATGGTGGTGAAACGAGATAAGATGATACTCCTAACTTTTGATGTGGAGGAGTTTGATCTTCCACAAGAATATAAAATACCTATCAATGCTGAAGAGCAAATGTTTATTGGCAAGCAGGGTATGGATATAATCGAAAATATTTTAGACAAGCACAAAATCAACTGTACACTTTTTATTACAGGAGCTTATGCAAATAATTTTTCAGCGTCGGTAAAGCAACTTTCAACCAAGCACGAAATAGCATCTCACTCTCTTCATCATTCCAGCTTTCAACAATCTGATTTGCTGGAATCACGATTGTTATTACAAAAAATATCAGGGCAGGATGTAAACGGATTTAGAATGCCCCGCATGAAAAAAATTCCTATCAGCTGGGTTAAAGATGGAGGGTACAACTATGACTCATCAATTAACCCGACTATTATGCCCGGCCGTTACAATAATTTTCATTTACCTCGCACAGTTTATAAAGAACATGAAGTGATAAGGCTTCCAGGTTCTGTAACGCCCAATTTTCGCATACCATTATTTTGGCTCAGTTTTAAAAATTTCCCATACTCTTTTTATAAAAAAATTGCATTACAAACTTTAAAAAGAGATGGCTATCTATCCCTGTATTTTCATCCATGGGAGTTTACTGATCTTAGCCATTTTAAACTACCCAATTACATCAAAAATCCGTCAGGTAATATACTTGCTGATAAACTGGAAAACCTAATAAACTTCTTAAAAAATGAAGCTGATTTTTGCACCATAAATTCTTTCATAGAAAAAAGAACAATAAATAATTATCTCTAAAAATATGGGACGAGGCAATTAGGAAAATACAATGATGTAAAACATATATTAAAAAACTGGCGAGGAAATTGTAACATTAGGGTTAAAATTATTTATGTCAGAACCCTCAAAAAAGAACAAGACCGAAGATCCGCAAAATATAGACGCGGCTGTAAAACCAGCACCCGCAACGCTCCATACCACAGACCCACAAGATGAAATGGAGGGTCCAATTTCTTCACTTGTACAAAGTACTAAAGAAAGTTTGGAAGATGATGAAACGAAAGAAGAAGCAGATCAAAAAAAAGACAGTAAGATGTAGGCACAAAAAAGGGAATGAATCAAGTGACGAATCATTCCCTTTTTTGTATTTAGTTTTTACCTCCTTTCTCTCTCCCTACCTATAATGACACTTATTTTTAAATTGGCAGTAAAGTATCCATCGGTATTGGTTGGTTTGCCCCTTCTGCCATCTATTCCTGCAACTTTAATACGTTGTTGGTCGTATAGTGTCCTTGCATTAATTGCTTTTTGCGATCCTGCACCAAAGTATTTATCAAACAAAGCAGGATCAATATAAGTAGTGCTCAAATCGTCCAAATAATCAGTAAAAGTAGTACGGTAAACGACCTCTGCCCTTAAATTTATAAGAGGGGTAACTTCGTATTTAACCCCACCACCCAAGGGGATATTTATTTGGTTTAGTTGGTACACTTTTCTGTCGGGATATTCTGCAAAGCCCTGGCCTTCGGTACTTAAGGGTTGTAAATCTCTATACCTGTTACCCTGTTTTGTTTGTGGGTTAAATGAAAAATATCCGATACCTCCTACGAGATATGGAGACGTTCGGGGAGGTGTAGCTTCTCTTGCTGGCCAGTCTACAAAAATATACAAAGGGTGTATTTCGAGCATGGCCGTAACATCAGTGATATAACTTCTAAAATTAAGGTTTCTATTATAACGCTCTTTTGCTATATCGGTAACTCCTGCCAAAACATCATCATTACCAGATACTTGCCCAAACGTGCCTTCTAGCCTGAATGCAACTGCGTTTTTATATGCTACACTAAAGAAGACCCCACCACTTAAATGTGTTTTACCAAGGTTTAAATCTTTTAAAAACTTGGCGCCAAGACCTTTTTTGCCACCCAAATCAGTAAGGCAGTTCATTGCATTTACAGACGTACCTGCTTCGTATAAGAAAGGGTTGTCAAAATATTCGCCATCAAAGGCATAATACTGGGCGACTGTAACTTTCGAACTGATTAACAAAAAAGCGAAAATGACAGTCGTTAGAAATATTTTTTTCATTCCTTTTTTTATTGGTATTTGGTGATATGTATTAGATTGCAAAATAATGAATAATTACTTACTTTTAGCAATTTCAAATGCATTCTTGATATAAAATTTACACACAGGCTTTAAACTGCATTCGCTACATTTAGGCTTTCTTGCCACACAAGTATACCTGCCATGCAATATTAACCAATGATGAGCTCTATATACAAATGCTTTAGGTAAATGCCTTATTAGCTGCTTTTCTGTTGCTACCGGCGTTTTTGCACCCACCGTCAATCCAATTCTGGCACTTACCCTAAATACGTGTGTGTCTACAGCCATGTTTGGTTGTTCATCAATTACAGAAGTAACCACATTGGCAGTTTTTCGTCCTACACCAGGCAATTCTATCAGCTCATCTACCGTCATCGGCACAACACCCCCGAATTTTTGTACGAGCAATTTACTCATGCCTGCAAGGTGCTTTGCTTTATTGTTTGGGTACGATATGCTTTTTATTAATGTGAAAAGTTCTTCAACTGTAGCTTTACTCATGGTAAAAGCGTCAGGATATTTTTCAAAAATAAAAGGTGTTGTCATATTTACCCTCTTATCAGTGCATTGTGCAGATAAAATAACTGCTACCAGTAACTGAAATGGATCATCGTAAATAAGTTCTGTTTCAGCCTCCGGCGAATGTTCCAAAAAATATTCAATAAGAAATTTATATCGGTCAGTAATTTTCATAAAAAAGCCCGCAGTTTAAAGTACGGGCCATAAATTTATGTAACAATTATTACTAATTGAAAGTATGCATTTCTCTCACTCCCCGTTCTGCATAATTAAGTATATTATCCACCGATCTACTGTTCGGGGATATTAGTTTTATTTGATCTAAACGTGATTTTGCAGACTTTAGTAATTGTAATCTTTCCTGCAGATCTGTGTCTATTTCTAATAGTTGTTGTATATGTTGTAACTTTTGGGCAGAGCCTTCTCCGTACATATAATTGAGAAGATCGTCCTGCGTAATATTCATCATAAAATCATTTAATAGGTTTAAAAAAGCCTCTTTACTTACTAATAACGCAAACTTAATAAACATATTGTTCAATGATCAATTTTATTGTAGCGTTTTAACTATAAATAAATCTTCATTCTCCTTTTTCATAAAAAACTTTTCCCTTGCATATTTCTCAATTGAGGCTGCATTCGTTTTTAAAAGACTTAATTCCTTTCTTGTATCTTTTATTAGCAAGGTTAATTGTTTCTCACTTTCCTTCATTTCTTTTAACTTATTGTTTCTTGCATTTATTAAACCCCAATCTTTTGGATCGAAAAAGAGCATCCATATTAAAAACGCCACGCTGGCTATAACGTATTTGTTTTTGAGCACTTTTAAAATAGGACGTATGTAATGCATGCTTTAAAGTTAAGATTATTTACCAAACTTTATTTTACCTGCAGGGTATTGGCCACTATCTGCTAATATTTCTTCGATTCTTATCAATTGGTTGTACTTGGCCATGCGGTCGCTGCGGCTTGCAGAGCCAGTTTTGATTTGGCCGCAGTTTAATGCAACGGCAAGGTCAGCAATAGTACTGTCTTCCGTTTCTCCGCTGCGGTGACTCATAATGGTATTGTAACCAGCCTGCTGCGCCATGCTTACGGCATTAATGGTTTCAGTTAACGTTCCAATTTGATTCACTTTTACAAGCAACGCATTTGCTATATTTTCGTTGATACCCCTTTCCAATCTTTCAACATTTGTTACAAAAAGATCATCTCCCACAATCTGGCATTTTTTACCTAGTGCTTCTGTCATCATTTTCCAGCCTTTCCAGTCATCTTCCGCCATACCATCTTCGATAGAAATAATAGGATATTGCTTTACCCAGCTTTCCCAATATTTCACAAGTTGCTCACTCGTCATTTTCTTTCCATCGCTTTTATGGAAGATGTATTTTTTCTCTTTGGCATTCCACAACTCGCTGTTTGCCGCATCCATTGCAATTCCTATCTGGCTGCCTGTTTTATACCCTGCTGCCTGTATAGCGGCAAGCACTGTTTCTATTGCCTCTTCATTGCTTTGTATATTCGGTGCGAAACCACCCTCATCGCCAACATTGGTGCTGTAACCTTTTTTCTTAAGTACTGTTTTTAACGCGTGAAAAATTTCTACTCCCCATTGCAAGCCCTCGCTAAAAGTTTTTGCACCCACCGGCATAACCATAAATTCCTGAAAATCTATTTTGTTGTCTGCATGTGCGCCACCATTTAAAATATTCATCATTGGTATAGGCAAGATTTTTGCATTTGTACCGCCGATATATCTGTATAAAGGAAGATTTGCCTCTAGTGCTGCGGCTTTTGCTACAGCAAGACTTACCGCAAGAATCGCATTTGCCCCAAGCTTACTTTTATTAGCAGTACCATCCAATTCAATCATCATGGCATCAATCCCGGTTTGGTCAGCTACATCCCAACCAACAAGCGTTTCAGCTAAAACAGTATTTACATTGTTTACAGCCTTTAAAACAGATTTTCCGCCGTAGTAGTTTTTTTTATTATCACGCAATTCAACCGCTTCGTGTATGCCTGTGCTCGCTCCACTTGGTACAGCTGCACGACCAAGCCTTTCATTTTCTGTAAGAATATCTACTTCTACTGTAGGGTTACCACGACTGTCTAAAATTTGGCGGGCATAAATGGATGCGATGTAGCTCATTTGTTTTTTCTAGTTTTATTGTGAAGTGTTTAGCATCCTATAAAAAAATGTTATAGGCTGTTCGTTCAAATTTATAAATAAATTTTGGTATCTGTATGTTCAAAATGTTAGCTTTTAAGCGGAAGTCGTCAGCTCTCTAAAAACATCTTCCAAGCTATTGCTTTGATTTTGGAGGGAAACGATGTTTAAATTTTTATCGATACTGAGTTTTAAGATTTGCTTGCGCAGATTTTCTGCATCGTTAGTTTGTATGCGAAAGCTGTTGCCGCTTACAGATACACTGATAGCGGCTTCTAAATTTTGAAGATCATTTGTATCAACATCTTCCTGAAAAGTTACCGATACAAATTGCTGACCTGCTTTTGTAAGTTGAAGGTTTTGCAAACTGTCATCGGCTACAATGTTGCCTTTGTTAATGATGATTACCCTATCGCAAATAGCTTCTACTTCCTGCAAAATATGAGTGGAAAAAAGAACGGTTTTATTCTTTGCCAATGCTTTAATTACATTTCTTATTTCTATGATCTGGTTGGGGTCGAGCCCTGAGGTTGGCTCATCTAATATCAAAACCTCTGGCTCGTGTATAAGTGCAGCAGCAAGCCCTATACGCTGCTTGTACCCCTTGCTTAATTGCCCAATTTTTTTATTGGCTTCCAGCGAAAGCCCAACAGTTTTTATGATGGCTTCTATTTTTTCGTCCCCATTTTTTAGCTGGTGAATCCCTGCGTTAAAATGAAGGTACTCTCTCACATACATTTCAAAATAAAGCGGGTTTGCTTCCGGTAAGTAACCAATCTTCTTTTTACTTTCTATATTGTTTTTAGATACATCTATCCCACATACCTGTATCTCGCCTGCATCAGCATCCAAATACCCTGTTATCATTTTCATGGTGGTAGATTTGCCTGCGCCATTTGGCCCAAGAAAACCTACGATCTCTCCCTTATTTACATTAAATGAAATATTATTTACTGCTTTTTGTGTACCGTAATTTTTAGAAAGATTGTTTATGCTGATGGACATGGAGAATGAATATTTGAGTCTTCAAAAATACAACAGTAGGGGCATAAAAAATCCCATATGAAAATGGGACTTTTAACATTCTTAACTGTTGCCGTCGGAAGTTGTAATGGCTATAAAAGTGAATGGCTTTATAATTAGTTCTTATTCAATTTGTTTCTCTTAAGAGCAATTAATGTCAAAAAAAGAAATGAGCAAAATCCTATTCCTGCTATTAAAGTAACATACCAAGGCTTATTAAATATTGTACTTAAGAAAACATAAAAACTTATTAAGGTTACTAGGAAAAGAAAAACATATTTCTTGTTATTCATAAAATGTATTTTAAATAAAATATCAAACAATATTTCAAATCAAACAATTATTCTCCTTCCTTCTTAGGTCCCTGTGGGCCTCTGTTTTGTTGGGGTGGTCTGTTACCCTGTGGCCTAGGCGGTCTGTTGGTATTTTGATTTCTATTTTGAGGTGGCCTGCCTTCTCTGTTTTGTTGCGGCGGTCTCCCTTCGCGGTTTTGTTGAGGTGGCCTGTTATCCTGCTGCTGTTGTGGTGGCCTAGCCTCCCTGTTTTGTTGTGGACCTCTTGGGTTGTTATTAGCTCTTTGTTGTGGCCCTTGTCCCTCATTATTTCCCTGCGGCTGGCGGTTGCGTTGCTGCTGGTTTTGTTGAGGTCTTTGTTCATTTTGCTGTTGGCTGCGCTCTTTGTCTCTACGCTTGCGGGTTGTTTTCTCCAGGCTTTTTAAACTTATCTGGCCTACAATATCAGCATACTCAGGTTCCACTTCTTTTGGCCTCGCAGTCACTATTTCTGCGGCCTCCAATTCTTCAGGCTTTATGCCATCTTTATTTTGTGCCTTTATTTTTTTAACAGTATCAAGCGCCAGTGGTATATGGGCGGCTGTGCCTGGCAATGCATACCACATTAAATTTTTAAAAATATCTTTCTTTACTAAAAATGCACGGCCTTTTGCAGTTTCTAATGTATCTGCATCTGTAGGAAAAAACTGCAATGCATCCATATAAGTATCCAGCTCGTAATTCAAACAGCATTTTAAACGACCGCACTGGCCACTTAATTTTGTTTGGTTAATGCTTAAATTTTGATAACGGGCTGCATTTGTATTTACACTTTTAAAATCTGTAAGCCATGTTGCACAACAAAGTTCACGACCACAACTGCCTATGCCGCCTACCTTTCCAGCTTCCTGCCTTGCACCTATCTGGCGCATTTCTACTTTTACTTTAAACTCGCCGGCATATAATTTTATAAGTTCTCTAAAATCAACTCTGTCATCTGCAATGTAAAAAAAAGTGGCTTTTCTACCATCGGCCTGTACTTCTACCTCGGCCATTTTCAATTCCAAATTCAACTGGCGGGCCATGGCACGGCTGCGAATAAGCACCTGTGCTTCTCTATCTTTACTTTCCTGCATTTTTGCAAGATCACTTTCTGTTGCACGACGAAGAATCTTCTTTATATCCGGACTTTTTTCGTCGATATTATTTTTCTTTAATTGAAGACGAACCAGTTCACCTGTAAGATTTACCATACCTACATCAAACCCGTTCACACCCTCGAGTGCAATCATTTCGCCTTTTTCAAAATAATGAAGGGTGGTGTTTTTAAAATAATCTTTGCGGCTGCCGTTGTTAAAGCTTACTTCAACAATTCTGCAACTACTTTCGGGGTCTGCAAACGGTAAGTTTGCCAACCAATCGTGTACATTCATTCTGTTACATGCACCGCTGCTGCAACTGCCTTTGCTCTGGCAACCACCCGGTGTTCCTGTTCCGCAACTTCCACAAGCCATTTCTTATATTTTAAAATGCGTTAGTTAATGTTTTTGCTCACAGATTCCTATGTGAACTTTTACCTTTTTTCTCACAGATTTTTCTGATTTTCACAGATTTACTTTGTGACCCTTGTGCCTTCCTTTGCGCCTTTGTGGTTCAAATCTTTTGTGGTTCAAAAAAAGCTGCTCACAGATTGACCTGATTTGCTCAGATTTACTTTGTGAACCTTGTGCCTTCCTTTACGCCTTTGTGGTTCAAAAAAATACTTTGTGAAACTTTTCTTCTTTGCGCCTTTGTGGTTCAAAGAAAAACACTATTGTATCAAAATTAATGATTTGTTGCTAATAATATGATATAACCTAATTGTGAGGGCGTGGAAGAGTATTTTTGCATTTGCATTGCGTTCAATATAATAGGCTGCTTTGTCCAGTTCTTCGGCTATGGCTTCCTGTTGAGATACATCGCAAATTTTATTAATACGGTTGGCAAAATCTACATAAACATTTGCGGTATTTTCATTTAAGCCATCGGCTGAAACCCTCAGGCGTATGGCCTGCTCCAGCAAATGAATAAAATATTTTAGAAACTGCTTTTGTTTTTCACGCCCAAGTTTTGCTACTTCTTCTATCCATTTCACCTGTGCAACAGGACCGGTTTTTAAAATAGCATTGAGCCAGCCTCTAAGTAATACCTCCCAATCATCGTCGGCATGTTGCAATTGCTGCAGTGCTTCGTGGTAATTGCCCTCGGCAGTTGCTGCTATTTGAACCGCCTTTTGTGTGTCAATATTTTCCCTTTCCTCCAACGCAGTCTGAATATCTTGCGGGTACAATACAGGGATTTTTATAAGTTGGGTACGGGACAAAATAGTGGGCAATACATTGGCATCGTTTTCTGCAACGAGCATAAACAGTGTATCTGGGGGTGGTTCTTCAATTAGCTTTAATAGCTTGTTGCCGTTTTTGCCGAGAAATTCCGGCATCCAGATAATCAGAATTTTATAAGCACTTTCAAAACTTTTGAGACTCATTTTATGAATGATGTCGCCACATTCTTCCGAAGTAATATTGCCCTGCTT
Organism: Ferruginibacter sp.; assembly: GCA_040400515.1. GTDB lineage: Bacteria > Bacteroidota > Bacteroidia > Chitinophagales > Chitinophagaceae > Ferruginibacter. The sequence continues at coordinate 138,378 of JBBAQB010000002.1, read as the reverse complement.
ATTTTCGGCGTTTATGCTCTGCAGCCAGTCAAAAGAATTGCCGTAAGGGTTGCTGTTTATAAAACTTCGCCACTCCGTTATGTAATCGGTACTAATCGGTTTATCGCCGGGCTTTGCAGGAATAACGGGATAGCAATAATGAATATCTGGGTGCACCATTTTTGCAGCCTTTGTACAGGCACTGCAAACACCACAGGCATCTTGAAAGCTATCTGTCGTTTGATTATGAACTGCGTCAGTTAGATCTTCACCAAACAGTGAACTTTCTTTAGCTACAGGTTTTTTACGTGATGACTGGAGCGGATTATTTTCGCACGTAATATATTGTGCAAACGCAAGTGCCATGGGCAAACCACCACTTCCTTCTTTACCCAAAAACAGCAATGCATGGCTAAGCCTGTTTTGCTGTATCATGTGGGTGAGCTGGGCTTTAATATCTTGCTGGCCTATTACTTGGGAAAATTGCATGGGTGCAAAGGTACTAGATAATAGATATCAGACGCAAGATGCGTCCGACTTGGCTACCAAATCTTTAGGATGATTAGGCTTACTATTTATGCTTATCTAACCACCTGCTTTCTTACAACTTTGCCTGCTGCCTTTACTTCCACAATGTAAATACCTCTTGCCCAATTGCTCATTGGCACTTTTACCAATGCACTACCAAATGACAATGCTACATTTTTACTGTATACCCGCTGTCCCATTTTGTTGTAGATAATTATCAGGACGTTTTCATCTTTAAAATCGTGTATACCTATACTAAACGGGTTGGTAAGCGGGTTTGGATAAATATCTACAATGCCTGCACCACTATTTGGCGGCGGTGGTGGTGTGCAGCTTCCATCATTTACGGATGCAGTTTTTTCGGTAGTATTATTTTTTGTAATCAACCACAATCCAGAATCTACCAACACCGTATCGGCCGTAAAACCAAGAGATTTTATAAAAGTTTCGCCATTTAAGCTGTTGTTGAGCACAACTGTTTTTGATTGTGTCGTATTTTTAAAAGTGAGTGCAACGGGAAGTTTAAAGAATGATACTGAAGGATCTGAAGTTGTTTGAGACAGTTTAATGTTTACACAATTGCTATCGAGCACATTCCATTTTACCTGATAACTTGGATAACCCTGCCCAGTGTACCATTGGTCAAAAAAGTAACCTAGGTTTTTACCACTTTCTGTTTCGAGGTTTCTTCTAAGATCTGCCGTTGTTGCATTGCCATATGCCAGCGTGGGGTCTTGCTGGTACCGCCTTAACCCTCTTAAAAAAACATCGTCGCCTAAAATAAACCGCAACATAAATAACAGATAACTTCCTTTATTGTAGCTTAACCTGCCACTAAAAATGAGGTTGAGGTTTGTCGTATCAGCCACTTTTATAGAACCGGCAGGTTGCGATGTTATATTATTTATAACATTGCGCCTGTTAGCTAAAGCGGTTGCCGGATATTTTGTCTCCATATGAAAAGCTGCCAGGTAAGTAGCAAAACCCTCGTTAAGCCAGATATCTTCCCAGCTGTTGCAGGTAATTTTATCGCCAAACCACTGGTGTCCTAATTCGTGGGCCATCAACGATTCATCTGGCGTCACAATAAATGTAGATGTTTGGTGCTCCATACCGCCGCCCCAGCCAAACTGCACATGGCCATACTTTTCATTTATAAAAGGATAAGGGCCAAAATTATTATGAAACAACTGCATAGCCTCCAGCACTTTTGAGGTGTTCGTTTGAAAAAGCGCCAAATTTTCGGGATAGCAATAAGTGAGCATAGGCAGGTTTGTTGCCCCAAGCTGCACACTGTTGTTAAATACTGCATAGTTTGTAATGGCCATGCAAATTAAATAGGAAGAAATTGGGTAGCGGTGCTTCCAATGTGTGCGTATTTTGCTTCCGGTAACTGAGGTTTCACTTTGCAAGATGCCATTGCTTGCTGCCTTGTACACAGCGGGTGCTGTTATAAAAATATCAATAGAATCTGCTTTGTCATTGATGCCGTTTTTGCATGGCCACCAGTCTCTGGAACCATAAGATTCACTTAGAGTCCACATTACTGGAATACCGGCATGTGTACCCTGTATAAAAGAACCAAAACCTGTATTGGCGGGTATTCCCTTGTACCAAATGTTTACAGAGTCCATGGCATTTGCATTTATACCTGTAGGAAAAGTAATTACCAATGTATTGTTTGGTTGTGAAAAAGTAAGTGCTGTGCCATTTCGTTTGACGCTATCTGCAACCAATGGCGATTGCATATCTAATGTAATAGTTGTAAGTGATGAAGTTGCTTTAAAATAAACGGTAACTTTTCCATCGATATACCTAACGGCAGGGTCAACAGTCCATTCACAACGATAATACTTTACATCAAAATTATCTGAAGCAGCAGTGAGTTTAGAACCATCTGCAACAATATTGCGATGGGAATACATTTCCATTCTGGCAATAGCTTCCACATCTCCGGTTTGCTGACCGTAACTTATTTCACTTAGCAAAAGGAGGAAGATTAAAAGTGATTTCATAATATCTTTTAAGGCAAGTTCATTAGTGAATTTATATAACGCTATCCATATCTAAGATATTATAAATATTTTTTAATATAAAATTTACTTCTTCACAGCTCTAGGCATTTCATCCAAAACATAATTTTGGCTTATTTAGATATCTGCACGTATGTGAAATTAAAAAATTATAAGCTTGCGACATGTATTTCCGATGAAATTGTAACATTTTCTGCGAATTTATCTAGCTCCTATTAGGTGATATTCAATCTAACTAACACGAATGACTAATTTGCGTAACATACCATTTCACTATAACTAAGTACTTTTGTAGACATGCCCGATTTTAATTTTAATGATGCTGTAAATTTTGCAAGTAAGCTTACACCTGCACGGATGTGGAATGGATTAAAAGTACTCAGCAGTTTTTACGTGAGTAAGATTTTAGACAAACCTATACAGTGGGGCTTCCCGGTTTCTATTTCTTTTGAGCCTACAACAAGTTGTAACCTACGTTGCCCTGAGTGCCCAAGTGGATTAAGGGCTTTTACAAGACCAACTGGTATGTTGCAAAAAGACTTTTTTACAGAAACGATAGACGATCTCCACAAAGAACTTTTGTATCTTATTTTTTATTTTCAAGGTGAGCCATATTTAAATACTTCGTTTTTAGACATGGTAAAATATGCGTCTGATAAGGGCATTTATACCGCTACAAGCACCAACGCTCATTACCTAACAGACGAAGCAGCAAAAAAAACAGTAGAGAGTGGATTAGATCGTTTGATTATTTCTATTGATGGTACTACGCAGGAAGCTTACAAGCAATATCGTGTTGGTGGAAATTTGGATAAAGTTTTAGAAGGTGCAAAAAATATTGTAAAATGGAAAAAAGAATTAAACAGCAAAACACCATTTGTTTTTTTTCAGTTTTTGGTGGTACGGCACAATGAGCACCAGATAGAAGACATAAAACGCATAGCAAAAGAAATTGGGGTAGATGAAGTACGTTTTAAAAGTGCACAGGTATACGACTATGAAAACGACCCTAACAAACTAATACCAATTAATGAAAAATACAGCCGCTACAAACGCAATACCGACGGTAGTTTTAAAGCAAAAAATAAATTTGCAAACCGCTGCTGGAAACTCTGGCACGCAAATGTAATTACATGGGATGGATTGGTGGTGCCATGTTGTTTTGACAAAGATGCCATGCACCGTTTGGGCAATTTAAAAAATGAATCGTTTAAAAACATCTGGCAAAACGATAATTATAAACAATTTAGAAGCGAGCTAATGAAGAGCAGAAAGAACATTGATATTTGTGCTAATTGCAGTGAGGGTGAATCTGTATGGAAATAAATTTTCTTCACCTTTTTTAAATATTTACATGGATAAAAATATTTTTAATAAACGCATTACGCAGGTACTCGTATTAGTACTTATTATTTTAATTGCTGCATTGCTTATTGGACAGTTAGCTGTTTTTATACCAGGTATGCTCGGTGGTTTTACCCTTTATATTTTAAGCCGGGGTTATTATTTTACCCTCATATTTAAAAGAAAATGGAAGAAGGGATGGACAGCATTAGGATTTATTTTTTTTTACCTCATTATTATTGCTTTGCCAATTTACCTCAGTGTAGATTTAATAAGCCCCAAAATAAATGAGATCGTACACAACCAAAATGCAATTGTAGCCAAAGTGCAGGTAGTTGCAGAAAGTATAAGGGCAAGAACAGGAATGAAAGTACTATCTCCAGAAAACATAAAAACTGCTACTCAAAAAATCTCAGGTATGATACCGATGCTACTAAGTGGCACTGCTACTACGTTAGCTAATTTATTCATGATGTTTTTTTTACTGTATTTTCTATTAATGGGTGGCAGGGAAATGGAGAAAAATTTACATAAGATCATCCCCCTTAAGCCACATAATGTAGATACCCTTGCCAGCGAAACAAAAATGATGATAAAAGCCAATGCGTTGGGCATACCAATTATTTGTATTGTACAAGGCATTTTTGCCATGTTGGGCTATTGGATATTCGGTATGGATGACTGGGCACTATGGGGATTTGTAACCGGCGTTTTTGCATTTTTCCCACTGGTAGGAACGATGATCGTATGGGTGCCTGTTGTACTGTATCTTTTTAGCCAGGGGCAAACCTGGCCAGCCATTGGGCTTGGCATATACAGCCTTTTGGTAACGGGCAATGTAGACTATATAGCACGTATCAGTTTTATGAAAAAAATTGGTGATGTACATCCACTCATAACTGTACTTGGGGTGATTGTGGGCCTAAATCTTTTCGGTTTTATAGGGCTTATTTTTGGCCCATTGCTTATCAGTTATTTTTTAATATTGGTAAAAATTTACATCAATGAATTTTCAGATAACCACGATGTACCAATAACTTTTGAACCACAAAAAGATAAAAAAATTATACAATAAAAGTAAATATGTTGTTTTTTATCAAAAGAGAATCAGTTATTTTAACAACTAAATAGACATTGTTGAACTTTTTTTTTATTATTGTGTACACACTATGAGTTTAGAACAAGATATTAAACAGCCAAAATTTAGAACGGAGCAACAAAAGGTTATCATAAACCTTATTTACAGCTATAACTGGATGAACGAAAAACTTAAGGTCTTTTTTGAAAAAGAAGATATTACCCAGCAGCAGTTTAATATACTGCGCATATTGCGGGGAGCTGCAATACCGCTTTCTACATCCCAAATAAGGCAACGCATGCTCGATAAAATGAGCGACACCAGTCGTATTGTTGACAGGCTAATCACCAAAGCATTTGTAAAAAAAATGACCTGCCAAGGCGATAAAAGAATGGTAGATGTAACCATTACAGCCAAGGGGAAAAAATTACTGGAAAAATTAGATGCATTTGAACTGACTATGGATGAAGTTGCCGGTTCTCTTAGTGAAGCAGATGCAAAAATGCTAAACAAGTTGTTGGATAAAATGAGGGATGAACAGAAATAATGCTAAACGGTCGTAGTATAAAAAAGAGACGCATTTAGCATTTTATTTTGTGTCTTGCTTCTCATATCGTATGTCTTTTGTCTCATATCTTGTATCTTGTATCTAACCTCTCGTGTCTTATTTTCTACTTTTTATTTACACCCTATGAAATTATTGCTATTTATATTTTCAGTTGTATTTTCATTTTCATTAACGGCACAAACGACAAAGAAGCGCGAGTTTAGGGCAGTGTGGGTGGCTACTGTAGATAATATAGACTGGCCCGATGCCCCTACTATTTACAGCGAAACGCAAAAAGCCGCTTTCTTAAAATTACTCAATATGCACCAACGTAATGGCATGAATGCCGTTATTGTGCAGGTTAGGCCCGCAGCAGATGCATTTTACCCTTCGCCCTTTGAGCCTTGGAGCCAATGGCTTACCGGCGTGCAAGGGCAACCTCCTTTCCCATATTACGATCCGCTGGAATTTATGATTACCGAAACACACAAAAGAGGCATGGAGTTTCATGCATGGATGAACCCTTACAGAGCTGTATTTAGCATTACCAACTCCTCTATTGCGGCAACACATATTACCCGTATACATCCTGAATGGTTTATTACCTACGGTGATAAAAAATATTTTGACCCCGGCAATAAAGATGTGCAACGCTATGTAACAAATTTGGTAAAAGATGTGGTAACACGTTACCATGTAGATGCAGTACACTTTGACGATTATTTTTACCCCTATCGCATTGCAGGAAAAGAATTTCCGGACGATGCCAAGTATAAACAATATGGTAATGGCCTTAGTAAAGATACTTGGCGCCGAAGCAATACAGATTCAATCATCGTAATGCTTGGCAGGGTCATAAAAGAAACCAACAAAAAATGCAGATTCGGTATAAGCCCATTTGGGGTGTGGCGCAATGCATCTGTAGACCCCCAAGGCAGTAATACGATGGCCGGACAAACAAATTACGATGACCTCTATGCAGATATTTTACTCTGGCTGCGCATGGGCTGGATAGATTATGTAGCACCGCAACTTTACTGGGAAATAGACCACAAATTAGCTGACTTTAATACCCTGGCAGATTGGTGGGCAACACACAGTTATGGTAAAGACTGTTACATAGGCATTGGTTATTACCGAGCAGGCAGCAATGCAGCCTGGAAGGATAAGACGCAATTGCCCCGCCAGATACAGAAAATACGAAGCCTGCCTGCATTAAAAGGTATGGCATTTTACAGCAGTAAAATATTTGATAAAAACCCAAATGGCTGGAACGACAGCCTGCGCCTAAATTATTTTAAAGAAACCCTACTGCGTTAAATTTCTTTCTATTAAATGCTAATTGGGAATCATACAAACCCCACAGTTGATTTTTATTTTGTAAAAGCTAAAATGCTGGGATAATAGTACAATTGAAATCTATTATTCTCGATTGCAGGCTTATGGAAAAATTGGCCTCGATGAATATTCCGTCAAACAAGAAAGCCGACCCTTTAAAGAGTCGGCTTTTTACAAAATAAATAATTTTAACCCAGATCGTACCTGTCTGCATTCATTACTTTTACCCATGCCGCAACGAAATCGTTTACAAATTTTTCCTGTGCATCTGCGCATGCATAAACTTCCGCAATGCCACGCAGTTCTGAGTTCGATCCAAAAATAAGATCAGCCCTTGTGGCTGTCCATTTTACCAAACCGGTTTTTCTGTCTCTACCTTCAAACACATCTTTAGCTTCAGATGCTGCCTTCCATGTAGTACCAAAATCAATAAGGTTTACAAAGAAATCGTTTGTTAACGCTCCAGTGTTATGGGTAAAAACGCCCAATTTGCTGTTATTAAAATTTGTATTCAACACACGCATACCGCCAACCAACACGGTAAGTTCCGGGGCAGTTAAGTTCATAAGTTGCGCTTTATCAATCAGCATTTCTTCTACCGATAAATTAAATTTTGGTTTTGCATAATTGCGGAAACCATCTGCATGTGGCTCAAGTACTGCAAATGAATCTACATCGGTTTGCTCAGGAGTTGCATCTGTTCTACCAGCCGTAAACGGAACAGTAATCGCATGCCCACCATTTTTTGCCGCCTGCTCTATACCTGCGCTTCCTCCAAGTACAATAAGGTCTGCAATAGAAACCTGTTTACCGGCATTTGCATTGTTGAATGATGACTGAATACCTTCCAAAACATCCAACACTTTTTGTAATTGTGTTGGGTTATTTACTTCCCAGTATTTTTGAGGAGCTAAACGAATGCGTGAGCCGTTTGCACCACCACGTTTATCAGAACCACGAAACGTACTTGCAGATGCCCATGCGGTTGTTACCAATTCAGATACAGATAAGCCGGATGCAAGAATATTTTCTTTTAATTGCGCAACATCATTTTCATTTATTAATTCATAGTTTGCTTCAGGTACAGGATCCTGCCAAATCAAAACTTCCGCAGGTACTTCTTTGCCTAGGTAACGAACCCTTGGACCCATATCTCTGTGCGTAAGCTTAAACCAAGCTCTTGCAAATGCATCATTAAATTCTGCAGGGTTCTCTAAGAAGCGCCTGCTTATTTTTTCGTAGGCCGGGTCTATTCTTAAAGAAAGATCGGTCGTTAACATAAACGGCTGGTGGCGTATAGAAGGGTCGTGTGCATCCGGTACCAAACCTGCACCTGCATCGCCTTTTGGTTTCCACTGGTGTGCACCTGCGGGACTTTTAGTAAGTTCCCATTCGTAGCCAAAAAGATTTTCAAAATAGTTGTTGCTCCATTTTGTAGGCGTTGTGGTCCATGCTCCTTCCAAGCCGCTGGTAATGGTGTGAGCTCCATGGCCCGGACCGTAACTATTCTTCCAGCCCAAGCTTTGTTCTTCAATATCTGCACCTGCAGGTTCTGAGCCAATGTATTTTGACGGGTCTGCAGCGCCATGGGTTTTACCAAGGGTATGTCCACCTGCAATCAATGCAACTGTTTCTTCATCGTTCATAGCCATGCGTGCAAAAGTTTCTCTAATATCTCTTGCTGCCGCAAATGGATCAGGGTTTCCGTTTGGTCCTTCGGGGTTCACATAAATTAATCCCATTTGTACCGCCGCCAATGGCTGTTCCAAATGGCGATCGCCTGTATATCTTTTGTCTCCAAGCCACTCACGCTCTGATCCCCAATAAATATCTTCAGCTGGTTCCCATACATCTTCTCTGCCACCGGCAAAACCAAAAGTTTTAAAACCTGCAGATTCCAAAGCACAGTTTCCTGCAAGAATCATAAGATCTGCCCACGATAATTTTTTACCGTATTTCTGTTTAATGGGCCAAAGCAATAAACGGGCTTTATCAAGGTTTGCATTATCTGGCCAACTGTTTAAGGGCGCAAAACGCTGCGTACCAAAACCACTGCCACCACGGCCATCAGCAATACGATAGGTACCCGCACTGTGCCATGCCATGCGAATAAAGAATGGGCCATAATGTCCATAATCTGCGGGCCACCAGTCTTGAGAGGTTGTCATCAATTCAAAAATATCATTCTTCACAGCATCAAGATCGAGGCTTTTAAATTCTTCTGCGTAGTTAAATAACTTATCCATTGGATTGCTCAATGCTGAGTGTTGCCTAAGGATACTCAAATTTAGCTGGTTAGGCCACCAGTCACGGTTTATTGGACCACGACCGGGTGTTTCCTTTAATGTTCCGGCTATAAAAGGACATTTGCTTTCTCCACCAACGGTAACACCATCGTGCGTATTGGTAAAATCATTCATATCCAACGCATCGGTTGTCGGCAATTGATTGTTCTCCATTTTAAAATTGATATTAGTTATTAATATTTTTATTAGTCAAAATACTGTGTTGCTGTAAAGTTATCGAAATTAAAACAGCATTTGAAGCGACACGCAAAAATAAACCATTGAGCCCTTTATCGATGTTGAAACACGGAAATTTCCGCTCGTTTGAAAGTAATAGAATAATTTTCATTGTATTTATTGTGGGCGACAAGCAAAAGAACGCCGCTCAACTTTTTTCGGACCTTTTCCGATGCAAATTCCAGCTTGTCTTAATTGCGCTGAGGCTTTACACGCCACTAGCCTTAGCTTCCTAAAGTCATAATTGACTCCATTTAATGGGGCAAAAAAATTGAACTGAATAGACTGAAGAAAACGAATTTAAAAGTACAGAGATTCGGCTCCGGATTTATGCTATTTTCAAATTGAAACTATTATCAGTTACCAATAATTAATAAAGGCACCTGTTGAACTTTACTGTCTATTTTAAAACCAACAACTACCGTTCCACTACTCCAAAAACCAGGTATCTCAAATTTGTAAATAGTACGACCCTTGTTTACTTTCATGCTATTTGTAAGCAGTTGTTTGCCATTTAATGCAACTACGTTTATATTTACGTTTTGCGCTGCATTGCTTTCAATACTAAATTGTGCTGTATTGCCTGCTTTTGCAGGGTTTGGAGATTGTAGGTTTACAAATATTTCATCAGACGGCAAGGATATGTACTTTACCGAAGAATAAGTTTTTTTACCGTCGTTGTCTACCGTCACAATTCTGTAATAGGTTAAAGGATAAGATGTTTTAAGCAAATTATCTGTAAAAACATATTGTTTAGGTGTAGTGCTTGTGCCTGCAGCTGGCATTTTTGCTATTTCTTTAAAATGCTGCCCGTCATTGCTTTTTTGTATTGAGAAATAATCGGTGTTTTGCTCACTGTCCGTACGCCATTTTAATTGCGCCTCATTTTTATCAGTTGAAGTTACATCAAAAGAACTAAGCCTTACAGGCAATACTACGTTGCTAATGGAGCCGGCGTAAATATAATCGCCGCCAGAACCAAAATCACCGTTTGCAGCATTTGCCACATAATAAAAAGTAATGTTTGCATCATTGGGGCCTGGTGCAGAAGGAGCGGTCCATGTAAGGTTATCGTAAGTATAGCTGTTTTGAGGTGCTGTTGTGACAGCATTGTCGTGGCTAAGTTCATTACCATTTAAACCTGCATTGGGGTTTGTGGCAGAAAAAGTACCTACCTCCACCCCTGCGCTGTTTCTTGCCGCTACTGAGAAACCCCATTTCATTCTATCGTTTGTGCTGTGATTGGCAGTTATACTAAAATTATATGCTGCACCTGCCGCGTAAGACCCAACAGGAAGCCCGGTTACCGAAACCGATCCACCTGCACTGTTTAAAGTGCCACCATGGCAATTGGTGCAATACGAACCTGTTGCCCCGGTATGATTTTGGGGTGGTACAGAAGAGTAGAAAGGCCTTTGTATAGAAATAATGAATGAACTTAAAGTGGTTGCAACGAGGATTAAAAAAATTGTAACAGGTAAATTTTTTTTCATGGCTTGGTATTTTCAATATGAAATTAACGGAATATGAAACATATTCAAAATTTTGTCTGTTGCTAGTTACGGAGAATTTATAATACTTGTAGTGAAATTAGAGTTCTTGTATATTAAATTTCTTAGACACCAAATGGGCTTCTTAAAAAAGTTCAATTTTGAACATTTAAAATAATAAAGTGAACTATTTTAGGATGAACTAATGTTTTTATATTACATGGATTGGTATAAGGTAATTTCAAAATTAGGGTACAGTTATTGCCAATAATTTGAAAAAATAAATATTATGACCAATCAAAAACAATTTGGTGTGTGGATGGACTTACATAATGCAACAATTATAGGCAGAGATGATACGGAGGCAGGCAATTTTATTGTATTAGAAAATATAAAAGGGGAAGAAGTTTCCCCAAACAGCAGTGAGAAGACAGAACACAACCATCAAAAAACTGCAGAGGCAAAATTTTTTAAGGAAATAGCTTCGCATTTGCAAAATGCAACCTACATACATCTTACAGGCACAGGTGTAGCACAGGAAAAATTTATGCATTATCTCGCTGATACGCCTCAATTTAAAAATACAAAAACAGAAGAATCTACTTCTAATAAAATGAGCGATGAAAAATTAATAGAATATGTCGTTGGAAAATTCTAATTACGAATAACAAAGCCGGAATAGTAAGTTTCGGCTTTGTTTATATCTTGTATCAAGCCTCCAGCGATCTTTTAAAAATCTGCACGCCAAGTGGATTCTTGATTCTTTTAAAAGGTAATGTTCTTTTTTCTATTGGCTTCCTAAGCTCGGCAAGAATTTTTTTATCTGAAAAGCCATGCTGCAAAGCTTCTTCTTCGGTGTTACAATAATAAACAGCGGCAATTTTGCTCCAGTAAATTGCAGCGCAACACATGGGGCAAGGCTCTGCACTCGTATAAATTTCGCAGCCAGATAAATCAATTGAAGCAATATTCTTACATGCATCTCTTATAGCTACTACTTCACCATGCGCAGTGGGATCAAGATCAGCATTTATCCTGTTACTGCCACTCCCAATTATTTTACCATCTTTTACAATGATTGCTCCAAAAGGTCCACCACATTTACTATCCAATGCATATTGGCTAAGATCGATTGCCATTTGCATAAACCTGTTTTTATCTTCTTTTAGCATAAAATTATTTTAATAAAGTTTGCAAAAGATAAGCCGAACGGTTTATAGAATGAGGAACATTTATTTAGAACAATTTCCCCTGCCCGCCACGCACTCTAAATCGATTCGTATCCAAACTCCATATCATCCTTCTACATTAAGAGAGGGAACGAGGGCAAGGTTCCTCCGCTTCCATATCGCAACCAATATATTCAATTCTCCCACTATACACAGTCGAGATGGAACAAGGGTGGAATCCTCAGAACAAAGCCCCCTGCGCCACTCCTACTGGTAAATTTTCAAACTCAAGCCTTGCTGCTATTTCATATTTTATTTCTCCCACAGGCCTTTTTAAGAGTAACATGGCAACGGCAATAAATCTTCCAGTAAAATGACGGTGACTATATTCTAACCACCCTTTTTCATATTGCCATGGTTGTAATTTGCGTGCAATAGTTATGTAAGGCTCTAAAATAAATACGGCTTATTATCATTATCAACTTTCATTAAACGCTGTGTTTCTGTCCGTATTTTTTTTCAATGTTTGTATCGGCACTTTACTGGTTACGTTTATATAAATTTTATGTGCAGGAAAACTGCCATAGTCCTTCAGTTCTATTTTTACGGGTTTTGATCCCATGGTCACCACATGCAGTTTTTCTACAATTCTCCTTTCTGCAATTTCGTATTGGGTAAACGTTGTCAAGGTTATTTATGGCTTACTAAATAAAGCAGCCGATGCTTTATAACTTTCATAAAATGCTTTTTTAATATGCATAATCTTGTTACGCAGCTCTTCATTTGGATTTAATACCAATATGTATTCACACAATTTTTGGCCAGGCATTGCTGTACTATTTTTCGTACTTAAAATTTAAAACAACTAAAAATTTATTCCCAATTATTTTAGTATACATTTACTAACTTTTTTAGTTTTTATTAAAATATATTTTATGGAAGTGGAAAACTTTTTTGGCAGCAGCTATACCGGTACCAAACAATTTACGCAGCATAATATACCTACTGCAAATGCCACTGGTTTTGGCGCAGCTGCAGATGATTATGCAGAGTGTGGTATTGATTTAAACGAACAACTTATTCGTAATAAGCCTGCTACTTTTTTTATGAAAGTAAGTGGCAACAGCATGATAAACGCAGGTATTTTTAACGGCGATATTGTTATTGTAGATAAAAGCATACAGCCTATTAACACTAAAATTGTTATAGCGGTTGTTGATGGCGAAATGCTGATTCGTCGCTACGAAAAATCATTTAATAAATTATTACTTGTTGCAGATGCACCAAAGATTGCTCCAATTGATGTAAATGAAATGAGCGATGTAAAAATTTGGGGAGTTGTAACATGGGTAATGAGAATGACGTAATTGAATTTATTAATCTCATTAAAAAAATATGAAAGCCATCATAGATTGTAACAGTTTTTATTGCTCCTGCGAGCGGTTGTTTAGGCCTGAATTAGACGAGAAACCAGTTGTGGTACTGAGCAACAACGATGGGTGTATCATTTCACGGTCAGATGAAGCCAAGCAAATTGGTGTAGGTATGGCCGGCCCCTATTTTTTGGCAAAGCCCCTGATAGAAAAACACAACGTGGCAACATTTTCATCCAACTACAATTTGTATGGCGATATGAGCAAACGTGTAATGGATACGCTACGCACATTACTAGGCGATGAAAATGTGGAAGTGTACTCTGTAGATGAAGCTTTTTTAGACTTAACAGAATTTAGTAAACAGGATTATTTTGAAGTGGGTTTATACATCCGACAAACCGTGGAGCAATGGACAGGAATTAAGGTTTCTATTGGGCTTGCACCCACAAAAGTATTGTGCAAAGTAGCAAACCATCTTGCAAAAAAATACAAAGAAAAAACCCAATGTGTGGTTGTGTTAGACACCAAAGAAAAAATCGAAAAAGCCCTGCAGGCCACACCCGTAAACGAAGTATGGGGCATAGGCAGGCAATACGCAGAAAAACTTAAAGACATGAATGCTGTTTACACCGCATTAGATTTGAGTAAAAAATCTGTGCCATGGGCTTACAAAAATTTAGGAGGTGTGGTGGGTTCACGAATGATAAAAGAACTAAACGGCGAATCGGCTATAGCATTGGCAGACGAACAACTGACCGTAAAAAAGATGATTGCAAGCACCCGAATGTTTGGGCAAACAGTAACAAGCAAAGCAGATATTAAAGAAGCAATAGCAACCTATACCAGCCGTGCAGCAGAAAAACTGCGCCGCCAAAACAGTGCCGCTACCATCATTAGCATTTTTGTGGTAACAAAAGAGCCTTCCAACAACGGGCGTTTCAGACATGGAAACACATTGAGCCATTATGCTGTATTGCCCATTGCCACAAGTGCTACCAATGAACTCATAAAATTTGCCACCGGTCTTGTTGATAAAATTTTTGATAAAACCAAGCAATACAAAAAAGCAGGCGTAACGTTATCAGGCTTGGTGCCAGATGCAACCATACAAGCTAATCTTTTTGTAGCGGAAAAAAATAATGGCAAACGTTTGCTGATGGATATGATAGACAATGTAAATTTTTCAATGAGGGATGATGTTTTAAAATTTGCAGCAAGCGGTACCAAGCGAGATTGGAAAATGCGGGTTGAAATGCGCAGCCCGAGGTACACTACAAGGTGGGAAGAAATGTATGAAGTGAAATAAAATTTTTAATCCTTCCGCTTTAATAATCTTTCATACCCTGCAATGTTCATCATAACCAACAACATTCCATAAAAAATATCTTCTACGGGAATGGTGTAAATGCGAACAGCAAGATTTTCAGCATTATTGTAAGTTATTACAGGAATAGCGGTAAGAAAACCATTGACAATTAAAAAAGGAATGATAATTATTAAATAGGTAATGAGGAAAACCTTTGTATTAAATGCTGCAAAGTACTTTCTGAAAATAAAAAAGATAAAAATGAAGCCCGATAGAAAAATCGCCGTATAAAAAGTATAGTACAGATGATGAGTGAAAACTGAAAATATTAACAACACTAAAGCTAAAATGAATAAAATATTATCACTGGCTTTTGTTGTTTTTACAGCAGGAAAATAGGAGCGAATACACTCATAAATAAACGTGCAACAATAAGGAACTATAAAAAAGAAAAGAACTTCTTCGAGTGGCAAGTTGTATAAAAATGTTTGAGCAAGTACATAAGGCTCATTAAAAAACCAAACGTTGAGAGAGGTGAAAAGGCTATCCCATACAATATAAAAAATTGCGGGTAAAAGCATAGCAGTAAAAACTGCTTTCCATTTTTTATAGAATGCTACCTTTTTATCGAAGCTTAAAGCAAAAGGACCTGCTAAGGAACAGGCAAGTATTAAATAATATGTATAGTGAGTATTCAATTTTGTAGTTATTATTTATTAAAACCTATTCGCTCTCTTTCCTCCCACTTTCTTTGTGCTGCTTTTTCATCTAGCAAATTTTCCATAGCATCATAAATTTGATTCAGTTGCGCATCATGTTCACCAAGCCTTTCTTTAATTTGCTGCATCTGCAATTTAAAATCATCTTGTTGTAGAAGAATCTTTTTTATTGCGACAAATGCCCTCATGATTGCAACATGCATTTCAATTGCCTTATCACTGTTTAAAACTCCACAGAGCATAGCAACACCTTGCTCTGTAAAAGCATAAGGCGTTAGGGAAGTATTTCTCTTTAACTGGGATGCGGTAACAGAGTGTGACTGCAGTACTTCAATATTTTTTGATGCGGTAACAGATTGTGACCGGATATTATTCCATTCCGCAGTTGTAAGCCTAAACATAAAATCTGTGGGAAATCTCTTTAAATTTCTTTTTACAGCTTGGTTTAAAGCTTTTGTGGGTATTTCATAAAGAGAAGCTAAATCAAAATCAAGCATTACTCTTTCACCTCGAATTTCATAAATCCTATTTTGTATGCTTTGAATTATTTGCATAAACTATTTATAATTTGTCTTTCCTTATTTATACCAATCAAGATACTTTTTAATTTATATAACTGCCAATTTTTGAATTCTTTTAATGTAGGATACGTTAATAATTATATGGAATTGTAAGTAACCCAACTATGATAAATGTAGGAAAAAAGTTTAATACTATATCAGGAACTCAAGAGCCCGTTATTTTTTGTAATAAACCAATAGCTTCTATACAATAATCTATATTAAGAGGATTAGTGCATGTTTAAGTTCCATCATTTCTAAGTAAAACATGGTGAAAAGAACGGACCATTAAACAGTGAGCCGCTGCGTGAGGGATTGCAGCCATGTACCCCACAGGAACCGCCTTGGCGGTGACGAGGAGTACATGCGAAAAGCCCGGCGCCCCTCGACAGGGCGCACGCCCAATTTGTTTTTAAAAAGCGTTTCTTGCTTTATCTGCTCTAACCTTTTCCCAGTATTTTTTGGCTACATACAGCATTCCAAAACTTTCACCATGCTCTTTACCGATATGCTTATGATGCATTTTGTGTGCCCAACGAATGGTGCGAACATAAACATTACTGCTGCGGGTAAACCATTTAAACCGCTGGTGAATTATTACATCGTGCACCAAAAAATAAGCAAATCCATACAGGGCAATACCAAAACCTATTGCCGCGGCAATGTAATTTCTACTTTGTAAACCGAGCATAATACACAGCCAACTTGGTATAGCAAATATTAAAAAGAAGGCATCGTTTTTTTCAAAAAAAGAACCATGTGGATGGTGATGGTCTTCGTGGAGGTACCACAAAAACCCATGCATTACATAACGATGTGTCGCCCATGTAATACCTTCCATTAAAAAAAACGTACCAAACGTTATTAAAATATATAAAATGAGGTTCATAAAAAAGTTCTTATCAGCATAAAAAACATCATCATTATCAAAAGCAAATTTACTGCAAAAATATTTTTCCTTTCGAATTTTAAGAAACTAAAAACACCCATTAATCCCATGCTAATAATAAACCAACAGAGGTAATTATAGGTGGGAATTTCGCCATCTCCCAACCATTGCCAGTAGCCGAGTTGAATGGCTGCAGGTTCCATTATCCAATCAAAAAAAACAGCCAGCATTGCACCGTCGGAAATTACCGAGAAATACCGAATGGCAGGTGATGGTGCACCCGTTACAGTCTCCAATTTTGCAGATAATTTTTCTAATAACATATGCACAGCAACACCACTGCAATAAATAATAATGATCCAGTTTATTCCAATTACCCAGGGTACATTCTTAATAGTTGGCCCGAGCGCATTTCCATAAGCATATTCACCAAATAAAAAACCTGTAGATGTGCCGATAATTTCTACCGAAATCCCGGTTATAAAACAAACAGCCATAAATATTACAAAGGGAATATTTATTTTTTGTTGAGTATACAACAACAACAAAAACATCAACAAAAGATTGAAAGGTGTGGCTGCAGAAAAAAACTCCTTATTAAAAAACATGCCTACCAAACCGATCATATGAAAAAAAATCGCAAGCGCAGTCGCTATTTGTGTTCTGCTTTTAAGCATGTACCGTTCTATCATTTTTAATATCATGCTTTACAAGATCACTTACAATTTTTGCACTTTTTAAACAAAGCGGTATGCCTCCACCGGGGTGTACACTGCCCCCGCAACAATACAGGTTTTTAATTTTCTTTGAAAAATTTGGGTGCCTTAAAAAAGCTGCCGTTTTTGAATTGGAACTGGTGCCATACAGTGAGCCCAGATAAGAACCCGTGTTGGCTTCAATAGATTGTGGGTGCAAAAATGTTTCGTTCACAATATGGGATGCGATATCTGTTTTTAGAATTCGGTTTAATTTTGCGATAATATATTCTTTTACGATGGTTTTTACCGCTTCAACGTCGTACGTGTTTGTTGCCGGTACGTTAATCATTACGAACCAATTTTCGCAACCTAAAGGCGCCTGCGCTTTTTCTATTTTACTGGTTACGTTTATATAAATCGTTGGATCGCCGTATAATTTTTTGCTGTTAAAAATATGATCAAACTCTGCTGAATAATTTTCGCTGAAAAATATATTGTGTAACTCAAGTTGAGCAAAAGAAGTGTTGATGCCCCAATAAAAAGCCAGCGCACTACTGCTTCTTTCTTGCTTTAAAACTTTTTTTGCTTTGATATTGTTACTGAGTAAATTCTTGTAGGTAAAATAAACATCGCTGTTACTTACCACAACATCAGCCATAATATTTTCATTGTTTACTACTATGCCTGCTGCAATATTATCCGGACAAATTATTTTTTGAACAGCTGCATCAAAGTGAAATTGAACACCCTTTTTTAGCGCCAATTTATACAATGCGTTTGTGATGTTTATCATGCCTCCATGTGGGTAATAAGCACCTTCTGTTTGTTCTAGATGTGGTATTAGACTTAGCATGGCCGGAGCTTTGTACGGATTGCTGCCATTGTAAGTTGCAAATCGGTTAAAGATTTGCTGCGTTTCTTTTGCTTTAAAACTTGTGTTGTATTGGCTTAATGATTTAAAGATATATGGAAACTTGACCGAGCTAAAGGCTTTGAAAGATCGAGGGTTAAGCCATGTACTTTTTTTGTGCAAAGAATAATTTAAAAAAATATTTGCAAGATTATTATAAAGTTTCTCAGAACGCCCTAAGTAATTTATAATATTCTCTTTTGGTTCTCCAGTTTTATCCTGCATTTCGTTTGCAAACAAATCCTGGTTGCTATATGCATTTATTTCTTTTCCATTTTCAAAGAAATATTTGCAGGCGATATCTATTTTATGATAAGTTAAATAATTTTCAATCGGTTCGTTTGCCAGCGCAAACAACTCTTCTATATTTTGAGGTTGCGTAAACAAAGAAGGACCTGCATCAAAATGATAACCATCGGTTGTAAATGCAGATAATTTACCACCAGGATAACTGTTTTTTTCAAATACAGTTACAGCAAAACCCTGAACAGCAAGCCTTATCGAACTTGCCATACCAGCCACACCACTACCAATAATAACTGCTTTTTTTTGATGCATATTCTTACTTATAAAGAATTGAATGAACTGCGCAAACCAGCCTTAAGCAAAATAACTGCTTTAAAAGTGTTGCTGATGCGTACCCTGTTCTCCAATAAAAGTTGTGGTTGCGCCTGCTGAATTTTCCTGAATAAAGTACGGTAGTATTTGTAGGCTACATATACACCAAAACGTGCTTTTACGGGAAGCATCAAAATTCCTTCATATGCATTTTTAAGATCTAATGCAATGTCATCTTCAATTATTCTCTTATCGTGCTCTGTAAACTTTTTAAAATTTACACCGGGGAAATAGGTTCTGTTTAATTGCTCGTGATCGGCTTTGAGATCTCTTAAAAAATTAATTTTTTGAAACGCTGCACCCAAAGATTGTGCTGAAGGTTTTAATTTTTCATATTCAGTTTTATCGCCATTGCAAAATACATACAGGCACATTAACCCAACCACTTCTGCACTACCATAAATGTAAGATGAGTAACATGCAGCGTCGTATTCCTTTTCACTCAAATCCATTTCCATGCTATTGAAAAAAGCTTCAATTAAAGCATGGTCAATATTATATTTATTTATTGTTATTTGAAAGCTATGTAAAATAGGATTGAGACTAATTCCTCTTTCAATAGCCTCGTAAGTTTCTTTTTTAAATTGGGCCAATAAAGTTTGCTTGTCAAACTCATGAAAAGTATCTACAATTTCATCTGCAAAGCGAACGAAGCCGTAAATGTCGTAAACAGGCATACGAAGGTCAGCATGTAGCATACGTATAGCACTGCTAAAAGACGTACTGTAGCCTTCTGTAGTTATTTTGCTGCATTGGTGACTTACCTTATGAAATAATGATATCATTTTTTATTTCGCATTTTTAAATTGTTTTATTACCTGCTTTGCGGCTACCTCGCCACTTATTAATGATGGCGGCACACCTGGCCCCGGCACAGTAAGTTGACCTGCATAAAACAGGTTGCTTACTTTTTTGCTTTTTAAAGCAGGTTTTAAAATGGCCGTTTGCATCAATGTATTTGCCAAGCCATAAGCATTTCCCTTAAAAGCGTTATGGTCATGTACGAAATCTGATACAGAATAAGATCTTTTATAAATAATACTCTCTTTTATTTCCTCACCTGTCTGTTCCTCAAAACGTTTAACAATCTTATAAAAATAATCATCTCTCAGTTTTTCATCATCACCCTGTAATCCTGCTGCAACAGGAATTAAAAAAAATAAATTTTCACACCCCTCCGGGGCTACCGTTTCATCCGTTACAGATGACGCACAAACATAAAAAAGCGGTTCCGTAGGCCACATAGGCGTATCGTAAATTTCTTTTCCATGCTTGTTAAAATCTACATCAAAAAACAGTGAATGATGATGAACATTCTTCAATTTTTTATTGATGCCCACGTAATAAAGCAAGGAAGAAGGAGCCATTACCCTTTTGTCCCAGTAAGCATCGCTGTAAGTTCTGCTTTTTTTCGGTAATAATTTCGTTTCGGTAAAATGATAATCGGCTGCTGAAATAACAGCATCAGCATAAAAAGTGTCCTTATCGGTCGTTACAAAAACAGCTTTACCGTGTTCAATATTTATACTTTCAACATTTTGTCCAAACATGCATTTTACTCCTAACTCTTCCGCCAATTTGTGCATGGAAGCTGCAACAGTGTTTAATCCACCTTCAGGGTACCAGGTTCCTAATTTTATATCAGCATAGTTCATAAGGCTGTAAAGAGCAGGAATATGTTGTGGTAACGCTCCTAAAAACAGCACGGGAAACTCCATTAACTCAACAATATGTGGATGGGTGAAATATTTACTGATGTGTTTCTTCATATCTGTAAACACATCTAGCTTCAAAATACCCTTTGCCAGATCAATATCTAAGAATTCAGTTACGGACAGACTGGGTTTAAAAACCAACTTATTTACACCTACTTCATATTTATACGCTGCTTCTGCAAGAAATTTATCCAGTTGCTCACCGCTTCCTTTTTCTATCGATTCAAATAAACTTTTAAGTGCACCGTAATCAGCGGGAATATCCATTCTGCTATCAGGGTAATAAACAGAATAGGAAGGATCAAGTCTTTTAAGAGAATAATAATCCGAAACTTTTTTACCGAAACAACCAAAATAGCGTTCAAACACATCGGGCATCCAATACCAGCTTGGTCCCATATCAAAGGTAAAACCTTCGGCAATAAATTTTTGTGCACGCCCACCGGGTTGCAAATGTTTTTCTAGCAAAGTAACCTCCCAGCCATTTTTTGCCATAAATGAAGCGGCTGAAAGCCCTGCAAAACCGCTGCCGATTACAATTATCTTTTTCATTGAATAAATTAATCAAATTTACTTGGCGAATATGACAAGTAAAAATTAAATGTAAAAGTAATTATTGGGGAGGTCTTGCACAAAGGGGAAATATTGAAAGTTTTAAGGAATATAGAAAACAAAATTTTAAGGATATACCTATACCATGATTCTATTAATGTTATTTAAATAAGCATTTATTACAATTTGCTTGGCAAATTTTGATTTTACATGTTTTCTCGCTTCTTTACCCATTTCTTCTCTATTGTTCCTATCAACATTCAACATCTTAATCATTTTCTCTGAGAGATCTTGTGCATCTTTTGCACGGCATAATAAGCCGGTTTTATTATCGACAATAATTTCTTTACAGCCTGTAACGTTGGAAGCTATAGCAGGTCGTTCCATACTTGCAGCTTCCAGCAGCACATTGCTCATACCCTCCCTATAACTTGGCAATACTATACAGTCAGCCTCCGCAATAAAAGGTCGTACATCTTCGGCAGCACCTAAATAATGCACGATTCCCTCATCTAACCAACGCATTACTTGCTCTTCAGAGATTATATTATCTTTTAAATTTTGACTGTAATATGGCCCGATAACCTCGCAAACAACCGATGGATATTTTTGCCTAATCATTTCGGCAGCAGCCACGTATTCTAAAATACCTTTGTCTTTTATTAACCTACTTATAAACAGAAAAACAAATTTCCCATCGTGCTGTTGCTTTTTTATTGGCTTAAAAAAATCTACATCTACGCCTGATCCCGGAATAATTTGGGCTTGTTCAAGGCGCATAAATTTTTTATCAAGAAAAATTTTCAGATCGTCGTTATTTTGAAAGAAAATAACTCTGGTTTTTTTTAATGCAGTCCTATACAGTGTTCGGGCAACCCGGTATGCAAAAGAATTACTTTCTACCAACGGACCAATACCTGTAATATTTGTAATGACAGGGATTTTTAAAATACGGCTAACCATATTTCCCCAAATTGCGGGACGCATAGTAAAGGTGAGGCATAAATCTGGCTTAATTTTTTTTAGAGCTTTGTAAATGTTTCTTATATATAAAAAAACTTCTTTTGGATGAGTGTTGCTTGTGCCAACATTTATAACATTAAAACCAAGTTTGCGGGCAAAATTTAATTCCTTGCTGATGCCTGTACTCAATATCGTAACTGTGTATCCTTTTTCAATGAGTGTTTCCGTTAACTTTCTGCGGACGGTATTTGTAGAAATAATATGGTTTTCAATTATGACAATATTCATGTGTAAATCGGTATAATCCGTAAATCTTTCTGTTATTTATTTAGTTCAGTATGGTAAGATATATGAAAATATGTTAAAATAGTTAAACGCTTCTCTAATTATTCATTATCCATTTTTCATACCACATTTGAAACATTAATAAGTGCCACAATTTTTCAGCTCTTTCTATTTTGCCTTTGTAAAAAGAAGAATAAATAAGTTCAACTGCGTTTTCGTCAAAAATGTTTTGCTTCTTTATAAAATCTGAGTTCAGGTACTGATCTACATATATTTTTAAATCTGTTTGTAGCCATTTTGCTATTGGTATCCCAAAACCCATTTTAGGCCTATCCATCATTTCTTTTGGGATATATTTATGAACTATTTCCTTTAAAATAAACTTTTTACTTCCGTTGTTATATTTATAATTCATGGGCAATTGGGCAGCCCATTCAATGACACGCTGGTCAAGGAAAGGTTCCCTACCTTCTAAACCAACACTCATGGTAGCACGGTCTACTTTTTGTAAAATATCATCGAGCATGTATGTTTGATAATCTACCGCCATCATATAAGCTATACCTGAGTAATATTCAGGCTTTAATTCCTCGCTGTCAAAACCGGAACTAATCTTAGAGACCGGATTTTTAATTAACAGATCAATTTCTGATTTATCTAACTGCTGCGTAATGCTTTGAAGAATATTTGAAACACTTGGTTGTTTCAATATATTTTTAAGTTTTTCATATCGAGAATGAAACAGGTATTTTTTATTTAGGATAGGAATTGATTGGGCAGGTATTGCATGCATTAAGTTAGCTGCACTTTTTCTAACAAAAGCGGGGATACGGTTTAGTTTATCGCCATATTTTATGACATAATCGTACCTGTTATACCCTGCAAAAATTTCATCGCCACCATCGGCGGAGAGTGCAACAGTAACTTTTTCTTTTGCTATGCGGCTTACCAATGACGTTGGTATAGCGCTACTGTCAGCAAAGGGCTCATCATAAAAAAATGGTAATTGTGGCACAATTTCCAATGCTTCCTTTTCTGTGCAGTAATATTCTGTGTGCTCGGTACCTAAGCGTTCCGCTACTTCTTTTGCGAATGGCGCTTCATTTAAACCCGCATCGGGCATTCCAATGGTAAAGGTTTTAATTCTTTGTGAGTTGTTTGCCTGCAACAATGCAGTAACACAGCTACTGTCATAACCACCGCTTAAAAAAACTCCTACCGGCACATCACTTACCATTCTGTATTGAAAAGCGCTTACTAATAGCTTTTCAGTTTCTTCTATTGCTTCGGGCAAATCTATTTTTAAGGTAGGTTTATTATACGAATCATATACATTCCAATATTGCATTGTTTGCAGCTTTTTAGTTTGCATATCAACTTTTAAATAATGCCCAGGAATTAACTTGTATGTTTTTAAAAAAATACAATGCGGTGTAGGTACATATCCGTATTGCATAAATGCACCTACTGCATTTAAATCTATTTCTTTTACAAAAGAGGGATGTTTTACTATGGCTTTTAATTCAGATGCAAAAAGAAATAAACCATCATTGTAATAATAAAAAAAGGGCTTTACGCCAGCTCTGTCTCTACACGCAAAGCTTTCCTGTTTTTCATCATCATATATTACAAAAGAAAACATGCCAATAAATTTTTGCACGGCTGCTGCACCCCATTGTTTGTAACTGTGCAAAATTACCTCTGTATCGCTGTGGCTTTCAAATTGATGGCCAAGCATTTCCAACTCTTTTTTTATTTCTTCGTAGTTATAAATTTCCCCATTAAATGTAATATGCAGGTTTTGATAATGCATTGGCTGGCTTCCTCCTTCTGTAAGGTCAATGATGCTCAGTCTTCTATGCCCTAAGCCAACACGGCCAAATGTTGTGTCATAAATATTATAACCTTCGCCATCAGGACCACGATGGGCCATGGTGCGGTTCATTTCCTGTAAATTTTCGAGAGAAGTATTACTATTAAAGTCGATAAAGCCTGAGATAGCGCACATAAATAATCGGTTATAATAAGGCAAAGATAATTATTGAAAAACTAACTGAGAAAGAAGAATTGACTATAATATTTAAGTCGAAAGAATTATAATTATAAACTAGTAACTAATTTTGAGCCATGGGTTACATTTTTTGGTATGATTGGGTGATAAGTTTTTTTCTAATAATAATCGTTTTTATATGTTCATTTAGATTTGTCAGAAAAAATCAAGATGATCATTTGATAAAGACGTATTTTATTAAAGGTATTGGGCTTAAAATATTGGGTAGTGTTGCCTTTGCGGTATACCATGCTTATATTTATGGAGGGGGAGATACTTTTGGGTATTTTATGACTGGTAAAACGATTACTCAAACATTCTTTAACTCTCCTTCTAACTTTTTTAACCTCACTTTTTACTCTTTGGAAAATAATACAGCATTGGCTAGTTCCATCGACTGGCTTTGGGATGAATCCATTATGTACACTATGGAGGCCAACTACTTTTCAGCAAGGATAGCTGCAGTATTACAACTGTTTACATTTCAAACTTACATGCCCACTTGCATACTTTTTTCACTGCTTAGTTTCTGGGGGATTTGGAAATGCTTTAAATTTTTTAATCTATTATTTGTAAACAATGAAAAAGCCATAGCGATAAGCTTTTTATATTTTCCTACGATAGTTTTCTGGGGCTCAGGGCTTGGTAAAGATTCTATTACACTTGGTGCAGTATGCGGCCTTGTTGTATGTGCTTTTCATATTTTTATTACAAAGGAAAGAATCTTTAAAAATATAATTGGCTTAATATTTATGTTAGTAACACTGTTTATTTTAAAACCCTATGTTCCTTTAGCATTTTTAATGCCTTTAATACTTGCGATTTCTTTTAGCTACATTGCACGCAAAAGCACCTCAGCCAAATTTTTCATTATACCACTGATACTAAGCTTATTGGTGGGTGCATTTTTTTTACTCAATGATATAATTGAAAATAATTTCACAGAATTCTCATCGGATACTATTACTGATAAAATTGTTTCGAGCAATAAAAATTTACAGGCTGCGGGTTCGGCTTTTGATTTGGGTATAAGGCCGGAGAACATTAATAGTATGGGAGACATGGCACCTTTTTTTCCAAAAGCAATTATAGCCACCTGGTATAGACCGTGGTTGTGGGAGGCAAAAAATCCCGCTATGTTGCTATCCGCTTTGGAAGGATGTTTTTTATTAATTGTTTCAGTAATAATTTTTAAAGGTATAATTTTCCGACCTAGAGGCATTATTATTAGGAATCCTATCCTATTCTCGCTTTTTATTTATTGCGTGATATTTTCAGGATTAATAGGATTAAGTACAAGTAACTTTGGTACGTTGGTTCGGTATAAGTTGCCTTGCATGCCATTTTTAGTTACTGTGTTATTAGTTACTTTAAAGAAATTGAAAACAAAGGAAATTAGTCTTTAACTATTTAGTCAACCCTCATAAAGCCTTCAAGCCTTTGTTAATATTGAACTTAAGCACATTGTGGGCATAAATTAATTTGCAAGATATTTGAGTTTTGCTTAAAAATGCCTGCGAATTTATGTATCTAAAAAGTTACACAGTACACCGCGAAAAGAAAAAAATACGGTAAAAGATCAGCAATAGAGAAGGTTATCGGACACCTAAAACAAGATTATCGCTTGTGTAAAAACTATTTAAAAGGCATAGTTGGAGACAACATGAATTTAATACTTGCAGCCGCAGCGATAAACTTTAAACGACGAACGAGCCTCTGGCGCACAGAGGCAATATTCGGGTGGCTACTACTCCTCTACAAATATTTTATTGGAGTTCGTTAGGATTTTTATGCCCTAAAGTTTAAAACGACTTTTTGAAGATTGACTATTTAAAATATCTATCTCACCAATAACTTTACCTGAAACTGAAATATAATTACGCCTGGCTCAATTTTTTTAGTTTTGTTTTTACTCGCTGCATCAAATAATTTTAGGTAAGGCTCCTCATTGAATATATTAAAAATAGATGTACTGATTTTAAGATATTATTGATGTTTATACAAGATATAGAGATATTATTTTGAAATGTTGTAAATGTATTTAACAAAAAAAGAATTAATCCCAGGTACCCGATAAATTTTGTATAATATATTTATTAAAAAATTCGGGGTTGTTAATAAAGGTAAATCTATTAGCCAAAACCCTGGGTATGATTTGAAATTGGTAGTTAAGTCTGATAATAACTTTTTATCTACTTTTAGACCAAGTCTTTTTGCAGAAAGAATTCTGTATTTCAACATCTTTTGAATTAATGATTGTATTTTCTTTCTTTCAGACTCTTCTAAAAATTTTGTTTTTGCATTTTTTACAATTGCATAAAGGTTATTTAATATTTTTACAGAAACTCCTCCTGCATTAAATTCTCTATCAGAGGAATCGCCCATATTTACAACCAATGGTTCAGCAATAAGCAACGTTTCATTATTTTCAATATAATCTAACAATACACCAAATTGAAGAAAACTTGTACCATAAAACTTAGTGGTATCCACACTTTCAAAATTTTTTTTATTGTGTATTACTGAGGATAGAAAATTCGCCGCAACATTGGTGTTTTTTAAAAAATCGGTAACCCCTTTTACAATAATATCTTCTTTAAGTGGCAAAAACTTTTTTTGTACTTCTTTTTTTTGTTTTACATCGTACAGCGAAAAGTTTACAAAAAGACAGCCATAATCTTTCAATTTTATTTTATCTATTACATAACTTATTGCTCCATATTTAAGGCAATCATCATCTCCAAGTATCCAAACATATTCTGATTGAGATTTATTAACACACATTTCAAAATTTTTATCCCCTCCAATATTTACATCATTTTTGTATAAAGTCAATTTTGATAAAAAGGGTTTTATTATTTCTAATGTATTGTCGGTAGATGCATTTTCGCATATTATTACCTCTACATCATCCGAAGGAAATTGTTGATTGAAAATACTTTCAAGCGTTGTTTTTATAGTTCTTGAACCATTATAAGTTGGTATAGCAATAGTTAACTTCTTCAATTTTTTATTTTTATTTTTATTGATTTTTTATTTTTAATTTTTCGTAATCTATTGTATGTTTTATTGCTTCTTCTAATTCAACTTTTGGGTTCCATCCCAATTTTAATAAACTCGAGTTAGATGCTAAAGAGTTTTGTATTTCATCCAAATCTGTTGGAATACTACCGAACATTAATTTGCTACTGGAGTTGGTTAATTTCGCGACAATCTCCACAAACTCTCTAACACTAGTAGATTTTCCACATCCTACTTCATATTCATGAAATCCGATTGTTTGTTTTTCATTTTTTAAGACTGCTACAAAAGCATCTACTACATCCGATATATATATAAAGTCTCTTTTCTGTATTCCCGCAGTTAACAACACTTCCGGTTTATTTAGTAATAAATTTCTAATTAAATTTGTTACAAATTTGTTTTCTGCATCTTTTTCTCCAAATGGATGTTCAAGTATCAAATTGTCTACTTTTAGCTTTTCAGAAAAGTCTAACAATAGATTTCGCAATGTTTTTTTTGAATCATTGTATGATTTTAATTTTTGAGGAGAAATTAGCGGCTTACTTGAAAAAGTATCAGTGCTAATAAATCTTTTCAAGCCATACTTTATACCTATTTCAATTAGTTCAACAGGTAGGATTACATTTGATTTTAATACTTCTGCAACTCTTCCGTCTCTCCCATACTCTGTTGCTAAATGAATGATAACATCGATTTGATTTTCTTTATAAAAATCTATAAAGTTATCTCTAGTTTCATAAAAAAAGGAGGTGTACTTATGCTTTAGATGATTTATTCTCCAGGTATTGGAAGTTTTTCTTAATAAAATAAATACAGAATAATTTTCATCAATTAGTTTTTCTAATATTCTAGACCCTATAAAACCGGTAGCCCCGGTGATTAATATGTTTTTTTGCCTCATTTAAAAATACTAGATTTTCTGGAATTGAGCTATTTGCTCTATGGTAAATTGGGCACTATTAATTTCATTTTCTTTAAACCAATTCATTGTCCACGATATAGCTTCACTGCTATTTAATTTGGGCTCCCAACCAAGCACAGTTTTTGCTTTGTCAATATTCAACATTAACAAATTTGCTTCATGTGGTTGTTTTGATTTAGATACATCTTTCCATGAACCTTTACCCATATTTAAAATGCATTTTTCGACAACTTCTTTTACCGTTAAATGGTCTGTAGCATTTGGCCCAAAATTAAATGATTGAGAAAACTTTAATGGATCGATAACAAGGTTTGCTCCTAAAAGTAAATAACCAAAAAGGGGCTCTAAAACATGTTGCCATGGCCTAACTGCACTTGGACTTCTTACTTCGATTGTTTCATCTTTTAGCAATGCTTTTACAATATCGGGTATTATTCTATCTTCACTCAGGTCTCCACCCCCTATAACGTTTCCTGCCCTAGCGGTAGCAATTGCCTTTTTGTGGTTTTCAATTTCGCTTACATGAAAAAAAGAATTTCTAAAACTACTAACCACTAACTCTGTGCAAGCTTTGCTTGCGCTATACGGGTCATAACCACCTAGCCTATCTTCTTCTTTATAAAGTATATTTTTTTCCTTGTTTTCATAAACTTTATCTGTAGTAATAACTACAGTTACACAACTTTTAGTAATCTGCTTCATACACTCTAATAAATTTGCCGTGCCAATTACATTTATCTCAAATGTTTCTGTAGGGAATTTATAAGATCTTCTTACTAATGGCTGAGCAGCTAAATGAAAAATATAATCGGGTTGAAAACTGAATATTTCATCCGATAATTTTTGGGTATCTCTAATATCTGCTATAACGCTTTCAAAGTTTTCGTCATCAATTAAACTGTTATAAATTGTGTTATTATACTCGGGGCTTAAGGCATAGCCTTTTACTTTTGCTCCAAACGAAAGCAAAATAGAACACAACCATGAACCCTTAAACCCTGTATGACCTGTTATAAATACATTTTTATTTTTATAACTTTCGTTTAAATTTTTACTGTCTACCATATTTTCCATTTTGCATTACCTGTATTCCATAATTCATTTAATTCTATTTTATCTCTCATAGCATCCATACATTTCCAAAATCCGCCATGCTTATATGCAGATAACTGACCATCTCTAGCTATTTCAATTAACGGAAGTTTTTCCCATTGCACATTGTCCATATCGCCTTCCAAGTATTTAAATATACCAGGTTCCAGCACAAAAAAACCACCATTAATCCACAATCCATCTCCCATTGGTTTTTCTAAAAACGTAGTTACCGCACCTTCTTCATTTGTTGATATATTTCCAAACCTGCCTGGTTCCTGAACACTTGTAAGGGTTACTAGCCTGCCATGACCTTTATGAAAATCAACTAGCTCGTTAATTTTTACATCGCTTACACCATCGCCGTAGGTTAACATAAACGATTCATCTTTTACATACTTTTCAATTTTTTTTATTCTGCCTGCTGTGTTAGTAGATAATCCGGTATCCACTAACGTTACTTTAAATGATTCTGAGTTGGAATAATGTACTTCAATATTATTGTTTCCAACCTCAATCGAAATATCTGAATTATATAAAAAATAGTTTATAAAATACTCCTTTATAACGTGGCCTTTATAACCACAACAAACAATAAAATCGTTGTAACCATGAGTTTCATATATTTTCATGATATGCCAAATGATGGGTTTGCCACCAATTTCAATCATTGGTTTAGGTCTAAAATCAGACTCTTCAGAAATTCTTGTGCCCATACCACCTGCTAAAATAACTACTTTCATTTTTTATTTTGAAATTTCTTAAAATGCGTCCTAAGGTTATAAAATATTTTAATAAACAAAAGTAATAAATAATAATCCTATAATCCTTTTGTTTATGTTGCTAAAAAATTACGTTTATCTGTGTGATGTCAGCCTTTTACCCATAATTTCCTTTACATCCAAGTGGCTATAAATTTTTCAGCTACTTTTATATAATTGAAATGCTCTTCTACAAATGTCCTTGAAGCCAAACCGATTGGTGTTATTTCATTTTTTCTATCAATTATTTCAATCATTATTTTTTCAATATTTTTTACATCGGGTAAAATATTAAAAGCAGGTATTTTAATATTTTGCCCTAAATATTCATAAGCAACCGGCTCTGCACCTCCCATTAGTACTTTGCCCATTGCCATGCTATTTAATGCATTCATAGCCATACAATATGAGTTGGACTGATCAATTACAATATTGGTTTTAGATAATAGTTTTGTATACTCTTCAAAAGATAAATTTCCCGCAAAAGCAATATCAATATCTGATGGATACTTAGCTTTTACATTTTCCATTGCCTCTTTTATCAGGTGTGTGCCCTTAAATCCCAATCTGCTTTCATTTAATCCATGAAAAAAAGTAATTACCCCATTGGTCAATTTATTCTCTTGATATTTCAATTTATCAGTATCAATAGGATAAGAAATAATTGATTTATTTTTTGAATTATTTAAATATGCATTGTGATATTCATATGCTAAAGGAATAATTCCGTCCACAAAATCTTCCACATCTTTGGCAATATATTTCGTGTAAGGTTTAACATAGGGGCAACCTGAAAGATTTTTATCAATTTTTAAACACCCGCTACAAGGACTGTATAATAATTTCAAATTTCCTTCTTTATACTTATAACCACAACCTGCATTAATTAAAAAAAAATTTTTATTATGCTTTTTTAAATATTTCAGGAAAATATTATTGTAAAATGGTATTTTTTTATTGAATATAAAAGGAGAGATTAATTGCACTACATCAAAACCTTTAAAATTTCCTGCATTATTTATGGGATGCATAAAATCTTTTACAAGTGTATTAAGGTTAAGTGCATTAGTATTAATGGAAATATCAGATTTAAAATTCCTATACCCATCGCCATCTGCTGCAAATAATACTTCATGGCCCAAATATCTAAGACCCTTTGCTAAGTTTAGATGAACGCCGCTAAATTCTCCTAACAATAATATTTTCATAATAATATCAATAATTCGTCTTAGTTATTTTTATCAAGAATATATTTTCGGTTAACAAATAAATACACTATTATAAATAAAGCTACCTGAAAAAAACTACCAATCACAGAAGCTACAGCAACACCGTGTATTTGGTAAAATACTGCACCAAAATATACTAAGATCATGTTTACAAGCATTATTACAAAGGTTACAATCATACCCAAGGATTGTTTTTTTATTATTATAAAAATGCTATTTATAATTCCTATAACATAATTAAAAGGTATAACCCAAATCATTATCGCAAATATAGCTTTAGCATAATCAGGCATATTCTTCATCAACTTAATGGCCAATGGAATAGTAAAATAACATACTACTGTAGCCCCAATACCAACAAAAAAAATTAATGGAATTATTTTTAAGATAAACTTACTGAGTTTACTAGGATCCTCAAGAAAATTTCTATTTAATACAGGAAAAAGTACAATGCCCATAAAAGGAGCCGCTGCCGTAAAACAAGTAATAAGCATAGACCCGCTACTATAAACACCCAAACTTATGCTTCCTATAATTCCAAATATTATTAATGTATTTACACGGCTGCCTATTTGAAAAAAAACTACACTTAAAAGTAAAGACCAACTCTCCCTTGCTAAATATCGAAACGTTATACTTTCGGGAGTTTTTTCAATAGAATTATTAATAACAATGGGATTCTCAATATTATTAATTTCATCTTTATATTTAATAAAAAAGAAAATATTTACAAGATAAAAAAGAAAGGAACTAAATAATATTACCCAATAAGTTACAGTAACAGAATATTCTAAAACACAACTTATTGCCACAAATAAAATAGCAGATATCGTGTGAAGTATTTTTACAAACGAATATTTTTTATACATCTTAAGAGATAAATAAACCATATAAAAAGTATCGCAAAGGGCATCTAAACCTTTTGAAAGTATAAGTATCAATATAAAAATGAAGTGCTCGCTATCTGTTAATGGAAAAATTGTGTATTGAATACCCGTTACTATCAATAAAGTAAGAAAGATTATTGAGCCCCGGATTTGTAATACTTTTTTTAAATATACTTTGGTGAGTTTATTATTAGTACCTACGTCTCTCATTATAAGATTACTAAATGCAGACCCCAAACCAAGTATGGCAATTTGTGAAACAGCTAGACCGTAACTAAATACCCCTAATGCCGCTGTACCATAATAACGGTTGTATAAAAGACTAACTATAAAAATGCCAAAAAGCCATAGATATTCGGTAAATATTACCCAGATGTTTTCTTTAAAAAAAGAAGATTTAGATTTTAATAATTGACAAAGATTTTTTACTTTTAGAAACATGCGGTAATGTAAAGTGCAAAATTAATATTCAAAATATTGATTAAAACACGCTGAGCAGATTTTAATAAATTAAGTATTTCATTTTTAAGATATTTTTATTTAATTAAAGACATTAAGTATTCCCCATAGCCACTTTTTTTTAGCCCCTCTGCAAGTTCTAATAGCTCCTCTCTTGTGATAAAGCCCATGCGCCATGCAATTTCTTCCAAACAACCAATTTTAAAACCTTGCCTTTTTTCAATAACCCTCACATACTCTCCAGCATCACTTAAAGAATCAAAAGTACCTGTATCTAGCCATGCAAAACCTCTATCAAAAACCGAAACTTTTAATTGTTGCTGTCTTAAATATATTTCATTTATAGTTGTAATTTCATATTCGCCTCTCTGGCTTGGTTGTATATTTTTGGCTATTTCAACTACTGTGTTATCATAAAAATATAAACCTGGTACTGCATAATTACTTTTAGGTTTTTCTGGTTTTTCTTCTATACTTATTGCAACAAAATTCTCATCAAATTCCACTACCCCATATCTTTCAGGATCACTAACTGGGTAGGCAAAAATTACAGCACCTTTCTCTGCTGCACTTTTACGTAAAAGCTTACCAAAACCACTGCCATAAAATATATTATCACCTAATACCAAGGCCACACTATCATCTCCTATAAATTTTTCGCCAATTACAAATGCCTGGGCCAGTCCGTTTGGCACTTCTTGTATTGCATATTCGATAAAGCAACCCCATTGGTTACCATTTCCTAATAATCTTTTAAATTGTTGTTGATCTTCAGGGGTAGTAATTATTAAAATTTCTTTTATACCTGCTAACATTAATGTACTTAGCGGGTAATAAATCATTGGCTTATCATAAATAGGCATAAGCTGTTTGCTTATACCCATTGTAATTGGATATAGTCTTGTACCTGAACCTCCTGCTAATATTATTCCTTTCATAAATTAAAATTATCATTTCTTATATTGCTCGTCATAGTAAAGTTGATAATTACCGCTAGTAACATCATTTAGCCATTTAGTATTGTTCAAATACCAATCAATTGTTTTAGATATGCCTTCTTCAAATTGAAGTGATGGCATCCATCCAAGTTCATTTTTTAATTTTGTAGCATCTATTGCATAACGCAAATCATGTCCGGCACGATCTGTTACATATGTAATTAACCTTTCTGATTCACCTTCATGTCTCCCAAGTTTTTCATCCATTTGTTTACAAAGTTCTTTAACAAGTGCAATGTTTGTCCACTCATTGTGTCCCCCTATATTGTAAGTTTCTCCAATATTACCCTTGTGAAAAATTACATCAATTGCTCTTACATGATCTTCAACAAAAAGCCAATCACGGATATTTTCTCCTTTTCCATAAATTGGTAATGGTTTATTATTTATAATGTTGTGAATACATAGTGGAATAAGTTTTTCAGGAAAATGAAATGGACCGTAATTATTACTGCAATTGCTTATTTTAACGGGTAATTTATAAGTATGGTAAAACGCTCTTACAAAATGATCGGATGATGCTTTTGATGCAGAATAAGGGCTTCGTGGATCATATGCTGTTTCTTCGGTAAAAAACCCTGTATCTCCCAAAGAGCCGTATACTTCGTCTGTAGATATATGATAAAACACTTTCCCATCCATATTTTCTTTCCAGCTTTCTTTTGCTACTTGCAATAAACACGCTGTACCCATAACGTTTGTAGTTAAAAATGCAAGCGGATTTGTTATGGAACGATCTACATGACTTTCTGCTGCACAATGTAATACCCCTGTAAACTGGTGCTCAGTAAATAAATTGCGAAGTTTTTGTAAGTCAGTTATGTTCCCTTTTACAAATGTATAATTAGGTAAGTGATCAATGTCAATAAGATTTTCTAAATTACCTGCATATGTAAGTGCATCAAGATTTACAATTTTATAATTCGGATATTTTTTTACAAATAAGCGTACAAGGTGAGATCCAATAAAACCTGCTCCACCAGTGATAAGTATTTTTTGCATATTATTTATAATTCTTACAATTAATAATTATTTACGGTTTCAATAATATAAAGCATTTCATTTTCAGGAATAATAGAACTTATCGGCAAAGAAATTATTTCTGCATGTATCTTTTCACTTATTGGAAAATTCAATTCATTTAATTCTTTGTAAGCAGGTTGTTTATGAGGTGGGATTGGATAATGTATTACAGTTTCTATTTGTTTATCTGTAAGGTATTGCTGAAAATGCTTTCTATCATTTACTCTTACTGGAAAAAGGTGCCAAACATGAGCATCTTTTTCAGTAACAAAAGGTAGTATAACTTTCGGGTTAGAAATTTTGTTTAAATACACCGACGCTACATTTTGTCTGTATATAGTTTCGCTTTCAAGATATTTAAGTTTTGCACTCAGCAATGCTGCCTGTAATTCATCTAAACGACTATTTATTCCCTTATACAAATTATGATATTTGATCAGAGAGCCATAATTCCTTAATGCCTTAATTGTTTTTGTCAACTCTTCATCATTTGTAGTAATAGCACCTGCATCTCCTAATGCACCTAGGTTTTTGCCTGGGTAAAAGCTGAAGCCACTTGCGTCGCCAAGATTTCCACTTTTATTTCCGTTTGTGTAAACAGCACCATGAGATTGAGCACTATCTTCTATCACTTTTAAAGAATACTTTTTTGCAATACTATTTATTGCATCCATGTCACAAAGCTGCCCATATAAATGTACTGGTATAATTGCCTTTGTACGGCTCGTTATCTTTGATTCTATGAGATCAGGATTTAATAAGTATGTATCCATCTTTGGCTCAGATAAAATAGGTACAAGCCCTGCTTTTGAAATTGCGATTATACTTGCAATGTAGGTATTGGAAGGAACAATAACTTCATCTCCTTCTTTCATCAAACCCATCTCTTTATAACCTTCTAATATTAGTATTAAGGCATCTAAACCATTTGCTACCCCTACACAATACTTACTTCCGCAATAAGCTGCAAATTCATTTTCAAAATTTTGTACTTCTTTCCCTAAAATAAACCAGCCACTTTTTAAAACTCTGTCAAAAGCCTCTTTAAAGTCTTCGCTATACTGTTCGTTTATTTTGTGTAGATCAAGAAATTTTATCATCGCTATTTTATTAAAAATTAAAACCTTTCTATAACATTCCCATTTTTATCAACTTTGCCTACTACTCTTGCGGGATTACCCATAACCAATGAAAAAGCAGGGACTGATTTGGTAACTACGCTTCCTGCACCTACAAGCGCATATTCGCCAATTTGAATACCTCCTAAAATTGTTGCATTGGCACCAATAGAAACCGATTTCTCTATAGTGGTGTTTTGAAAACTTTCAGGGTATTGTTTAGATCTTGGATATTTATCATTCACAAATGTTACGTTTGGTCCTAGAAATACATCATCTGCTATTGAGATGCCATCCCAAATATAAATCCCACTTTTTACTGTTACCCGATCTCCAATTTTTACATTATTTTCAATAAAAGTATGGCAGTTAACATTACATTCTTTACCAATAACAGCATCTTTTAAAACAACAGCAAATTGCCATATTTGAGTGTCTTCACCTATATTTTGAGATTGTACATCTGCCAATGCATGTATTTTTACATTTTTCATGCCTGCAGCGCTTTAAATTCTTTATAATCTCTGATATAATCCTTTTCTTCATAAACCATACTTGCTATACACATCTGTACTGCATTATGGCTATACTGCATTATATGCCAAGAATATTTAGGTAAATAAACACCTTGATGTGGTGACTCCAATATAAAAGTCTTTTTAGAACCATCCGGCATTTCAGTATTTACCGTAATCTTCCCCGCAACAGCTACCAATATCTGCTCTAAATCATGATGAGCATGCCCACCTCTTTCAACATCCGCTGGTGTAAAGTATGTCCAGTAAATTCTATTTACTTCAAACGGTAAATTTTCATTCTCTGCAAGCGATATATAACCTTGGGATGGGTTACCAATTTTTGGAAAATTTATAATGATTGGTTCTTTGTTCATAATGCTAATATTCTCTACCGATTTCAGTTTTTGAAAGGTTGCAAAAGTAATTAAATTTTTATAGTAAGAATGTACAAATTCAAATAACAACTATTAAATAATAATTGATAAAGGACAAAATTATGTAATTTGATTTGGAAGTTCATAATCCTTTATCAATTTTCCCCTGCCTATCTTTGCCCAATATGCATTACGCTTCAGTAGAAAACATCAGTAAGTCTTACGGTATAAGAACTTTATTTAAAAACATTTCCTTTTATGTAGAAGAAGGGGATAAAATTGCCTTTGTTGCCCGAAATGGTACAGGAAAATCAACACTTCTTAAAATATTTGCAGGTTTAGATACTGCAGATGAAGGTACACTTTGGGTACATAAAGATGTAAAAGTGATCATGCTGCAGCAGGATACACCTTTTATGGAAGAGAAAAGCATCAGAGAAAATGTACTGAGGTTAGACAATGAAGTGGTGAAAACAGTGAGCGCCTACGAAGAATACCTCGATGAAGGTAAAGAAGACATGGACCTGCTTACAGATATTATGGGCAAAATGGAAGAATTGAGTGCCTGGGGTTTTGAAAGTGAAATGAAACAGATTTTAGGCAAACTGAACCTGCACGACCTTGAGGCAAAAATGAACACCCTCAGTGGTGGACAACGAAAGAGAGTCGCATTGGCGCAATCACTCATAGAAGCGCAATTACACGAAGGCCGTTGTTTGCTTATTTTAGATGAACCTACCAACCATTTGGATGTAAGCATGATTGAATGGCTCGAAGATTTTTTGAGCACCCACAAAATGACCATTTTATTGGTAACCCATGATCGCTATTTTTTAGATGCCGTGTGCAACGAAATAATTGAAATGGATGAAGAAAAATTGTTCATTTACAAAGGGGATTACGATTATTTTTTAGAACAGAAAAGTTTACGGCAGGAAATTGAGGCGAGCGAATTTCAAAAAGATAAAAATATTTTTAGAAAAGAATTGGAGTGGATGCGCAAGCAACCAAAAGCACGCACCACAAAAAGCAAAAGCAGGCAAGATGCTTTTAAAGATGTGGAAGAAAGGGTATCGGTGAAAAAAGAAGATGCTGAAGTGAGCCTTCAGGTAAAAATGACAAGGCTTGGCGGCAAGATTTTGGAAATGAAAAAAGTAAACAAATCTTTTGGTGATAAAGTAATCATGAAAGGATTTGATTACACATTTAAAAAAGGAGAAAGAATTGGAGTTGTTGGTAAAAACGGCGTGGGAAAATCCACCTTTTTAAAAATTGCCCTTCAGCAGGAATTGCCTGATACCGGTAAAATAACGCATGGTGATACAGTGGTATTTGGCAATTTTAACCAGGAAGGATTATCGTATAAAGAAGACAAACGAGCCATTGAATATGTAAAAGATATGGCAGAATATTTTCCTTTGGCAGATGGTACAAAACTAAGTGCCAGCATGTTTATGGAAAAGTTTGGTTTTAATGCACAGCAACAGTTTACACCATTGAGCAAACTAAGTGGTGGCGAAAAAAGAAGGCTGCATTTAATGAGTGTACTCTTTTTAAACCCTAACTTTTTAATACTCGATGAACCTACCAACGATTTAGATTTACAAACACTGAGAACGTTGGAAGAATTTCTATTAGAATACCCTGGCTGTATTTTAATTGTAAGCCACGATCGCTATTTTATGGATAGAATGGTGGAACATTTATTTGCTTTTGAAGGCGAAGGTGTTATTAAAGATTACCCGGGCAACTACACGCAATACCGAGCCTACGTAAAAGAAATAGAAGCGGGAACCAGAAAAGATGATGGAAAAATGGTAATGGGTAGTGTGGCTGAAAAAGCAGAACAGAAACCTGTTGCAGCAACCGTAAACAATGGCGCTGCAAAAAAATTATCCTACAAAGAAAAAACAGAGCTGGAAAATCTTGATAAAGAAATACCCACTTTGCAAAAAGAAAAAGAGGAACTTGAAATAAAAATGAGCAGCAATATTTCATATGATGAAATACAAAAACTTTCTTTAAGAGTGAATGAAATTATTGCATCTCTGGATACGAAGGAAATGAGGTGGTTGGAGTTGAGTGAATAATTGCTTACAGATTTCATTTTCTGTTTCACAGAAATGTTTGCTCGCAGATTTAAAAGGATTTTGACAGATTAGTTAAATTAAAAACCGTGCAAATCTGATAATCTGTGAGCAACGATATTGTTGAAAGTAAAGGTTGCAAAACTTAACATCTTACGGTACAATGCACACTCATTTTGTAGAAAATAAAACATTTGATAAAGTAAGTTTTAAAGAAACTGTTTTATTGAAAGGAGAATACGAAAACTGCACTTTTTCTACCTGCGATTTTTCGAATAAAGATCTATCAAACGTAAAATTTATATCCTGCAAATTTGAGCATTGTAATTTGAGTATGGCATTGCTGGGCAATACTGCTTTTAAAGAAGTAATATTTACGAGCTCAAAAATGTTGGGCTTGCGTTTCGATCATTGCAGCGCCATGGCCTTTGAGATTACAATTGATAATTGCATTTTAAATAATAGTTCTTTTTATAAAATGAAATTAAAAAGTACTGCATTTAAATCTTCGCAACTGGAAGACGTAGATTTTACAGAATGCGATTTAACAGGTGCAATTTTTGATAACTGTGATTTGCAAAAAGCTGTTTTCGATAATACCATATTAGAAAAAACAGATTTTACAACCGCTTTTAATTATTCTTTAGATCCTGAAAGAAACCGAATAAAAAAAGCAAAATTTTCATTGAACGGAATAGCTGAACTATTAAGCAAGTATAATATTGAAATTGATAATTTTAAATAAATTGCTCTATGAAGTATATAGTAGGCTTAGTTATATCGTTGTCATTTTCGCTATTTGCTTCTGCGCAAGAAACCACCTTTATAAAATTAGTAAACCCCACAAAGCTTACTAATACCGTATCCACATCTCGACAATTTATCATTGGCAGCACTTGCAAAACCTGCACTGTAAATATAAATGCTGCTCCAGTAAAAGTTTACTCAACCGGCGCATTGGCTTATGAACTAAATTTAAAAGAAGGCGATAGCAGTTTTGTAATTACCGCCAGCAATGGAGCAGGTAAAACAATTACAAAAACGGTCAATTTTTCCTACACAATTCCCAAGCCTGCAGAGCCGGTAAAAACCTTAGATATAGAAAACATTCAAACTTTCCCCGAAGGAAATTTAATCTTAATGCCAGGCGATAAAATACAGTTTAAAGTAAAAGCTTTTGCTGGTGCAAATGTGCAGACATACGGCAACACCACTTTATACGAAATGCCCGTTGCACAAACAAAAGGAATGGCCGGTATTTACCAAGGCGAGTACATCGTAAAGGCAACAGATAATTTTTCAGCAATAA
Organism: Ferruginibacter sp.; assembly: GCA_040400515.1. Taxonomy (GTDB): domain Bacteria; phylum Bacteroidota; class Bacteroidia; order Chitinophagales; family Chitinophagaceae; genus Ferruginibacter. Next base: position 97,908 of record JBBAQB010000002.1, on the reverse strand, counting down.
AAATACCTGTAACAATTACCGGTGCCGATGATATAAAAATAACAAAAGAAACCGGGAGTAGTTTTTCTGTCATGTCGCCCCTAAGTTCAGATGTTGCTGTTACAAAAGGCAGGCTGGCGCATTTGGAATATGGCTTGGGCGATGATAGACTTGGCGGTGCAAAAATTGGCTATCTGGATAGTTTGATTCCGCTAAAAATTATTGGAAAAGTAGGCGAACATTATAAAATATTATTGTCGCCAAATCGTACTGCCTACATACCAGATGATGTAGTTACACTTGCGTCCAAAGGCACATTTGCAGGCTATGCACTTACCGACCGCTGGCAGGTGTATGGCGATAGTGTGTATGATTACGTAACGGTTGGACTCACAGCAAAACTTCCTTACCAATCCACACAGGAAATTGATCCGTCAAAAATTGTAGTAGATGTTTTTGGTGCTACAAATAATACAAACTGGATCACTCAATTGCAAAATGTTCAGGAAATAAAAAATGTACAATACGAGCAGGTGCAGGATGGTATTTTTCGTATAACTATTTTTTTAAAACACCAACAACATTGGGGGCACAGCATTTATTACAAAGGCAACAGCCTTGTTATTAGAATTAAACAGCAACCAAAAAGTTTATCTCTCCGTAATTTAACCATTGCTATAGATGCCGGGCATGGTGGCAGCAACACCGGCGCAGGCGGTCCTACAGGCGTTTCAGAAAAAGAATTAGCACTGGCGGTTTCAGTAAAACTGCAACAGGCTTTGCTAAAAGAGGGTGCTAAAACCATTATGACACGTACCACCGAAAAGTTTGTTGACAACAAAGAGCGCACTCTAATATACAGAGATAGCCAGCCAGATCTTTTAATAAGTATTCATTTAAATTCTTCTGCAGATCCTTTTCGTGCAGGCGGCACAAGTTCCCTTTACAGGTACATTGGCTTTAGAGGATTAAGCGCCGCCATCAACAAAAGAATGTTGCAATTGGGCTTAAAAGAATATGGCAATATTGGCTCATTTAATTTTATGTTGAACAGTCCAACCGAATACCCAAATGCACTGGTCGAAACTTTGTTTCTTAGTAACCCTGAAGAAGAAGAGTTAATACTTGATTCCGCATTTCAACAAAAAATGGCTGATAAAATTCTAGCTGGTATTAAAGATTTTTTAAAGAGCGTTGCAGAAGAAAAATAGCTACAACGTATTTTCTCTTAGGTTCTTCTTTGTACAAATATTTCGTAAGGCCCAGCTTTCAAATCTTCGTAAAGTTTTTAGGTAAGAAGTTTGGAACACGAACACCGGTTTTCAATCATCTCTGGTATCCGGCTATCCATTTCTCCTTGCACTTCGTGTAGGCATCCATTCCTACCTACCTACCTGTGGACAGAAAGGTCCAGGCTATGCTCAACAGTATTTTTTCAATCATCTTTTATTGTGCAACCTAGGCAATTTACTTTTGGCCCGTGCTACCATAAGGAATGCTAAAATTAAAATATTACTTTAATTACCTTTACCACATGGAAGAAAAAAAACTCTTTTTATTGGATGCAATGGCATTGGTTTTCCGTGCATATTATTCACTAGTGCGTAGCCCACGCATTACCAGCAAAGGCCGCAATACAAATGCACAATTTGGTTTTACCAATACCCTTGCCGAACTCATCAATAACCAAAAACCTACCCATATTGCGGTATGTTTTGACACGCATGCGCCTACAGAACGACATACGAGTTTTGCAGATTACAAAGCCAACCGGCAAGAAACGCCGGAAGATATTTTATCGGCAATACCAGATATAAAAAGAATCATAAAAGGGTTTAATATTCCATGCATTGAGCTGGATGGTTATGAAGCAGATGATATCATTGGGGCACTTGCAAAGCAGGCAGAGAAAGCAGGTTACGAAGTTTTTATGGTTACGCCCGATAAAGATTACGGGCAATTGGTTTCAGATAAAATAAAAATTTACAAACCCGGTTACCAGGGTGGAAGTGTAGAAATAATGGGCCCAAAAGAAGTGTGTGCAAAATGGGGAATTGAAAGAGTAGACCAGGTAATTGATATTTTGGGTTTGATGGGCGATGCAGTAGATAATATTCCGGGCATTGCCGGTGTGGGAGAAAAAACTGCAGCGAAATTGTTAAAGGAATTTGATACCATAGAAAACATTTTGGCCAATGCAGATAGCATTAAAGGTGCTTTGGGAGAAAAGGTCCGCAACGGAAAGGAAAATGCTATTTTAAGCAAACAACTGGCCACTATTATTTTAGATGTACCGGTGGTTTTTCATGAAGAAGATTTTCACCTGGATCCGATGAACAAAGAAGTACTGTTAGAAGTATTTACGGAGTTGGAATTTAAAACGATGGGGGAAAGAATTTTGGGGACAAGAGTGATACAAGCCACAGACCACAGACCACAGACAACGGCACCAATTGTTAAGACCGGTCAGATGGATTTGTTTGGTAATGTAGCTCCGGAAGCTGTGGTTTATGCTGAAGAAACTGCAGATGAAGAGTTACCATTGGTTGCCGATAAAAATATTGAAAACACACCTCACCATTATAAGCTCGTACAAACAGATGAAGAAATAAAAAACTTATTGGAGGAGTTAAATAAACACGAAGAAATAAGTTTTGATACAGAAACAACGCACATAGATGCAAACTGCGCAGACCTTGTGGGACTAAGCTTTGCGGTGACTCCAACAGAGGGATGGTATGTGCCTTGTCCCGAAAACAGAGAAGAAACCTTGGTTATTCTCGAAAAATTTCAACCCCTTTTTGAAGATGAAACCAAAACATGGATAGGGCAAAATTTAAAGTATGACATGCTCATGCTTAAATGGTATGGCTATGCGTTGAAAGGAAACATTTTTGATACCATGCTCGCGCATTATGTTACCGAGCCTGATGGCAAACGCAACATGGATTTACTGAGCGCAAAATACCTGGGTTACACACCCGTAAGCATTACATCTCTCATTGGTAAAAAAGGTAAAGCACAAGGCACCATGAGGGATGTAGCCATTGAAGATGCGAAGGAATACGCGGTGGAAGATGCTGATATCACTTTGCAATTAAAACAAACTTTTCTCCCATCACTAAAAGCAAAAGAAGTGGAAAAAGTCTTTTACGAAGTGGAAAATCCGCTTGTAAGGGTACTAACAGATATGGAGTTTGAAGGCGTTCGTATTGATATGGAGTTTTTAAATTCCTACTCAAAAGAACTGGACACGGAAGCAAAAATTGCTGAAGAAAAAGTATATGAATTGGCAGGTGTTCGTTTTAATTTGGCTAGCCCAAAACAATTGGGTGAAGTGCTTTTTGAAAAAATGAAACTGGATCCTAAAGCAAAAAAAACCAAGACAGGTCAGTATGCAACGGGTGAAGATATTTTAGCAAAACTGGCAAACAATAATCCTATTTGCGACCAAATATTGAGCTTTAGAGAATTAACAAAACTACGAAGCACTTATGTAGATGCATTTCCGGTTTTGATGAATGCGCGCACTGGTCGGGTACATACAAATTATGCACAGGCTGTTGCCGTTACAGGCAGGCTGAGCAGCACGAACCCTAACCTGCAAAACATTCCTATTCGTACAGAAAAAGGAAGGGAAATACGCAAGGCTTTTATACCGAGAGATGAAAACCATGTATTGGTTTCAGCAGATTATTCTCAGATAGAACTGAGGGTAGTAGCGGCTATTAGTGGTGATATAAATATGTGTGAAGCGTTTAAAACAGGAAAAGATATTCATACCGCAACTGCTGCAAAAGTATTTGGCGTAGAAGAAAGTGAGGTAACAAAAGAAATGCGTTACAAAGCCAAGAGTGTCAACTTTGGAATTATTTACGGGCAAGGTGCGTTCGGCCTTTCAGAAAATTTATCTATACCAAGGGCTGAGGCAAAAGAGATTATTGATAATTATAAAAAAGAATTCCCTGGTATTCAAAAATATATGGATGGCACTATTAATTTTTGCAAAGAAAATGGTTATGTAGAAACCTTAATGGGTCGTAAGCGTTGGCTAAAAGATATTAACAGTGCCAACTTTACGGTACGTGGTTTCGCAGAAAGAAACGCCATCAATTCACCCATACAAGGTACGGCGGCAGATATGATAAAGCTTGCTATGATTAAGATAAGCGCAGCATTGAAAAAAGGTAATTTTAAAAGCAAAATGATTTTACAGGTACATGATGAATTGGTTTTTGATGTGTTGAAAGAGGAATTGGAAGCAATTAAACCTTTGATATTGGAGAATATGAAAACTGCATTGGTATTAGAAAATGAAGTGCCTGTAGAAGCAGAATTGGGAAGTGGGAAAAATTGGCTGGAAGCACATTAGGAGTATTTAGTATTGAGATACGATCGTTACAATGAAAATGATTTTCATAGCCTTAAAATGTCAATATTTTTATACATTTATCTTTTTCCTGTTCGTTTTTTAAAATGTGCTTTTGTTTGGATCATAAAATTTAAATAGTTTTTCAATGGCAGAAGATAATCTCAATACTGACATCTCAATACTCAATACTATTATTTACTGTTACGATGCTTATTGCGGATGGTGCTTTGGCTTTAGCGGGGTCATAAAAAAAATAGTAGAAGAATATAAAAATAGTGTGTCCACAGAAGTACTAAGTGGTGGCATGGTTTTGCCTGAAAAGCCAACCCACATTGGTGTTTCGGCAAATTATATTTTAGGTGCTTATAAAAATGTAGAAGAACTTACCGGCGTAAAATTTGGTGAAGATTATTTGTGGCATTTAAACAATCCGGATGACAGCGACTGGCATACAAGTTCTGAAAAGCCTGCGATTGCCATGTGTATTTTTAAAGAATTCTACCCGGAACGATCAGTAGAATTTGCTGCAGATTTACAATACGGTTTATATGTTGAAGGAAGAGATTTAACGGATGATGAAGCTTACCGACACCTGCTTGAAAAATACAGTATACAACCCGAAATATTTTATGAGAAACTGAACAGCTTAGCATACAAGGATATGGCTTATTATGAATTTTCGCTCATGAAACAATTGCAGGTCACAGGTTACCCATGTGTATTTGTTCAAACCTCCGATACTAAATTTAATATGGTGGCACGTGGATATACTGATTATGAAACTTTAAAAAGTAGGATAGATGCTGTATTAAAAGAAACCGGTCGTTGAAAAAGCTGGTCAGAAATTCAGTTTTTAAAAACCGCATTCAGGCAATTAAAATTGCTGAAAGATAATTTAGACATTTAATTATATTAAAAGCAAATGATATTTAAGCCCTAAATTTGGGAAAACAAAATCCTGTGTTATGAAATATGTGATTACATCATTCATCATCGTTCTTGTTATTATTTCCTGCAAAAAAGCAACGATAGAGTCCATTAACACAAACAACAGCCGAGATTCGCTTACCTACCAGCCAAAAGTACCTGGATCTAAATGGACGTACAGAAGAACAATAGGTGGGATACAAAATACCACTTTCACTTTTCTCAGACTCACTGCGGATACCATTGCTTATGGTTCATCTTTTCAAATTTTTAGCAGTGATGATAACACAACGAGCAACTTAAATCAATACATAAGGCAGGATGGAAATAAATATTATTCCATCTTAACCGGTTCTACTAATAAACCACAGTTGCTTGTGCTTGATGCAGATAAAAATATAAACGAAAGTTGGGTAGGCGGCATTAATGGATCTGATACCTACACTTATACCATGAAGGAAAAAATCCCTTCTTTTCAGCTGGATGGTTTTACTTTTAAAAACGTTTTGGTTGTAACCTTAAACCGAACAGGTCTTAATCCCGCAACAGGAGATACATATTATGCGCAAGGCGTTGGGCAGGTAAAAAGTACAGGAACAGTAACGGTAGCTGGCATTACGGTTTCAGCAGATGTAAAAGTGCTTACGGTTGATTTAAAATAGAAAGTATCAATTTAATTTAAATAACAAAGCCCCCATAATTGAAATGGGGGCTTTTAATGTTATTTACTTCTTGCTGCACGTTAGCGTTTTTGAAGTTGAATAATCAGCTCACAGATTTACCGGATTTGCACAGATTCTTTTTCTTTACTTCTTTGTGAAACTTCCCGCATTTGCGGCTTTGTGGTTCAAATAAAATATTAATCCATTTTCTCAGGTCTCATCATTGGAAACAGCAATACATCCTGTATAGAAACCTGACTAGTAAGCAACATGCAAAGCCTGTCAATGCCAAAGCCAATACCGCTTGTAGGCGGCATACCATACTCCAATGCACGTAAAAAGTCATGATCAATAAACATGGCTTCATCGTCGCCACGCTCCATTAATTTCACCTGATCTTCAAAGCGCTCCCGTTGTTCTATCGGGTCGTTTAACTCACTGTAGGCATTGGCAATTTCCTTTCCGTTTATCATCAGTTCAAAACGCTCAACCAAGCCCGGTTTACTGCGGTGCTTTTTTGTAAGCGGACTCATCTCAACCGGATAATCAGTAATGAAAGTTGGCTGTATATAATGGTGCTCGCATTTGCTTCCAAAAATTTCGTCTATCAATTTTCCTTTACCCCATTTTGCATCTGCATGAATTTTTAATTCAATGCAAACATTTCTAATGCCCTCTTCGTCCATTTCTGAAATATCAAAACCGGTATGTTCTTTTATGGCATCGTACATGGTGATACGTTTGTAAGGCGCCTTAAAACTTATTTCATTTTCGCCGCTTTGCACCGTTGCAATGCCGTTGGTAGCAATGGCAGTTTTTTCCAAAAGCTGCTCTGTGGTATCCATCATCCATTCATAATCTTTATAGGCAGTGTAAAATTCCAACACGGTAAACTCAGGGTTGTGTGTGCGGTCCATACCTTCGTTACGGAAGTTTCTGCTAAACTCATATACCCACTCAAAACCACCAACGATCAATCTTTTGAGGTAAAGTTCATTTGCAATGCGCATATACATAGGCACATCTAATGCATTGTGGTGTGTACTAAACGGACGAGCGGCTGCACCACCTGGAATGCTTTGCAACACCGGTGTATCTACTTCCAATGCACCATGTTCATTTAAAAAAGCACGAATGGCGTTCATCATTTTTGTACGCTTTATAAATACTTCTTTCACGCCTGGGTTCACAATTAAATCTGCATAACGCTGGCGATAACGAAACTCAGGGTCTGTTACTTCGTCAAAAGATTCACCATCTTTTTCCTTCACAATAGGCAATGGTCTAAGCGCTTTACTTAAAATGGTAAATTCTTTTATGTGTATGGATGTTTCACCGGTTTTTGTGGTGAAAACGTATCCTTTTATTCCTATAAAATCGCCAATATCAATTAGCTTTTTCCAAACCAATTGATACAAACTTTTATCTTCTGTAGGGCAAATATCATCTTGACGAATATAGAATTGTATTTTGCCGCTTCCATCCTGCAAGACAGCAAAATTTGCCTTCCCCATGTCACGTACACTCATTATTCGGCCCGCAATGCACACATCTGCAAAGTCTGCTTTGTTTTCTTCGCCCTTATAATTTTCTTTAATTGCTGCCGCAGATGTATTTACCGGGTACAATGCTGCAGGATATGCATCTATACCTACTTTTTGCAGTTCCGCAAGTTTCTCTCTTCTAATAATTTCCTGTTCAGATAAATGTTGTTCGCTCATAATATTTTTAATTCGGATGCAAAGGTAAATGCAAAAGGATACAATTATTGAAACAGTAAATATTTGATTTGCGAAAAACAGTCTGCATACTTCCTTCCTCATTGTGAACCGTTCTTTTTACTTTTGTCCTTAAACATTTCAGATTGACTACAAAAACAAAAGCACATATAGCACTGGTTGCTACCAATATATTTTTCGCTCTTAATTTTACAACTGTTAAATATTTAATTAATGGCGGGTTTATAAAGTCCTTCGGTTTAAATTTAATCAGAGTAGGGGTAGCAGCTTTTTTACTTTGGGTATTATATATTTTTAACCCCCATAAAAGTTTTATTAAAAAGAAGGACTATGCACGTTTCCTTTTATGTGCTGTTACCGGCGTTGCCATTAACCAGCTAGCTTTTATTAAGGGCCTTTCGCTCACTTACTCCATACATGCTTCGCTGCTATTATTGATAACCCCCATACTTATTACTTTTATTGCAGCCTGGGTGTTAAAAGAAAGACTAACAAATAATAAACTGCTGGGTTTGGCTTTAGGAATTGCAGGCGCAATGGTATTGATATTAGCGAAAGACAGATCGGGTAATCCTGGGAATGTTTTTTTGGGTGATTTACTAATTATTGTAAATGCTATTTTTTACACATTTTATTTTGTATTGGTAAAACCGCTCATGTTGAATTACAACCCTGTAGCGGTTTTGCGCAATGTTTTCACCGTAGGCTTTTTTATCATTCTTCCTTTTTGCTGGACGGAATTTGCTCAAATAAACTGGCAAAGTTATGGCCCAAAAGAATTTGCAAACCTTGCATTAATTACCATACCGGGTACATTTTGCGCCTATCTTTTTAATATTTACGGTATAAAAAATCTTGGTGCCTCCACTGCCGGAAATTACATTTACACCCAACCGTTTTTTGCCGCGGCATTGGCAATTGGTTTTTTAGGAGAAGAATTATCAGCCTATAAAATAATTGCCGGTTTATTAATATTTGCCGGTGTGTACCTTGCAAACAAACAATTAAAACATGCATCTGATAGTTAAAGTAACAAATGATGAGCAGTACGAAGCAGCCGCAATATTATTTAAAGAATATGCAGCATGGCTTAATATTGATTTGTGTTTTCAACAATTTGATGAAGAGTTGTTGCAGTTAAAAGAAATGTACAGCGAACCCAATGGTGCCATTTTTTTATTACAAAACGAGACAGCGTATGTTGGCTGTGTTGCCGTACGAAAAAAAGAAGACGGCATAGCAGAACTTAAAAGAATGTACTTAAAAGAAACTGCACGAAAAACCGGGGGAGGCTCACTCTTACTATCAACAGCACTAGAGGCCGCTACCATATTGGGTTATAAAAAAATTCGTTTAGATACATTGGCTACCATGACGCCTGCCATAAACCTATATAAAAAGAATGGCTTTTACGAAATAGCACCGTACTATTTTAACCCTGAGGAGAATGCGGTTTTTTTTGAGAAGAAGCTATTAGGAAGTTAAGAATTATAAATGACGAATTATAGGCTGAAATAATGAGCATAATTGATTCATTTTACCCTGCCTATGCCCCTCCTTCGGCGTACAAGTCCTAAAAAATATAACAAAAAAAATCCCGGCTGCAAATACAACCGGGATCTTAATATATTTTAAAACAGATTACGCCATTTCTGAACTCATGCTTTTGCTTACACGCTTGCGTGCATCTTCGTCTAAAATGTTCTTACGAAGACGGATGCTTTTTGGCGTAACCTCAATACACTCATCAGACTGGATGTACTCCATACATTCTTCTAAACTCATCTGAATTTTTGGTGCTGCCTTACTTGCATCATCACTTCCACTTGCACGGTGATTGGTTAATTTTTTAGGCTCTGTTGCATTTACAACAAGATCGCCCGGCTTAATATGCTCTGCAATAATCTGGCCTACATAAACATCTTCACCTGGATCTACAAAGAAACGTCCTCTATCCTGTAATTTATCTACTGAATAACCAGTTGTACGCTCAGTTGTTTTGCTAAGCAATACACCATTGTTACGACCAGGTATTGGTCCTTTCCAAGGTTTGTATTCTGTAAAGCGATGCGCCATTACAGCCTCACCCGCAGTACCAGTAAGCATGGTGCTACGCAATCCAATCAACCCACGAGATGGTATTTCAAACTCCAAATGCTGCATTTCGCCTTTGGTTTCCATGATCTGCATTTCACCTTTGCGCTGCGTTACAAGGTCAATTACTTTACCACTGTATTCAGATGGTACATCAACTACCAAATTTTCATAAGGCTCGTGCTTGCTGCCATTAATCTGTTTTACCAACACCTGCGGCTGGCCAACAGTCAACTCAAAACCTTCTCTGCGCATGGTTTCTATTAAGATACCAAGGTGCAAAATACCACGACCAAATACCAAAAAGCTATCTGCACCGTCTGTATCTTCTACACGCAACGCGAGGTTCTTTTCTGTTTCTTTCATCAACCTATCTCTAAGGTGACGGCTCGTTACAAACTTACCTTCTTTACCAAAGAACGGTGAGTTGTTAATGCTGAACAACATACTCATGGTAGGCTCATCAACACTAATTACCGGCAATGCTTCAGGATTTTCAACATCAGCAATGGTATCGCCGATATTAAACTCTTCCAGACCTACAACCGCACAAATATCTCCTGCTATAACTTCTGTAACTTTCTTTTTGCCCATGCCTTCAAAAACATATAGCTCTTTTATTTTCATTTTCTTAATGCTACCATCGGCCTGCATTAAAGCTATCTGTTGGCTTTCTTTAATAACGCCACGGGCTACTTTACCTACCGCAATACGACCAAGGAAAGAAGAGTAATCCAAAGAAGTAATCTGCATTTGCAAAGGACCTTCGTTTACTTTAGGCTCCGGTACGTATTTAATAACACCATCCAATAAAGGGAAAATATTGTCAATCTCAGTTAATGAATTGTTGAACCAACCGTTTTTACCCGAACCATAAAATGTAGGGAAATCCAATTGCTCTTCAGTAGCATCAAGGTTAAAGAATAATTCAAATACTGCATCGTGTACTTCATCAGGACGGCAGTTTGGTTTATCAACCTTGTTAATTACAACCATTGGTTTTAAACCCAAGGCCAAAGCTTTTTGTAATACGAAACGAGTTTGTGGCATTGGTCCTTCAAAAGCATCTACCAACAAAACCACACCATCGGCCATTTTAAGTACACGCTCCACTTCACCACCAAAGTCACTGTGACCGGGGGTATCAATAACATTTATTTTGTAGCCATCATAGACTACGGCAGCATTTTTACTAAAAATAGTAATACCACGCTCTCTTTCAAGGTCGTTGCTATCCATTATAAGGTCTCCTGTTTCCTGATTGTCTCTGAAAACTTTAGTAGAGTGAAGGATCTTATCTACCAACGTTGTTTTACCGTGATCTACGTGTGCAATAATTGCAATGTTGCGAATATTCATTGATTTATTTTATTCCCCGAAATTATTCGAGGTTGTTTTTAAGTGCGCAAAAGTACGGTATTTATGCCGGACGGCAAGGCGAAAGATGAAACAGACACATTGCTATAATGTTAAATATTAGTCATTATCAACACAATATTTTTATCTCGGGTGAGTTTTGTTGTGCGGTTAATTCTATTTTATTTTCATTTGTGCATAATATGGATGTTCTGGATTTACGATTAATTCCTGCTTCAGAGGATGAATCAATACGTCCATATCCTCCAACGGAATGGCTCCTAGTAAGGGTTCATTATCACCTGATTGTACTAGTGCATTACAAACAGTTTGTCTGTTTTTAAATTTTAAAACTATAGGACCAACTAAATCATATTCATGAATGCTTCCATCAGCCAATTGACCTTTTCTTTTTTCTAAAAATGGTAAATCTAATTGTTCTTGAATAGTTTCATTTATGCAAAGATTGTAGGAGCGAGTATCAACTAATAAATTAACATGTAAACGTTTTACTTCATCGTCACTAATTATGTACCGACGAGCCAGTCCTAAATCTTCTGCATTTATTAATTCAATATCAGCATAAGTTAAACCCATTTTAAAGTAATTTAGTCAAATTTAAGAAAAATTATATTGTTTAAATTTTAGCTTGCCGCCTGTTCATGCAAATAATCCTTACGTTTTAATTCAAAATTTTTACCAAGGTACAACCTGCGTACCTGTTCATCTCCAGCTAGTTCTTCCGCCGTACCATGTTTAAAAATACTGCCATCAATTAATAAATAGGCACGGTCGCAAATGGAGAGTGTTTCGTTTACATTATGATCAGTAATAAGGATGCCGATGTTTTTATATTTAAGTTTTGCAATTATTTCCTGAATATCTTCCACGGCGATCGGATCAACCCCGGCAAAAGGCTCATCCAACAGGATAAATTTAGGATCAACTGCCAAAGCCCGGGCTATTTCTGTTCTACGTCTTTCGCCACCACTTAAAGTGTCTCCATTGTTTTTTCTTACATGTTGCAGGCGAAATTCATTTAGTAAAGATTCCAGTTTTAGCTTTTGCTCATTCTTTTTAAGTTTGGTCATTTCAAGCACCGCCATTATATTTTCCTCCACGCTCAGTTTTCTAAAAACGCTTGCTTCCTGCGGCAAATAGCCAATACCCATTTGCGCACGTTTAAACATGGGCAGCTTTGTAATATTAATATCATTTAAAAAAACTTCCCCTTCGTCTGGCTTTACTAAGCCAACTACCTGGTAAAAAGAGGTTGTTTTGCCTGCACCATTTGGTCCAAGCAAACCTACAATTTCGCCTTGCTTTACGTTGAATGAAACATTGTTAACAACTGTGCGGCTGCCGTATCTTTTTACAAGATTATTAGTTTGTATTATAAGACTCAAAACATTAATATTTTAAACAAATGTAAGAAACAAGTTTTTGTGCTATACTACAAGCGGAATATTTAACAGCTTTCTCTCTTTTCTAAAAATGAAACGGTTCGTTGTGTAACTTCGTAAAAATCTAATAACATAAAAAAGTATTAAAGAATAGTTTACATGAAAGTTACAGATCATATTAGCCAGGCGAAAGACACCGTAATATCTTTTGAAATTTTACCCCCATTAAAAGGTAAAGGAATACAATCGCTTTATAACCATTTAGATCCTTTGATGGAGTTAAAGCCGGCCTTTATAAATGTTACATACCACAGAAGCGAACATGTGTTTAAAAAGACCGCAGATGGCAATTTTAAAAAAGTTGTTGTTCGAAAGCGTCCGGGGACAGAATCGATATGCGCAGCTATTATGAACAAATACAATGTTGATACTGTACCACACATTATTTGTGGTGGCTTTAGTGTTGGAGAAACGGAAGATGCATTGATTAACCTCGACTATTTGGGAATAGACAATGTTTTACTGCTTAGGGGAGACGCTGCAAAAAACGAAGCTAATTTCGAACCTGAAGTTGGTGGGCATAATTATACAATAGATCTTATAAAGCAGGTGCAGGATTTAAATGCAGGACTTTACCAAGAAGAAGATTTAAAAAACACAGCTAGTACAAAATTTTGTGTTGGCGTGTCAGGCTATCCAGAAAAACATTTTGAAGCCCCTAATATGGATACTGACCTTCAATATCTTAAAAATAAAGTTGATGCAGGCGCAGATTACATAGTAACACAAATGTTTTTTGATAACTCAAAATATTTTTCGTTTGTAGACTCCTGCAGGGCAATAGGCATTAATGTGCCGATTATTCCAGGGCTTAAACCCATTTTTAATAAAAAACAACTAACGGTTTTACCAAAGGTTTTTCACATTGATTTACCGATGGCATTATCCAACGAAATAATAAAATGCAAAGAGGATGCAGATGTTGAAAAAGTTGGAGCAGAGTGGTTATTGCAACAATCTATTGAACTTAAAAATGCAGGCGTACCTGCCTTACACTACTACACGCTGGGTAAGCCAGTATTGATAGCAGATGTTGTTAGAAAATTGATATAAAAAAGAGGCTGTCTCATAAATACGAGGCAGCCCATTTTTATTCAGATTCTTATCGGAGCAGGAAAATCATTAAAGTAAATCTCAGAGCCATTTTTTAATTATGAGATAGCCTCTTCTTAAAGAAATATAAACGGTTGTTATTTTAAAATAGCATTTAATGTCTGCTCATTAATTTTTACCTCATACTTTTTTCTTAGATCGGCTACCCATTGCTGTTCTAAAATATTTTGATAATCATTTATCACCAGCCCTCTTGCCTCACCAAAGGTTCTTTGAAGATTTGCAGCATAAAGTTTTATAAATTTTACAAATACTGCAGTCCCATCTGCATTTAAAGCGATTGTTGAAAAATCACCTAATTTAGCTATCCTGTTATTAATAGCTGCGGGCAATTGCACAAGTTCATACCTGCCACTGTCAGCCTGTATTTTATCATTGCTTGTTTGGGCAACATTAGTCCATGGTTGTCCAGCTTTAAGGGAGGCAATAGCAGCGGTAGCAGTCTTTTCATCTGTGCAGTTAAAAATAAGCACATCAGCACTCTCCTGCCATTTATAACTATTTTTATTGGCGTTGTAATAATTAAGTAATCCTACTGAATCTAATCCGGCTTTGCTCCACACATTTCTTTCCATTATTTCAAAAAGCATATTACCTTCTTCAAATTCCTGCATCTGGTATTTAAAATCGCTGTTGTATTCTTCAAGGTTTTTTTTATAATAACTCAGTATTGTTTGAGATGTAAAATTGCTTAACAACATCCGACTGTCTGTATTTTTAACATCAGCCTGGTAGTTGTTGTCTTTTACATACTGCAACCATTCATTGCCCTTTGCGGTAGAACCATCTTTAAAGCCAAACAATATTTTACTATTTACATTGCTAAGTTTAGCAAAATCTATTGCCGGGTTATTAATAATACTGTCTGCGGCTTTCAATAATGCAGGTTCTGTAAAACCAGGCATTTTTTTAAACCCGGTTTTTACTGTAATAGCTTTAATAAACCTTTCTTTTACCGTATTTATTCTGGCATCCTGCTGCACTTTCTGTTTAATATCGTATAGGTAATTAGCGTCCTCAGGCGTTTTAAATAAAGCAACATTGCTCAACCGTTTTACAATATGATAACCAAACTCCGTTTCAAACGGCTTGGTAAAACTGTTGTCTTTTTTTAAGGTGAAAATATTCTCCTCAAATTTCACATTGTACTTACCGGTTGTAAACTCCGGTAGTTCTCCTCCACCGCTGTAGCTCATGCGGTCGTTGCTGTATGTTTTAGCTGCTTCGTCAAATGATAATTCTTTTTGCAACAGCGCATAAACAGAATCTGCTTTCAATTTTACAGCAAGTTTGCTGTTGTCATCAGCATCCGGCGGATAAGCAAAGAGTATTTGTGCTACTTTCCATTTTCCAACATCTGCCCTCACATCAGCAACTTTAAAAACGGTGTAACCTCTTTTACTTTTAAATGGCGGGCATACATTTCCCACACCGGTATTGTAAATAATATTTTCTAAATCGTAAGGAAGCATAAAGGCAGTTATATAGCCGGCATCGCTGTATGTAGTAGTAGAAAATTTTGCAGAGACATCAGCTACAACATCCCCATAATTATTTGTCCCTTTTTTTAGCTGTAGGTATAATTCTCTTGATGCATTAAAAGCTTTTAAAGTATCTGCCGGCGTGGCATTTTCTGCCACTGGTACTGAAAAATAAAGTACGTGTACATTTTGAGCAGCTCTTTCTGCAGCTTCTTTTACCAGAACATCCAACAGTTGTTCATCGTTTAAATAATTGTCTGCTATCTGGTCTCTAAAATTTTGTACGTCGTACTTTATCTGGGCCAGCGTATCGAGCCTAAGCTCTTTTGCCGCCTTTACTTTTAATTTAAAATTGGTGTATAGTGTTAGATATTCTTTTATAGATTTTTCTTTGTCTGTCGTTACAGGCTTGTTTTTGTTGTATGCTCTTAAAAATTCTTCTTTACCTGTACTACTGTTGCCATAGGTAAAAAGTGGCTGCGAAAAAGCTGTACATGCAATAAGAAAAGATGCAGCAAGCGTAAACAAATTTTTCATTAAAATCAAGTTGGTTGTGGTAATTAAATAATTCTCCTATCCTTTTTTTATTTTTACTTCCAGCAAATCATTTATCTGCTCTAAGGTTAATTTTTTTGCAACAATACGTTTGTCTTTATCGAGTAGGTAAAGGGTTGGCGTAAGCACTACATCGTACAGTTGCCTGTAAGATGGCCGCTGCTCTTTTGTTTCCAGATCGAGTGATGCTTTTGTCTGATACACATTTATCCAGTCGCCAATTTTGTGTTCCCTAATGTAGCTAAGCCATTCAGGTTTCATCTTTTCCGATTCGGAAAGTACGGCATAAATTTTTACATTTTTCTTTTGCCAATTGGCTCTGTAAATAGAATCTATTCTTGGCAATTCCTGCTTGCAATGCCCGCAAGATGGATCCCAAAACACAACGACTGTATAAGGCGCATCTACATTGTATAACGATGTTTGTATGCCAGCTGTATCTTCAAATTGTAAGTCTGCTGCTTTTTCTCCAATCAAGTTCGCCATTACCATAAAAGCCCTTCTCGTAATAGCTTCGTGTTGCTTTTCATTGAGCCAGGTGGTAATTCCTTTGCTGTGGTATTGCTCGTACAAATGAACAAAAACAGCATCTTGACCCATGTATTTAGGGCTGATGTATTCATCGGTAAACCAGTTAAGCAAAAACTTATACATTTCCGTGTTCGATCTTGCCAGCAACAATTTGTAATCAATATCTTTTATTAAACTGTCTGACGATTGCGGCATTACTTCCCTGTAATACGTTTCCAGCTTTGGCAGAAAAAAGGGTGTACGAATAATTCTATCATCCATAAAACTGATACCATCCCAATAGTGCTGCTTGTAAAAATTGTAATTCGCCACAGAATCCTGGTGAGTAACCGCTTCCGTTGTAGGGTATGCTGGTTCTTTTAATGCTGTAAGTAAAACCGCCATCATAGAGGTGGGCTTGCCTGCTACGATGCTCATTCTGTAATCGTTTAGCTCTTTGCTGTATTTTTTATATGCAGTTTCGTATTTTACAGAATCTTCGTGGGTTTTTGCCGCATTATAGGCAACCCTTACATCCTGCAGTTGTTTTCCTTTTACATTCACAAAACTCTGGTATTGTTTAAAAATAATGTTGGCCTGCGAGCCAGTTATTTTTATCTGTTCAAGGTGGTTGGTATCTGCATTAATGGAAAGGGTTTGTTCTTTCTCTATCAAAAAATCAGCTGTGAGCCTTTTACCAGGAAAAACGATTACATAAATACCAGGTTGTAATTTTTTAGCATCTTTAAAAACAGCAAGGCCTTTGCTACTTACTACTGCTGAATCCTGCAAAATAAAATTTTTACCCATATAATAAGTGAGGTAAACAATACCTGCTTTGTAATTGCTTTGCAAATTAATTTGATACCCCTGAGCCCTTGTACCCAAAAAACCAATGCTGCAAAGCAAAAGCAATAAATATTTTTTCATCTGTATATTGTAAAATGTTGACAAATGTATTTAAAATAGGGCTAAAATGAAATTGTTGTATTTATCTAAAACATGATTTAACCATTTTTAACAAAACAGCATTATCGAAGGAAATGCTATTTTTGCCTCGTGAGAAAACAGAAAAACAGAATTACCATAGAAAATATTGCCATTACAGATTATGCTGCACAGGGTAAAGCAATTGCGAGGCAGGATGGTAAAGTGATATTTACAGAAGGAGCAGTACCTGGAGATGTGGTGGACCTTTTGCTTACAAAGAACAAAAAGGATTTTGCAGAAGCCAGGGTTTTAAAACTCATTACCCCTTCCGCTGATAGGGTAACGCCTTTCTGCATTCATTTTGGCGTATGTGGTGGTTGCAAATGGCAAATGCTACCTTATACAAAACAATTACAATATAAACAGCAGGAGGCGGAACAAAATCTGCTCCGCATAGGGAAGGTTACGGGTGCAGTAATGATGCCGATTGTAGGTGCAGATGAGCAGGTACACTATAGAAACAAACTGGAATTTACTTTTAGTAATAAGCGATACCTGACTGCAGAAGAAATTGGAAACGAAAATATTGCTTCGCAACAGGATTCGCTTGGCTTTCATGCACCACGTGTTTTTGATAAGACCATTAATATTTTTGAATGTTTTTTAATGGATGATGTTAATAACCGCATAAGAAACGGCATGCGGGAAATTGCCGTGGAAAATAACTTACCTTTTTACGACATAAAAGAACATACCGGCTGGTTAAGAAATTTAATTGTTCGCTATTGTACTACAGGTGAGCTTATGGTAAACCTTTGTATAAATTATGAAGATGCGGCCAATACAAAAATTGTGTTGGATTCGCTGCTGGCAAAAGTGCCGGAGATAACAACGCTGCTGTATACCATCAACCCAAAATGGAACGATACTATTTACGATCTTACGCCACAGGTTTATTTTGGCAAAGGGTATGTTACAGAGATGCTGGAAAATTTTGAATTCATTATTAGTCCAAAATCATTTTTTCAAACAAATACCAAACAGGCAGAAAAGCTATACAGCATAGCAAGAGATTTTGCGCAACTCACCGGCAATGAGGTCGTATATGATTTGTATTGTGGCACAGGCAGCATAGGGATTTTTGTGAGCCCAAAGGCAAAAAAAATTGTTGGTGTAGAGCTTATTGAAGATGCAATCGAAGATGCAAAAAAGAATGCTGCCCTTAATAAAATAGAGCATGCCGTATTTTTTGCAGGCGATGTGATAAAAATATGCAACGATGATTTTTTTGCAAAACATGGCAGGCCAGATGTGGTTATTACCGACCCACCAAGAGCCGGCATGCACGAAAAACTTGTAAATAAATTACTTGAAATAGCAGCTCCAGTTATCGTATACGTTAGCTGCAATACAGCAACCATGGCCAGAGATATTTTACTGCTTAGTGAAAAATACACAGTTGAAAAAACACAACCGGTAGATATGTTTCCGCATACACACCATATAGAATGTGTGGCAAGGCTGGTGTTAAGGAAAGAAGAAGAAGCCTAATTGTCAGCCTTTTTAAAAAGGCACAATCATTGAAGATTGATTGCAACATAAAATTTAAAATAACTTAAATGTCATTTAACAGATACAGTGGCGGTTTTCAAAGTGCAACGCCGGCGGTGATAAATTTAATTATCATTAATGTAATAGTTTTTATTGCCCAAATTACATTTGGCGGGTTGCAGGGCGAAAGCCGTGTTACAGATCTTTTTGCTTTGCATCATTACAAATCAGATGTATTTGGTTTGCAGCAAATAATTACCCACATGTTTATGCATGGCAGTTTTATGCATTTATTTTTTAACATGTTTGCTCTTTATATGTTTGGCTCTAATATTGAAAGAATGTGGGGTGCAAAGCGTTTCCTTATATTTTACTTCATATGTGGCATTGGTGCTGCTGTTGTTCAGCTTATTAGTTATGCGTATGATTTTAGTATGTACGATAAAATGGTAATGAGTTATGAAGAAGTTATTCAGTACCAAGAAGCATTAAGAATGAATGCAACAGTAGGCGCTTCAGGCGCTATCATGGGGGTGGTTGCGGCTTTTGGCTACCTGTTTCAAAATACAGAAATGATGATTATTCCCATTCCAATTCCTATAAAGGCGAAATGGGCTGTACTTGGCATTATTGCTATTGACGCATTCAGTGGTATTGCAGGCAGACCAGGAGATAATGTAGCTCACTTTGCGCATATTGGTGGCGCACTTACAGGTTTTTTAATTGTCTATTTTCAAAACAGGGGAAATAGGAGTACATATTGATGAAACACACTTTTCTTGACAACTTGTCAAGAAAATATTATATTGCAGTATAAAAATCATGTGATGAAAACTTTATCAGTAGGAGAATTTAAAGCTCAATTTTCAGCGGTAATTGAATGGGTGAAGGCAGGTGAAGAGATAACTGTAACATATGGCAAGAAAAAAGAAGTGATTGGTCATTTTCAACCAGAATCTTCCAAAAATCTCACTAAAAGAAAACTTGGTATTTACAATAACCTGAATGGTTATAAGATGGCAGCTAATTTTAAAGAAACGAGCAGTGAAGAATTTCCAATAAGTAAATGATGAACAAATATCTCTTAGACACGCATATATTTCTTTGGTTTTTCTTTGATAGTAAAAAAATACCAAAAAACATTTCAAAAGTTTTAATTAATCCTGAAAATGACCTTTACATTAGTGCGATAAGTTTTTGGGAAATATCAATAAAATTCGAATCGGGCAAACTAAATCTTGGAAATGTTTCGCCATCAGATTTAAAAAATCTTGCCATTCAAAATAAAATTATTCCACTCAATTTATCTTCCGGTACATCATCCACTTTCCATAACCTTAAAACATCCTATCATAAAGACCCATTTGATAGAATACTTGTTTGGCAATGTATAAAAGATGATTATATATTTCTTACGGAAGATGATAATATTAAATTATATCAAAGCGAAGGATTAAAAATAATAGAATGATTTGTAACATTACTTCCCTTTCCTCAAAATCACTTTGTACTTTTACACAATAATATTTACCAATGGGAGAAACTGATCGCAATCACCGAAACGAACGAAGACAAAGAAAAAGAAGCAGGTTTACGCTTGGTGCAGATAGCAATGCACTGATGGCTTTGTTCGCTATAAATGTGGTGTTTTTTTTAATACTCATGGTAATACAGGTGGGCGTTTTTGTAGGTGAAAAAACCCCTGAATTTTTCTATACACATATCGTACAATGGTTTGAGCTACCTGCGGGTCTGTCAAGCCTTTCAGAAAGGCCATGGACAATTTTAACTTATATGTTTACTGAAACCGGTGGTGGTATTATTCGTGGCATTACCAATATGATCTGGCTATGGGCATTTGGCTATATTTTACAACAAATGGCTGGCAACGATAAAATAATTCCTATATACATTTATGGAGGTTTAGCCGGAGCCGTTTTCTTTATTGCAGCTCATTATGTTTTACCACCGCTTGCACCTGCAAGAGATAGCGCAGGTTTGCTGGGGGCAAATGCCGGGGTAATGGCAGTTGCTATGGCAACAACAGCACTTGAGCCAAACTACAGGTTTTTCACACAGATCCGCAATGGTATTCCTATATGGGTGCTTATGACCATTTATATTTTAATAGATTTTGCCGGGGTTGCAGGGTTTAGCGCAGCTTATAGTCTGTCACATTTAGGTGGTGCTGCAGCAGGGTTTTTATTTATAGTTTTTTTAAGACAAGGCAAAGACGGCAGCATATGGATGAACAGACTTTATACAAAATTTATAACGCTCTTTGAACCCAAAAAAATTACCACACCAGAAAAAGATGATATTTTTTATAACAGCGGCAATAGAAAACCATTCACTAAAACAACCAATGTTACACAAAAAAGGGTTGACGAAATCCTCGATAAAATAAACCAAAAAGGTTATCACTTTTTAACAGACGAAGAAAAAGATTTTTTAAAGAAGGCTGCGGATAATGAGGAGTTATAAGTCTTAATAAAACCTTACAATTAAGTTTTTTATTTCTTTTTAATACAAATTTGTACAAATAAAAACGGCCGCCCATAAATTGGACGGCCGCTCACTTTTCAAATAGGGATTTAATTATTTGCGTATTCTATTCTACCCGATTTTTTATCGGCTTTTCTTCCAAGTATATAACCACCTGCGGCACCAATTACGCCGCCAATTATTGCACCTTTACCACCCTTGCCAATTACCGCTCCGGCAACTGCCCCACCAACACCACAAATGGTTGCACCTTTTGCGGCACCACTCCAACCCTCATTTTTCTTTTTCTCAACTCGTGCTGTAGCTGTCGTACCATTTCCAGTATCTCCACCGCCTGGCATGGTTTCGGTATTAGTGGCTGTTCCTGCATTAGTAGTAGCGGGTTGAGTAGGCTCAACTATTACAGGAGGTTCAGCTTTTTCTATAACTTTTGGTGCGGGTTGTTTCTCTACAACTCTCACAATTTTAGTAATAGTTCGCACCTGTGGTTTGGTGTTTCGTGCAGCTTTTTCAGCAACTTCAACAGGGGTTTGCAAGTCGTTTGCAGCAACATCCGTTGTGCCGTTTACGGCTTTAAGCAACGAGGTATCTGTAAATACTATTCGGTTTTCAGTTTCTAAACTATTTTTTTTGTCGGTGTTACATGCAGCAAGTAAAAATGTAACTGCACATATAGGAAGTAGCATTTTTTTCATTTTGATAATTTTTAGTGTTTTACAATTATTTAGGTAGTATCATGGAAAATAATGCCAGCAGTAAAAAAATGGAATCTATTAGGAAATTTTTATGTTAATCCTTTTTAACTTACTTTATCTTTAATGTATGGCAGGTGGATTTATAAGAAAATTTGCGAAAAGTATTTTTGTTTTATGCAATGTTGGTATTGCCTTACTGTTTTTACTTGGGTGTTATGCTTCCAGTTTTGATCCTCAATCTTTTTGGTTTCTTGGCCTTCTTACACTTGCAGCGCTTTACCTGTTGGTGGTGCTGCTTTTTTTTATTGTCTTCTGGCTTTTTGCAAAAAAGAAATTCATACTGATAAGTATTATCTCAATCCTGTGCGCCTGGAAGCCACTCGGGCACCTCATAAAATTTAAAACAACAACTGATTTTACATTGTCTAAATCTCCGGAAAACATTAGGGTAATGAGCTGGAACGTAGAGCATTTCGATATTCTGGAACATAAAACACATCCCGAAAGAAAAACAGAAATGATTGAAATGATAAATAAATACATGCCCGATGTTGCTTGTTTTCAGGAAATGGTTGGGGGAGATGAGGATTCTACAGCCATCAATTTTGTTCCACGCATGGCCAAACAATTAAATTTTGAATATTATAATTACAGCTATGACAGGCGAGACAATTTTGATAATAAGCACCATTATGGCATTATCACTTTCAGCAGGTTTCCTATTCTAAATAAAGAAACGTATACTTTTGGTGAATACAACTACAATTCAATTTTCCAAAGCATCAACATTGTAAAAAATACGGACACTTTTAGTGTTTTCAATATTCATCTTCAGTCTTTAAAATTTAGCGATACAAATAGGCAATATATCGAAGACCCTACACTTAAGGGCGAGTTAGATATAAAAAAATCCAAGAACATTCTTGTAAAATTTAAAACAGGATTTTTAAAACGAAAATTACAAAGCGAAAGGGTTAAAAATGCTCTTGATAGAAGCCCTTATCCTGTAATTTTATGTGGCGATTTTAATGATGTACCCAATAGCTATGCTTACAATACCATTGGCAAGGGATTGAAAAATGCTTTTGCGGAAAAAGGTTCGGGTATTGGTAGAACATTTTATGGTATTTCGCCAACACTTAGAATTGATAATATTTTTGCAGATGAGCGATTTGAAGTTGAGCAATTTATCAGGATTAAGAAAAAACTCAGCGACCATTTCCCGATCATTACAGATCTCAAATTAATAGCTTTATCTAACAAATAATGGAGTTCTTTATTCCTTCTTATTTCTTGTACTTCTTTAAATATATTTGCAGCAACCAGCACTATGAGAATTTAATATTAAAGTTTTTAAGAAAAGGTTTTTAAAGTATCTTAAAGGCAACATGCAGAATGTAAAAAACAAAAAATGGCATTAGAAATCTACAATACACTCACCAGAAAAAAAGAATTATTTAAACCTTTGGAAGAAGGCTATGTGGGCATGTATGTTTGCGGACCGACTGTGTACAGCGACGTTCATTTAGGCAACTGTCGTACGTTTATTTCGTTTGATATTATTTATCGCTACTTAAGCCAGCTAGGATTTAAAGTAAGGTACGTGCGCAACATTACCGATGCCGGACATTTGGAAGGTGACCGAGATGAAGGCGATGATAAATTTAGCAAAAAGGCAAGGCTTGAAAAACTGGAGCCTATGGAAATAGTACAGCGCTATACTTTGGGCTTTCATGATGTGATGCAATTGTTTAATAATTTACCTCCAACCATAGAACCCACAGCCACAGGGCATATAAGCGAACAAATAACCATGACGCAGGAAATACTTGCCAATGGTTATGCCTATGAAGTAAACGGCACCATTTATTTTGATGTAGAAAAATACAGCAGGGAAAAATCTTACGGCATACTTACAAATAGAAAACTAGAAGACCTTCTTGAAGGAACGAGGGAACTTGGTGGACAGGATGAGAAAAGAGGCAGACTTGATTTTGCGTTATGGATAAAAGCAAAACCTGAGCACCTTATGCAATGGCCAAGTCCATGGGGTATGGGTTTCCCCGGTTGGCATATTGAATGCTCTGCTATGAGTAATAAATATTTGGGTAAACGGTTTGATTTGCACGGTGGCGGAATGGACCTAGCAGCTACACACCATACCAACGAAATTGCACAAAACGAAGCTTGTTTTAAAGAAAGCCCTGCACAAATTTGGATGCATACAAACATGCTTACTGTGAATGGTACTCGCATGAGCAAATCGCTCGGCAATGGTTTCTTGCCACACGAATTATTTACCGGTTCACACCCACTTTTAGATAAGGCATATTCGCCCATGACGGTCCGTTTCTTTATGCTTCAAACACATTATAGAAGTACGCTCGATTTTAGCAATGAAGCCTTGCAGGCATCTGAAAAGGGCTTGAAACGACTTTGGGAGGCGTATGAAATTTTGCAAAAGTTACAATATACAATTGGCGAGATTGATGCAGAACTAGAGCAAAAGGTATTGTCATTGCTGAATGATTTTAATGCATCTATGAACGATGATTTTAACACGGCGAAAGTGCTGGCTAGCATGTTTGAGCTTGTGCCCGTAATAAATTCTATAAAAGATGGGTTGATTGCAATTGGCACAATTACACAAGAAACTTTTGAGTTACTTAAAACACAAATGAGGGTTTACTTAATGGACGTTTTTGGATTGAAGGCTGATGCAGAAATAAATAATGGTAAACTGGGTAATGTATTGGACCTGTTAATTGAGATGCGGAAAGAAGCGAAAACAAAAAAAGATTTTGCTACATCTGATAAAATAAGAACCCAGTTAAAAGAAATTGGTATTTTATTAAAGGATGAAAAGAACGGGGAGATGAGTTGGGGGATGGAGTAGAGAATTTTTTGAATAAGGTATAGGCTTAAAAAGAAAATAAGAACAATAAGCAGCTATTATTATCCATTCTTTTCTTTCTTTTGGCTTTTTTCTTTTTGACTTTTAGATAATTAATTTTGACATTATTGTTTGAAATTAAAAAAGAAGCAACGGCTAAAAAAGATTTTGCTACATCTGATAAAATAAGAACCCAGTTAAAAGAAATCGGCATTTTAATAAATTAGCTATAAACTTAAGAAGAAAATAAGAACAAGATGTAGAGAATGCTTCACTTGGCTATTTTCTTTATTTGGCTTTTAGTTAAGGCATTGTTTTGCTAAAAGTTAAAGCAGCAAATACAAACGATGAGTCGACAAATCTTTTTTTACTTTTTTTGCTTTTAGCCATTAATTTTCATTTATTACAATTTTATTAAATTGGAAACAGAGGAACTCATCAGGAAAATTATTGGACTTGCAATTAAAATTCATTCAAAGATTGGCCCCGGATGTTTTGAAAAAGTGCACGAAGAAATATTATATTACGAATTACAACAAGCAGGAATACTTACTGATAGACAATTGGTGTTACCAATAAACCTATGACGATTTACATATTGAAAATGCCTACAAGTTAGACTTGCTTGTTGATAATAAGATAGTTGTTGAATTGAAGTCGGTATTTCCGTTACACCCAGTTTATTTTAAACAATTAAAAACACAACTGGCCTTATTAAATCTTAAGAATGGTTTGATTCTAAATTTTAAGACAGAGTTAATGAAAGATGGGATTCACAGAGTCTATAATAATTTCGGATATGAATCACATGAATAACACATCTCTTTTTTCTCTTCACCTCTTTGTTCTCCTTGCCCATCTCATTCCGCAGTATTTAAGAAATCTAAAAAGGGTTTTACTGCCGCGAAAATAGTTACGATTTTCTTTTCATAATTTTTATCCATCAAATCGGCATCGGTCAATTTTTTTGTAACGATAAAACTTTTCAATTTTAAAAATTCTACAGCTGGATTTTCGTCATCGTAACCTTTCGGTGGTCGTTGTAAGGTATCTTCTTTAGACAGGCCATCAGTGAAAGTTTCTTTAAATTTTTTAGCCGATAAGATCTTCTTAAACTCATCCAAATTATAATCAATTTCCTGACGTACACTGGCAAGCTTTTTTGCCTCAGGGCTCCAATATCCGGCAGCTACGAAAGCAGCACCTGGCTCAATATGCATGTAAAAGCCTGCAGTATCTGCTTTCTTTCCGCCCTTAGAAAAAATAGCAGAAATATTGCTTTTATAAGGCGCTTTGTTTTTAGAAAAACGTACATCTCTGTTTATTCGAAACGTACATTCCTTTACTTGCAATGCTGCAATATCTTCATCATGCTTACCAATTGACATAATCAATTTTTGTGTGATATTTTGCACATCTTCCTTTGCTGCCTCATATCTTTTTCTGTTGGCATCAAACCACTCTTTTGTATTGTTATTTTTAAGTTCTGTAAGAAACTGGAGTGTGCTTTTTTCTATCATGATTCAAATTTTGTAAAGAATATAAAATTAACGAATTGGCTTTTGCAATATTTAAAATAAACGGATTTCGAAAGCCATGCATTTCAGTATAGCATATTTACTGTTGCCAAAAGTGATACTGTTGAATGGAGCCCCGAAAAATCGGGATAGACTATGCCAATGAAGTTCCACATAGCTGATTCTTTATTCACCTAAAAAAACTCACCCCAGCTTCTCCGAAGGAGAATTGCAAGAATATGAAAATATAAAACCCTTCAAAATATTAAGGACCTAGGCCGCTCCTTCGCTCGGGTTTGGGCTCGCCAGTTCTATAAACTCATCTTCACTAATAATATTTACCGTCATCAATTTTTTTGCTTTTTCAAGTTTACTTCCCGCATCTGCACCTACCACCAGGTAATTTAATTTACTGCTTACCCCGCTCATTATTTTTCCGCCAAGCGCTTCTGCCATTGCTTCTGCATCTGCTCTTTTTAATTTTGCAAGCGTACCGGTAAATAAAAATGTTTGTCCAACCAAGCCGCCTTCTATTTTTTCCTTTGGCTGGGCTTTCATTTGTAACCCTTTTTCTGCAAGGTTTTCCAGCATCTTTACATTGTCTTCATTTTTAAAAAACGCTGCAATGCTGTCTGCAACTTTAACTCCTACATCGTCCATCATTTTTAATTCTTCTTCTGTTTTCTTAGCGAGTTCAAAAATATCAGGAATGCTTTGGGCCAGTGTTTTTGCAGTTGTTTCTCCTACATAACGAATACCCAAACCATAAATTAAACGGTGCAGTGGTTGCAGTTTAGATGCTTCAATGGCTTCCATTAAATTGGTAACAGATTTTGCGCCAAACCCTTCCATGCTTCCAAACATGTCTGCTTTTAAATCATAAATACAAGGCACATTCTTTATTAATCCCATTGCATAAAACTTGCGCACATTTGCCTCGCCAAAGCTTTTTATGTCCATGGCATCTTTACTTACAAAATGTATAATTCTTTCTACCACCTGCGCTTCGCAGTTAATATTTACACAGCGCCAGACAGCCTCGCCTTCCGGTCGCACCAATGCATCGTTACACACCGGACAAACTTTTGGAAACTCAATGTCTTTTTCTTCGCCCGTTCGCAATTCGGGTAACGATTTTACAATCTGGGGTATCACATCGCCGCTGCGTTCTATTAAAATGGAATCACCAATTTTTAAATTTTTTTCTTTGATGTAATCTTCGTTGTGTATAGAAATGCTGGTAACTGTAACCCCGCCAACTTGCGCTGCGGC
Source organism: Ferruginibacter sp. (assembly GCA_040400515.1). GTDB lineage: Bacteria > Bacteroidota > Bacteroidia > Chitinophagales > Chitinophagaceae > Ferruginibacter. The sequence continues at coordinate 70,294 of JBBAQB010000002.1, read as the reverse complement.
TATCTTTGCAACGGGTGTAACGGCACCGGTACGACCCAACTGAAACTCCACACCCAACAACTTACTCGTGGTCTGCCTTGCTTTAAATTTAAATGCAATGGCCCAGCGAGGATGGTGAGATGTCATTCCCAATTGGTCCTGCATATTTAAATCATTCACCTTTATGACCATGCCGTCAATTTCGTAAGGTAGCGCATCTCTTCCAGCCTCAAATTCATTTATATATTTTATTACAGCTTCAATACCATGCACCACTTTCATTTCCTTTTTGGGAGATTTAAAACCGAGCGCCCAAAGCATTTCGAGCATACCGGAGTGGGTGGTTGGGAGTGGGGAGAGGCTAGTGGCTAGTGGGGATTGCCGTTCGTCCTCAGTGGTCTGTCGTCCATCGTCTGTCGTCCGTGGTCCATCGTCCATCATCTGCCCTCCAATATAACTCACATGATACAAAAACGCTTCTAAATTTCTTTTACTCACAATCGTAGGGTCTTTCATGCGAAGCGTTCCTGCTGCTGCATTGCGAGGATTGGCCATAGGTGGTAAGCCTTCTTCAATTAATCCTCTGTTATAGGTTGCAAAATTATTTTTATTAATTAAAACTTCTCCTCTAAATTCAATTGTCTCAATACCAAATTTTGAAAAAGCGGCACCCAGTGGTAAGGAACGAATTTGCTTTATGTTAGGCGTAATATCATCACCCACTTCGCCATCGCCTCTTGTAATGCCCGTAAGTAACTGGTCGTTTTCATATACCAAAGAAATACTTGCACCATCAAATTTTGGCTCTATGCAGTATTCAATATTTTCCTGTTTTGAAAGCTCCCTTACTTTTCTGTCAAAGTCAATAAGATCATCTCCATTGTACGAATTATCTAATGATAACATGGGTACTAAATGCTGTACTTTTGGGAAAGATTTTATCAAACCCTTACCTACCCGCTGTGTGGGCGAATCAGGCGTTAGAAGCTCGGGATTTTCTCCTTCAAACTTCTGCAGCTTCTTATAAATGATATCGTACTCCCCGTCGCTTATCAGCGGATCATTTTCCACATAATAGCGGTGCTCGTGAAAACGTAAAATATTACGAAGCTCTTTAATATTGTCAGCGGTAACTTCGCCACCGGCCAATGAAAGCCATTTAATAGAATCTTGTTGCAGTGCTCTTACTTGTTGTGCATTAAACATCTCCAAATGTAGAATGGATATTTAATAATGAATAATTTTTTTAAAGAAAAATTGCCATGAGTAATTCATTCAGTCTAACAAATTGCTTTTGAAATAAATACTTATTTTTGATGATGAAAAATCTTTCCTTTATTCTGTCGAGTTTTTGCTTTCTTATCTTTTTTTCAGCGTGTAGCAACAAGCAAAAAGTATCGCTTATTGTACAACATGCAACCATCTACACTGCTGATTCAAGTTTTTCTCAAGTACAGGCAATGGCCATTGATAATGGAAAAATCCTAGCTACCGGAACCGACGAGGAAATCATGAAAAAATATTCTTCAGACGCTATAACCGATGGTACAGGCAAAACAATCTTCCCCGGTTTTATAGATGCGCATTGCCACTTTACAGGCTATGCAACTGATATGTGGAAATGCAATTTGGTAGGTACCACTTCATTTGATGACATCGTAAGTAAAATAAAAGCATACAGCGAAAATGCGCCAATGGAATGGATCTATGGGCGTGGCTGGGACCAAAACGACTGGACGGTAAAAGAGTTTCCAAGCAAAGAGGTTTTTGATAGCTTGTTCCCAGACAGACCGGTTTTTTTAAAACGGGTTGATGGGCATGCAGCATTGCTAAACCAAAAAGCGCTCGACCTTGCAGGCATTACTGCCGCCACAAAAATTGCAGGTGGCGAAGTGGAGTTAAAGAATGGAAAACTTACCGGTATTTTGGTAGACAATGCCATGCACTTTGCAGAAAAAAAAGTGCCGCTGATAAATGATACCCTTGCACAAAAATATTTTTTGGCAGCGCAAGATTATTGTTTTGCTGCGGGTTTAACTGGTGTGCATGATTGTGGCATCAGCGAACACACTGTTGATCTTATTTTAAAAGCTCAGAAAGATGGGGGATTAAAAATGAAAATTTTTGCACTGCTTTCTGACGATAGTACTTATTATGATAAATGGGTAAAAAGTGGTCCGTTAAAAACAGAAAAATTTACAGTTGGTGGTTTTAAATTTTATGCAGATGGTGCGTTGGGTAGCCGTGGTGCCTGCTTGTTACAAGATTATTCGGATAAAAGAGATTGGAAAGGATTTTTATTACATGATAAAGCCCATTTTGAAAAAGCAGCGCAAATGCTTGCAGGTAGTGGCTTACAAATGTGTACACATGCCATTGGCGATAGTGGCAACAGACAAATTTTAAAAATATACGCTGATGTGTTGAAAGGAAAAAATGATAAACGCTGGCGCATTGAGCATGCACAGGTAATGGATGCTGCAGACTTTCATTTTTTTGCTGATTATAATATTATTCCTTCAGTGCAGCCCACACATGCTACAAGCGATATGTATTGGGCAGGCGATCGTGTAGGTGCAGACCGTATAAAAACATCTTATGCTTACAAAAAATTATTACAGACCAATAGATGGATGCCGCTAGGTACTGATTTTCCGGTAGAATATATTGAGCCCATCAAAACATTTTTTGCTGCCGTTGCAAGGCAGGACAGTAAGGGCTTTCCTGGAAATGGCTTTCAAATGGAAAATGCACTTACTAGAAAAGAAGCCATATTTGGCATGACGATATGGGCAGCTAAAGCAGCATTTGAAGAAAAACAAAAAGGAAGTTTAGAAGTAGGTAAAGCTGCAGATTTTATTATGTTGGATACGGATTTGATGAAATGTGATAAAACGAAAATATTAGGCACGAATGTTTTGGGAACTTGGGTGAATGGGGAGCGGGTTTTTGGAAAGTAACGCTTCTATTTTGCTCTATCCATAAACGCCTTCATCTCTTTGTACCGTTTGTTCGATGTATTAAAAAACTGTGTAATCATTGGCACATGTTTTTTACCATTTAAAATGGTATAGTTGGCTTGTGGTACAAAAGCCTTTATGGCAGCTACAAATTTCTCATTGCTTTCTACAATAGAGGGGTAGGTTTTGCTCCCCCGGTAAATGAGCATTGCCGGCATATTGCTGTGTAAAAAATAAAGTGGTGATGCTTCTTTCCATATTTTTGGGTCGTTGGAAAATGTACTTAAATAAGTATTACCCGGCTCAAAGTTTTGGCTCTTTAAATAACCATACATATCCAACCCCGCTGCATCAATTAATATAATTCCTTTTAACGGATTGGGCATTCCCACTCGTTCAAAGTATTCTTTTTTAATGCCAACGAGCGCAGCTAAATGTCCCCCAGCAGAGTGGCCAGAAATAAATATCTTATCCGGATCGCCACCATAAACTATAATATTTTCTTTTACCCATTGTGAAGCTAGTGCTACATCCATCACCATTTCATTATAGCCTGCTTTTGGGCTTTTAGGGTAATCTACAATAACCGTCACGATATCTTTTCGTGCCCAGCGGCTTCCAAAAAAACCATACATTTCTTTTCTGCCCGAGTTCCAAGTGCCGCCATGTACAAAAATAAGCACCTCTTTTAAAACAGCACTTTTTTTAGGGGCAAAAATGTTAAGCTTTTGTAAGGGTTTGTAAGCTAGACTGTCTGCGGGCAAATAGGTTATATTTTTGTTTCTGTTAATTGCCTTAAATGCACAACTGCTCAAACTAAAAAGAACATTGCTAATAATGAAAATGGAATAAAATAACTTCATGCGATAATTTACGAAATAAAAATAAAAAGGTTTATTTCTTTTTCTTTTGACCCCTCGTTTTTGCCTTACCATATTTTTTCATCATTCTGTCTTTTCTGCTCACAACAAAATTCACCTTGCTGTTCTTTGCAGATTTTTCATGAAATGCAGGTCCTACTTCTTCTTTTTTTGGTAGCCTAACCTGATAGGTTTTCATAAAAACTTTGGGTATCTCATCTTCGGTAAGTACATCTGAAATAACCAAATTTTCAGGAAGCGCAGTAATTGGAATCGTATAGCGCATCAATGTTTCAATGATTTCCAACTGTGCTTTTTCTTTCTCGGTAAAAAAAGTTATTGAAATTCCTTTTTTATCTGCACGGCCAGTACGCCCAATCCTGTGAATATAATTTTCGGGTACTTCCGGTGTATCAAAATTAATTACATGGGTAACTTCAGATATATCAATACCACGAGCCACAATATCGGTAGCAATAATGAACCTGTAATTTCCTTCCTGAAATTGTTTCACTGTATTAAAACGATGGTTCTGTTCTTTGTTGGAATGTATTACGCCAACCCTGCCTTCAAACTTTGGCTCTAGTTGTTCATACAATTCATCAGCTAATTTTTTTGTTGCTGCAAACACCAACACTTTCGTCATGCTCTCCTCTTCGGTAAGCAACAAATGCAGCAGGTTTACTTTGGTGTAAAAATTGGGCACAGCATAGACTGTCTGTTCAATATTTTCCCGCGGAGTACCTGTTGGCGCAGCTTCCACTCTAACGGGGTCATTAAAATAAGTATCAATTAATCTTTCAACATCATCTGTAATCGTTGCAGAAAACAAAAGATTTTGCCTTTTTGGTGGCAATAAATCCAGTATGTTTTTTAGCTGTGTTCTAAAACCCAGGTTCAGCATTTCGTCCACCTCATCTACAACTAATTTCTTTAGAGCCTTTGTTTTTACCGCTCCGTTCATCATTAAATCGTACAACCGGCCGGGCGTACCCACCAGCACATCTACCCCTGTTGAAAGCTGCAGTGTTTGTGTATTAATATTTACTCCGCCATATACGCCTACAACCCTCACACTCATATAAGTTGTTAACTCTTTTATTGTTTCAACAACCTGTGCTACCAACTCCCTTGTAGGTACAACAATTAATATTTGCGGATCTTTTTCTTTACTAAATTTCCACTGTTTTAAACAGGGCAACAAATACGCAAATGTCTTACCAGTACCTGTCTGCGCTATGCCGCACACATCTCTCCCACTCATGGCCACAGGAAAAACACGATACTGTATTGTAGTGGGGTTCGTGTACCCCAAGTCTGTTAATGCTGTTAAAAGTGCAGCATTTAAATTTAAATCATCAAAAGTCATAACTGTAAAATTGGCAACGAAGGTAGGCTTTAAAAAAAGGAAGCTTTTCTGCCGGTTAAGTGCCCTAGTTTACGACTGTTTAAGCCAGCCGCTGATGCTCATTCTGCGCCTGGTTGCCAAGGTAACTTCATGTTCCATTTCATCGCTTTTAAAAAATACGGCCGTTTGCGACTGTGGTTGTATTATTTGTGATTCGTTGTTTTGATAAATCATTAACTGGCCGCCATCTTGCTGCAGCCAATCATTATTGAGGTAATTAATAAGCGAATATTTTCTATTACTGTCGTTTTTAAACTGGTCTTTGTGGCGCTTATAGCAGCTGCCTTCTTCGTAAACTGCATAATGAAATTCGTAATCGTTTATTCCCGCATAGCAGGTACTGTTCAGCCGGTCAATAAAGCCCTCCATCTGAAACAGAAATTCCTGCTCAAAAATATTATCGTGGCTTTTATCCATCCAATAAATTTTATCGCCCCGCATTTTCTGTTTGGTATCCATTACAACTTCATTGCCCACTCCGGCAAAAGTCATTTTATCGTCTTTTTGTAATTGGGCAATATTCTCTTGAAGCCCTGCAGATAATTCCGGCGTTAAAAAATCAATATCTATTCCTATATTGTTTTCGAGGTAAGAATCTATTAAAAGATCAAATTGGTTGTACATTATTTCTTGTATGTGAGGAAGGTAGTCCTTTTAAAATGCTTTGCATTTTTATTATAGCTCCCAAATTTCTTTTGCTACCCTAAAAGTATTGCAATGCGCTTCGGTTATAATTTTTACATCTGCACTATAACCGCCGCCCATACTTACCTGGCAGGGAATGTTGTGTTGCTTTAATTGAGCAAAAACAAATTCATCTCGTAGTTTGCAACCCTGCATGGTTACTTTCAATTTACCAAATTTGTCCGTATCCAAAATATCTACACCGGCTAAATAAAATACAAATTCTGGTTTTACCTTTTCTATTAAAACAGGAAGTGTTTGTTTTAATAAATGTAAAAAGGTTTCATCATTTGTGCCGTCTAACAGCTCCACATCCAAATCACTTTTTTCTTTGCGAAAGGGATAATTGTTTTTACCATGCATGCTAAAAGTAAAAACCCTCGGCTCATTTTCAAATAATGTAGCCGTGCCGTTGCCCTGGTGCACATCCAAATCAATGATCAATATTTTTTGTGCGAGGTCATTTTTTAGTAAATAATTAGCTGCAATGGCCTGGTCGTTTAGCATACAAAAACCTTCCCCTCTGTCTGCAAACGCATGGTGTGTGCCGCCTGCAATATTCATAGCTACACCATTTTGCAAAGCATACATGCAGCCATCTATTGTACCTTGAGCTATCATTAATTCTCTTTGGGTAAGTGCAGGAGATTGTGGAAAACCAATTACCCTTTGCTCCCTTGCAGACAGTTGCTGGTTAATTAATTTATCCAGATAATCTTCATCATGCGTCTCCAAAACAGTTTCTCTTGTACATGGTTGCGGCGCAAAAATATTTTCTTCGGTAATAGTTCCTTCGTACAATAACTGACCAGGTATCAACTCGTATTTAAGCATAGGAAACCTATGCCCCTCCGGCAGTGGATGCGCATAAATGGGATCATATGCAATTTTTAGGATAGCGTTTTGCCTGTTCATAAAACAATTTAAATTCTATTTTTAAGAGAAAATACGCCCAATATTAGTTTCAATACTTTACAATGTAAGCATTGATATTTGAAATCGCTTTGAGTTTTGTGCATCAAAAAGCCGGCTTTTACAAACCGGCTCTTAGAATTTTTAAAGTGATTACTATTTATCAATAGAACCCAATACTTTTTTCATAAAACCATTTAAGGCATCTTTCTCCTCCATCCCATTTGCTATTGAAGTATGTACTTCCAACGCTCCACACAGGTTAGATATCATTTCGCCAAGAACATCAATCTCATCGGGTTTTAATGAAGCAACTTCACTTATACTTTCCAAGACTTTTATGGTGGTATTTATCTCCTCTACAGTTGTAGTTTTTTGAATCTGTCTAATTAGCGGTAACTTCATTAATAAGGTTTTTAAGTAAATCTTCTTTGTTTGTCTGTACCTGGTTTACGAGCACAGCATTTTTAAATGTTGCAAAAGTTGGCAGGTTGTTTACACTTGCAAATTTTCTTGCTTCCGGAAATTTTTCTGCATCAATTAACACAAATGCTACTTGTTCATTTTCGCCCGCAATTCTTTTAAACTTTGGTTTCATTACTCTGCAGTTACCGCACCATACAGCAGTATATTGCACCACTACAGTCTCGTTTTCATTGAGTAGTGTTTGAAAATTATCTTCTTCTAATTCTATTAACATGTTTCTTTTTTTAGTTTGTAGAGAAATATTCTGCTGCTCCTTTTTGTGTAGCGGCCATGGCATCTTTTCCTTCTTCCCAGTTTGCCGGGCATACCTCACCAAATTTTTCCACATGCAACTGTGCATCTATCAGGCGAATGTATTCATCTATGTTTCTGCCTAATGGAAAATCGTTGATAGATTCGTGTCTCACAATGCCTTCCTTATCTATTAAGAAAGTTCCTCTGTATGCAATTGGTGCGCCTGCAAACGACCATAATTTTGTTTCGTTACTGTAGCTGTACTCGCCTCCTAATACACCATAATTAAGTGCAATGGTTTTTGAACTATCAGCTACCAGAGGAAAAGTTACACCCTGTATGCCAGCATTGTCTTTGGGTGTATTTAACCAAGCAAGGTGAGTCTCCTCGGTGTCTGTAGAACAACCTACTACTACCGTATCTCTCTTCTCAAACTCAGTAAGTTTATCTTGAAACGCATGTATCTCCGTGGGGCATACAAACGTAAAATCTTTTGGGTAAAAAAAGAAAATAACATTCTTTTTCCCAATGTATTGTTCAAGGCTAAAATTGTCTATGATTTCTTCGCCGTTTATTACTGCAGCTACCCTAAAATGAGGTGCTTTTTTTCCTACTAATGCCATTGTTTATAATTTTGCGCAAAAGTAGTGGTTAGCTATTTTTTTACGATGTTGATATAGGGAAAAAACAAATCCTTATTGTTAATATTTCCGAATAAGATAAGCCTATAGAAAACCTGAAGGTGAATAAACAATTCTCTTCTGGTAAAGGATTTGCATAAATTGGCTCGAAGGCTATTTTTTAAAAAGCAAAGAGAAACCCACATTACTATTTGTTTGTGTGCATTGTAAAAATCTATGTGAGGTTTTTGGTAAATGTTTAGGAGTCTATTTTATACACAGCATGTAAATTTTATAAAACAGGGGTTTTAAATTGTAATAAACACTACACAAAAATTTGTTCGCTTTAGGATACGCAATTTTTATAAGTAAACTTTGTACATGCAGCAATAATTACAACTTTCGTATACAATACAGCTATTTTAAAAAATTTTTTTAAAAAGCCAGTAACTTTTGCTAGCCTTAGCCCGTTAAGTTATAAACCGACCAACTTGCAATAACTTTATAATTGCTTTTTTAACCACTGCATGACTGAACGAGAATATAACGAATGTGTGAAGCTGTACGCAGACAATGTGTATCGTTTTATCGTCAAAAATCTTCGCAACGAAGAAGATGCAAAGGATGTGGTGCAGGGTGCTTACGAAAAAATGTGGGTAAACAGGGCGCAGGTTGACAATGAGAAATGCAGAAGCTTTTTATTTACGGTGGCATACAACAATATGATAGACCACATTCGTAAAAATAAAAGAATAGTATTGAAAGATGATTTTACGGAAACAGCTCTTGGCAGTGGCGGGCAGCAACAAAATGCTAAACGTATTTTAAATGAGGCACTGTGTAAACTGAGCGAAACGCAAAGAAGTCTTGTAATGCTGAAAGACTATGAGGGATACAATTATGCAGAGATAGGAGAAATAACAGGATTAAATGAAAGCCAGGTAAAAGTTTATTTACACCGTGCCCGACTTCAGTTAAGAGAATATATAGTGAAACCAGAAAACGTAATTTAAAAATAAAACAACAATGCTCATTAACCGCAACAATTACGAAACTTTTTTTCTGCTATATGCAGATAATGAGTTGCGTGCAGATGAACGCACAACGGTTGAAAATTTTGTAATTGAAAATGAGGATTTACGTGGCGAACTCGAAATGATCCTCGCATCCATTTTAAGTGCCGACGATCTATTGTTTGCTGAAAAAGAAATGCTGTATAAAAACAGTTTTGTAGATGCCGGGTTGCAGGAAAAACTAATATTTAAAATAGACAATGAATTACCTGCGGATGAAGAAGCCTCTGTAGCTAGAGCTTTAGTAGAAAATGAATTCGCCCTAAAAGAATATAAAGTATTACTTGCAACAAAACTCGATGCAAACAAAACCATTCTTTTTAAAAACAAAGAGCTTCTTTACAAAAAAGAAAAAGATAATGTTATTGTTTTTGTCATAGTAAGATGGGCTGCTGCTGCCATACTAATTGGATTTGGGTTATTTTTCGGCACTGCTTTATTAAAAAATAATGGCGGAAAAATTGACAACCCAGTAGCTGTAATTAAAGGAAATAACGAAGACACAGGTATTACCAAAACAAACAACAATATTGCTAAAATCACTAATACAAAAAAAATAGAGGAACTGATAAATGTGCAAGACAATACCAGTAGAACCCAAATTAATACAAGGTCAACGGTTGCTAAATTTGTAGTCAAAGAAATTAAAGAAAAAGACAACAATGTAAAAACACCAAACGATGCAACAGGCGAGGAAATAGCAGCGATTAAACCGATCCTACCGGTAGATAATCAAAAAAACATAGGTATTTCTAATAGTACCGAAACTGCTCTTGCAACATTAACAACAAAAGAAAAAGTGAAGCAGGCTTTGGCAAACGAAAACATGGTACCACTCGAAAACACTTATGCACAGGCGGTTTCATTTACCGAAGAAGAAAAGAGCAACAACAAAATTTTATACATGGATGAAGATGATGTAAAGCGCTCAAAAGTTGGTGGTGTATTTAAAAGACTTAAAAGATTTGTAGAAAGAACCGCAAAAATAAAAACAGGAAACTCCTTAAAAATAGCTGGGTTCGAAATTGCAGCCCAGTAAGCAATCGTTATACATTTAAAATAAAAAAACATGAAAAGACTTTACTTTTTAGCAACCTTCTGTGCACTTGCAACAGGTACTTATGCGCAAACTGAACCTACAAAAAAAGATTCCACTTACAATCCTGCATACAGTGACACCATTCGTATAGGCAGTATTTTAATTATAAAGAAAAGTAAAACGGCTAAAGGCGATTCAGCCATTGTTATTACCAGAACTAAAAAGACAAACCCCCGCAAAAGCACGAACTACATCATCTTCGATTTTGGTTTCTCAAACTTTACAGATAATACAAATTATGGCAGCACAGGCGGCTACACCATAAATAAAGCCGGTGCTCCTGCATTTAGTGAAGCAGATCTTAAACTAAAAGGAGGTAAAAGTATCAATATAAATTTCTGGTTTTTTATGCAAAAATATTCGCTCGTAAAAAACAATGTGAACCTTAAATATGGTTTAGGTCTAGAGCTTAACAATCACCGCTTTCGCTCCCCAATAAGTTTTAAAGAGAATGGCCTTGTACCTTACAGCGGCAACTTACAAGCAAACGCACCCTTTGTATTTAGAGATTCAATTTCTTTCTCTAAAAATAAACTGGCAGCAGATTACTTAACTGTTCCGTTAATGCTAAACCTTGCCACCACAAAAAAACCAGGCAAGCCGGTGCTTAGCGCAAGTTTTGGGGTAAGTGCAGGGTATTTGTACAGCCAGCGCAACAAACAGATAAGCGATGAGCGTGGCAAAGAAAAAAACAAAGGTGATTACGATATGGAAAGATTTAAACTGAGTTATATTGGCGAGGTTGGTTTAGGTTCCATTAGGTTATATGGTTCATACATCCCCAAGGCAATGTTTGAAAGGGGCTTAGATTTAAAACCGTATAATGTAGGTATCCGTTTTAGCAACTGGTAATACCTTATTGTTCTTCATAGGAAGCCTTTTACATTTGCAGCTAGCAGGTATAAGAGGCTTTTTTAATCACAAATGTTTACCTATTTACAATTTTATAACAAATTTAAATGTAACATTTTCTTACTTTCATGTTCCTAATATCCGAATGGTTAAACCCTTTAATTGTAGGCTAAAAATGAAAATCAATTTTTTCCGTTGCATGGCACTCGTTTTTTTAATAGGTGGTTTGCTGGCATTTTCGCCGGCAGGTACTGCTTATAGAGAATATAAAAAACGACCTACAAAAAAACAATTCCGCCTACTCACCAACAACCCTTATTACATTATAGTTTCTAAAAAAGATTATGAACTAAAAGTTTTTGACAACGAAGGCTGGTATGCAACGTACCCCATCGTATTTGGGAGCAGAGATTTAGGCGATAAAATGCGGGAAGGAGATAGAAGAACACCAACCGGGTCTTTTAAAATTGTTCTTAAAAAAATACACAACAAATGGGGGCCTGAATTATTATTGGATTACCCAAATGAAGAGAGTTACCGCCGTTTTAATGACCGTAAAGCAAAAGGCTTGTTACCCGCCAATGCCCGTATAGGCGATGGCATAGCCATACACGCTACCCGCCCCGAAGAAGAATGGACCGTTGATAATTTTTACAACTGGACCGACGGCTGCGTATCTGTAAAATATTCAGAAATGAAAGATTTGTACAGTTATATTCCGGTAGGTACGCCGGTTTCAATAGTGCCATAAAAATCAAAAAATATTTGCTTATTTATGTAAAAACTTGTTCGCCAAAAAGGGGAGCATGGGCATTGTGTGCATTTTTCAGCATTAGTTTCCCGCTATCTGTAGTAGTGCTGCCACAAATTTTGTTACACTTTAAAAGTTTATTATTGCGTCAGCTACTACTGCCTGTCGGGGCTAATTTGAGCAGATGATCATTATTGAACTTTTATTGGTGAGAAGCTACGAGAGAAGGATTAAAGACACAGAGCATAGAGTTGGAGTTTCAAAAATAATTCAATCTATTTTACAACCATATCAAATTCCCATCCCCATAACTTAAAAAACGAAACTCGTTTTCTAAAGCATAGTCATACATTTTCTTCCAATCTTCCCCAATGGCTGCGGCAACCAATAAGAGCAGGGTAGATTTTGGCTGGTGAAAATTGGTGATCAGCATATTTGCCATTCGGTATTTGTAACCAGGCGCAATTAATATTTGGGTTTGGGTAAAAATGCGTTGTTTGTTGTTTTCATTCATCCAGGCAACCAAAGCTTCTAACGCTTCCTGCGAAGTAGCTTTATTGTTCACCATGTCATCAGCATATACATCCCACTGCTTCAGCGATAATTCTTTCAAGTCTTTATTATGTAAAACTTTTACACCAAACCAGTAGAGCGATTCAATGGTGCGGAGCGATGTAGTGCCAACGGCTGCTATTTTACCAATACTGTTTTTCAGGGTTTCAATGATAGCTATATCTACATCAATATATTCTGCATGCATTTCATGCTCCTGCATGGTAGCAGCTTTTACAGGCTTGAATGTTCCTGCGCCCACGTGTAGCGTAACAAATGTTTTTTGTATGTTTTTTGATGCAAGCTTTTCAAAAATACTTTCGGTAAAATGCAGTCCGGCAGTTGGCGCTGCTACGGAGCCATTGTGCAGCGCAAAAATAGTTTGGTAGCGGCTGGTATCTTCCTCATCTGTATTTCGTTTTATGTAAGGCGGCAATGGCACACTCCCTGCCGCTTCAAGAATTTCTGCAAATGAAAACGAAGCCGGTTTCCACGAAAATTCAATCACAAATGCCTCTGTTATTTTTTCTATTTTCTTTGCAGACAACGTTACATTTTCACTTCCAATGATAATCTCTTTTTGCAGTATTTCTTCTTTCCATTTTGCAGCACCGCCTACAAGGCATTTCCATTCAACTGAATTTACTGCACTCATTACAATGCTGTATTCTCCTATATCTCCCGCGGGTTCTAAACAAAAAATTTCTATAACAGCAGCGGTCGTTTTCAAAAACTTTAGTCGGGCATTAATAACTTTTGTATTATTAAAAACCAGCAGGGTTTCTGCAGGCAACTGTTCATCTATTCTAGAGAAAACAGTTTCTTCTATTGTACCATTTTTATACAACAGCAATTTAGATGCATCTCTTTGCACAAGAGGATGCAATGCAATGCGGGCATCGGGTAAATCATAGTTGTAATCGTCTATAGAAATTTGTTGTGGTGTCATTTCTGTAAAAATGCAGATACCTCCGTTACCCATTTATCATGCTCGTTTTTACACAAAGATTCATGCGCAGAGGCTGTGTACTCCACCCATTTTTTTACAGTTGTAATATTGTCAAATATTTCTTTTGTTTCGGTATTTGTTACCCTTGGGTCTTTACTGCCATGCTGCAATAAAACCGGGCATCTAACCTGCTTTACATACTCAGACGGCTTTAAATTAAATGCCCAAAAACCATGTTCAACTCCACCCCAAAAAGTGAGCAATGTTGAAAGTGGTTGTGGCGGCAATCCCATTTTTTTCACCACGCCAACTACTGCCTCGGGCAAGGAACCAAAGGGCATTTCTAAAATAATTTTTTGTGGCGCAATAGCATAATCATTTACTGCTTTTGTAATGGTAGCAGCACCGAGCGAAATACCCCAAAGCACAATATTTTTTTCACCTTTCGTTTTTAAATACTCATACGCAAGCTTTACGTCTTCAGCCTCATTATAACCAATGGTACAGGTATTTCCTTCACTGCCGCCATGCGCCCTAAAGTCGAGCAGCAGTGTGTTGTAGCCCATTTCTCTAAAAGTAGCTGCCTCTTTTAAAATGGCCGATTTTTTACTGCCATGCCCATGAAACATTGCAACTGTACCTTTAGCAGCAGGCTTTGTCGTAACCCAGGCTTCGAGTTTTAGCCCATCGTTCGTAGTTAAATATATTGTTTTGTAAATACTGTCAGGGACGCTGTTTATTTGCTTCACCGCATTAATGCCCAAAACAAGTTCTTTGGTTATATCCCAGCCGGTTTTGTCGCTCTGCTTTTTTATAATTACTTCGCCTTGGTTGTAATAGTGAGTAAATTTATAGGCATGAAAAATCACGATGATATTCATTACAATAAATAGTAACAAAAATATCCTGAATGCTAATTTTAAGGGTCGCCTCATCTTGAAAAATATAAGAAAAACATTGAATTTAAATTTCTATTCTGATACACAAACTGTTTGCATAAAAAAAAACAGCATACTAACTAATAATAAATTTTTGCATTTACAGATGGTACGTTATTTATAAATGCCTTTAATATTTTTACTGAGTCGATGGTGTTTATGGTAGATGTAAGTTTTGTAATGTTGTGAGTCGTTATACTGCCGCACTCCGTAGACAAATTTTCACCCTGAGACGAGTACACAATAGTAAGGGTATCTGCAGGGGAGTTACCAGCGATTGTAATTACAAATTTTGCAGAGTCAATTATGGAACTAAGCGATAACCCAAACTGGTCTACATTGGGTTGCTGTGCATAAAGAAGAGGCCCGGTATTTAAAGCTCTGATCGATAAGCTTGGCGCAGGAGATAAGACATCGTTGCTGCCAACTTTTCTGTAAAATGCTCCAATAAATCTTACATCTTTAGGCAGGTCGCAAAGCGTATATTCGTCTTTGCAGGAATATAAGCTGAAGGTAGTTGCGATAACAACAGCCGCTAAATAAATCTTTTTCATGTATTTTAATGAGGTTAGCTGCAAGATACAACTTACCGCCAAAAAAACACCTCATTGCCTCAGTAAACCGCATTGGTAGCATCGTACAATACATCCATTATTTTTCCCCTCACATTTAATTTTAGCATATTCGTACTCACATCAGGATACACCCTATTACTTAAATAAATGAAAACCAATCCTGTTGAAGGGTCAGCCCATGCACATGTACCTGTAAAGCCAGTATGCCCAAAAGTAAATGGAGATGTTTTTACAGAAGGGTAAGGTTCCTTTCTGGTAGCATTGTCTTTCTCCGGTTTATCAAAACCGAAACCACGCCTGCTGCTGTTACTTTGGTACGCAGTAAAAAGATCTACCGTTTGCTTTTTAAAATATTGTCGTCCATTAAAACAACCTCCATCCAGCAACATCTGCATGACTGCTGCAAGGTCGTAGGCATTGCTAAACAAACCCGCATGGCCTGCAACGCCACCCATCATTGCGGCACCAGGGTCGTGCACTGAGCCCTGTATTAATTGTGTTCTGAATATTTTTTCATTTTCTGTTGGTGCAATATCACCTAACCTGTTTCTTTGTAAAGGGTCGTAACCGGTACTTTGCAAATGCATGGGTGCATAAAAGTTTTGTAATGCATATTCATCCATAGTTTTCCCCGAAATTCTTTCAACCACCTTCCCCAAAAAAATATAATCATTATCGCTGTAAATGTATTTACCTCTTGGACCTACGGTACTCATTAAAATCCTTTTGTAAATGGTATCCTTCCAGGCATTACTCATGTAGAGATTTTGTGCTACTGGAATATTAAAAGAATCGTTGGGCGCAGTTGTATAGATTGTCTGCAAGGGAATCCCTGATGCATCGAGTGTTTCTTTATAAAACGGAATATAGGCAACAAGGCCGGCTTCGTGCATTAAGATATCTTCAATGAGCAAGTCATTTTTGTTAGTACCAATCGTTTCAGGAAGATAATCGCTTAACTTTTTCTTTAGGTCTAATTTACCCTCTTCATACAATTTCATAATGCTTAAAGTGGTAGCACATATTTTAGTAACAGAAGCCAGGTCATAAACAGTACCAAGCGTTACAGGCTTTTTTTTTTCGAATGTAAAATTGCCAAAAGCTTTTTCGTAGGCAATCTTTCCGTCTTTAAGGCCAAGCACAACACAACCTGGCATCGCATATTTTTCAATTCCATCATGCACGATGGAATCAATTTTATAGAAAACAGTTTGATTTATTTTGTCTAGATCAGCTTTTTCAAACAAAGATGCCGTGGCTTTCGTTTCAATTCCAAAGCCATAAGTTAAATTGTCGCACACAGTTACGGGCAACACCCCTTTGTAAAATATTTTTCCCTGCAAAAGATCAGCCGCAGTGCCTTGTACAATTGCATCATCTTCGTAACACAACACCATGTTAGGCACTGTACACATATTTTTTAAGGCATATGCATTCCCAAATAAAAATGAAATACTGTTTTCTTTTACCTGAATGGATGACAGCAGATCGAGGCTTTGTTTAGTAAAGCCGAAATTAGTAGCTGCAAATCTTCCCACGGTGTGAATACCAATAACTATTTTTTTAAAGGGCTTTAGCTTTTTCAACAAGTCAGCGTCGCTAGAATAAAACAATGTTGCATTATAATCTGATCGCATTCTTTTTGCCAATTCATTTTCCTGGGTAATGCCAAACCCTACAAAGGCAATATCTCCAGGCTTTGTATTTCGTAGAGGAAAAAAGGAGGAGTCTTTTTTTGACACAAGTGTAATTGCATTTTCTGCCACAAGCCTTCGCATAGCAGGCACACCTGCATTTAAGTCTGCTGCTAAATTATCTGTATTAATGGGTTGCAACTGTGCCAATCCGTACATGTATTTTGCAACAAGTACCTTTTTGCAATGCATTTCAATATCGGCCCAGCTAAGTTGTTTTTTCATAATGGCATTCTTTGTCTCTTTAATAGCCACAGGTACATCTGCAGGAAGGCAAAGCATGTCATTACCTGCTATTAAAGATTGCACACTCGCGGTACCACCAGGAAAATATTTTTTTACTCCCTGCATTTCCAAAGCATCTGTAAATGTAAGACCCTGGTAGTTTAGTTTTGTACGAAGCAATCCGTTAATATTTAGCGGACTCAATGACGTGGCTCTGTTTGCAGTTGTATCTATTGCGGGTATGTAAAGGTGAGCCAGCATTACGCTTCCAACACCAGCATCAAATATTTTTCTAAAAGGAT
Source organism: Ferruginibacter sp. (assembly GCA_040400515.1). Taxonomy (GTDB): domain Bacteria; phylum Bacteroidota; class Bacteroidia; order Chitinophagales; family Chitinophagaceae; genus Ferruginibacter. The sequence goes on along the minus strand of JBBAQB010000002.1, from coordinate 53,141 downwards.
ACAGTTCCAACGAATCCAACTGGGCCATTGTTTTGTTTATAACAGGTAGATCAAAATGTGAATCTACAGCCACATCACCATGGCCCGGAAAATGCTTGGCACATGCCATCACACCAGCATCCTGCATTCCTTTCATATACTGAATACCAAATGCTGCCACCTTATATTTATCTTCTCCAAAACTGCGATCGTTTATTACCGGGTTGTTTGGGTTGTTATTTACATCTACCACCGGCGCATAATTTACCTGAAGCCCAATACGCTTGCACTGTGCAGCTACTAATTGTCCGTATCTATACACCACTGTTTCATCTTTCATTGCACCGAGCATCATCTGCCTTGGCAGCGGCAACACACTATCAATAAGTCTCATGCCCACACCCCATTCTGCATCTATACACATGAGTAAGGGTGTTTTGGCTTTGCTCTGTAATCTGTTAATGATGGTTGCCTGCTTTGCCGGGCTTCCCTGAAAAACGCAAATGCCGCCAATATTATATTTTTTAACAAGCTCCTCTACTTTATCATCATAAAAAGTAACGGTCTTTGTTTTGCTGTCTATGGTTGAAAGCCGCACCACCATTAGCTGTGCAATGCGTTCATTTTTAGATAATTTTTTATAAACACTATCGGCCCAGTGTTGTGCGGCGGCAGTTTGCCCCTGGGCAAATATTTGCTGCGAAAAAAGCAGTATTACAATAGGTGCAATTATTCTCTTTATCATAACAGTAAATATAAGAAAGGATTTTGTTAGCGCTATAGGAAAAACATCGAAAAAACTCAGACACATATTTTTATAAAAAGACATATGGCCTTTTACACCTCTTCTCTAAAATAAACTTTATAATAATTCATTTTTTTTCCTTCGTCGTATCCTTTTTCTATAAGCTCATTGTTGCCATGAATGTATATGTGAAAATTTTTATCCAACTTTAGTACACTTTTAAAAACCTTTGCCTGCTTTTTTACCGCCGCACTGTTAATGCTAAAGGAGTCAGGTATTTCGGTATCAAACTCCTGCTCGTAGTTTTGTTTATATGCTTTAAAAGATTCAATTCCCTTCTCATTATTTATTACTTCGTAACTAAAAGTATCCAGATTAAAATTTTCGTTTTCTTTAAAGTAATTAATAGATCGGTTCAGTAAATCTATTTTGTCTGTTTTGCCCATGTTAAAATCTGCATCCATTTCGTTTTGCACAAAATCTTTGTAAATACTCAGTGCGGTGTTTGTCTGGTTGTAGGCTGTGTTCCTTATTTTTAATTTCAAAAAATCATCTATCCAGTAAGCGGCTTCGATTTTATTTGTCTGGTCTATCACCGTAACTTTATAGCCTTCCTTTTCTTCGGTATTAAAAATAATACAACCTTTGTCAAGCTTTTTTATGTTGATGACTTCCTGCTCATAGCCAAGCTCAAAATCTTGCTCACGGCGGTTTATGGTAAGGTACGCTTCTTTACTTTCTGATTTAAAAATGCCAATAGCATTTACCATTGCGCCTTCAATGAGCAGTTTATCAAAATAGCAGCAGTATAGTTCGCCGCCTTTTATTTTGGGATGGTTTGCCACATCGTACAAATGCTTTGCAATCTGTTTAGAGTTATCGTGAAAGCTCTCTGGATTCTCGAAAATGAGTTTTGCAAAATGAAAGACTTCATTTAGCGTATGCTCCCCAGTTGCGTGATACAACCTATACAGGTCATTTGTTTTTTGAAACGAGCCAAGAAAATATTGTAACAATAAATTGAGTAAAGTTTTATCAGTTAAGTTTATTGGCTTTGCAGATAAAGTAAGCGGCTCTTCCAATAAACGGTCACCTGTTTTGTGAATGGAAAGCTGGCTAAGTACTGCGTCATACATCTCGTTCATGGCTGCGAATGTAGTAGAAGATTGCGAACCTAAAAAAGGTAAAACTATAAAACAATTTATTTATGAAGTTGATAGTTCGCTTCTATAAATGCTACAATAAAAGATACAGCAGCGTGCTTAACCAAATTCCAATGGTTAATAGGCAGAGAGTCGGGCAGAAAACAAACAATAAATATTTAAAGATTTTTTGGCATTGGCTTCCTATCAATCCATTTTTTGCTGTAGGTAGGTTCCCAGTTAAATTTCCATCTGCGATGGCTCCACAGATAGTTTGGCGGGTTATTTCTAATTCCCTCTTCTAAAAAGTCACGGTACAAAGAAGTAAGTTCCCCGTCTTTAAACTTACTACCGTCTTCTGTAATTACCTTACAGTCTATGTGAAAATAGCCCCTTTTTATTCTCCCAATATTTACAAAAACGACAGCAGTTTTATAACGCATGGCGCCTTTTTCAGGCCCTACTTGAAAAGGTGCCGGTTTGGTGAAAAAATTTAACCAGTAACCTTTGTTTGCATGGTCAGGGTTTTGGTCTGCAATTAAACCCAGCGCATATTGTTTCTTCATCAACTGAGGCATCATCGTTTGGTATTTATTTCTTTCTACCATTACTGCACCAAACTTTGATCTTATTTTTAAGAAGAGTCTTTCCACCGGCTGTGAGGAAATACGCATGTACACTGCCAACGAGGGAATAGTAAGTTTTTTTGAAACAGCAAGGCTTGCATATTCCCAGTTCATCTGGTGCCCGCAGTGAAACTGAATATTCAAACCCTTTTCAACAAGTTGTTGTACATCACTAAAATTGATAGAAACTCTTTCGTCAAAAGCTTTTTCGCTTAAACTTATCAGCTTTATTGTCTCAATAAAATTATCAACAAGGCTTTTATAAAACTGTTTAGAAATCTTTTCTTTTTCGCGTAAAGTTTTATCAGGAAAAGCAATGGTCAAATTATCCATCACTATTTTTCTTCTATACCCAAATACGTGGAACAGCATAAAAAAAGCAGCATCACTTATTAGGTACAAAATAAAAAACGGAAGCAACGATACCAAGTAAAGCAATCCGTAAAGAAGATAATACATTGGCTTTTATTAAGCGTTCAAACTAAGGAATAAAGTTAATTGCTATAAAATTGTGTTTTGCAAAATATCTTGCTTTGCAGCGTAGTCTGTATTAAAATGCAAGCCCCTGCTTTCTTTGCGCAGCTCTGCACTTTTTACAATAAGGTACGATACCGTAATCATATTTCTAAGTTCGCATAATTGGGGCGATACTTCTGTATGCTCATATAAATGCTCTGTTTCCTCATGCAATAAATCTAATCTTCGGTTTGCACGAAGCAATCTTTCATTGTTGCGCACAATGCCTACATAATCGCTCATCAGCAATTTCATTTCTTTTAGACTTTGCGTAATCAAAATCATTTCTTTGGGAGCCGTTGTGCCTGCAGCATTCCAGCTTGGTATACTGTTTCCCTTATTTTCTGAAAATGGTATTGAAAACTTTTTTACAGTATCTAAAAAAGCTCTGTGCGCAAATACCATAGCCTCTAAGAGCGAATTGCTTGCCAGCCTATTGGCACCATGCAAGCCCGTACTGGCACACTCACCTGCTGCGTATAAATTTTTTATAGACGTATGTGCATGCTCATCTGTTTTTACCCCGCCACAACTGTAATGTGCTGCTGGAGAAATAGGAATCATATCTTTTGCAACATCAACACCTATACTCAAACACTTTGCATAAATATTTGGAAAATGATCTTTAAAATTTTCCTGATTCATGTGTCGGCAATCTAAATAAACAAATTCGGTTCCGTTTATTTTCATTTCGTTGTCTATTGCTCGAGCCACAATATCTCTCGGTGCAAGGTCTTTACGGTCATCGTATCTCTCCATAAAGGCCTCGCCCTTATTGTTACGCAAAATACCTCCATCTCCCCGTACTGCCTCTGTAATTAAAAACGAATGCCCACGCACTCCAGCTTCATACAAAGCCGTAGGATGAAACTGTATAAACTCCATATTTTCTATACGCCCCTTTGCCCTGTAAACCATAGCCACACCGTCTCCTGTTGCAATAGCCGGGTTGGTAGTACTTCTGTAAACCTGCCCATTACCACCTGTGGCAAGCAGCGTAACATCCGCTACAATTTTTTCTATTTTGTTAGATGCCAGGTTTAAAACATATACACCATAACACTCAATATCGGGGGTAGATTTTGTTACCAGATAACCAAGGTGATGCTGGGTTATAATATCAATTACAAAACAATGGCTTATCAATTCAATGTTGCTACATTTCTTTATTGCTTCCAACAGAGTCCTTTCCATTTCTGCACCAGTTACGTCTTTGTGATGCAAAATTCGGCTTTCACTGTGGCCGCCTTCCTTACCTAATTTATAATCGCCTTCGGGGTCTTTGTCAAATTGCGCTCCCCAGTCTATCAGTTCATTAATTCTATCAACTCCTTCTTTAATTACGATTTCAACAATGGCTCTGTTGCACAGCCCATCCCCAGCTACCAAAGTATCATCTATGTGCTTTTCAAAACTATCATGGTCAAAATCTGTAACACCCGCAATACCTCCCTGGGCGTACTTTGTATTTGTCTCGTCGCTTTGCGTTTTGGTAAGCACCATTACTTTTTTTTGCGGCATTTCCTGTGCTGTTTTCAATGCATAGGTAAGCCCCGCAATGCCCGATCCAATAACAAGAATATCTGTTTGCATGTATCAATATTTTTATCTGTGTAGATTTATCTAAAACAATTTGGGGCTTTGTGCAGTTGCTTTTTCCTCAACATTTGTTCGGGCTTCTCCGGCTACGGTATTTTTTATCCAAATATGCCTTCAGCATTTGTATCAAAAATACTTCCCTTCGTCACCCGCAGCCCTTCATCATTCAATCTTTCTTCAACTTTTACCTGCTGTATATATTGCCGCAGGCGCCACCTGCATTTTTTCTGCTTTTTTCTACAAATATTTCGCCCCGATGGGGCTTTGAAAATCAATTTAAGAGAAAAAGATTTTTTTTAATCTCTAAAACCAATTTCCTGTTTTTCAAAACATCCAATTAACCAACTAACGAAGCTTCCACCCATACCCCGCTTTCCTTTAATAAATTTATCAATTCATCTACCGCAACTTCACTTGGTATATTTTTTTTCACCACTTCTTTTCCTCTGTACAATGTTATTTTTCCTACGCCGCTGCCCACGTATCCAAAATCTGCATCGGCCATCTCACCAGGGCCGTTTACAATACAACCCATAATTGCAATCTTCAATCCTTTTAAATGATTGGTTACATTACGAATTTTTGCAGTTGTTTCCTGCAATTCAAAAAGGGTACGGCCGCAACTCGGGCAACTGATATATTCGGTTTTAGAAATCCTTGTACGCACTGCCTGCAAAATCGAAAAGGAAGTATTGTTTAAAAACTGGTAGTTGTTTGTTGCAGCCAAATAAGTTCTGCCACTTACTACGCTGTTTTCAATTTTTGTAGGATCATTTATTAGCCAAATTCCATCGCCCATTCCATCAAGCAATAATCCACCTGCTGTTGCACTAAATTCTATCAGTTGCGCATCAATAGTTGTTTGCATACTTTCCACAGCAATTACTACCGGGCAATTAATATTTTGCAGCGTCAACGCATTTATAAAACTGCGCATTTGCTGCATGGCATTCTTCTTTGCAGAATAAATACACAATACAACATTTTTTTCCTGGACCAATTTTTTTATCAAAGCTTTGTTATCATCATCCACACAAACAGAAATAAAATTTAGCTCACTGTGCTTTTTTTCTGCACCCAAAAATTCATACGCAGTAAATAAAGGGAAACATTTTTGTGCGTCCGTTTCTGCAACATCCCATATTTTATAATTGCATATAAAATTTAAAGTACCGGGCAAAGCAAAATCAATTATTTTATCTCCGGTATAAATATAATCTGCAGCTGCATCTGCAATGTTCCATTTATCAGTTCCCACATCATATCTGTAACCGATCACCGCTAAGTCAGGAGCAGCAATGGTTTTGGCCATCATAAAATCTCCCAATACTATTGGTACATTTTTGCCTCCAATATTTTTTACGGCTGTTGTCTTTCTGCGAGAATATTCAAATGGAGAATAAAACAAGTTGGCAATTTCCAATTGGCAATTTCCAATTTCGTCTTCTAAATTGCCAACTGCAGTTTGCCCACTGCCCACTGCGTAACGCTCCACCAAATCCTTACATACCGGTATTTCAAACTCGGGATCCTCTGTTAAACTCACTCTTATGGTATCACCAATTCCATCTTCCATTAAACTGCCAATTCCTATGGCAGATTTTATTCTTCCATCTTCACCATCACCGGCCTCTGTTACACCAAGATGCAATGGATAACATTCACCAAATTCATCCTGCATATGAGTAATGAGCAATCTGTAGGCCTGCACCATCACAAGCGGGTTACTGCTTTTCATGCTGAGAATAATCTGGTGATAGTCGAGCGAACGTGCAATTCTTAAAAACTCCATGGCACTTTCAACCATACCATTTGCGGTGTCGCCGTAGCGGCTCATAATCCTATCGCTAAGGCTACCATGGTTCGTTCCAATGCGCATAGCAGTTCCATACTCTTTACAAATTAAAACAAGTGGCGTAAAACGCTCTCTTATTCTTTCTATCTCTTCAGCATATTCTGCATCTGTATATTCAATCTGTTCAAACTTTTTCTTATCTACATAATTACCGGGGTTAACCCTCACCTTCTCTATAATTTTTCCCGCAATTTCTGCTGCATTTGGGGTAAAATGTATATCTGCCACTAATGGTGTAAAATAGCCCCGTTTGTGCAGCTCGTCTTTTATGTTTTGTAAATTTTCTGCCTCCTTTTTTGACGGTGCAGTTATTCTAACAAGCTCTGCACCTGCTTCTATGCAACGAATCGTTTGCTCTACAGTTGCAGCCGTATCCATGGTGTCTGTAGTTGTCATGGTTTGTATCCGCACAGGATTGTTGCCGCCAATTGTGAGGTTTCCTACTTTTACTTCACGGGTCTTTAGGCGTTTAAATTCCGTTAATGAACTGCAATATAAAATCATTTTTAATCTCTTTTTAAAGTGTAAAGTTAACCAATCAAAGCAAGTAATTCTTATAGGGAAGTCGGTTGTTTAAAACGACAATCTGTAAAAAACCCGAATGAAGTCCATTCGGGTTTTACTAATTTTTCTTATCTCCTTTTACCAGTTGGGAGTATTTTTATTTCTACCAATCCTTCTCCGGTTTATTAGGAGATGCTGCATTTACTTTGTGCAGCTTATCCTGTAAGTCTTTTTCCTTTTGCGCTAATGCCTGCAGTTTTTGCTCGGCATCTTTTTGTGTTAAATTACTTTGCTGCGGTTTTGGCTGTTCGTCGTTTTTATCTTTGTTGTCGTTTTTTTTATTTTTATCCTTGTCGTTTTTCTTATCCTGCTCATCCTGTTTTTGCTTCTCTTCTTTTTGCTTTTTTAGGGCAATTTGCAAATTATGCCTTGCATCTGAATTACTAGGGTCAAGCTTTAAAGCATTCTTATAATTTAAAATACAATCCTCCAGTTTTTTATCATTTTGCAGCACTACGCCTTTGTTATAATCTGCATTGCTTTTGTCAGCCGGGGCATTCATTGATTCTACAGCTTTTGTATATGCAGCAAGAGCTTCCTCCTTTTTGTCTGTTTTATACAAGGCATTGCCAAGGTTATAATGGGCGGTTGCATTTGCGTTGTTTTTTTGTGCGGCAAGATTATAGTACTTTAATGCATTCTGATAATCATTCTTTTTATAAGCATCATTACCAAGCTTTATATTTTCATTTTCTGACTGCGCTGCTGCGGATAATGTGGAGCCTACAAATATAAGAGCAGCTACATATTTCAATTTGCTGTTTTTCATTTTCTTTACTTCTGCCACAAATAATTCTAGCAATAAAAATAAAAGAGCTGCACCCAACAAATATTGAAACCAGCTTTTATAATCTACAAGAGAATCGTCGTTCACTGCTCTTTTATCCATTTGGGATAAGTTGGCATACAAACCATCTACAACAGCATCTGTATTTGTAAAGAGGCGATAACTGCCATTCCCTTTTTTTGCAACATCTGCAAGCGCCTGTTCGTTTAATTTCGTGATAACAGTATTTCCAAGGTTGTCTTTTTTTAACTCGCTTGTTGCGGGATCCATAATTGGAGCACCTTCTGCAGAGCCCATACCGACCGTATTTATTACAACACCTTGTTGCGCCATTTGTTCAGCTGTTTCTAATGCATTTTCTTCATGGTCTTCTCCATCACTTATTAAAATAACCGATTTGTACTTTTTCTCTTTGCTGTTAAAAGAGGCATAACACATTTTTAATGCATCGCTTATAACTGTTCCTTGTGTAGGTACCGTTTGCGGTGTGGCGGCAGATAAATACATTTTTGCTGCAGAATGGTCAGCTGTAAGTGGCATTTGCAAATATGCCTTTCCTGCAAACACAACTATTCCAACCCTATCGTTGGCAAGTTTATCTATCAACTTATACAGCAACTGCTTTGCCCTTTCAAGCCTGTTGGGTGTTACATCTTGCGCAAGCATACTGTTGCTCACGTCTATTGCAATCATTACATCAATCCCATTTCTGGTAACTTTTTCTATACCTTTTGCGGTTCGAAAATTTGCCAGGCTTAATAATATAAATGCCAGTGAAAAAAAAAGTAATAGAAATTTTTTAGAAAAAGAGGAGGGTATATAATTGGCAGTAAGTTCTTTTACAAGCAGTTCATCACCAATTTTTTTGAAGGCAATCTTTTTCTTTTGCTTTGCATACAAAAAAATGGTTGCTACAATCGGTAGCAGCAACAGTAACCATAGCAAATATTTATTTTCAAAAGGAAGTGTCATCTTATCCTGCAAATTAATGATTGAAAAAGGCAGGCCATGTTAAAAAAACAATAAACTGTTTTATCTTTTGCCTTCAAAAAAGCCGTAATGTTTTAAAATGTCTTTTGTTACAGCCAAGCGGGTCGCTTTCATATCATAATTGCGATCTTTTGACTTTAGCAACGTTGCAAAGAAATAAACGTGCCTGTTTTCTTCAATCCAACCAACAAGCCATCCAAGCGAATTATTTTGCTCATCAAAACCCCAGCCTGTTTTATAGCTTAATTTATATGCCGTATTATCTTCCTGTAACATTACATCTCTTACAGTCTGTTGTACACTTTTTCTAAAAGGTAATTGGTCAAAGTATAATCTTTTCATTAAGCCAATCTGTTCATCAGGCGATATCTTCAGCTTATTATTCAGCCAGAACGAATCTATAGGTCCACTTATATCTTTATTCCCGTAAGAAAGAGAATCTAAATACCTCCTTATAGTATCTCTTCCGATACGCCTGGCAACTTCCTGGTAATATGGCACAGCACTTACTTTAAAAGCTTCTTTCATACTCAAATCTTTGTTCCAGCTGCTTTCTGGTCTGGTTGTACCATCCCATTTAATGATCATATTTTCATCGAGTATTTTTCCGGTTTCTAAGCCAACAAGCGAGTTCACAACTTTAAAGGTAGAAGCTGGTGTGTAACGGGTTGTATCCATTGACATATTATAAACAATGATAGAACCATTGCTGTTGTCCATCATGGTAAAACATCCTTCAACATTTCTTTCATCGAAATATTTTTTTATGTCGTTGTCAATTTTAGCTTTTTTTAATGCACAGGAAGAGAGCATAAAAAGAAAAGATAAAAGACAAAATAGGAAAGAAGGAAAATTGGTAATTCGTTTCATAATATTTTTTTTATCGCTTATGCGAAAATTATTTTTTGCTTTTTAAATGTTCTGCAGTTGCATCAAGTGATTCGTAAAATGCCTGTCCGAATTTTCTTATGAGTGGTTCTTTTAAAAATTTATATACGGGCACTTTTAGTTTTTTACCCAGCGAGCAGGCAGCTTTACAATGATCCTGCCTGGGTTCGTAATTGGCAAATTCTGTAATGCCATCATTACTCTTTTTTACAATTACAGGGAATAAATGGCAACTTATTGGCTTTTTCCATTTTGTTTTTCCATCAAGATAAGCCTGCTCTATTCCGCATTTTACAATTCCGTTATTGTCAATTATTCCATACGCACATATTTTACTATCTATTGTTGGCGTTACCCAGCCATATTCTTTATCGTACACATATCTTCCCTGTTTATTTATTTCGTCAACGCCTTCTTTTCTTAAATATGGAAGCACTTCCGCAAATACCTCATCAATTTTCATGAGTTCTTTTTTATCAAGCGGTGCGCCAGCATCTCCATCTACACAGCATGCCCCTTTACAACTTGTGAGGTCGCAAACGAACTGGTCGTTTATGATTTGATCACTTAATAAGACATTGTCAATAGCTATCATCACTACAAAAATACGCTTTATAAAATTCTATTAATTTATGAATAAAGGAGAATTGAATATTTTTATGAATCGGATGGTATAAATAAAAAGTTGTTAATCGTTTCTATTTCCATTTAAACGTACTTATCAAATGATCTATATCCTGTTGTATAAAATCTACCACGGGCTTTACAGAATCTGCGTTGGGAGATGAATAGAAATACAATGCGCCCCGTATAAAGTTTTTGGTTGTATCTGTCATAAAAAACTGGCGTTGTGTAGCCGCATTACCGCCAAGTTTAAATAAAAGGCCACCAATACCATGCTCCGTTTTAAAAAGACTGTCCTTTTTTGACGTAGCTACATCATCATTTTTATTGGTAAGGTTAAAGGCATCGTTTATCATTTTATCGTAAACATTTATGCCTACAGAATCTTTATAAGAACCATTGGTTTGCTTTATTTTATACAATGCTATTCCGCCAACGATTTTATAACTCAAAAATATTTTTGCGTTCAGGTCCTTAAAGTCAATATTGCGCCAGTAATTATTTTCGGGGTTGGTGTCAAAGTAAGTACTGTCCTTTACAATATCAGCGTAAACCGGGTATTCAAAACTATAAGGAAAACCGGGCTCATTAAATAACCTGTAATGTTTTTCGGGTAAATTAATTTTAAAATATCCTGTTTTTTTAGAAGTATAACTGCTGTTGCAGGCAATAAAACCTGCGACAAATGTTAATAAAAGAAATAATTTATTTTTTGTAAAAAACATGGTGTTATTGGCTGCTTTTTTTAAAGAAACACGTCTATTAAATACCGGTGGCAGGTTCTATTACAACCTTCACTTTATCTATTCTGTTTTTATTAATTTCTAATGGAATAAAAGAATAAATCCCGCTTTGCAGCACTTCATTTACTTGTGGAAATTCTCCTGCAATTTCCAGTACAAGCCCAGCCACAGAATCACTTTCTCCCCTCACATTATCAAAGCTATCGATGGTTATTCCCATTGCTTTACATGCATCGTTTATCATTAATTTACCTTCGAATATATAGGTAAAATCATCAATCTTTTTATTGATGCTTTCTTCATCATCAAATTCATCTTTAATCTCGCCTGTAATTTCTTCCATAATATCTTCCAATGTTACAATGCCAGATGTGCCACCAAACTCATCTACCACTACAGCAAAATGAATTCGTTTTGCCCTAAATTCCTGAAGGAGATCTTCTATCAATTTTTGTTCATGTACAAAAAAAGCAGGACGGGTAAGAGTGTGCCAGTCGTAGTTTTCAAGTTCATCAATGTGTGGCAGCAGGTCTTTTGTGTGAAGCATACCCGCTATCTCATCTAAATTATTTTTATACACAGGCAGCCTTGAGTAATGGAGCTCTTCAATGGTTCTTATGAGCTCTTTAAAGCCCGTATTATGTTCAATCCCACTTACATCAAGCCTGGTACGCATAATCTGTTTCACTGGCGTGTCACCAAATTTTCTAATACCCTTTAATATCTTTTTTTCTTCGATAGTTGCCTCATTATCGGGCAATAAATCTATTGCTTCATCTAAACTTCCTGCATCAGGCGAATTGCTTTTATCAGGCGATATTTTCTTTTCTAAGCGATCACTAAATTTTACAACCCTTTTACTAAGTCTGTAAAAAATGCTGTTGAATATTTCTACCACCAACGATGAAGCTGCAGCAAAACCTATTTTATTGTGGGTGGCCCATACTTTGGGCAAGACCTCAACAAAAAGTAAGATGGTAATTGTTACTGCCAGAACTTTTATTAAAAATTGTGTCCACAACGTAAGATTATATACTACCAGCCAATCGTCTATTAAAATATTTGCTATAAGTATTATTCCCAGGTTTACAAGACTGTTCGTAATAAGCATTGATGCAAGCAATGTCTTTGGTTGCTCGAGCAATGTTACAATACGCCTGAAAGATGGTTGTTGGCGGGTTTTAAGTGAGTTTATATCTTTTTGGTTGAGCGAAAAAAAAGCAACTTCGCTGCCCGCAATTAAAAAAGAAAGGATTAGCAAAATAAGTGCTGTAAAAAGAAGGACCCCTGTAACAGCAAATTCTATTACCAATAAATTTAACGGCAAAGTAAAATTTGCCAATACCGAATGATATTCCAAGACTATTTGTTTAAGTGATCAATAGAGCTGCTTACATTAAAATGGCAAACGCTCGTTACCTGTTTCATCCATCGGAGGCGGCACATCATCTTCTAAAAATTCAGGATCATCCATACCGCCTGGCATTGTGCCATCTATTCTTTTGTCGAGCATAATTAAATTATCACCAACTATCTCCGTCGCAAATTTTTTGTTTCCTTCTTTATCTTCCCAACTACGGGTTTTTAAACGTCCTTCAACGTATACAAGGCTACCTTTATGCAGGTACTTTTGGGCAAGTTCCGCAAGGCCTCGCCACAGTACGATTGTATGCCACTCTGTTTGAGAAATTAAACGACCGCTTCTATCTTTATAAGCCTCTGTTGTAGCGAGCGAAAATTTAGCTACAGCAATATTTCCTTCTAAAAACTGCATATCGGGATCCTTCCCTAAATTTCCAATAAGCATCACCCTATTTACTCCTCTCATAATAATGATCGTTTAAAAATTATTCCCTTTCGTTCAAAATGTATAAAGCCCATTAGGCTAAACTGCTCTATCATTCTGTTTTAAAGATACATTTTATTTGCAAATTAGGCTTATCACTCAAAAATTTTAAGATCATCCTTTAATTCTAAAAATCTTGTAATAAAACGAGGAAAAGCAAGGGATTTTAAATCGCTCTTTTTAACAGCTGTAAATCTGTTGTCGGCAAACGCAGACCTAGCTTTTACAAATAAAAATACGCCTTCAATCGTTTGGTGTGTAAGTTGTTGTTTATAAAAGGGTGAGGCACTAATTTGTACACCTTTATCTTCAAATAAATTTAAAAAATCTACATCATTTATTATTTCATTCACGGTCAATTTCTCCTCCTTTTCTATAAGAACAAACTCCCATAAACTTTGCCAAATGTCTTTTTCTGTTCTTTTTCTTACATAAATTTTATCCTTAAACTCTACAATTAAGTAGTAGAAATATCTAGAGCGGCGTGCCAGCTTTTTACTTTTTACGGGAAGTGTTTTCGTAAGCTCTTTTGCAAATGCCACACAGTTTTTTTGTAAAGGGCATATTTGGCAAAGTGGCGCCTGTGGCTTACAAATTGTGGCACCAAAATCCATAATAGCCTGGTTATAGTTACCGGGGTCTTTTTTGTGCAGAAGGTTTTGCGCTGTGTTAGCGTATTCTTTCTTTCCTTCAGTTGTATCAATAGGTGTTTGTAGGCCCAAAAAGCGAGAAACAACCCTTGTTACATTGCCATCAACAACTGCATGCGGTAGGTTAAATGCAAAGGAAGCAATTGCGGCGGCAGTATAAGGGCCAATGCCTTTTAACGCTAAAATGGCAGCGTATTCATTTGGAAAGATGCCCTTCATTTCAAAAGCGATAATTCTAGCAGTGGCGAGTAGGTTTCTGCATCGGGTATAATACCCAAGGCCTTCCCACAGTTTAAAAACCTCGTCTTCGGGGGCAATAGCCAACTGTTGTATTGTCGGAAATTTTTCAATAAATCGATGGTAATAAGCAGTTCCCTGTTCAACCCTTGTTTGTTGTAATATAATTTCGCTCAGCCATATTTTATAAGGATTTTTTCCCCCCTTCCATGGCATTATTCTTTTGTTGATATTTTTATGCCACAATAAAAGTTGATGGGTAAAAAAATCGTTTATTTTTAAATTCTTCATCGTAAAAAAGCAAAAGTATTCTTTTAGAATTCTTATATGAACTTAATATACATTTTGTTTTATTTAATATATATTTGTACTTTATAACCCCTAATACCTATTTTATGAGAAAAGCTGATTTGATAAACAAAATTTCTGACAAAACAGGCATACCAAAAGTAGACGTACTTGTTACTTTGGAAACTATGTTTAAGGAAATAAAATCGTCACTCGCATCTGGCGAAAACCTTTATGTACGTGGCTTTGGAAGTTTTATTGTAAAAAAGCGAGCGGCCAAAATTGGTCGCAACATAAAAAAGAATGTGGCAGTTGCTATACCCGAACATTTTATACCTGCGTTTAAGCCTGCCAAAGAATTTATGAAAGACATTAAAAATGCCGGTATTAAAGTTGAGCCAAAATTTGATGCAGAAAGCGATGACTAATGTAACTTTGCTGCTTAAATTTAAAGATTGAAAAAACAATTTATTCTCGGAATAGCCGGTATTTTCCTTGTTGCTGCACTTTTTTTATTTGGGCGCACCACAGGAAATAAGGCTATTTCTATCGCCGCAAATAAAGACAATTCTAATACCAAAGCATTCGATATTTCAAAATTTATAGCTGCAGAAAAATCAAAATTAACTGATAACCAGCAAATTAAATTATCGAAATTAGAAAACAGCATCACAAGGGGCGATGTGCTTGCGCAACAAATAAAAGCCAACCAAGCCCTGGCAGCCTTTTGGAAAGACAGTGTAAAATTGTTTGAACCTTATGCTTTTTACACTTCTGAAGGATCTAAGTTGGATAATTCAGAAAAAAACCTCACCTTTGCAGCCCGAATATTTTTAGAGAACCTCAGAGGAGAAAAGGATGAAGCAAAATTAAATTGGGAAACAACGGAGGCGATAGATTTGTTTGAAAGAGCTTTAAAACTCAATCCAGAAAACGATGATTTAAAGATTGGGCTGGGTAGTTGTTACATTTACGGCAAAGGTCGAAGTGGAAACCCAGAGGAAACAATGCAGGGAATACAACAACTCTTATCAGTTGTACGAAAAGATTCAAATAACATGGAGGCACAAATGATGCTTGGTGTTGGCGGTCTGGTTTCGGGGCAGTTTGATAAGTCAATTGAAAGATTGAAAAAAGTTGTGACGGCTCAACCGCAAAACCCTGAAGCTGTTGCTTATCTCGCTGATGCATATGCAGGAAAAGGAGATAAAGAAAGTGCCGTAAAATGGTACACAGTAAGCAAGAGGCTGATAAACAATCCACATTATACCGAAGAGGTAGATGCAAGGATAAAAACATTGAAATAACGAACTGTAGCAATACAATATATTTATTTAAAATTTATTTATTAAACACCAAAAAGATCAATTATGCCTTGTGGTAAAAAGAGAAAACGTCATAAAATAGCTACTCACAAGCGTAAAAAACGTTTAAGAAAAAACCGTCATAAGAAGAAGTAATTCTTTTTGTTGATTGGCAGCGGAATTCTCATTCCCTATAAACCTAATTTACGCAACAAGGTAGTTTTGTTACTGCCTTGTTGTGTAGTTTATATTTTCCTCGGTATAAACTAGTCTTTAATTGTAAAAGCTTTGCGTTTTCATGACCAAGCTAATTACTGTTATTGAAAAGTTTTCATTGTATGGGTATGCTGTTTAATAAATACCTTAAACGTGTAGGTTTTTAAAAACTTTTACACATTGACAAAAGAGCTCATTATTAACACTTCTGAACAGGGAACAGAAATTGCCCTGCTTGAAGATAAGATTCTTGTGGAACTGCACAGCCAACTTGCTGATGCCAGTTTTGCAGCAGGTGATATATACCTTGGTAAGGTTAAAAAACTAATTCCCGGCCTTAATGCCGCATTTGTAGATGTAGGCTTTGAAAAAGATGCTTTTCTTCACTACACCGATTTAAGCCCATACGTACGTTCATTATTAAAATTTACCCATCTTGCTATGAATGAGCATGATGAGAATGGCTTTGATTTTAGCAAGTTTAAAGTTGAACCAGAAATTATAAAAACCGGTAAAATAACAGAAGTACTTAATGGCAAACCCAACGTGTTGGTTCAGATATTAAAAGAACCAATAGCGCAAAAAGGACCAAGACTTACCTGCGAAATTTCATTACCTGGCAGGTATGTGGTGGTCACTCCATTTACAAATATTGTCGCAGTATCACGTAAAATTCACTCTTCTGATGAGCGCAAGCGGTTGCAAAAAATTATTGAGGCTATTAAGCCATATAACCTTGGCGTTATTGTGCGTACAGCGGCAGAAGGAATGCCTGCTGCAGAATTGCACGAAGATCTTTTAGCGCTTGAAGCTACTTGGAAAGGAATACAAAAAACATTAAAAGGTGCTGTACCTCCGCAAAAAATATTAAGCGAGCAAGGTAAAACCAACAGCATGCTTAGAGATTTGCTAAACGAAGATTTTAATAAAATCATTGTTAATGACAAAGCTATTTTTGCAGACACAAAAAGTTATATACAACGGATAGCACCGCAAAAGGCTGATATCATTTCTCTTTACAATAGCACACTGCCTATATTTGACCAATATGGCATTACAAAGCAGGTAAAAGCTGCCTTTGGTAGAACTGTAAATTTGCCAAGTGGTGCTTATCTTATTATTGAACACACCGAAGCATTACACGTAATAGACGTAAATAGTGGATATAAAAGCGTAAGCAATAACCAGGAGCAAAATGCCCTTGAAACAAACCTGGAAGCTGCTGCAGAAATAGCAAGACAACTTCGTTTGCGAGACCTTGGAGGTATTATTGTGATTGATTTCATTGATATGAAATTGCTCGAAAACAAGAAAAAACTTTCTGATGAAATGGAAGGTTTTATGTTGCACGATAGAGCAAAACATGCTGTATTACCACTTTCGAAATTTGGACTTATGCAGGTTACCCGCCAGCGCATGAAGCCTGAAATGAATATAAATACCAGCGAAGTTTGCCCAAGTTGCAACGGCACAGGTAAAATTTCTTCTTCATTAATTTTGGAAGACGAAATAGCAAAGAACCTAAATTACCTAATTTCACAAAAACACAAAGCGCTCACCATACAGGTGCACCCAATTGTATATACATACCTTACTTCTGGTTTTCCGAGTCGCCGAATGAAGTGGAGCTGGAAATATAAACAGAAAGTGAAAGTTGTTTCCAACTCAAATTACAGCCTTACAGAATTCAGGTTTTTTGATGATGGAGAAGACGAGATAAAACTATAAAATAAAAAGCTGCCTTAATGGTGACTTTTTTTTAGCTCGTTTTCTTGGAATGAAGTAGCTTTAAGAAAAAAAGATTGTTGCAAAACAACCGAAACTTATTGGCTTCGTTGATTCAACTATTGAATGGCATACAACCCATCAGTAAAGAACTTGAATCTGCCTTGGTAAACTGTTTTAAAATTGAAGATGTAAAAAAAGGCAAGGTATTGTTGCATGAAAAAGACATATGCAAAAACTTGTGGTTTCTATGTGATGGTCTTTTAAGGTCGTACCATAATATTGGTGATAAAGAAATTACTTCCCGCATTATGTACACCGGTCATATTGTAATTTCCCCTGGAAGTTTTTTTACACAAACACCTGCAACAGAATCTATAGAAACACTCGCAGATTGTATTTTAGCAAAATTATCTTTTACCGACCTGCAACTTATTTACACAAAATTCCCTGAATTTAATTACCAAACAAGGCTCATAACAGAACAATATTTTTACAAACAAGAGCAACGTTTGTACATGCTACGCAAACATGATGCTTCGGCCAAATACAATTTTTTTCTGGAAAACTATGCTGACTATTTAAAGGATATTCCTCAAAAATACATTGCCTCCTTCCTTAACATTGCACCAGAAACCCTTAGCAGAACAAGAAGTAAACTGGCAAAAAAATAATTTTTTCCCTCTAAAATTTGTTGACAAATATCAACAGACCACTCTAGCATTCCTCAATAATTTTACTGAGTGAAACACAATGTTTGTAACAACATAAAACATTGTTACCAATTGATCATTCTTTAAAATAAAATTTATGGCTCTCCCGCAAACCTTAAACAATGAACGTTTACCTTATTCAAAAAATAGCCAGTTCCTTATTATAATTGTACTTTTCATTGCAAGCTGGCTATACTTTTTTAAGTCGGCACTGGATATTAAAGACTGGTGGATGGAAAATATTCTTGTAATAATATTTTGCACAATACTGTTTGTCAGCCAAAAGAAATTTATTTTTTCAGATACATCACTTGTATTTATTTTTCTGTTTTTATTGCTCCATGTATATGGGGCACGTATGGCATATACGCACAACGAAATGGGCGAATTTTTAAAACAAACATTTCAGCTTTCCAGAAACCCTTATGACAGAATAGTACATTTTAGTTTTGAATTTTTAATGACTTATCCTTTAACCGATTACCTTACTTACAATTATTCTTTGTCAAAAAAACATTTAAATATAATCGTAAATATGATTATTCTTTGCCTTGCAACTATTTTTGAATTGATAGAATGGGGGGTTGCAACTTTTACCGATTCTGTAACCGGTGAAACATATGTTGCAACACAGGGCGATCCGTTTGATGCCCAAAAAGATATTATTCTGGCATCGATTGGCTGTGTCATATTCTTCGGGATATTTAATTTGGTGACAAGAAAATCATTCAACAAGACAAATAAATAGCAATCTTCTTATTGTTTCGTTACCGACTTTATAAACCTTTCGACCGCATAAGTACAAACCTGACCAGCCGGGCCTTTCAAGCTATAATCGCAACCATGCGTAGCAAATGGAAGTTGTAAATAATAATTTGGCACTTGTAGATTATTTAATTTTTTCTGCAAATGCTCAGCATGGTGAAAAGAAACAAGTGGGTCTATTGTGCCATGAATAATTAATGTGGGTGGTGACGATTTATCCGCACTTTCAAACCCTGAACTCTCTACAAATTTTTGAGGTACTTGCTTATAGTTGCCGCCAAAATAATTATCATAAATAAGGTCTGTATTTAAAACGAGTTTACTCACTTTTATTTGCCCGCCCCAAACCATATCGGCAGGGCCGTAATAACTTACAACTCCTTTTATATTTGGATTGTGAAAATTATATGCTGCATTTAAGGCTATTTGTGAACCTGCAGAGCGGCCGAGCAAAACAATATTATTTGTATCAATGTTTAACTCCCTTGCGTGAGCTACCAAATAAGATATAACATCTCTTGTGTCTTCTACCGGTGCAGGAGCTTTGTATGCAGGTGCAAGCCGGTAATTTATTGCAGCAACGTTATATCCCTTTAATGCAAGGTAGCTGTTCAATTCCGGCAATTGTTTACTATCGCCACCCTGCCACGATCCGCCATGTATCGTTATTACAAGCGGAGAAACTTTGCTGCTGGAGGATGCATAAAAATCTAACGTCAAATCTATGCCATCTACTTTTTTATAGGTGAAGGATTTATATGCCATATTTTTATTTGTACTAAACATTTTCGTAAAAGTAAATACCTCGGGCAAGCTATCTTCCTGCTGTACAGGAAAAATGCTTTTCATTGCCAAGGGCACATGCCTACTTTGTTTATAAGCAACAATTATTGGTAATGAATAAATAATAAAAGCGGCGAGACTGATCAG
The DNA here is from genome assembly GCA_040400515.1 of Ferruginibacter sp. Taxonomy (GTDB): domain Bacteria; phylum Bacteroidota; class Bacteroidia; order Chitinophagales; family Chitinophagaceae; genus Ferruginibacter. The sequence continues at coordinate 33,409 of JBBAQB010000002.1, read as the reverse complement.
CATAATTGGCCAATGGTATTTTGTTGCCCTATTGCCAATATAAAATGAACCTGCAGCAAGCAACATTGGGACATAAGGAAAATTGGTGATAGCTACGGAAACAAGCCACAACATATTTGCAGGCGCACGCATTAAAACAAGCAGAGAAAAAAGAAGCAAAAGAATGGCGAAAATTAACTTCAACATAAAGATTTATCTTAAAATGAAATACCCATCTGCTCTATTGCAGATGGGTACCGTGAAGATATAAGTGTTTTACTTAAATAATAAATACAGTTTTATATTTCCCTTCTAATTTTTATTACTCGCAGTTTGTGTAAAAATAATATTACAGGATAAGTAGGATCAAACTCAAACCACTTTTTTGCAAAGTTTACACTATTGGGATTTTTATGGTGATTATTCTGAAACAGTTCTCCCATCAACAAAAAATCCAACGGCAAAGAGTTTTTACTTTTATCATTGTTATCATAATTGCTATAACCATACTTATGACCACACCAGTTTACAATGGCGCCGTGTATTGGTCCCATAAAAAAATGTACAGGTAATAATAAAAACATCCACCATGATGTAGCAAATTGCAGATAAAATAAAAAGTATAAAACACCAAACCCAATTCGCACACCCCACATGTTGCTTATTTTATCAAGTAATTTCCACTCGGGGTAATTACCCCTAAACGCCTTCTCGGGCTCCACATTATACTTTGCATAATTAATATAAATATCTTTTGTATGCATCGTCATTTCCCACACATCTTTAAAAAAATGAGGAGAGTGAGGATCCTTCTCTGTATCGCTGTAAGCATGGTGCATACGGTGCATAATGGCGTATGCACGTGGGTTTAAAAACGACGACCCTTGTATTAAAACAGTAAAAGCGTAAAAAAAACGTTCCCAAAATTTGTTCATGGTAAACATTTTATGGGATGCGTATCGATGCAGGTAAAACGTTTGACAAAAAAGAGAAAGAAACCAGTGGAGCAAAAAGAAAATAAGGATGGGCATAGGGATTAAAATATTTAAATCTACTTAAGGTATTTCAAAGATAAAGATCTTGCAAAACAACTAAAATAATTACAAATATGCAGTAATATTCTTACGAATAAAGAAGTAAATACATTTTTTAGTTAAGCGCCACGCTTTTCATTTGCAGGCCAGGCTTACCACTTACTTTTAATGTAACAGGTTGCCCATTATAAGAAACAGAAATTATATTTTCTCCCTCATGCAAAGGCATACGTACATAGCTTACAAATGCCGGAAGACTCTGCCAGTTGCGGGTATCGGCCTTTTCTGTAGCAGTATTAAACATATTCATTAAAAAACCTGCTACTTCCCCCGCACGTTCTGCCCGCTGCTCATTTTCTTTGTTTTGCTTTTGTTTACCGACTGCGGTAGTGTCTGAACTTTCTTTTTTTCGGGTATTTTTTGCAATACTTTCTGCATTTGATTGCGCACCCTTTTCTACAACCTTTTTTGTTAATTGTCTGGCCAATGCGTTTACCATTTCAGTAACAAACCGTTCTTTTAAAATATTTAGCGCAATGCTGTTTAAATTTTGTGCAAGTTGCGGGTTGTAGAGTGCCCCATCATTACTAACCGTTATACTCGCAGGCAAATCATACTGCAATGTATATGTGGGCAACGACAATCGAAATGCCCGCAGCGAACTAAGTCTATTTTCTGAAATACCATAAGAACCTGCATTAAAATTAAAGTTTGATTGCAACCCATTTGGATCAACATAATTAAAACTGCTCAACCCATTTGCACCTGCAGTCAATACAAAGTTTTTTTCTTGCTTTACCGGAGCCTGTCCCTCTTCCAAAAAAAGTATGAGTTCGCTTGACACACTATTACTTTCTGTATAGCCTACATTAAACAGTTTTTCATAGCGTTGGCCTTCGCTTGTAAAGCCCATAGCGGCTGCTGTTCGTAATAAATCTTTTTGCAACTGCAGGGGCATTTTTACACCATAGTAATCGTTGTCAGCTTTCAAATAAAGATCTGCAGCATTTCTATAAGCAATAAAAGCATTGTTTACATCTCCTGCCATTTCATAAATCATACCCTGCATGTTTAAAGCAAATGCATCATTACTGTAACGGTTATTCTTATTTGCAAACTTATTATTTTGTGTGTTTGCCGATAGCGTAATGCGCCTGGCTTCCACCACAGCATCATCTACCCGCATAAGCGCAGCATAATTTAATGCTTTGTAATAATGTACCATAAACTGTTCAAAATCTTCGCCACGGTAAGCCTGCTGCATTGGGTTTAAAAGATTGGCCACGGCAATATCTGCAAATGATTTTCTGTTGCTTTCAATCATACCATCCGCTCGATTTAGATACAGATTGCTGTTTTCTGCATCATTTTTTAAAAAATACAGTCTCCCCATTTCCATATTATAGAGAAGTGCATTTCTGTTTTTTTTGATGAGTCTGTTTTTCTCTAAACTGCGCAACGCTTTGTCATAATTATGCTCTTTTACATTTGCATAATAATCATTCATAGATTTATTGTAGGTAGCGCAGGAAAAAAAAAAGGGCACCAACAGCCATGCTGCCCATGCCCGTTTTATAGTCGTTTTCATCAGTAAAGTTTTAAGAGAAATAGAAAAGACTGATGTTAGCTTAATTTTTTACGTATTTGGCTATTTTTTTATCGCCTATCCAAACAACTTCATTGGTTTGAATATCTGTAAGCTCAAGATTTATCTGGTAGGTAACTGTTTTCTTTCTTTTGTAAGAATCTACAATTGAATTAATAGAGCCTTGCAAAATATAATCAGCCCCCTTTTCCAAACCAAATTTTTTCATGGTACTTACCGTAGCATTTGTTTGCTGGTCTGCTTTTTCTGACCGCATTTCCTCTCTCTTTTTTCCGCTTTGTACCAGCCCAACTTTAGATGTTGTTATAAAGGATTTTTCAAGATCTTTCATAAAAGTTTCCGCCTCTATGTGCTCATGACTTTTGTTAGTAATCATACCAACAATAACAACCGGCTTTTTTCCTTTTGCCTGTACATATTCGCTCAGCCATTTATCATTTAAAGACTGGCTGATCATTTCTTCTGCGGTAAGGCGACTATCTGTATTGTTCCAGCTTCCGTTTATATCAGGCGTTTCAGATGGATCTATTCTGGAAACTTTGTGGCTGCATGCTGATAAAGTAAAAATAGCAATCGCTGTAAGTAGTGTAAAAATTTGTTTCATAATTGTATGTTTTTGGGGTTAGATATATTGTTTTGAGCACTTCATTTATTACCATCTAAAAAAGAATGGACTACAGTTGTTATTTCATCTGTTATTATTCCATCCGTTATTCCAATTGTTGTTATTCCAACCATTGTTCCAGTTGTTATTATTCCAACCATTGTTATAGGTGTTAAACAGAGCCCTTTCTCTACGAAAATTTCTTCTCACTGCTTTGCGTTCTGCTTTTGCAGTACTCCAATCGTACGCTTTGTAAGTGTCCTGCACTGTAGTATTATTTGTTGTTTGTAATGTTACCATGTTAGCGGTGTATTTTTCCAAACTTACTTTGTAATTCGGATTTTGATCCAGTGCAAGTTCCTGTGCATTTGCAGCAAACCCTGCTGCAATAACGATAAAAGAAAGTAGTGCTTTTTTCATGATGATTAGTTTTAATTGATAAATCAAATATAAAGCCGTTCTAATGTATGAAACGTTATTGAATTTAAAAAGTTACTGCGTTAACAAAACTTTATAAATGCATCGTTTTGATATTGATTTACATTATCAATTACAGTAAAGAAATATTTTTAAAAGATTAAAAATAGTCAATACAAAAAATCCCCTCGTTTTGACAAGGGGATTCTTTACTCATTTTTAAACTATTAATGCTGGTGATTGTGCTGCATTGCACTCAATTCATCAGATGTTACTTTCTTTTCTGTAGGCTTAGCCTGTGCCTCTGCCCAACCAAATAATTTCTCTGTAACCAATCTGCGATAAGTAGCATCAATCTGCTTTTCATCCTTCATCATACGGTCAATATAGCTTTCTAACCAGCTCATATCTTCACCCATATTCATGTTGCCAAAATAACAGCTCACTTCTTCTTTTAAACTTGTGCGAAGTTCTTCTTCGCTTACATCCAGTTTATTTTCTTTAATGATTGTATCGCTTATCAAAGTCCATTTCAGCTGGTTTTCAAATGTTGGATATTCAGCTTCAGCTTCTTCCTGTGTTCTTTGTTTATCGCCACCGGTTTTTAACCAACGGGTAAGAAATGCCGTAGGAAATTCCATCTTCGTTTGCTCCAACAAATTATGGTATAGCTGGTCGTGCAATTGGTTGCGGCTTTGGGCTTCCCAATATTTTTGTATCTCTTCTTTTAATGCTGTTCTTAAAGCCGCTTCTGTTTTTATTTCTTTACCTGGATAAACTTCGTTGAAAAATTCTTCGTTCATTTCTCTTTTTTCAACAAGCCCAATTGTTTTTATATCTAGCTTAAAGTATTTTTTGGCAGCTTCTGCATCATTTTTTTCAAAGCCAAGATCCTGCAACATCATTTCTAACTTATCGCCTTCAAATGTGCTCTCCAATTGAAATACAAAACTGTCGCCCACTTTTTTACCCATTAACTGCTGCTGCATTTTTGGATTAAAGTATTTTACCAATACAGAATTCTCTTTGCTTATTCCGCCTTCAATCTCAATGCTGTTCTCGTCTGATTCAGTAAACAATACATTCACTACATCTTCCTCATTATCTACGGTTTCTTTTTCCTGCATTTTACCAGCCTTTAACTGCATGCGGTTTATTTCTTCGGTAACCATATCGTCAGTTACTTCTACTGAGTGGCGTATAAACTTTGCATTGCTTACATCACTAAGTGTAAACGCAGGCTTCAAACCAATTTCAAAAGAAAAATCAAACGCATCAGGATTGTTCATATCCAGTTTTTGCAATTCGTTTTCCAGCGGAAGCGGTTGTGCAAAAATATCGGGTCTTTCTTTGTCAAGGTAAGTGTACAATTCTTTTTCAATGGTACGCAATACCTCATCTTGAAACAAACCTGCGCCATACATTTTCTTGATCATGCCGGCAGGCACCATTCCTTTACGAAAACCCGGAATATTTGCTGTCTTACTGTATTCCTTCAACTTTTTTTCGAACGAAGGCAGGTAATCTTCTTTGTTAAGTTTAACGGTAAGCTTATCGTTTAATAAACCAATGTTTTCTCTTTCTACTGTTGCCATTTTATTATTGTTTTTGTTCCGCCTTTGGCGGGATAGTAAAAAAAATCCTTCCGATTGTGCGGAAGGAAGTTAAATATGTGCGGATAATAGGGGTCGAACCTACATGCCTTGCGGCGCTAGATCCTAAGTCTAGTGCGTCTGCCAATTTCGCCATATCCGCAAATGAGGTGCAAATTTAGGGGAATTATGTATAATGGGGAAGTAAAATTTAAAAAATTATGAAAAGGTTGTCAGCATAATATATTAGAGCAGTTTTTTCAATTCCTCTTTAGTGTATTTGGTTTCGATTATGATAGCTACATTCACGCCATCAGAACCAAATATTGCTGCACTTGCAGGAGCCTTTAAAACATCTATATTTTTTATTTTGTTGGCATTTAACCTATTGAATATTGATAATTTTATTGGTGTTCCGTCTACATTCAGCAATGGCTCATGGTTTCCCGTAAATGTTCACCGCAGAGAAAAGAGAAAACAGAGGTTACGCATAGGCAATACATTTTGTAAGCAAAAACCCTAAACCTCCCCTTCTCTGCGGTGAACATAAACTGCAACCTTATATCGCTGAAAGAGGATTAACTGGTGAAAGGCTCCCGACAAGAATATCGGGACACAGTGACCGATTGCAATGGAAAGCCCGTCCCAACCTTTTGTAGGGACGGAACGAGTGCGGACTTGGAACGTAAAGCGGGAACCCAAGCCCAACAAAGCTTTTCTGCCCATAGCCCCCAACTTTTCTTTTTGTAAATGTTTTGCAGTAAATTCGTAATGCATGGATGTAACAATGGAAAATATAGTGAAGCCTTACACGTTAGGTGATGAGGATGAAAAAAAACTGATACTGCGGGAATACAGAGCGTTGCTGCGTTCGTTAAAAACCAAATTGAAGCCGGGTGATAAATTATTGCTTCGCAATGCTTTTGAAATGGCAGCAGAGGCACATAAAACCATGCGCAGAAAAAGTGGTGAGCCATACATCCTTCATCCGCTGGCGGTGGCTATGATTTGTGTAGATGAAATAGGGCTTGGTGTGCGGAGTACCATTTGCGCTTTGTTGCACGATACCGTTGAAGATACTGACATTACCCTGCAGGATGTAACCCGTGAGTTTGGAAGTGAAATTTCAAAAATTGTAGACGGGCTTACAAAAATTTCGTCTGTAATGGACAGCAACAGCAGCCAGCAGGCAGAAAATTTTAAAAAGATCTTACTTACCCTTACTGATGACCCAAGGGTAATTTTAATAAAGCTTGCTGACCGCCTGCACAACATGCGTACGATGGATAGCATGAAGCGGGAAAAGCAGTTAAAAATCTCATCTGAAACAGTGTATGTTTTTGCACCCCTTGCGCATCGTATGGGATTGTACAATATAAAAACAGAAATGGAAGACCTGTCCATGAAATACATGGAACCCGATACCTTTAAATTTATTGCCCAAAAACTGCAGGATTCAAAAAAAGAGCGTACCAGATACATAAACGATTTTATAAAACCAATTAAAGAAAAGCTGGATAAAACCGGGTTTGATTTTGAAATTTATGGCCGCCCAAAAAGCATTCACAGCATATGGAGTAAAATAAAAAAGAAATCTGTTGCATTTGAAGAAGTGTACGATTTGTTTGCTATTCGAATTTTGGTAAATGCCCCGACCGCAAAAGAAAAAGAAGAATGCTGGAAGGTATACAGCATTATTACAGATGCCTACACACCAAGCCCCGAACGCCTTAGAGACTGGCTAAGCAGCCCTAAAAGCAACGGGTACGAAGCTTTGCATACAACCGTAATGGGACCACAAGGTAAATGGGTAGAAGTACAGATACGCACCAAGCGCATGAACGAAATTGCCGAAAAGGGTTTGGCTGCGCATTGGAAATACAAAGAAGGCACAAACGAAGAAAGCAGGTTTGACCAATGGTTTCAGCAGATAAGAGAAAGCCTTGCAAACAATGACAGTGAATCAATCGATTTTTTGCATGATTTTAAAACCTCTTTTCTTACGGAAGAAATTTATGTTTATACACCAAAAGGCGATGTAAAAATGTTACCCATTGGTGCGACCGCATTAGACTTTGCATTTGGTGTGCACACAGCTGTAGGTAGCCGCTGCATTGGCGCAAAAGTGAACCACAAACTGGTGCCTATAAGTTACAAGTTAAAAAGTGGCGACCAGATAGAAATTATAACAAGTGCCAAGCAAAAACCTAATTCTGAATGGTTAAATTTTGTAGTAACCAGCAAGGCGAAAGCGAAAATAAAAGATACCCTTAAAGAAGAAAAGCGTGCCATTGCCGAAGATGGAAAATATACTTTGCAACGCAAGCTGGAGGCAATTGGCGCTGCTATGAGTGTGGTAAATATGGAAGAGCTTTGCCAGTTTTATAAACGACAAAGCACACTCGATCTACAGTATGATATCGCTGTAAAAAAAATAGATTTAAGAGAGCTGAAAGACTTCACAGTTCATGGTGATAAACTGGTTGCACCTAAGCCAATAAAAACTATTGAGGATAAACCTGCTTACGATCCTGAATATAAGACCCCAAATAAAAAAGATGCAGAGCTTATCATTTTTGGCGAGAGCAGCGATAAGATTATGTATACCCTTGCCAATTGTTGCAAGCCAATACCAGGCGATGATGTGTTTGGTTTTGTAACCACCGGCGAAGGACTAAAAATACACAGAACAAATTGCCCCAATGCTACCAGGCTCATGGCAAATTATGGGCACAGGGTTGTAAAAACCAAATGGGCAAAAAACAAAGAGATATCTTTCCTTACCGGTTTAAAAATTATAGGGCTGGATGATGTGGGGGTAATACACAAAATTACCAACCTAATTAGTGGCGAATTAAAGGTTAATATTTCGGCTATGACGATTGAGGCAAAAGACGGTATATTTGAGGGTAATGTAAAAGTATTTGTACACGACAAAGACGAGCTAGAGAACCTTGTAGAAGCCTTGCTAGCACTACAGGGTATTGAGAGAGTGGATAGATATGATATTGATTAAGACATGAGATCTTAGACACAAGATTTGAGATGGAAGACACAGGACCAAAAACAAAATAATTTATAGTTCATTAAACCTAATACCAAAAACAAAACATGAAAAAAATCCTACCGATTCTTTCCCTACTTTTTTGTACAACTGCATTCGCACAAAAACAAACCTTACAAACAAAAGCAATTACTGCTGCTGCTAAAATAGAACAGGAAGTTATAAACTGGCGCAGAGATTTTCATGAACATCCTGAACTTGGTAACAGAGAATTTCGCACCGGTGAGATCATTGCCAAGCACCTCACCGCATTAGGTATGGAAGTTAAAACTGGTGCAGCAAAAACAGGCGTTATCGGTATTTTAAAAGGCGGCTTGCCGGGGCCTGTAATTGCACTTCGTGCAGATATAGATGCCCTGCCTATCACTGAAAGAGCAGCTATTCCCTTTGCATCTAAAGTAAAAACAACCTACAATGGCAACGAAACCGGTGTAATGCATGCCTGCGGTCACGATGCACACACTGCAATGTTGATGGGTGTTGCAGAAATATTAGTAGGCATGAAGCAAGATTTAAGAGGAACAGTAAAATTTATATTTCAACCCGCAGAAGAAGGTTCACCAAAGGGTGAAGAAGGTGGTGCACAATTACTGGTAAAGGAAGGTGTAATGGAGAATCCGCATGTAGATGTTGTGTTTGGTTTGCATGTTGCAGCAGATATGCCTGCGGGTCAAATTGGTTATCGCCCGGCAGGTTTTATGGCTGCAGTATCCGATATGAAAATTATTGTAAATGGCGCAGGTGCTCATGGTGCTTCACCTTGGATGGGCATAGATCCTATTGTAACGAGTGCACAAATAATAAACAACCTGCAAACAATTGTAAGTAGAAATTTAAAGCTTACAGACAATGCAGCAATCGTTACTATTGGCGCAATAAACGGAGGAAATCGCTCAAACATTATTCCTGAAAAAGTAGAAATGCTTGGCACGGTAAGAACCTTCAGCGATACAGATGAAAAACTCTTTTATGACAAGATAAAACTAATTGTTACAAAAACTGCAGAGTCGAATGGTGCTACTGCAGATGTTATCATTCCCTATTCATCAAAATACCCTGTAACGTATAATGATCCTACTTTAGTACAAAAAATGTTGCCTTCTTTACAGAAAACCGTTGGTGTAAATAATACCATTTTGGTATCAGCAAAAACAGGCTCAGAAGACTTTAGTTTTTACCAGCAAAAAGCCCCAGGCTTTTTCTTTAACCTTGGCTCTATGCCGCCAAATGCAAAGGCCACAAGCCACCACACGCCAGATTTCTTTTTAGATGAAAGTAGTTTTAAACTAGGCGTAAATGCATTTACCAATTTGGTCTTGGATTATATGGACATGAATCCAGGAAATACTTTTAAAAAGATTAAATCCACTTCAGTAAATAGTTTTTAATAAATTTTATGGAAGAACTAGTAAATAAAATAATGACCAACGCAGGCATTACCGCCGAGCAAAGCGAGAAGGCATTAGAGTCTGTAAAAGATTATGTAAAAGAAAAGTTTCCGATGATGGCTGGGGCAGTAGATAAATTATTTGAGGGCGGCGACAAGAAAGAAGAGGAAGATTATTTATAACCATCGCAGTACTGTAAAATATCGTCTATATCTTTATCACTTAAATTAGGATAAGGCAACATGGGTGATTGTTTATATTCATCATACAATTTCTTGGCATAACCATTTCTACTAATTACTTCTTGAGAATTTTTTACAAAAGCATACAACAACTCTGTGCTTTCCCACCTGTTTTTTACACCCTGTAATGCAGGGCCAACATAGCGCTCGTTTGGCTTGTGGCAACTGGCGCAATTAGCTTTAAACAGTTCTTCTCCATGTGTATTTAGTGAAGCAACGACATTGTTTGAACGTGCGGTACTGTTATCAGCAACATTACTTTGGCACCCAACACTAATAAACAGTAATAGTAGTAAATAGTTAAATTTCATTTATTAAAAGTAAGGAAAATAAAAAAGACCTTTTTTATAAAATGCTTTATAATTCATCTCCTCATTATTTCCCACTAATGTAAAAGCAGGATTGTGAACAGAATATTATTGTAACAAATAATATCGTTTTATTTATCAAATTCAGTTAGCGTAATCCAAATCTTTTACATTTATTTTTTAGTTTCATTTTGTTCAAACAAAGACTGATTGGTTTGCATATGTATAGATAGGTTCAACTCCGAAAAGGAATTGCAAAGATCTCTGACAGATTCTTCTAAACTGATAGCGCTCTTTTTAATGATTTCCCTATACTTAGTGCATTCTTTGTCTTCCACCTCACTTTCCAGCATATCGATGCACAGTCTTATATTGGCAACAGGATTTTTCATCTGATTTAGAATGCTTAAAACACCCAACTCAGCTATTTTAGATTGATGGCCCATATTGTAACAATTATTAGGAAAAACTAAATACATCCACCTACATTTATACCGCATTTTGTTAATATGTAAAATATTTTTATACATATATATAGCACCCAGAATAATTTAAAGTATATGGATCAGGAAATATTTGATGTTGCAATATTTTCCACACCTCGGGCTTTGTTTACCCTACTCCACCCTATAGTGCAACCTTGTTAATAAAACACTGATGTTGTTCATACAACCACTTTATTGTTTACATACCAGTAATGCCTACATAACCCCCTCAATAATATCGGGTGGAAATCTGTTCTTAGAAAAGAGACATAAGACAGTTATAACACATAAAGGCAAATAAAAAATTAATGCTTAGCCTGGTAATACTGCCATTTCATAATCCGATTGAAAACAAAATTCCCGTATTAAATTTGATGAAAATAACATTTACATGCAACCAGTTTCGCTTAAAAATCAACTTTAACCTGGTAAGTACTGGAAGTAAATCAATTCCGACCAACAGTCGGTTTGGGCGCTTTAACCTAACCCGACCTTCCTATTGATTTTTATAATCAAACAGAGCCTTCATATAAAGCCTAGGACTTACAATCCACAAATAAAATAAAAATCAGAATTAAACTATTTAAAATCTTTATCGTAATATTGCAATATTAAACTAAGAATATGGGCGCAACAAAAACAGAAAATTTTACAGACAGACAAAATGCTATTGCAACCATGGCCAAAGCATTAGGACACCCGGCACGCATTGCCATCATAGAATATCTAATAAAAGTAAATACCTGCATTTGTGGCGATATCGTAAATGAATTACCGTTGGCACAACCAACTGTGTCCCAACATCTCAAAGAACTAAAAAGTGCAGGAATTATAAAAGGCGACATTGAAGGAAATACGATTTGTTACTGTATTGACGAAAAAGCATTACATAAACTACAAACCTATTTTGAAAACATAGTAACCAAATTAGAAAAGAAAAAAAACAATTGTTGTTAACCTGTAAAAAAGCAAACATGAAATTATCAGAAATCAAACAATACCTCGCCACAGCCGAAACTGTAAATTTTAAACTCCCAACCGGCGATTACGTGCCGGAACATTTTCACGTTACAGAAGTTGGTTTGGTTACAAAACACTTTATTGATTGTGGTGGTGTTGAACGTTTAGAAAAGGTTGTAAATTTTCAATTGTGGAATGCAAATGATGTAGAACACCGTTTAAAGCCACAAAAGTTATCTAACATCATTGGTTTATCTGAAGCTAAATTAGGCATTGGCGATCTAGAAATTGAAGTAGAATATCAATCCGACACAATTGGTAAATATGGTTTAGATTTTAATGGTAAAGACTTAATACTTGTACCAAAACAAACCGAATGTTTAGCAAGCGATGCTTGCGGTATCCCTGCAGCAAAACAAAAAGTACAGTTAGGAGAATTACAAACAGCCCCACAAACCAGTTGCACACCAGGCGGCGGTTGCTGCTGATATTTAAAACAAAACTTTTAAATAAATAATCTCAAAATGAACATTGCCATATTCAGCGACATTCATGCAAATCTTCCGGCATTACAAGCATTTTTTAAAGATGTTGACAGCCGAAACCATGATGCTATTTATTGTTTAGGCGATTTGGTGGGCTACAATATTTGGCCAAACGAAGTAATAAACGAAATTAAAAAGCGTAAAATACCAACCATTGCAGGTAACTATGATTTTGGCATAGGCCGTATGAGCAACGAATGTGGTTGTGCTTATAAAACAGATCATGAAAAAGACAATGGTAAAATTTCTATCTCTTTCACTAACTCAATAATGAAAGACGAAGAAAGAGCTTATCTGCATACCCTTCCAGCACACATCAAAGTTGAATATCAACTAAACGAAGACAAATTAAATTTACTTTTAGTGCATGGCAGCCCACGAAAAATAAACGAATATCTATTTGAAGACAGAGAAGAAAAAAGTATGCTGCGTATTATGCAAGAAGCCGATGCAGACATTATGTGTTTTGGGCATACACACAAACCCTACCACCGTATTTTAAACTCAGGTATTGATGGAAAAAATTATTTTCATCATGCAATAAATATTGGTTCAGTTGGCAAACCAAAAGACGGCAACCCACAGGGCGGTTACGTTATGCTTACCATTAACGACAGTAGTTCTGTACCTAACAAAGACAGTATTCAAGTTGAATTCATTCGCTTTAATTATGATGTGGAAACAGCAGCAAAAGCTATTGAAGAAAGCCCGCTTCCAAATGATTTTGCTGATATGTTACGAAACGGAGCATAAATTACAATCAACAAAAACTGTTACAAACACCAACCTTTTCAAATGGCAACCTTAACGGTGAAGGTTGGTTAGAAATAGCAATACCAAACCCAGCAGATCGAAAAAATTTTTGAGAGCCAATCAGTATAATTTAAACATCAACCAACAAATGTATGAGTGCTATAAATTGTAATCCCGTACAAAGAAAGAAGCTGAATTTTCTAGACCGTTTTTTAACGCTTTGGATTTTTATAGCAATGTTTGTTGGGATCAGCATTGGATATTTTTTTCCGGATTCTTCACAATTTATCAACTCATTTTCGAGCGGCACGACTAATATTCCGTTGGCCATTGGCTTAATATTAATGATGTATCCACCATTGGCAAAAGTGAGATATGAAAAAATGGGAGAAGTATTTAAGAATACCAAAATATTAAGCGTTTCGTTGTTGCTCAATTGGATTATTGGCCCAACGCTAATGTTTTTTTTGGCAATCATTTTTTTTCACAACCAGCCTGAATACATGATGGGCTTAATTTTAATAGGTATTGCCCGCTGTATTGCAATGGTAATTGTTTGGAACGAATTAGCAGAAGGAAACAGAGAATATGCCGCAGGCTTGGTTGCACTTAACAGTATTTTTCAAATACTTTTTTACAGTGTTTATGCTTGGCTATTTATCACGGTTTTACCACCATTTTTTGGTGTTAAAAGCATGGACGTAAACATCACTATCGGGCAAATTGCAGAGAGCGTATCAATCTATTTAGGTATTCCTTTTCTTTCAGGTATCGTAAGTAGGTTCCTTCTTATAAAATGGAAAGGGTTAGATTGGTTCAACACAAAATTCATACCTGCCATCTCTCCAATAACCCTGATAGCATTGCTTTTTACAATAATTTTAATGTTTAGTTTAAAGGGGAAACTCATTGTACAGATTCCTTTCGATGTGTTGAAGATTGCACTCCCTTTGGTCATTTATTTTATCATCATGTTTTTGGTTAGCTTTTTTATTGGCAAAAAAATGGGTGCTGATTATTCCAAAAATGCAGCCATTTCATTTACTGCAACAGGCAATAATTTTGAGCTCGCCATAGCCGTATCCATCGGCATTTTTGGGATCAATAGTGGCCAGGCATTTACTGGTGTTATTGGGCCGTTAGTGGAGGTTCCCGCATTAATATTGTTGGTGAATGTTGCTTTTTGGTGTAAGAAAAGGTGGTATGCCAATGAAAAATAACTTCACCGCTTTAATGAGCCAAGTCAACCAATTTGTAAAGACAGATTTGCAGATACCTACACTACACTAAAAACATTTTTTACGTTCTTTAGTTTTAAACAATCAAATAGTTACGAGGTTTTTAAAATTGACTACCAAAAAATATTTTAAAATAAAACATTTGAACCAAATGTTAAATTAAATTTGAACGAAAATTTTTAAACAGTGGCACTAATAACAGCAAAAATTACACATGGCGATTACGGTATTACTTTAACCGATATTACCGGCAACGAAATGCAAATTGATATTCCTGTAGAGCAAGGTGGTGGTGGCAAAGGAATGCGCCCAATGCAAACCTTACTTGCAGCACTGATAGGCTGCAGCGTTGTAGATATTGTAAGTATTTTAAAGAAACAAAAGCAAAGCTTTACATCGCTGCACGTAGACGTAGATGGTGTAAGAGAAGAAGGAAAAGAGCCTTCTCTATGGCAGCAAATCTCCCTCAACTTTCATTTTGAAGGTGATGTAGATTTGGGAAAAGCACAACGTGCGGTTGATCTTTCCATCACAAAATATTGCTCGGTGGCAGAAACTTTAAGAAGAGCAGGAGCCGTCATAGAATGTAAGGTCTTTGTCAGTTAAGTAGCGTGCTCACAAAACAAAATAGTTTCGGTAAATCAAAAACAGCTCAAATTTTTTTAAATCGGTTTGCGTAGAATTCCTCTTCGCTCACATGTTTTTCGCCATTTATACAGCAGCGTATAATAACCCACAAACATAGGTCTATCTAAGGATTCGATTTTTGTTCCTGCTCTGCTAAAAATCCAAAAGCCTTTATCTCTTCTCTTTCAAAAAGTTTGCTCAGTTTCCTGCACATTGCATCAACTTTACAATGCCTTGAACGCTCTTCATGATAAGGCCCGAGACATTCCCTTCCAAAATTCCAGAAAATGTATACCCCTTGTGCCTAACTTCGCAAACAGTATTTCAAAAAATTACCGCAATGCCTTTCCACAAAATAATTAATGATCCTGTTTATGGGTTTATCACCATTGATGATGAACTTGTTTTTAAAATAATTGCGCACCCATATTACCAGCGCTTGCGCCGTATACAGCAAATGGCCATGGCACCCCTTGTTTACCCTGGCGCTGTGCACACAAGGCTGCACCATTCTTTGGGTGCTTATCACTTAATGTGCATTGCATTGCAGGAGCTTGTTCGCAAGGGTATCGATATTACTGCTGAAGAACAACAGGCGGCAAAAATTGCAATTCTATTGCATGATATTGGGCATGGCCCTTACTCGCATGCGCTGGAACAGGTATTGGCAGAAGGTGTACACCACGAAAAAATATCACGCCTTATTATTGAAGCCCTCAATACAAAATTTGAAGGCAAATTACAAGTGGCATTGGAGATATTTGAAGGAACCTATCATAAAAAATTTCTTCACCAGCTTGTAAGCGGCCAGCTCGATGTAGATCGTATGGACTACCTCACACGTGATAGTTTTTTTAGCGGCGTGATTGAAGGGTATGTAGCGTATGATCGCATTTTAAAAATGATTACTGTGCACAACGGCGAGTTGATGGTAGAGGAAAAAGGCATCTATTCCATTGAGAAATTTTTGATTGCACGCAGGCTTATGTACCGGCAGGTTTACCTGCACAAAACTGTTTTAAGTGCTGAGCAAATGTTGCAGCGTATCATTAAAAGAGCAAAATATATTTCTGCACAATGCCAGCAGCCACTGAATAGTTTTATAAATGAGCCCATGCAGAATATAACTTTAGACCAGTTTTGCAGTCTAGATGATGCAGATGTGATGATGGCCATAAAAAGCTGGTGCAGCCATTCCGATAAAATATTGTCTTTGTTGTGCAGAGGCATTATTGACAGAGATTTGCTCAAGGTAAAATACAGCTCGGCACCTGTTACAGAAGTCTTGTTACTCGAAAAGCAAGAACATACGGCGGCGGTTTTAAATATAACAATAGCAGATGCAGCATGGTTGGTGTTTACAGGTGAAGCAAGCAGTACAACTTATAATTTTGACGAGCAACAGATAAAAATATTATTTAAAAACGGAGCAGTGAAAGATATTTCTGAGGTAGATGATGCGCTTATTAATGAAAGCCTTCGAGGCAATATTAAAAAATATTACATTTGTTACCCGGCCATTTAACCAAACCAATATTATAAATGGAATTTACCGCAGCACAGATAGCACAAATTGTTGGTGGAACGGTTGAAGGAAATCCTGATACGGCTGTTTCTTCCTTTGGTAAAATTGAAGAAGCTGTAAATGGACAACTGGCTTTTTTGGCCAATCCTAAATACGAAGAATATTTATACAGTACTGCTGCGGACATCATCATTATAAACAACAGCCAGGTTGTAAAAGAAACTTTAAAAGCCACGCTCATAAAAGTAGAGGATGCTTACAGTGCTTTTGCTTTGCTGCTTAGCGAATACCAAAAACTTAGCCAACAACAGCTTGTTGGTATAGAAGAACCGGTTTACATTCATGCCAGTGTAAAAAAAGGTGATCATATTTATATTGGCGCATTTGCTTACCTGGGCGAAAATGCTGTTATTGGTAACGGTGTAAAAATTTATCCCAATGCATTTATAGGCAGCAATGTTGTTATTGGCGACAATACAACAATACACCCTGGTGTAAAAATATACCACGATTGTATAATTGGTAAAAACGTAGTAATACATGCCGGTACGGTGGTAGGTGGCGATGGCTTTGGTTTTGCGCCACAACCTGATGGCAGTTTTAAAAAAGTACCACAAACCGGTAACGTAATTATAGAAGACAATGTGGAGATAGGCAGCAACGCCACCATAGACAGGGCAACTATTGGCAGCACCATCATACGGACAGGTGCAAAGCTGGACAATCTTTTACAGATAGCGCACAATGTAGAAGTGGGCACAAACAGTGTGATAGCAGCACAAAGTGGCATAAGCGGCAGTACCAAAATAGGCAATAATGTAATGATTGGTGGGCAGGTAGGTATCGTAGGCCATTTAACCATTGCAGATGGCAGCAAAATAAATGCACAAAGCGGTGTGAGCAAATCTATAAAAACCCCCAATACCGCAGTTACTGGCTCTCCGGCTTATGATTATACTGCAGCACTTCGCAGCCAGGCACTTGTGCGTAAACTGCCCGAGCTGGAAAAAAGAGTGAAAGAGTTGGAAGAGATGATAAAGAAGATGGAAGGGTAAGTTTCTTAATTATTGAAAAGCTGTTAAAACGAAATTCTTATATTACTATTTAAGTGCCTCATCTAATTTTCACCGCAGAGAAAGAATAAGAAAGAGTTCTCGCTGAAAAGAAAATTTCTCTGATAAAACTCTTAGTAATCCGGTAATCCGCAGTAAATAAAAGAAAACATAAAACCAAACAGCTTCTTTATATGAATGATTTTATTTTTCAATATTTATCAAATATTTATCCTTTATCAGAAGGTCTAAAGGATTACTTAAACAATCATTTAAAAGAAATCCACCTTAAAAAAAAGGAGGTTTATTTACACAATGGTGAGATAAATGACAAAATATCTTTCATTGTGAAAGGCTTTTTAAGATCTTATTACGTAACGGATGAGGGCATTGATACATCCGTTTGGTTTATGAAAGAGGGCGACGTATGTATATCGGTAAAAAGCTTTTATGAGAGGATCCCAAGTGAGGAATCTATAGAAGCACAAGAGCAATCCATACTGCTTTACATTTCCTACCAAGAGTTACAAGAAGCGTACAAGCTTTTCCCTGAATTTAATATAATCGGTAGAAAATTGACAGAAAGATATTATGTGCTTTCTGAAGAAAGATTGCTTGGAATTAGAAACAAGAAAGCAAAAGATAGGTATGCCTTTTTGTTAAGACACCATCCCGAAATTGCTCAAAGAGCATTAGTACAACATATTGCCTCCTATCTCGATATAGATAAACACCGACTGAGTAAAATCAGGGCCAAGTTTTAATTTTTTGTCTTTTGACATTTTTTTGTAAAACGTGTGTGTCTACTTTTACAAAATTAATTAAATATGACACAACCTATTGCTAAAATATTTGCCTTTGTTATTTTATTATTCATTTTTGCAAGCTGCAAGAAAACAGAAATTATAGAGCCCAAAAGTGTAATTGAAATAGAAGCGAAAAAATTTCTAAAAACACAAATGAGCGAAGAAGATTTAAAAAAATTAGACTGGTTAAGACTAAGAGAGTATAAAAAACAAGGAAAGACTGAAATAATTAAGATACCATTAATAGGAAGCAATAAATTAGAAGACAAAGTTGTTTATTTAAGAGTAGTGGGCAATAGTTTTGCTGGAAATTATTTCCAACAAGAGGGAGATAGCTTGTCATCAATAATTACAACAACATCGTTTAATAAGTCAATTGTTGGTGTTGCAAAAATTAAGAATAATAAATTTGATGGAAAATACGAAGTCTTTAAAGACGGAGTTTTAGTCTCTACTAATTCATTGAGGACAACTAGTTTTGTTACATTTACAATACCGGTATCATTAATGTTGAATTATCAACTACATGTACTAATACAGACACTAGGAATAGGGCAGCCCGGTTGGTATCCTAATCCTCCAAATAATAACCATACTACACTTGAATATTTAGAACCAGCAGGCGATGGCGGAAATCCGGATGGATTAGGTGGAAACGAGGAAATTATCGAATTTGAAATTGATGATCCTGATTCTAAACCCGGGGTTAACATAACACAGCTTTTTAATTGCTTTGATCAGGTACCAAGCGGCCCAAATGCTAATTTTACCCTAAGACTTAGCTCTGATATACCTTCTAATAAGGATGAAAATACTGGTGTTGTTTTCAGTAAAGGAACTGTTGGGCATAGTTTTTTAAGCGTTACTAAATCTAACGGTAGTCAAAGTGTAACGCAAAACTTTGGTTTCTACCCTCAATCAGGTTTAGAAAGTCTTGGTTTGGGTAACGTACCAAGCAAAATTGTAAATGATGGACAACATGAAATAAATGCCTCTCTTATAATGAACATAAATGAAGCAAGTTTCAACTTAATTAAATCTAATGCCATTTTTGAAGCGTCTCAACCATATAATTTAGTAAATAATAATTGTGCACATTTTGCAATAAAGTTATTTAATCTGGCAAGGAGTAATAATCCAATATTAGTTCAGAATTTTCCAGTCACGATCCAATCTGTTCTTCCTGGTTTGCCAAGTTTAAATCTAAACTTAAGCAATTCTCCTCAAATGCTTTACAAGAAACTGGCACAGATGAAATCAAACGGAAGTCCGGAAGCTGCAAATATTATTACCAATAGGGATAATGGTACTATTGCAACTTTATCAAATGGAGAATGTCCATAAACTAGTGAAATTTAATACAAATCAGTTATTATGAAAACTCAAATTATTTCTTGCATTTTTTCATTTCTTTTTATTTTTTTTATAACAAAAAAAGTTCATGCTCAATCACCAGATAATTTTAAGCAGAACAGAAAAACCTATGATGAAATAATAAAAATCTTTAAAAAGACTTCGATTCCTACAGATACAATCCATTTTAAACTTGGGGGATATGAAAAGATTCTTGAACCCTACTTAGATCTGGTTGAAATAAATAAAAAATCTGAAAAATCATTAATAAATGATACACTTTCAATAGATCCAATGTACAAGTGGTTATATATCTGTTTGGCAACCTTACATTCCTTTACAAAAAACTTTCCTTCCGATCTTATAAAGATCATACCCTATGCTAATTCAAAAAAGATAGATATTAACTGGAAAAGAACCAGTGATTTGAATGAAATGGCAGTAATAGAAAATTCAATTTTGTTATCAATCAAAAATAAAAAAAAATACTATGAAGCCTTGTTATTGAATTTTAATCCAAAGAATCGTAAACTCAATTTTATGGTAATAATTGATACATCCAAAGAAGCCACAGAATATTTTCGCCGATTTTACAAAACCGATAATTAGTGTTTTAAGACAGTACCCACAAGTCTTTTTCCAAACCCTTCAATATAAAAAATCGCACAATGACCCTGAACAAAATAATATCCAAATTGGTCTTTTTTCATCACCTAATAGTCATGGTCCATGCAATTAAAAAAGAGAAAAAGAATAATTTATTCTATAATTTTTTTGGTAGTTGTTATACTATCCAATATTTCACCTGTTCATGATGTTTTCTCTCTCTTTGGTGATAACAATCATTTTAGATATTCAAATTACAATGGTGAATTTACTTTCGTTGAATTTAAAGGCAGAGATACAGCAATGTTAAAACGAAAATTAAAACATTTGAAAATTGAAAAAGGAGATAGCGTTATTTATAGATTATTTTCAAAAAACCCGCTAGCATTCTGGCGAATAAATAAATACTTCACTGATCCAAAATATAAACTGCCATATAGAAGTTGGGCGAAAATTAAAATAAAAAGAAAATATGAACTCAAAAACTCAAATAATTGGCAGGATTTTTAAGAAATATAGCTATCAAAAAAAGAAAAATAATCATTTATTCTATCATTTTTTTTGTAGTTATTATCTTCTATAATATCTCACCCATTCATGAAGTATTTTCGTTGTTTGGAGATTCAAACCATTTCAGATATTCTAATGCTACAGGAGAATTTACTTTTATTGAAGATCAAAAGGTATAGATATTCCTATGATGAACAGGTGGCACGTAGAATTCAAAAAGAAAGAAAAAATTGATACTACTCTTTATAGATTGTTCACTAAAAACCCGCTTGCCTTTTGGAGAATTAAAAGTTTTTTTACTGATCCTAAATATAAATTACCTTATAAAAATTGGAACGAAATAGAAAGAAAAAGAGGAAACATTACAGATCTAGCACGCTTTCAAAATTTTTAGATTCCCATGCATTAGAAAAAGGAAAAAAATCATATATGCTAAATTTTTTTTGGTAGTTGTTATATTATTAAATATTGCACCTGTTCATGAAGTTTTTTTTCTTTTTGGTGATAATGATCACTTTAGATATTCAAATTACAATGGCGAATAAATAAATACTTCACCGATCCTAAGTATAAATTGCCATATATGAGTTGGGGAGAAATTAAGGCAAGAAGAAAATATGAACTAAAAAAAGGTCAAACAATTGGAGGACTTTTAGGAGGTAAAGAAATGATGGAATTAATAAGAAATAAAAAGACGAATACAAATTAATAAGCAAGTAATACCCTAGAAAATTATATAAGTTTAATACGTCATGAAAAAATTAATAAAATATGATTGTCTTTTTATCTTAATACATATTTTTTGCTTGCCAAACAATGGGTTCGGCCAAGCTTTACAAAATTTTGAGCGGAATAAAAAGACCTATAATCAGTTAGTAAAAATCTTTAAAAATAACAATGTTTTACCCGTAGATTCAACTAGCTCTACACTCGGTGGATATGCACAAATTTTACAACCGTATCTGGATATATAGGAAATAAATAAAAAATTTAATTCACCAGATTCGAATTCTTTTTTTTCACCACAAGCAATATATACATTACAACAAATGTTATTAGCAAGTTTACACTCAAACGTAAAATACCTACCATCAAAATATTTAAAGATTATACCCGAATACAAATCGGCAACATTAAACAGCAATTGGAGAAAAGATAGCAATGCAGAAGAAATTTCAGAAGTAGAAAACTCTATTATGTTTATTATTAAAAATAGAAAGAAATCTTATCAGATTATGTTGTTGACTTTTAGTGAAAAAAATAACAAACTTCTTTTTATAACACCCATGAGTATATCCACTGAGGCTATCGACTATATAAATAAAATTAATAAAGTTAAATAGCATCGTATTTTTTAAATTTTAAAACCTTTTTTTCATATTTATTTCTCGTCAATGGTTATTCATTTCATTAAACTAAATCTAGTGGTGCTAACATCGCAGTAAAATATCTTCTATTTCCAGTTCTATCTTCTTATCATTTAACTATGTTTTGGTATAAAAATTAAAATATCTTTGCCCCAAACGGAAACACTGCAGCATGGATATACATTTTAATGAAAACAAACAACATACGCTTACAATAGCAGCAAAAATAGCTGGCAATGGCCTTCATACGGGTATTATGGCAGATATGACATTGAACCCTGCTGCACCTAACTTTGGTTTTCAATTTAAACGTACCGATTTAAAAGACAGCGATCCCATTAAAGCAGATTGCGATCTTGTTACCGATACAAGCCGTGGTACTACGCTTGAAAAAGGCGATGTAAAGATTTCAACCGTAGAACATATACTTGCAGCACTTGTTGGGATGGGAATAGACAATTGCCTTATTGAAGTGAGCGGTCCGGAAATTCCAATTATTGATGGCAGCAGCAAACCTTTTACAGAAATAATTGAAGCCGCTGGCATTACAGAGCAGGATGCAGAAAAAATATGGTACTCACTCGATGAACCTATTTCTTACTTTGATGAAGAAAAAAATGCAGAATTTACAGCTGTGCCCGCAGATGAATACCGTGTAACAGCATTGATAGATTTTAACTCTCCTGTACTTGGTACCCAGCATGCAGATTTAAAACACATAAAAGATTTTAATAAAGAAATAGCGCCGTGCCGCACATTTTGTTTTTTACACGAGCTGGAAGCTTTGCTGGAACACAACCTGATTAAAGGGGGTGACATTAACAATGCGATTGTTGTGGTGGATAAGCCAATTACACCAGATGCTATGGAAAGACTTGCAAAGGCATTTGGAAAACAGCATATTGAAGTACACAAAGAAGGTTACCTAAACAACTTAGAATTGCGTTTTAACAATGAGCCGGCAAGGCATAAGTTGCTCGACGTTGTGGGAGATCTTGCCCTTAGCGGTTACCCAATGAAGGCGCATATAATGGCTAACAGACCGGGACACAGCAGCAACGTAGGTCTGGCAAAATTGCTGAAGCAACATTTTAAGAAGATGAGCAAAAGTGTGAATGTTCCTTTTTACGACCCTTCTGTAGCACCACTTTACTCACTGGAAGAAATTGAGAAAATATTACCGCACCGTTATCCTTTTTTGCTGGTAGATAAAATTTTGCGCTTAAATGAAAAGGAAGTAGTGGGCATAAAGAATGTTACATTCAATGAGTCCTTTTTTCAGGGGCATTTCCCGGGTAATCCGGTTATGCCCGGTGTGTTGCAGGTGGAAGCACTTGCACAGACAGGCGGCATTCTTTGCATAAAATCTATGCCCGAAGGCGTGTATGATACTTATTTTGTGAAGGTAGATAACTGTAAGTTTAAAGTAAAAATTGTACCCGGCGATACCATGATCTTAAAAATGGAATTGATGGAGCCTATTCGTCGAGGTATTTGCACCATGAAAGGCAGCGTTTATGTTGGTAATAAACTCTGTACCGAGGGAGAATTTACAGCACAGGTTGTAAGAAGAAGTTAAAAATTAGCCAATTAGCTTCAATTAGCTAATCTGCTGGTGTGCTCATGAAGAACCTTTGCTCATTATTGCTTCTAATAAAAGCAGCATGGGTATTTAAATTAGATCTATAACACACTTTGAATTTTAAAAAATTAGCACATCAGCTAATTAGCATATTAAAAAAATGATACATCCACACACATACATACACCCACACGCAAAACTTGCTACCAATGTAAAAGTTGATCCTTTCAGCGTAATACACTCCAATGTAGAAATTGGTGAGGGCACTTGGATAGGCAGCAACGTAACCATTATGGATGGTGCAAGAATAGGCAGTAACTGCCGCATTTTTCCGGGTGCAGTTATTTCTGCTATTCCGCAAGACCTTAAGTACAGCGGCGAAGACACCACCGTGGAGATAGGCGACAATACAACCATTAGAGAGTTCGTAACCATAAACCGTGGCAGCAAAGCAACCTGGACAACCAAAGTGGGCAACAACTGTTTAATAATGGCTTACTGCCATATTGCACATGACTGTATTGTGGGCAACAACTGTATCATGAGCAACAATACCCAACTAGCAGGGCATGTAGAGCTCGGTGATTTTTCCATACTTGGTGGCATGTGTGCCGTGCACCAGTTTGTAAAAGTTGGGCAGCATGTGATTATTAGTGGTGGCTCTTTAATAAGAAAAGATGTACCGCCATTTATTAAGGCAGGGCATGAACCCATCAGTTACGCCGGTGTAAATTCTGTTGGGTTAAAAAGAAGGGGTTTTTCATTGGAAAGCATCAACGAAATATTAAACATTTACAGAATCATTTACAACAAAGGATTAAATACCACACAGGCGTTGAATTATATTGAAGAAGAAGTACCGGCTACAAACGAGAGAGATGAAATTGTAACTTTTATAAGAGACAGCGGCCGTGGTATTATTAAACGCCATGTAAAAGGCAGTAACATAGAAGATTAATTTATTTTGAACATCAACCTGCACAATACCGGCAAAAGATTTAACAGGGAATGGATCTTTAGAAATGTTAACTACCAGTTTTTACAGGGTAAATCTTATGCACTTACTGGTGCCAACGGATCTGGCAAATCAACTTTGTTACAGATTATTGCAGGGGCAACACTGCACAGCGAAGGTGAGATCAGCTGGCAAATGCAAACCGGCAACACTACATTATCTACTGAACTTGCTTACCAACAAATAGCCATAGCTGCTCCTTACCTGGACCTCATTGAAGAAATGACAGCAAACGAATTCCTTGCTTTTCATAGTTCATTTAAGCCGCTTACAAAATCATTCACCGAAATATTATCTGTCGTTGGGCTGCAAAAAGCCGGCGATAAACAAATACGTTATTACAGCAGCGGTATGAAACAACGCCTAAAACTTGCACAGGCATTTTTTAGCGACACATCTGTTTTATTGCTCGATGAGCCTTCTACCAATCTTGATGAAGAAGGCATTGCGGTATATAAAAGATTGTGGAAAGAAAACACAGCCAACAGGCTTGTGATTGTGAGCAGCAATGATACAGCGGAATATGAAAATTGTGAAGCGGTCATCAGGATAGGCGACTACAAACAGGAAAAAAATATTGTTTAGTTTACGTCTTAATAAGCGAATTTTCACCCTTAATTTTTATGGGTTTGCTTGATGGGTTTATGAACAAACCATGTTTAATATTTATATAATGAGTGTATGAAAAACAACAGCAGGCTTTTCTTTTTATGTGCAGTAATTATGTTTTTAAGTTCCTGCAAAACCATGCGGCAAATAACCAGGCAGCAGGCAAATACTTTTTTAAATGACAGTATTATTTCAACAGGGCACGTGGGCATCAGCATTTATGAACCTGCCACCGGCAAATATTTATACAACTATAATGCAGATAAAAATTTTATGCCGAGCAGTAATGTAAAACTGTTTTCATTGTATGCGGGGTTAAAATATTTAGGGGATAGTTTGGTGGGTGCAAGGTATACCGAAAGCGACTCGGCCATATCCATTATACCGGCAGGAGACCCAACCTTATTGCACGTTGACTTTGCAAGCCAACCGGTGATTGACTTTTTAAAAACGACCACCAAAAAAATCTTTCTTATAGGAGATAATTTTAAAAGCAACATGTACGGAAATGGCTGGGCATGGAACGATTATCCCGATTACTATATGGCAGAACGTTCAGCGCTACCGGTGTATGGAAACTGCATTACTTTCAATATAAAAAAGAATATTTCTCAATCGATGCCTGAGAACTTATCTCCCTTTATTGTTTATACCACACCGCAGCTAAAACATAAATCTATTACAGTAGAAAGGAATTTTTTCAGCAATACATTTAACGTTTTAACCGATAATAAAACAAGCGATGTTATCATCACGCCATTTATTACATCAGATTCTTTGGCAGCAAAGTTACTATCGGAAAGTGTTCATAAAAATATTTCACTGGCCCATTCACAGGTAATGGACAGCAACAAAAAAACAGTTACAATTTTTTCCCGCCCGGTAGATTTGCTTTTTAAGCCCCTGATGTTTAACAGCGATAACTTTTTTGCTGAGCAAACACTGTTGATGGCGAGCAATGAAAAGCTTGGTTATATGAGCGATGGCGACATGATAGATTCCCTTTTAAAAAATGACCTAAAAGATATTCCTACAAAGCCAAGGTGGGTTGACGGCTGTGGGCTGAGCAGGTACAATTTATTTTCGCCAAAAGACTTTATATACATTTTAGATAAGCTGCAGAATGAATTTGGCTTAGCCAGAATGAAAAGAATATTGCCAACCGCAGGGCAGGGAACGCTGAGGGGTTATTATGAAAAAGATGCCGGTTTTATTTATGCCAAAACCGGTAGCATGAGCAACAATGTTTCGCTGAGTGGCTACCTCACTACCAAAAGCAACAGGCAATTATTATTTTCTATCCAAATAAACAACTACAGCGGCAGCGGCCGAGAAGGCAGACGAGCCATTGAGAAATTTATACAAGGTATTAGACAAAACAATTAAAAAAGGAAGCAGGCAACACATTGTAATTTTAAAGTATCTTTATAATGTATTCAACTTGATAACCTCTAAATTGCCTGTATGAAAAGAATATTTACCTTTTTAGCGATTTTACTTTCGCTTACAAGTTTACAAACCCATGCACAAATAAGTTGTAATCCGGCATTTACTTTTGTGTTTGTAAACAACAGCACTGTAAAGTTTACACCCATAAATTTAAACGATTCTAATTATACGCAGCACACCTGGACGTTTGGTGATGGCTCGTTAACAAGCAATCAATATTCGCCTACGCACACTTACGCAAGCAGTGGTGTTTTTACAGTAAAACATAAAAAAACGTATGTAACACCAAATGGCATATTTACCTGTGCCGACAGTACTACCCAGGTAATTACAATTGCAAACACTACCTGCAATTTAAATGCTTCTTTTTATTTTGTAGCAACCGCCACAAATCCATTAACCCATTCTTATTTTAATACGTCTACCAACTTTACCCCCGGCGATTCCATAAGGTGGAATTTTGGCGATGGTACCGTTTCATATGATCAAAATCCTACGCATACTTTTGCAAATGCTGGTGTTTACAATGTATGCCTGAGGGTAAAAAAACAAATACTTGGCTCTACTATTCCATGTGTGAGTGAGATCTGCAAGTTGGATACGGTTGGCGTTGCATGCAATATCCAGGCTTATTTTACCAATACTACAGTGGCATCTACACCGGCATCAACCATTCAATTTACCAACCAGTCTGTTGGTGCAGTTGCTGCAGATTCTACCATTTGGACGTTTGGCGATGGCACAACATCTACCTCGCCCAACCCAACTCATACATATACAAATGCTGGTACCTATACAGTTTGTTTGAAAATAAAAAGAAACAGCAATATGGCGGGGTTCCCTCCTTGCCAAAGTATTTATTGTAAAACAATTGTAATCTCTCCTACTACGCCAACCTGTAACCTCGTAGCAAATTTTACCTGGTACAGAGATAGCCTTGCAACATCTCCTTACACGTATCATTTTACCAATACAAGTTTGCCTTTAAGCAATACAGATTCTATCAAATGGACGTTTGGCGACGGTACCTCCTCTAACCAAATAAATCCAAATCATACTTATGCGCAGCCCGGCAATTATGTGGTGTGTGTGAGAATAATAAAAAGAAATGCAAATGGCACCCTCAGTAATTGTGTGGCAGAAAAATGCAATACAGTTGCTGTACCACTGCATTGCAATATTACTGCTGCATACAGTTATACAGCTGCTGCAGGTAATTACAAAACATTGATATTTACAAATACAACTGCTCTTGCCGGCACATCTTACACTGCTTTTTGGAGTTTTGGCGATGGCACTTCTGCAACGGGCTGGAACACGACACATACTTATGCAAATGCAGGCACTTACACCGTGTGTTTAACTGTACAGCTAGGTAATTGTACCAACACAAAATGCAGCACAGTAACCATTACAGCTCCTGTAACACCATGTACACAGTTGGCCAATTACAGTTTTGTACGATCTGCTACCAACAATAATACAATAACCTTTACACCCAATAATATAGACCCAACCGTCCAGTACACCTGGACGTTTGGTGATGGCACTGGCGCTGTTACACCTACAAGCACACATACTTTTGCAGCAATAGGTTACTACACAGTTTGCCTTACTGCTTACAAAAACAACAGTTGTGCAAGCACTGTATGCAAATCGGTATATGTTTCATCTACGGCAAACTGCAGTTTAAATAATGTTTGGTTCAATACGCAGGTAGATTCGCTTGTACCAAACAGAATTACGTTTTTAGCACAATCGCCCACAGCAATTCTTTCTCAACAATGGACGATAAGAAAATTACCGCTAACCGCTGCAAATGGCACAACAACCATTAACAGCAACAATCCAACATATGTATTTTTAGACTCTGGCAATTACAGGGTTTGTATTAAGGCAACCTTTGCCGGTGGCTGCGTAAAAGAATATTGCAGCGATATACATGTAGCACAGAATATGCCTTTTACAACAACCTGTAATCTGCAGGTGTACCCTAACCCGGCTTCTACCGTTGCCAATGTGAGCATCACACTTGCACAACCAACTGTGTTGTATGCCTATGTTTACAATAGTATGAATATGCTTGTAGCGCAAAAAGTGCAGCAGGGTTTTGTGGGTACCAACACAGTGAGCGTTGTTACCGCAAATTTACCATCAGGTATTTATCGCTTTAGGCTGGTACATGGCAACAATGTTTGCTATGCAACTTTTGTAAAATAATTATATTAATCTACCGTTAATGGAGTTGCTTTTGTAAGAAAGCAGCTCCTTTTTTATTTGCCTGATTTGTTTTTAGGACCTTCTAAAAAAGGTACGCCATTGTGTTTAAAAAACATCATCTCCCAAACATTCTATCCATCTCTTCTTTTTTAAAACTCATATAAGTAGGTTTGCCGGTTGGTGTGGCATTGGGGGTGGCGCAAAGAAAAAGATCCTCAGTAAGTTGTTTCATTTCTTTTTGGGAAAGAGCAGTACCTATTTTTACAGATTGCTGCAGCGATAAAGACCGCAGTAATTTTTCCCGTTTCGAAAATTTGAGGTCGTTGCTAAAATGCTTGTATTGCTCCAGCAATTTTTCAATGGCATTTGTTTCGCCTGCCTGTTGCATATCTGCAGGTGTGCCCTGTATTACGAATGTGTTGTTGCCAAAAGGTTCCAGCTGGTAACCAAGTAATTTGAGATCTGGCAACAGTTCAGCAAGCATAATGGTATCTGCAGGCGCAAGTTCAATGGTTGCAGGAAAAAGGCTTTGCTGTGTAGCAATTGGTTTGCCCACAACAGCTGTTGAAAAGCGCTCATACAAAACCCTTTCATGGGCATTTTGCTGGTTTATGAGCAGGTAGCCTTTATCGTTTTGCACAACAATATAGGCATTGTGCAGTTGCATTAATTCGCTGTGTGGTTGCGGCTGCTCATTGTTTGCTACTGTTTTTTCAAAAACAGGAACTGTGTGTGATATTGGTGTAAAGCGTTGCTCAGCAGCAGTTGCAGGCTTCTCATAAAAATCTTTCCAGTGTGCCAGCTCACTTTTCTTTTCTACAAAATGTGCCTGGTTCTTTTTTGTAAATGTTTGAAACAGCGACGAAGCTGAGGCAGAAGAACGGTGTTGTTCTGTTATTGGTTTGTTTACCGCATCTAAATGCTGTATGCCGGCATCCAACTCAAAATCAAGCGTAGGTGTAATGCTGAACTGGGCCAGCGAATGTTTAACGGCACTCTGCACAAAAGCATACACGATCTTTTCATCTTCAAACTTTATTTCCTGCTTGGTTGGGTGCACATTGATATCGATCTGTGCAGGATCTAAATCTATAAAAAGCGCATACATGGGGAAGCTGTCTTTCGGTATCATTTCGGCAAAAGCACTCATGATGGCGTGGTTGAGGTAGGCACTTTTTATGAAACGGTTGTTCACAAAAAGATACTGATCTCCCCTTGTTTTTTTAGCCGTTTCCGGCTTACCTACAAACCCAATAATATCGAGGTAATCGGTACGCTCCTGCACACTCACGAGCTTAGCGTTGTAGTTGCTGCCAAGAATTTGTACGATGCGCTGTTTAAGGGTACCTTTTTCTAAGTGAAAAACCTGCTGCCCGTTGGAGGAGAGTGAAAAAAATATTTCGGGAAAAGCCATGGCAACCCTTATAAATTCATCAATAATATGGCGCAGTTCTGACGAGTTGCTTTTAAGAAAATTCCTACGGGCGGGCACATTAAAAAACAGGTTCTTCATGGCAATGGAAGTGCCGGTTGGCGCTGCTATTGGCTCCTGCTTTTTTACCACACTGTTGTCTATTTCTATGTAAATACCGGCTTCGTCTTCTGCTCTTTTTGTTTTAAGCTCCACCTGCGCCACTGCGGCAATACTGGCAAGTGCTTCGCCTCTAAAGCCCATTGTTTTTATACGGAAAAGGTCTTCAATATTGCTGATCTTAGATGTAGCATGCCGCTCAAATGCCATGCGGGCATCTGTTTCGCTCATGCCATTGCCATTGTCAATAACCTGTATCAATGCTTTGCCTGCATCGTTTACAATAAGGCTGATTTCTGTAGCACCTGCATCTACGGCATTTTCCAGCAACTCTTTTACGGCACTTGCGGGCCGCTGTATCACCTCGCCGGCAGCTATCTGGTTTGCAATATTATCGGGCAGTAATTGTATGATGTCAACCAAAAGTGAACTTGTTTTAGGGTACAAATTTACTTAAGCTACATGAGAAAAGCAGTATAGAATGCAGACTTGCTGCTACAGAAATTTTTTACCTGTTTTTACCAACAGGCGGCAAGTATTTTTTATATTAAATTATTACTTCATCCCCTCCAGTTCCTTATGCATTTTAAACATTTCATCCCTTAGTCTTGCGGCTTCCATAAAGTCCATATCACGTGCGGCACGTTCCATTTCTTTCTTCATTTTTGTAATGCCTTTCTCCATTTGCGGGATGGTTTTGTATTCTGCCTGGTCTTCTGCCGCCACTGTTAAGATATCTTCATTAGGCCCAATGGCATTCGGTTTACTAGGATCATACGCTTTAATATCGAGCACGCTGCCCTGTGCAAACACCTGTTCTTTTGTTTTTGAAATGGTGGTTGGGGTAATGTTATTTAATGTATTAAAAGCGACCTGTTTTTCTCTTCGCCTGTCTGTTTCGTCCATTGTTTTTTGCATGCTCTCGGTTATCTTATCTGCATAAAAAATAACGAGGCCGTTTGAGTTACGGGCAGCACGTCCAGCGGTTTGCGTAAGGCTTCTTTCATTGCGAAGAAAGCCTTCTTTGTCTGCATCTAAAATGGCTACGAGCGATACCTCCGGCAGATCCAACCCTTCTCTTAAAAGGTTTACACCAACGAGCACATCAATAATGCCCAAACGCAATTCACGCAGTATTTCTATCCTATCGAGGGTGTGCACATTGCTGTGTATGTATTTAGATTTGATGTTGATGCGGTGCAGGTATTTATCCATCTCCTCTGCCATGCGCTTGGTGAGGGTTGTTACCAAAATACGGTCACCCATTTTTATGCGCTTGTCTATTTCATCGAGCAGATCGTCTATCTGGTTTACAGATGGGCGAATTTCAATTGGCGGATCGAGCAAACCCGTTGGGCGCACCACCTGTTCTACCACTACACCGCCACATTTTTCCAGTTCGTACTCTCCCGGCGTAGCAGAAACATATACCGTTTGGTTTACGAGGTTTTCAAACTCATGAAAATTTTGCGGGCGGTTATCCATGGCTGATGGCAAACGGAAACCATACTCCACCAATGTAATTTTTCTGCTTCTGTCACCCCCATACATACCACTTATTTGCGGCACGGTTTGGTGGCTCTCATCGAGTATGCACAAAAAATCTTTGGGGAAATAATCTATTAAGCAGAATGGCCTTGCACCGGGCAGCCGCTGGTCAAAAAAGCGGGAATAGTTTTCAATGCCATTGCAATAACCAAGTTCTTTGATCATTTCAATATCGTAGTTCACCCGTTCGGTTATGCGCTGCGCTTCAATAAACTTACCGCTCTTTTTAAAATATTCTGCCTGCGCAAAACACTCATCCTGTATCTGGCTGATGACCCTTGCCTGCATATCTTTCGGCGCCAGGTAAAGCGATGCGGGAAAAATAGCCGCATCTATCACTTCTACAATACGCTTGCCCGTACTCAGTTCCAGCGTTTCTATCTTTTCTATTTCGTCGCCAAAGAAGCTAATGCGGTAGCCATAATCTACATATGGCAAATTAATATCTACCGTATCGCCCTTTACCCTAAACGTACCACGGCTAAAATCGCCCTGGCTGCGGTTGTACAAACTGTTTACCAGTGAATGCAAAAACCCTTGCCGGCTGATGACCTGGTTTTTGCGGATGCGGATGATGCCATTTTCATACTCCGCAGGGTTGCCCATACCATAAATACAGCTCACACTTGCTACTACAATAATATCTCTGCGACCACTTAACAATTGTGCCGTTGCCTGCAGGCGAAGCTTATCCAACTCTTCGTTGATGGCAAGGTCTTTTTCGATATAAGTATTGCTGCTTGGCATGTAGGCCTCGGGCTGGTAGTAATCGTAATACGAAACAAAATACCCCACCGCATTGTCAGGAAAAAACTGCTTGAACTCGCCGTACAACTGCGCCACCAATGTTTTGTTGTGCGTAATAACAAGCGTTGGCCGCTGCGTTTGTTGTATCACATTGGCCATGGTAAATGTTTTACCACTACCGGTTACGCCGAGCAATACCTGGTGTTTTTCGCCGTCGTTTACCCCCTCTACCAACTTGGCAATAGCTGCAGGCTGGTCGCCGGCGGGTACGTAGGAAGATTGTAAATTAAATGTTGGCAAGAGGAATGCTTTTTACAAATTTAACCAATGCACTTATCAAAATAAGAATTGAATGTTACCAAACATGATAATAAATGTGGGGGTGTTGAATGTTGAACAAGTGGGTGCAATGTGTATGCCAACATGCAATTGATTTAAAGAGCGGGGCACAAACGGGGGCTGTAAGGAACTTAAGGGCGTTGTAGGGAACTACAAGGCACGCAAAGGCACTTAACAAATAAAAAGCCCATTTGATGATTTGTAAGAAAAAAAATATATTTGGAAATAAAAAATGCGGAACAAACCTTCACCAATCTACAAAAATTTGGGGTGATAAGCGAAAGTTTGTTTCGCCTATAAGCTAGTTA
>JBBAQB010000001.1:59043-219635 GCA_040400515.1 Ferruginibacter sp. | reverse complement strand
TTGAACATTGAACATTGAACATTGAACATTGAACATTGAACATTGAACATTGAACATTGAACATTGAATATTGAACATTGAATTTTACTCCAACCCAACATTGGTCACCCCACTCCCCGCTCCTACCACCTTATTATTTTTATAAACTTTATTTCCGGTTGCATTTCCTTTGCTGCTTTTTTCCACAATATTGAATCCGTAACCTGCCGCATACACTTCGCAAATATTATTTCTAAAAATATTGTTATTACCCCAGCCGTCTACAGCACAATGCACCTGGTAACCATCTTTTAAAATAGAACCCGCTTTGTTGTAACCGGTGTTGCCTTCAATGAGTGTCCCGTTTCCTTTTACATCCATCCAGCTATCGCCACTATTTGCGCCGGTAATTCCCTCCGCGTCAAAAACATTATTTACGATCATGTTGCCAGTTGTACCTTCTTTTATATCTATACATTCGGCGGTAATGCCAGGACCAATTTTATTCCCCACCACTATATTTGAATCACACCTATCTTCTCTTCCATTTGTATATTTTGACCAATTGCTTACTGCCATTCCAATATAAATTCCTTCGCCGTAATCAGCTGTTTTAATGCCTGTGTTGGTAATAATATTGTTCTTTAAAATATTATGGGTCGAAAACTGCCTAAGGTGCAAACCTTCCTCGCCTATATTATAAATTGAAACACTGTCAATCACATTATAATTTGCTTTATCACACATCAACCCTTTTAAACCATTGGTGATGCTGATACCTTTTAAATGCCAGTAGTTTGACTGCAAGTGAAGCACATAACCGGTTTGGGTAGTACCGCCATCTAAAATCGCCTTGCTGCCCCCATGCAAAAAAATCGGTTTTGCTTCTGTGCCATTGTTCCCTTCAGGAATTTTAAAGTTTCCAACATAAATACCATCCCTCAATATTATTTCATCGCCGGCCTTCGCAATTTCCAATGCGTTTTTCAATTGACTTGATGTTGACACGTATATTGGACTTTTTACCATACCATGAGAAGGATGATTTATTTTTTCAACTTCATAAAGTTTATTCTGAATAATAAACGATGACGTAAAAGCGAAAATCATACTCCCCAAAAGTAATTTCTTCAGCCCCTTGGGTTTAGTCTCCATCAGCATTATTTACATTCTTCTTTTTCTCTTCTCTAGCTTTTATTTTATTTCCGTGCCTGCCACTACCATCTGCGTCATCTATAATTCCACCGGCAGGATTTAATTTTTGTAAAACAAGCTTTAATCTAGTGTAGGCTTCAGTAGCTTCTTTGTTATTGCTGTAGTTCGTCATTAACTTTTCTTCAAAAGGTGCATTACTCATGTCATACAATTCATCGGCTCTGTTAAGTTTAAACTTAGCATCTCTTACATACCATTTGTTTCCCAGCTCACAAAAGATCCATTCGCGTGGGTTGCTTTTTTTGTTTAACATTTGTGGTAGAAAACTTTGACCATCCAGCATATTTTTTGAAGGCAATTTTGCACCGGCAACTTCTGCAAATGTGGGCAACAAATCGCTTGCATCCATCAAGGTTTTGCTTACCTGATTGGGTGCTATAACGCCGGGCCAATTGGCCAGAGTTGGCACCAATCCTCCACACTCCAACATCTCCCCTTTTTTGCCCGAAAGTTGTTTGCCGCCAATGGTAGCTCTCTTTGCGTACGGCCCGGCAGAACCATTATCGCCCATAAAAACAATCAATGTGTTTTGTCTTAATTTTAAACTATCTAATGTGGTTAAAAGTTTTCCCACCAACTTATCCATGTAAGCTGTATTATCGGCATATAAATCGCTGCCGGGTTTACTATCTGGCGTTGCTTGAATTTTAGCGTGCACTTGCACTAAAGAATAATATAGAAAAAATGGTTTGTTTTTATTTGCTGCCAACCAACTTTCAACATGGGTGTGCATGAGGTCGGGCATATAATTTTCTCCCAAATCTTTGTCTATCCCATTCTCTGTATATAGTTCGGATTTTGCTGTTTCTTTGCTCCAATACACACCACTACCTTTAAAACGTATGTAATCATCAAAACCAAAATCGGATGGGTTTAAAGGAAGCTGACCCCACTTGCCTGTCATAGATGTAACATAGCCAGCCGATTTTAAAACGGTTGGTATCATTACTTCCTCTGATGGTTTTAAGTTACCACACATATCCTGATTTACCGCCCCAGTACGAAACGCATAACGGCCAGTGAGAATCAAAGCCCTTGATGGGCCACATAATGGCGCCGTGTACATATGTTGAAAGCGAATACCATTCTTTGCCAACCCATCAATAATGGGTGTACGGTTGCTGTCAGAACCATAGGCACTCACATCACCAATGCCCAAATCATCTGCCAAAATATAAATAATATTCGGCTTTGACGAGCTTGCTTTTGAAGCATTTTTTTGTTTAACAGCATCATCCGATTTTGTCGATTTTTTATTACTTTGTGCGGTTGAACTAATTGCAGCAGCAATGAACAGTGAACATACCAGTATTTTTTTCATTGATTTTTTTTTGATCTTATTTAAATTATTTTAATTTGGTTTTACTACCTCCCAAGGCCAAGGTTTTGCATTGGTTCTAATGGCTTCCTTTTCCCATAAGGCTGACAGTGTTTTTACTTTTTCAGGATATTTTTTTGTTAGGTTATTTGTCTCTGCCGGATCGTTCTCCATGTCGTACAATTCCCAGGCGGTTTCATCGACAGCAGTAAAAACTTTTGCTTTCTGCGTTTTAGAAACCAATTTCCACTTACCAACTCTAATGGCTCGGTTACCCTCGTGTTCCCAAAAAATAAAATCCCTTTTTATTTTTTTGTTTGTAAATGCAGGCACCAAACTTTTTCCCTCTAAAGGTTGAATTGTGTTTCCATTAAACTGTATTGGGTAATTTATCCCGGCGATATCAATACAAGTGGCCATGATATCAATTAAATGCCCTGGCTGCATTCTTAACTGTCCCTTTGCCTTTATCCCGTTTGGCCATTGCATAATCAGCGGCGTTGCTATGCCTCCTTCATGGGTCCAATGCTTATACATGCTGAAGGGTGTATTGCTCACGTTGGCCCATTCCACACCATAGGTTACCCATGTATTTGCATTGCCCGGCATTACGCCTTGTCCACTCCTTATAAACTCACCTGCTCTTGTATAGATGGGTTTTTTATCGAGAAATATTGAATCAGCTGCAAATGGTTTTATTAATTGTTGCTCTGCAGTTAATGGCTTTTCAGGTTGGTTTGAATCGAGCGTTTCTGCACAACCACCGTTGTCGTGCATGTAAAATATAATTGTATTTTCCAGTTGCCCCTTTTTTTCCAATGCAGCAATAATTTTTCCTATGCCTTGGTCCATCA
This sequence comes from Ferruginibacter sp., assembly GCA_040400515.1. Taxonomy (GTDB): domain Bacteria; phylum Bacteroidota; class Bacteroidia; order Chitinophagales; family Chitinophagaceae; genus Ferruginibacter. Next base: position 216,269 of record JBBAQB010000001.1, on the reverse strand, counting down.
CATCTATCATGGCTGCATACACTTCCATTTTTTTTACCTGCCAATCTTTTAAGGGTGCATTTTCCCATTCAGGGATTGTTACACCTCTTTCTGTTAAAACCGCCTTGTCACTGATAATACCTAGCTTTTTTAATTTTTCAAACCGTACCTGCCTTGTAGCGTCCCATCCTTTATCGTACATACCTTTGTACTTTTCCACTTCGCTTTCAGGCGCATGTAATGGCCAGTGAGCTGCTGTGTAGGCTATGTAAAAGAAGAAAGGTTTTTGTGATGGGTTTTCGTTTATAAACTTCACCGCTGTGTCGCTGATGGCATTGGTATAATAAAAATCTTTTGTTGGTGTTATAAAAGTATTGTTGCTAATGAGTGTACCGGGGTCATAAAAACTTCCAGAACCATTTAATGTTCCAAAGAAACGTTGAAAGCCACGCTGGCATGGCCAATTAGATTTATCGCCTGCTTTGGTTATGCTTTTTGCTACATGCCATTTACCGGCCATATAGGTAGCATATCCTGCCTGTTGAAATACTTCAGCCATTGTAACGGCATTTTTACTAAGGTCATCAACATATCCGGGCTCTTTAAAATTTTCGGTAGATAAATGCCCCATACCAGCCTGGTGCGGATACAAGCCTGTGAGCAAAGATGCCCGTGAAGGACTGCAACGGGCTGTGTTGTAAAAATGCGTAAATCGAATACCGTTGCCGGCTAATTTATCAATATTTGGCGTACGTATTTCTGAGCCAAAGCAACCAATATCTGAAAAGCCTATATCGTCTGTAAGAATGACAATAACATTTGGCTTGTTTAGATTATTAGACGGTGCTTGTGCAGATGCATATTGGCATACGAACAGCAGCATTAACATTGGAAATGCTGTTCTAAATTTTGTATGTTTATTTTTCTTTTTGATGATGATTTATTTATTTGATTAATTACTTCTTTATCATCCAGTCAGGTCCCACTTCAGCCGGTGTTAGCGGTTTACGCACCTGTTTCAAACTGCTGTATTCTTCTGCGCCAATATCTTTTTTATTGTCTCTTACATTTCCGCCAATATCATCTTTTACGTCAGATGCTGCCCCACTGTTTACTGCTGGGCTTTTAGCATTTAATCTATACCATCCATCATTGGATAATTTTAACATCGGATCATTTTTTTTAAATCCATCCGGTAAAGTAGTGTTGCAAATATTTTTTCCAAAAGCAATATTGCCTTCAAAATAATTTGGCTTAAAATTAAAAACGTTTAAAGGTGCCGCTGTATCAAGTTCCTCAATATTTACGTTATTTACCTTACAATCGTATACAAGATTATTTACGAACCTATTATTTTCAGGAAACAAAACCATTTGCAAATCGGGCCAATGGTTTTTATAAGAGAAGCCTATGTTGATGCCATTTTCACCGCAGTTAATAATGGTATTGTGTGCAAAATATCCGTTTTGTACCTGTAGGTATTTAGGTAAATTCTTCTTTTTAGGAGCAAAGTTTGGCGTAAGGCTTTTTTCATAATATTCGCCTGCAATTAATCTAAGACCATCTTCGGTAACGCCATCAATATAATTATTTACCACTGTATGATTTGGCCCCGCAACACGAATGCCAGATGTGCCAGCTTCTCCTTTACCTAAAACAATATTGCCCTCAAAAGTATTATACTTTCCTCGGCGCCCAACCAGACCACCTTTAGAGGCAATGACAGTATTAAAACGAACGATGTTGTGATTTGATTTTAGAGAAACGATTTCTGTACCCTCACCATGTGCATGGTCAAACAAATTATATTCTATGGTAAAATATGCACCATCATCGCCCGTTTGGTCTGCATGGCCGTAACCAAAAATTCTCATTATTTCTCTGCCATTTGCATTTTTTACAAACGGAATATCTTTTATATAACAACTATCAATTTGGTTATATTTAGAACCTTCTTCGTCATTTTGCACAACTGGCCTCATATTACTTTTACCCGTAAAATAGCAATGGTCCATTCTATTGTGGCTACCATTAAAATATATCCAATAGTATTCAGTACTAAAATCCTGCGGATTATAATCTACAATTGCAGTATTCGTTAAACGACAATTATCTGCATTAAAAGTAATTACAGCATTCTCTTTTTTTGTAATAGCACCTTGCTTAAATAAAAGCCCATTTACTATCAAGTATGGCTTTGAAAAAATCAATGTAGCGCTTCCACTTAAAATAACTTTTCCGGCAGTTTGTGCACGCAATGTAATAGGTGCGGTTGCGGTTGCTGCTGCGTTAAAATCGATTAATACGTCCTTCCATACTCCATCTTTCATTACAATGATATCAGCCGGCTTAGCAGCTGCAATGGCTACATTTAGTTCAGCCTGATTTGTTACAACGATTTCTTTGTACGATAAGATAGCAGCATGCTTATTTTTCGACCAAAGAGCATTTGACGAAAACGAAATACTGGTAAACAGCACAACCATATGACCTATCAAAGCGATTCTATTTTTCATAATTATTTTTTATCAAGTGCTTCAATTTTATTTAATCGCATTGTTATATACGGTCGTTTTAAATTCTATAATAATGTTAAACAGTGGGGTGTCTCTACTTAAGTTCTTAACCACATGTACCATTGGCTCTGCAAATTTTACCGTATTTGGAATTTGAATCCCTTCTCCTGCAATTCCATTAGGATTGATGCGAGGATCTGTTAACTGAACATTATTCAATCGTACAACCACCCGCTGTGCATGACTATGTAACACCCGTGTATCACCGGCCGCAAGGCGCTCTTCAAAAACACGAAACAACTCATCTTCATACACAATCTTATTTTTTTGTGGCTCAAGCCATTCTTGTGGCCCTTTGGGTTCAGGATGATTTTTCTTAAACGCCACTTCAAAATAATCTCCTTTTTTAATGTCCGGAAACTCCCCCGGTAAAAAAACAACAATTACCCCTCTTTCAATCGTTCTTCTAACATGTACATTTTTATAACTCAATTTTGTGAGTGCTACAATAATTCGTTTTCCAAAAATGGCTGCATCCGCTGCAGTTTTTATACTTCCATTTTTCATTACCCTTACAAAATCATTTTCTAGCATGATAGAGTCTTTACGCTCTTTTTGAAATACAGCATCGTTCAACTTGGAAGCCGATACTGCATCATTGTTTACCATTAATAAACAACCAAAGAAAAAAAATATTACAATGCTATATTTCAATTATGATAAGAGTTAATACTAATTAATTTTATATACTTTAAAATTTTCAAATACTTGATGGCTAGTGGTTGTACGAAAACCAACATAACCTTCTTTATAAGGGACAGCATCTTTAAAATCCCAATACAATACTTCATCCACAAAATATTGTACAAGCCCATTGTTTACGATTATCTTAATCGCATATTTTTTATTACCCTCTAACATATGCTCCTGATCGGTATATTCTTTTAAAACTTTTTTACCCTCGTTTCCTGCATATTTTCTAAAACGGGTAGTTGTATTATCGTGCCCGCCAACACCTGCATAATACAAATGCAGGTTATCATAAGACGAAAATTTACCGTCTTGCTGAAAAATATTATCCGACGAGGGATTGGTTGCCATCCAAAAAACATTCATATCTGAAACCCTGTCATTTTTACCACCTGCATTCACAATTGTTGCATTGTAGGTAATCATTACGTTGCCGGATATTTTATTTTTATACCAAACAGTACCGCCAATAGTTGCACTCATATCTAACTTCCCATTACCTATTTTTATTGATGAACCAACAGGCTGTTCAAACTCTGCTATCCAATCCTTTTTATCTTTTTTAAAATTGTCTTCATAAATAACTTTTCCAGGTGATGAAGATTTCGCTTGCGCAAAAGCAACATTCACACTAAAAAACAATACAAAACAGTAAAACAAGTATTTTAAAATCGCTGTCATATAATCAAATCATTTATCTGTTACACACCTAAAACCCAAATGTTCCATGCCCGAATCAGCAGACGTTTTCATTCTGGCAGCCGTTCTGTATCCGCTACAATACGACTCATTACATAAAAAAGAACCACCTCTCATTACTCTTTTTGCAACCAACGGCTCATCAGGATCATAACTTTTTACAGGACCTTTTGGATTGGTTACAACGCCATTTTTTGCAAGCTGTTCATAGTATGTATTGTTATACAAATCTTGGCACCATTCCCACACATTGCCGGCCATATCATACAAACCAAATGCATTTGGTGCAAAAGATTTTACAGGTGCCGCGTCAAAAAAACCATCCTTATTTTCATTCTTATTGGGAAAGCTCCCTTGCCAATAATTACATTTTATTTTACCTGAATCTACATTTTCATTGCCCCAACTATAAACGCTATTTTTCAAACCCCCTCGTGAAGCGTACTCCCACTCTGCTTCTGTAGGCAAGCGTTTTCCTGCCCACCTGCAATACGCATTTGCATCATCCCAGCTTATATGCACCACGGGCATTTTTTCTTTACCTATAATATCGCTGTCTGGCCCTTTTGGATGTTTCCAATTTGCACCATGCGTCCATTGCCACCATTGGCTGTAATCGTTCAGATTTACCGGGTTTTGAGTGGGCACAAAAACCAGCGATGCAGCTTTCAACAATTCAGGTGAAGGCTTTTCTGTTCCCACCGGCAATTGCTTTTTAAGTTCTGCCCAAATCACATCTTTTTCAGCCGTTGTTTTATAACCGGTTGATTTTACAAATGCAGCAAACTGCTCGTTCGTAACTTCTGTTACATCCATAAAAAAACCATTCAGTTTTACGGTGTGTTTTGGGTATTCATCTTGCCTCCCCTGGTCATTATCTGCACCCATGCTAAATGTTCCAGCTTCTATCCAAACCATTCCTTCGTGTTTATCTACCTGTGAAGCGATAGATAGTTTACCAGTGTTAGATTTTGCTTTTAATGCACCAAACCGACTTGGCAATTTAGATGTGCAACATGATTTTGTACTACAAACTGCTGCCGTTACAACATTATTTTTTTGAGCTTCAGATGAATTTCCAAAACACAGTATTGTGATGCCCAATAAAAATTTAAACCCAATATTCATTTTACAATTTTACCTGCGATTTTAAAAATAACATCATTTTATCATTCATACCTTTTGCTACAGCAGCATACTTTTTTTCATTTACCACATTCACTTTTTCTAAAGGATCTTTTTTATAATCGTACATTTCAACACCAATAATCCAATCTTTGTTAAATGGCTGTGTACTTCTAAAACCATTGTTCATCCAAATGGTATAACGATATTGTTTTGTTCTGATAGAGTATCCCATAGCATTTGCATCTGCATAACCTAACCGCTCATTTTCTGCAGTAGCATTGCTTCTTGGGTATTGACTCACTGAAAACTCTTTAACAGTAGTTGTAGGATTTTTCATTAATGGTACTAAACTTTTTCCATCTAAAACCGAAGGGATATTAAGTCCTGCCAATTCGCAAATGGTAGGAAAAATATCAATATGTTCTGTTTGCGAATTTGTTTTAGAGGCTTTCATTCCAGGTGCGGATATAATCAATGGTGCACGGGTGGCATCTTCAAAGTTGGTGTGTTTGCACCACAAATTATGATCGCCCAAATGCCAGCCATGGTCGCCCCAAAGTACGATGATGGTATTTTTTGTTAAGCCTAAAGAATCCAACGCATCTAACAACTTTCCTACATTGGCATCGGTATAACTAACGGCTGCATAGTACCCATGTATTAATTCTTTTTGTTTATCGATAGGCAACGTTATTCCGTATGCTTTTTGGTCAGTAAAAGAAGTAAGTGGTGGAATATCTGTATAACCCCTTAACTCACCTGCATTGTGATAGGCAACCGCAACAGCATTTTTTGTTTGCTCCTGAAATTGTGCCACAGGCATGTCCTCTCTTTTATATAGATCCCAATATTTTTTTGGTGCAATAAAAGGTAAATGTGGTTTGGAAATACCTACTGCAAAAAAGAATGGCGTATTGGCCTTACTTAATTGTACCAAAATATCTTTTGCGCCTAACATATTTGCACCGTCAATATATGCATTGTCGGGAAGGTCTGCATTTTCTGTAGATGGTTTAATTTTTGTCTGCACATAATCCGTTGCCTCTGCTTTTGTCTTTCCATTATCCAAAGCTTCCTTCATATATTTTTCTACCAATGCTTTTGTAGCAGGTAGTTGATACCTATCCAAGGCTGGCTCACCCATACCTTCGGGAAAATATTTTTTATCTGTTTTATAATAAGGCACGCTCCAAGATGGTTTGTCAATATCCTTATCTACACAACGTACATCGTAAACTTTTCCTATTCCCTGTGTAGTGTAACCCTGCGAAATAAAATATTGTGGTAAGCTTAAAATATCAGGGTTTATATCCCTCATTTTTGTTTTTAAATCCCAGATCCTTGTGTAGTCAGGTCTTTTGCCCGTCATTAAACTCGCCCGTGTAGGACCGCAAACAGCCTGCTGCACATAGTTGCTCATAAACACGGTTCCCATTTTTGCAAGGCGATCTATGTTGGGTGTTTTTATAAGCGTATTTCCATAACAGCCCAATATTGGTTTTAGATCATCTACAGCAATAAATAACACATTTGGTTTTTGCTGAGCTGAAGCGCATAGCGGAAATAATGAACCCAAAACAATCACGGTTTTTAAAAATATTTTCATTGTATCTTTTTTATTTTCACTGTTTAAAAAAACTTGCAGTATCGCCAAATTCTGTTCTTAAAAAATATATTCCAGTTTTATAATTATTCAAATTTATTTTTTGCGCCTCTTTTATGTTAATGGTTAACAGCTTTGCGCCTGCTGCGGTAAAAATATTCACTATGCTTGGGGTACTTACGCTTATTTCTAATTCGTTTGCAACAACATTATTTTTAAGCAATAGGTTTGCCTTTTTAAATGCAACTTTTTTTATATCACTATAACTAAAACCGCCATTTACATCTATTTGTTTTAGGCGATAGTAGTTGGTACCCGATAATGGTAATTTATGTTCAAATCGGTAGTCAGATTTGTTAGTCGAATTTCCTTTTGCAGTTACTTTTCCTACGGTACTAAAATTAACACCGTCGTTTGAGTGTTCAATGTTAAAATAAGCATTGTTTTCTTCAAAAGAAGTTGACCAATCTAAAGAAACTATTTGCGGGCCTGTTACTGATGCTTTGAAACTGAAAATTTTTACCGGTAACATTCCTGTTAACCGATCATTGAGCTGGGCAATAAATAGACTTGGTATTGCCGTAATTTTTATCCCTTGTGATTGTACAATCCCCAAGGGCTCTGTAACCCAATCGCCTACATTGGTAATATTCGGGCAAATACATCCAATGGCCCAATTTAAATGATCCCCGGGTGGATCCTGCACTACCATACTACCAGCAGTACAATTCCAAAACATTACTTGTGCACCAGACCATCCATGCCCCGAACCTGATACAGAACGATTTTGAACATCTACTCTACCATTGGCAACAATATTATCAAACAATATTCCTGTAGACCAGCGATGGTGAGGACCAATATCATTGTTTTGAAGTGTTGCAGTACAATTATAAAATACATTTGGCCCGCAAGTGCGGCTCCCGTTCACATAATCATGCCGCCCTTCTCTGGTTGTACAATTTTTTATCAGACTGCGCTGCCCGTCTACATTAAAAGAATATCTTCTACTGCCGGTTATGATGGATTTTGCATCGAGCATTTTACAATTGTCCACTGTAATCCATGCCGCACCATCTAAAATATGTACGGCAGAATAGCCGAAATAATATACTTCTATATTGGTTGCCCAACTGTTTGTAATATTATTGAAAGATATAGCTTCCCATCCATGACTTTCATCAGTTGCTGATGCATACACAGAGGATATTCTCATATTTTCTATACCACATTTTTCTATTCGTGCAGAAGTGTATTTTGACAGTTCTGCTGTTGCATACAACGGATCTATCATATCCATATTGGGTGCGTCCAAAGAAATTACATTGCCGCTAATGGCTGTAACTTTTCTTTCATAATAAAGATCATAAGCCGAAGCTGTCCAGTTGGTAGCTGCAGGGTCAATGCTTGACAGTAAATCCATACCCAACATACTAATCCATGCGGCATTTGGTATTCGGTGAATAAATACGTTATCCCCCACAACAAAACTATGACCTGCTGCAACTGTTACCTGCTTTGCTCCCACAGGCACATAGGAATCTGTAATTGCCTTTGTGGTGGCCGTCATATTGGTTGTGCCTGCAGTGCCTACAAAATTAATAAGCGTATGCTGTGCCGTTCTTGTAGCAATAAAGTTGGTACCTGAGCCATTAAAACCCTCACCTCTTAATACGATTCCGCTCGCATTTACGGTTATACTATTGCTGATATTGTATGTTCCACTTTTAAATAGAATGGCACCTCTAAATCCATTGGCATCCAGAGGATATGCAGCAACTTCGTTTATGGCAGTTTGCACATTAGCTAAATTATCTCCAGCCACGGCATTTACTATTTTCACAACTGCCACTGTTGGTATAGCCGCTTCACTGTTCATATAACCTACGCCACTGTAATCCGGTATTTTGTTTCCTTTTACATCTGCCGTATACACTAACTGCCCACCGGCGCTCATACTAACCAAGGTCGAAGTTTGTCCAAAAGCAAAGCTTATTATCAGCGTTAAACAGCTGATAAATACACTTACTTTTTTAAGGTTAAAAACTTTGGTACCCATGGTTAAAAAAATCAATTACTCTCTTACTTTATTTCCTGTGCTTTAAAAAAATCCAACAAGTTTTTGTACATTTCATTTGATGCAGATTTGTACATTTTATCATTTACCACATTAACTTTTTCCAATGGGTCATTTACATAGTCATACATTTCAGTAGCATAAACCTTGTTGCTGTTAAATGGCTGTTGGCTTGTAAAATCACTCATCCAGATTGTGTAACGATATTTTGCAGTGCGCAAACTGTAGCCCATAATTTTATTATTGGCATAACCGCTTTTTTTCATTTCTTCCTTACTTAGTTTTCTCGGATACTGGCTCACAGAAAATTCTTTCACAGTTGCCTTATTATTTTTCATTAGAGGCAGCAGAGATTTGCCCTGCAAAGCAGCAGGTACAGGCAAGCCCGCTAAAGCACATATGGTTGGGAAAATATCTACATGTTCTGTTTGAGAAGTTGTTCTGCCGGGTTTGGTATTTGGCGCAGCAAAAATTAATGGAGTCCTTGTAGCCTGCTCAAAATTTGTATGTTTCTCCCACAAATCGTGGTCGCCCAAATGCCATCCATGGTCGCCCCATAAAACGATGATTGTATTATTTAAAATACCCAACGAATCTAAAGTATTAAGTAAGATACCTACTTGTGCATCTGTATAAGATGTTGCAGCAAAATAGCCCTGAATTAATTCCTGTTGCTTTTCTTTTTTCAATCCAATTCTTAAGTCTTCTCCCGGCAGTGTGGCATATTCAGGTATGTCTGTATAATTTCTCAATTCGCCAGATTTATGATAGGCAATCACAGGCCCGTTCTTTGAATGTTCCTGAAAGGTTGCCAATGGCATTTCCTCCCTGTTGTACATATCCCAGTATTTTTTGGGCGCTACAAAAGGTAAATGTGGTTTATGAAAACCCACTGCCATAAAAAATGGTTTATTTTCCTTGCTGAATTTTGTGATCTGGTCTCTTGCCAGAAGTGCGCTAACACCATCTTCATAAGCATTGTCAGGCACATCAATACATTCAGTTGAAGGACCTTTTCTTGAAGCCGGGCCTTCATCATTGTCATCGGTGTTTCCTTGTGCTGCTTTTACTTTCTTTTCAAACAACGCTTTTGTTTCAGGTTTCTGATAAGATTTATTGGCAGGCTTCCCCATGCCGTTTGGATAGTCTGCATCAGTATCCTCTAGATACAGGGTATTCCAGGATACAGGATCAATTTTTTTAATAGCACTGCTGGGGTGGTAAATTTTTCCTACTCCGCATGTCAAATATCCCTGTGTTATTAAATATTGCGGTAGGGTTACTATATCCGGATTCATATCACGCATTTGCGTTTTAAGATCCCAAACTTTTGTAACATCCGGTCGCATACCCGTCATAAGGCTTGCCCGTGTAGGACCACACACAGCTTGTTGGCAGTAGTTACTTAAAAAAACCGTTCCCATTTTTGCAAGCCTGTCAATATTGGGCGTTTTTACGATCTTGTTACCATAGCATCCCAACTCCGGTTTAAGATCATCAATGGCGATAAACAGAATGTTTGGCTTTACCGCTTTTTGAGAAAAGCTGTTAAAGCCCATCATTAATAAAACTATTGTGAACGCAAACGATGCTTTTTTCATTTTACTTTTTTAGATGCTGATTCAAAATATTAAATACTATTTTTCAATTTCATTTTCCATACAGCCAAATCAATGGATTTCGTATGGGCAGATTTCTAATCACTTCTTCATTTTTTGGAAAATGATCAAGTCTTTTCCATAATTCAAACCACTCCTTTTTGTGGTACCTGTTATACCCAAAAATTAAGAATGGTTGTGCTACCGGCCATTCTTTAAAATACATCACATCTGCCGGATACTTCCATGATTGCTTTTTTGCTACAAACGGAGCCATAAATTCTATGCCTTTTTGTAGACCCACGTAACCCTTAATAGTTACATCCCACAAGCTTTCTTTTTCATTTGATAACACATGGCAAATAGTGGACATGGCATCCAAATTAAAAAGGGAGTAGCCATATGGTTTGGTTCTTTTTAGCTCCAATGGAAAACTACCATCTTCGGCCATTTGATTGGGCAATAAAATGGTTTTAAAACGAGTCTTACAGTCATCTAACAATGCCTGATTGCCAACCAATTTTGCAAACACTGCCACCTGCATTACCCAACATGTAGCATGGTTATTTTTTGAATCTCTTTCCTCTGTTCCGTATGGGTGAGTTGTTACCCATTGTAAGTACCGGTTAAACCAATCCTTTATTTTTTCTACATCTGTTTTATTAACTGATTTAATGTTTTGCAAAACCGCAACGGATTGTGCCACCTCCATCATTTGTATCATATCAATAATACCGATGCTTCTGCCGGTCACTTTTCCCTTTATAGCCTGCGCATACAACATCGATGGGTTCATTAATGTGGCTGTATCTATGAACCATGCACGTAGATGTTTAAAGGCATGATCAGCATATTTTTCATTTTTAGTGATAAGATATGCCGATGTTAAAGTGCCTACAATCTGGCTAAATCTTATCATGGCCTTTCTATGCTCTACAAAATTTTGGGGGTTTGTAAGTCCATCTTTTTGAATGTAAGCACCGTTTACATCTTCAGGATTTGGCCACCAATAATCTCCCTCCGAAAAAAAATCGTGTAATCCACCAGCAGATCTTTGGGAGCGTGCCGTTGTGATCGTGATTGGCTCTAATGTCAAAGACTCATTTGCTTTTATTAGAATATTTTTTTCTAATACTTTTCTTGCTTTTTTAAAAACTGGCTGCCCGCAATAACATACCTGAAAACTGAACACACAAATAAAAAGAAATATTGTACATCTAATTTTTCGCACTTGCCATTTTTTAAGGATTTTTTTTATAGAAAGTAATAAGACAAAATCGTCTTATTACTTTCTATTTATGCTTCTTTAAAGCAATCTTTGCTATTCTTTTATAAAAGTCTTGCTTATTATTTTTTCATTTTCGCTTGCAATTTGAATGGCATAGATACCTGGCTTGAAGCTGGATACATCCATACTCAACGAATTTGTATTTGCGTTTTGCTGCAAAACGATTTGCCCCGCACTATTTACGATTTTTATACTGTTGTTATTTTTTAACCCATTTATAAGAAGCGTATTTGCAACAGGATTTGGGTAAATAGTTATATCTGTGTTGTTACTTAGTTTCACGCTTATGATGTAACTGTATTTATAACTGCCATTTGTGTTAATCATTTTTATTCGGTAATAAAATACCCCTGTCAGTATGGATGCATCTGTAAAATTATAATTGCTTTTATTTGTTGCATCTACCATTCCAATGCCGGTAAAATCAAATCCATTTTTGCTCTTTTCAATTTCATATTTTAGCATAGAGCTTTCATTTTCTACTTTCCAGTTTATATCAATGCCTACAGGTCTTACAGTAGCACTCACACTTTTAAGCGTAACAGGCAATGTGGTGTTAAGTTCCCCTACAAGAAACGGTGAAAAACTAGAGAATGTGGCGGTAGCAGTATTTGCAGCATTGTCCCCAGATCCTATAAAGGCATCCCAAGAAGTTCCATTGTGCCTTGCAATACCAATATTTGAATTGGCAAATAAAGTAAATGCAGAACCTTCTAATGTTGACGGCCAGTTTGTTTGTACGTCGCAGTTTCCGGTACCATTCATTCTATTGATGGTCCAAACGGCATCTACCAATCTATTTTTTTGTGCAAGGGTTAATGGTGTTCCGGTAGGTAAGCCATCAGCTGTAGCACCGGTAAAAACACTTACTTCATAATCCATTGCTGAACTAGGTGTAACTGTAACAGGCAAATAATTGGAAGTCGTACCTATCGGAAAAAGCTTTGCAGTTGTAATATTATCAATTCTTAGTTTTCCAACATTTGCTCCAGAAATGTCGCAAACAACATATTTTGAATTGCTAAAAGGTGCTCCAAGCACATCAAAGCCTGAAGTTATACGCAATGATTGAGCTGCAGGAATAGTTAGTTTACCCGAAGACAATTTAAGGGAATCGGCTAAAGTAAGGGAACTGTTTAAAGTAACGCCAGCAGCATTATTTATGATAAGGGCTTTTAATGATGTTGGCATTTCAAAACCAGTTGTAGTGGCTGTTGCATCATTATAGGTTATACTGAATGTATTTGCACCAAATGTTGGAGCGGCACTTAAAGAACCAGCTCCACGTGTAATTTTTACGCCAGTACCTAGAGTTAAATTACTGCCATTGGTTAAAACACCTTTGGTGAGTGTTAACGAAGTATCTACAATTATTGGATTACCAAGAATTAAACCACCTACTCCGTTTGAAGAGTCTACACTGTTAAGCGTAATGCTTCTTAAATGATTTGAATCTGCCACCTGTTTCATCTTAAGCGTACCCACCGGACCACGGCCGGTGAAAACAAAAGATGTTGCATAATGAATTGGAGCATTTACACTCAACTTGCTAGAATAAATACCAGTACCTGAAATAGTTCCGGCAATGGTTAATGTCATAGAGGTAGATGGTGTCATTACAATTTGCCCGTTGTTCACAATATTAATAACGGTTCTAGAACCTCCATGGGTATAAACAACCCCTGGATTAATCGTTAGCGTACCAATTTTACCCGGGGTGGGAGCAGATTGAAATTCGTTGCTGCTCCCAATGGATGAACCAATGGTAACATTTACAGTATCGGCACTTGCAGCACCATAAAAAACAGCACCCGCAGTACTTGGTATAGATGTTCCAGAAGTTACTGATCTATCAACCGTAGATTTATTAAGCATGGTTAATGTTAAAGCAGCAGTTGCTCCAATAGCAGCTGAACCTGTAAATTGTAATAATTTACTAACAGTGATGGCAGAAGATGGTGTTTTAGTATTTGACACTGCTAAAACCAATGTACTATAACTACCAAAAGCAGCAGTAGCCGTAGCATCTCCCCCACATTTTTGCAACATAGTTTGAGACCCCCCTTTTGAATAAATTACTGTACCATTATTATTAAAAGTAGTACAATCTATTGAAGGCGTTGTTCCTGTTAATTCTAAAATTCCACCATCGTCAATTGTTACAATACCGCATTTTTGAGTACTACTATTTGCAATTACCGCATTGCCTGTACCTGTCCCACTTCTAGAAGAAATTACCCTTGCTCCGTTTTTTATGGTAAGGTCGCCAGAAGCTGCAGATATAAAAGATGTTGTGAAAACAGTACCGCTAGAAAAAGTGATGTTTTTAAATTTACAACCAACTGCTAAAGTATCTATGGCACCAGCATCCAAAGCAAATTCTGCTGCGTTATTTGTGCCAGATGAATTCCACTCCCCTGTATTTGTAATGATTCTTGAAGCACCAATAAATTTTAATAACCCTGTAGAAGTTGTGGTTATCATTGTAGACGCTGTAGCTGTGCTGCTTGTACCTATATAAACTCCATCAACAGCTGTAACTTCTGCAGCACCTGTAAAGCATCTTATTTTGCCAGATACTTTTACATTATTTGCTCCGGCAATAGCTAAAACACCTAGTGTGTTTATGTGTAAACTAAGAGCAGCGCCATCATCTGCAAGTAAAGTTACATCAAGCGTAATGGTATGACCATTTTGAATGTAAACATTATTTAAAGCAGTGGGTAAGGTATTTGCTGTTGACCAATTTCCTGAATTATCTCTCACCTGCCAACTTCCAGGCGTGTTCCAATTTCCTGAGGCGGCAGATCTATAATCGCCATTAGCTTGTGCCATACCCGTAAAAGGCACTACAAAAAGAAATAAAATAAAAACGAATGGTAGGGTAAATAATTTTTTCATACTTTTTTATTTAGGTATTATTTTTTAAAAATTTTACTGAATAATGAATGGATAATAACTAGGCTCCATGTTCTTTTGTGATACTTGTAAATGATACATTCCTTTAGCCAAATGTTGTATTAAAATTTTAGTAGCATTACTTGTTGCCATTACTTTTTTTACTTGCAGCCCAAAAGCATTGTAAAGAATAATTTCTATTTGATCAGTTATGGTACCGTTTGCTTCCACAATAATATATTCTTGTGCCGGGTTAGGAAAAACATTAACGGATAATTTCCCATTGGCATACAAAAAAATAATTTTTGAGTAAGCATATCTACCATCGTTGTCTATTAACTTTAAGCGGTAATATTCCTTTTGTGCAATGGTATGTGGGTATGTATAATTATAAAATGAAAGGTTTGCAGCAGCAACAGTGGCGATGGTTTTAAAAGTTACCCCATCGGTACTGTACTCCAATTCGTACTGCTTAAAATTTATTTCATTTTCTATCTGCCATTTTAAAAGAGTTGCGTTTTTTAAAGCAGTAGCATTAAAGCTTATTAAACGAACAGGTAAAGGGGCTGCCGGTGGTGTGCCTGCACCTACAAGTGTTGCATCTAAAGGATATGCCAATACAGCTCCCGTACCATTTATTTCATCTGATCCAATATCATATATACTGCTTCTTGCTTGGCCTTGCACATCTGTTAGATTTAACAAAGCAGCATATGCACTTGTGTTAATGGCAGCATCTTGCACCAAGGCAGGTGCCGATAAAATTCCATTTTGCCTTGTACCAAAGCTTAACGTGGTTGCCGTAAAACCTGTCGGAGAAATATTCCCTAATCCACTAGGTGCATCATACTTGTTTCCTTCTGCAAAGTAAGTAGCGGTTGTACTTGAAGGATCTTTGTAGGCAGCCTGCCCTGTTGCCATTTTTATAATATTGTTTGATATGATCATCCCCAAGGGTTGAAAAAGCAATGTATTATTATCTGTATGTGCAATGGTAATACCTGCACCACCTTTACAATTCACAATGGTATTAAAAGCAACTATAGAGCTATCTGCTGGCCAATAGCCACTGCTATGGGCAGGGTTTGTAGTATCACTTACAGCATATTGGCCGTTGTATAAAATAATGGGGCAACGCAACGATGTTAAGCTACCAGAATTACCATTTACACCTTCTATATAATTATTAAAAACCTTATGGCCTTTATCTATAATTCTTATACCGTACGAATTTGTAACCGTTGGATTATCTACAATAAAAAAATTGCCGTACACGCTGCAATACCTCGAATGACGTAAGGTTAATCCGCCACTACAATTTTTAAAAGTATTGTATCTGTACGTATTAAAAGCTGTTTTATTGGAAACAACCTCAGGTTCTGATTGTGCCATATTTTCAAACAAATTATACTCCACTATATTAAAACCATTCGATCTGGAAACAGCACTTGTACCCAGCCTTATTGACTCTCCTCCATTACCGGTCAAATAACTTCTTCTATTAAAATAGTTTGAATCTATCCGATGATTGGTAGGCGTAGATTGGCCTGGATATGCCCCATTTATACCATCGTACCATACAACCACAGTGGCGCCTGCATTGGATTTATTTATAAATGTGCAATGATCTACTCTATTATTTGTGCCATACAATGAAACCCATTTGTTATCTATTCCTACACCGGGGTTTGCAGGATCAGCAGTTGCGCTGGAATCGCTGTTGTAATTATCGATGGTAATATTATTTACCCTGCAATAATTAGCTGCTACACTGGATGAATTTTTAAATTGAATTACATTTAATGCACCTACACTTCCATTTGCAAAGCGAAAACCGGTAACCAAAATGCGAGTACCGGCAAATTGCAAATAGGTATTACCTTTAAAAGTAACACCATTAAAAGTTTGTGCTTTTAAAACAATCCAATTAGATGAAGGAGTGTTGTTTGTATTGGTAAAATTTATTTGCCCCCAATTGTATGAACCATCTGTTACAATAATTGTATCGCCCCCAACCGCAGCATTCATTCTATTTACCAATGTTGACAAAGTATTTACATAATAATTGGTGGCATACGATGAAGCAGATAAAACAAGGCAAATAGAAAGCCCCAATAAAACTTTATAAAAACAATTTCTTTTCATGCTATTTAAAAGTATCCAGGCTTAAAATAAATTTGATGATAGCCTTGTTTATTTCCGTGTTTTTTTCTTTCTCAAATTTTCCATGCAACCCGCCCGGCACTGTTATGAATTCGGTTTTAACACCCAACTCAATTAATTTTTTATGCAACAATACCGATAGTTGGTATGGCACAGTAGGATCAGCATCGCCATGTACAATAAATATGGGCGGGCTATTTTTAGTAATATAATTTATGGGGGAAACAGATTTTGCAAATGCTTCATCCTTTGCTTTTGCGCCCAACCAATTGGTAGCTGATTTGCTGGTGAGGTCCTTCCCATAAGCCCAGTCCCATACATCTGTAATGCCATATTTATCTATGATGGCCGCTACTTTTATCTGGTCCGTGCCCGCACAATTGTTATCAAAAAGATGGTTATTCCCCAATAGGCCACCCATTAATGCTAAGTGCCCGCCTGCGCTGCCTCCCATAATGATGATCTTGTTTACATCAATATTTAATTCCTTTGCATTCTTTATCAAATACAACAGGGCACACCTAGTATCTTCTACAGCAGCAGGTGCAGTTGCCTGGCCAGTAAGCCGGTATTCAATATTGGCCACTGCAAATCCTACTTTAAAAAAAGTACTAAACCCTCCCTGCGTTTCTTTTACGCCGTGGTTCCAACCGCCTCCATGAATGTTTATTATAACAGCATTTGGCTTACTATTCTGTGGCGGTAAATAAAGATCCAATTTACCTTCCCATTCATTCACTTTCGTATATACAACATTTAACCTGGCTGTGTAGCCTGCAGGATATTCTACAGGCTTTACTTCAGCTTCCATGGTGGTTTGTGCTGCTAAATAAAACGGAAGAAATAAAACAAATAAGCTAAAGCATTTTTTCATAATCTTTATAATATGTTCTGCAACTAATAACCAGGGTTTTGCGGTATAACCAGATGTGTATTATTATCAATTTCACGCTGTGGTATTGGCAGTAATAGTTTTTCTGTAGTAACATAACTTTGAAGCGTTGCCAATGTAGGAGCCGGGGCTGGGTACTTGCCGTAATGATTGGTGAACATAAAAGCAATATGCGATTTCAATCTTGCTACTGCATCTTCGCTAATTGTGGGCAGCGTTGTTTTATAACGCACCATATCAAACCAGCGCTGGTTTTCAAAGGCAAATTCTAATTTTCTTTCTTTTGAAAGCGAATCTGCAAATCTTTGGTCTGTGGGTACTGTAATTGCAGTTAGTGGTGTAGCCCCAAGGCCTGCTCTTGTTCTCACCTGGTTTATTAATGTTAAACTAGGCAGCGTGTTTCCCTGTGCTTCGGCAAGCATTAACAATACATCGGCATATCTCATAACTATCCAGTCGTTTTCGCCATCATTCTTAAGTGTTACGGGTGTGATGTGTTTTTTAGCATATATTCTTCTGCTCGTGCTTGTAACTGCAGTAGTAGCAGTTGGCCATATTGCAATGTTTACTGCTTTTCTCGTATCGGCAGGCGAATATTGGTTTTCCATTTCGTATGCACCATTATTAAAACCTGAACCATCGCCATTAACAACAGCTGTACCACTTAACTCTGGCGCAAAAGCATTTGGCCATGGAGAGCCCAAATCAATTCCACCTGCTTTATAACGAACCGCAAAAAGAATCTCTTTGTTCATTTCATTGCTTATAGAAAAAATATCTGCATACGGGCTAAGACCTGCTGTATTTAAACCATACCCGCTATTTGCTATAACATCGTTTAATAAAACAATTGCCTCTGCTTTTTTATTTAGTGTTAGATAAACCTTTGCGAGTAAAGATTTAGCCGTCCATGCATTTACCTTTCCAAGATTAGTACCTGAATTTGCAGCTGCGAAAGCAGTATAGTTTAACGAAACGCCATTGTTGGATGCATAAGTAAGGTCAGCGGTAATTAACTTGTAAATATCATCAACTGACGACCTGTTAACATTTATTGCAGCCAAGGCCTCAGCTCCCTTAAATGGTTTATGTGTTAAGAAAACACCCCCATAAAGCCTTACCAAATTAAAGTAATGATATGCCCTTAAAAAAGTAGCCTGAGCCGATAGGTCCTTGTAGTCGCTTTCAGAAATTGCAACAGCCGTAGTACCTTTCGTAAGGGTTCCTGCTGCTTCATCATAATTAAGCGCCAACGCATCTAGAAGAATATTTATGTTCCTTATGTTACTATAGTTTGCTGACCAGTAGGTATAAATTGCTGTCTGGGATGTACTAGGAATAAATTGATCTAAATCGCTCAATTCTCGATTTGGCACCGACTTACTACCTGCATTACCCATAATAGAATTATCACTCCTAAGTTCCGTAAGCTTCCATTCGTCTATAAGGGTTGGTCTTAAACCTGCATAGCAACCATTTAAGGCTATTTGCACGTCAGCGGCAGTTTTAAAGAAGTCTTGCACTGCTACATTATTCAATGGTTGTCTATCTATGTTCTTACTGCAGGATGTGATTAAAATGCTGCCTGCGATAAATATTGTTATTAATTTTTTCATTATAATTTTATTTTATAATTTTTAAAACTGATTTTATTTAGAAGGTTAAATTTACGCCAACCAAAAATGTTTTTGGTATCGGGAAAGCTCCACGTTGGTATCCATCTATCAAGGAAGAGTTATAAGGCCCACTTTGAAATCTACCCTCTGGGTTTAAACCTCTATAATTAGATGCCATATGATAGTATAGATTTTGAGCTGCTGCATACACCCTCAACCCATTCAATTTTATTCTTTTAATCCAGTCTTCTTTTAAACTGTAACCTATATTTACTTCTCTGATGGTATAATATGAAGCATCTTCAATAACATAGTCAGTTATCATCCATTGAAACCCAGTGCCTCTGGATACAGGAGTTTTACCATCGCCGGGAAACATGGCACTAACCCATCTGTTTTGGTTGTAACTTTTTATTGTCCTTCCAGATTCATTATAATTTGGATCTCCGTTTATTAACTTTCCACCTTGGCTACCTTGCACAAAAACAGTTAGGTCGAATCCTTTAAATTTAAAATTATTTGTAACACCCCATATAAAATCAGGGTTTGGATTTCCTAAAACGACTCTGTCATTATTATCAATAATATTATCACCGTTTGTATCAACCAACTTTAATCCTCCCGGTACAAATAAAGTAGATGCCAAATTTGCATTTGCCGTTAACCCTTTGGCCCTTGCTTCGTCAATTTCTACCTGTGATAACCACACGCCGTTCGTTTTAAAACCTAGAAATTCTACCAAAGGTCTACCAACCTGGTTTCTATAAACCTCTGCCCGCTCTCCCTGGTTCAGTAAATACGCTTCTGTACCTAGTTCAAGTATTTTGTTTTCGTTATGGGAAATATTGCCTGAAGTAGACCAGCTAAAGTTTCTAGTTTTAATGTTCGTACTTGATAAATCTACTTCGATCCCTTTGTTTTGTAAGCTTCCCAAATTGTTCCAATATTGCTGAACACCGGTAAAGCCCTGTACTGATTGTAAAAGAAGTAATTTTTCTGTTTTTGATTTGTACACATCAACACTCAGGTTTATTCTATTCTTTAATACAGCTATATCAATACCCAGATTTTTTTGAAAAGTTCTTTCCCAGGTAATATTCGGATTTCCAATAATATTGGTAGATGATGCCAAACCTGGATTACTGTTTCCAGTTGCAGTGCCTAAAGGGTAATTACTGCCATACAATAAATCTATCCATGCATTCTCAACTATTCTGTTATTTCCTGTAGCACCATAACTGCCTCTCAATTTAAAATTGTTGAGCCATTTAACATTGCTCAAAAACTTTTCTTTACTTACTACCCAACCGCCGGATACGGCAGGGAAAGTACCCCACTTGTTTCCAGGCGCAAAATTAGAACTACCATCTCTTCTTAAACTTGTGGAAAATAGATACTTGCTTTTATATGCATAAGTTAAACGACCAAGGTATGAATTTAGTCCTATTTCAACCTTCGTACCCACTGTTCTGCTTTTATCAATTTGTGCCGCACTGCTTAAAGTTCTTATGTCATCACTTGGAAAATCAATACCTGTTGTTTGATCTCTGTTTATAGTTGTACGCTCAGAGGTAAAACCTGCAAGAACGGTAACGTCGTGGTCTTTATAGGTTTTAGTATAGTTTAAAGTATTTTCAGATAATAAATTTATATTAGAATTATTATTGAAAGTACCTGAGTTGATTGTACCATCGGTATTGTAGTTCCTTTCAAAAAAAGATAATGCTTTGCTGTAGTTAATATAACTGCTCGCTAAAGATTTAAAGTTAAGACCTGCAGCCACTTTGATATTGAGTTCAGCAGACGACAGCAGTCTGTAATCGTTGGAATTAATATCTGACCTATCAACATCAGATCTTGGATTTTGTTGGGCTGATCCTCCTGGAGAGGTTGCTCCTGTGCTTGTCCAGGTAGTTCCATCCGGTAATGTACCCGTATAAATTAGGTTTGAAAAATGGCGCTGGTGAGCAAAGTCGCCTGCCTTTATATTAGCATATGCCGGATTACTTCTCGCTAATGCAGCAGTTGCTTCTGTATGATACACCGGTAACCATCCTGGCATGCGCCAAAAGTTGGTAAAGTTTTGCGAAGGCGTTTGCTTGTTTGAATAAGAAGGATTTAAATTAATAACAAGCCTTACTCTTTTACTTATTTCAATATCTGTCTTAGCTCTAAAAGAATACTTATTAAAGTTGCTTTTGTTCATCATTCCTTCATCACCTTGATAACCGCCAGATATATAATATTTCATTGTTTTGCTGCCGCCAGAAACGCTCAAATCAACGTTTTGGAATATACCTGCCCTCATAGACTGTTTCTGCCAGTCTGTTCCCTGCCCATTAAGAATTTGATTTTCGATGATGTAAGAAGCTTTATCACCGTCAGTAACCGTATTTGTAGCCTGGTTTACTGTAGGGTCTTGTGCTTTTTTGGCCTTTTCATCGAACAGCATTTGTACGTATTCTGTTGTGGTCTGTACATCGTATAATTTATAAGGATTCTTTTGACCTATAGAATATTTAAAATTGTATTTTGGTTTTTCAGAAGTTCCTTTTTTAGTAGTTACCAATATTACACCCCCCGAGCCCCTTGAACCATAAATTGCCGCAGATGCAGCATCTTTCAATACTTCAACAGATTCAACGTCGGTTGGATTTATAAATGAAAGCCCATCAGGTGTAATTTGACCATCTACCACAACCAAGGGAGCTGACCCCGCATTTATTGAACTGGTACCCCTTATGGTTATTTTGGGATCAGAACCTGCTTCTGATGAAACATTTAGAATCTGAACACCTGCTATCTTCCCTTGCAGTGCCTGATCTAAACGAGAAACCGGTGCTTCATTGAGCCTTTCATTTTTATATTTTGAAACAGCTCCTGAAACATTCGATTTTTTTTGGGTACCATATCCAATTACAACCACCTCATCGTCGGTTTTTACTTGGTTTGTCATTGATAGATCGATAACGCTTTTACCGTCTATAGAAATTGACTGAGTTCCGTAACCAACTGATGAAAAGATTAAAATAGTAGCCCCTTCTTTAACTGATAAAGAATAGCTGCCATTTTTTTTGGTCGTAGTTCCACCCTTTGAGTTATTAGAAAGAACAGAAACACCACTTATTGGTTCTCCAGTTGCTTGATCTATAACCTTACCGGTTATTTCTTTTTTTTGCGCAGTTACTACGAGGCTTAAGATAAGCAACGGTAATAACAGCAGTAATGATTGAAGTTGTTTCATAATAGCAGTTTTGTTAGTTTTAAATCGTTGGTTTGGTTAAAAATAATCTATTTTATAAAATCTTCCCTCATTGGGCTAAAAATGTCTATCAACATACCAGCTTCAAGACAAACTGCACCATGTAAAATATTAGGGGGAATATGAAAAGCATCTCCCGCTTTTAAAATCTTTTTTTCGCCGCTTACTTCTACTTCGAAAACGCCACTTTCCACATGAGATATTTGTGTATGATAATGTTGGTGCAAAACACCTATTGCACCTTTTTCAAAATCCACTTTTACCATCATCACCCTTTCGTCAAAACTCATAATTTTTCTGCGAATCCCTTCTGCTACTGTTTCCCAAGCTACATCGTCGTTTTCAATAAATACGGTTGTCAATTCTTTTGTATCCATAAAAAATATTTATATTTTGTTTAATTAATTGTATTTTTTTTCGTCGTAAATAATGGTGAATGGCCCTTTCCATTCAATGGTTTTATCCCCTATTTTTAAATTATGATTGGTGTTTTTATCAACATTTTTATTGCATTGTATCACTTGTAATTTTTTATTATCAATGGTAATCTGAGCCACCGTAAAATCTTCATCGTTTTGCAATATTTTCAGCTGCTGCACAGTTGAATAGGCGTTTGATGAAAGTTCAAGTACCGGATCATAATCACCATGTATTTCAAAAATATTTAAAAATATTTGATTAGTTGCTTTTTTTCTGATAATGTAGGAAGGTTCTTTTCTTACATTAAAATTTGGGTCGTTTGCACCTGTACTGGTTAAAAATATTTCTGCTTGCCCATCTATTAATGACGAAATTGTATAAAAGGAATTTTTATTTAGAATAGTAAACTGAGCAATCGTATCCTGCACTTTTGCTTCTGCTTCTTTCCACAAAAACTGGTAACCGTTTTTCGCACCGAGTGTTTCCTGCTTTTTAGTGTTGGCAGTATATTTAAAAGAGGTACTTATTAATTGTCCGTTATATTGAAATGGCAAATCGTACTGGTGTTCATCAGGCGAAGCAACTTTAAAAATATCAATCACAAACTTTTTATTACCAGGCAATTCAATCATGTACAATCCTCTTTGCATTTGTACCTTCTCGTACGCATTGTTTTCTGAGGCAGCCACAGCAAGTACTTTTGGGTTGGTTATATCCGAAAAAAGTTTTTGTGAATGGTACTTCTCTCCCACTTTTGCATCGCCGTTAAAATGACTCATTTCATCTACCACCACAGTATTATGTGCAATGGATTGTGCAGCGTAAGAAGTATTTTCCGGTAAGTATCGGCCGCCATATTTTTGTTCAATTCCTATAAACCGGGCTGAACCATAGTCTTGTAAAATTTCGTTCCCCTTATCAAAAATATTTAGATTAAGTCTGTCAAAATGCCCATGCCCCATACCCTGCGAAGCGTATTTAAAAACAAGTGATGTAAGATTGTCTGTGGTTCCATTTCTTAAAATACTAATGCCGCCTTCATCACCTTTTATACCATCAGCACTCTCAATTGTTTTATAAGGAAAATTTATTGGTATGGCTTTATTAGAAGCAATTGCTGCGGCAATTTCTAAGCCGCCTTTGCTTAATATTACACGGTTCTGTTTTTTTGCAACAGTTAATAAGCCTTCATTTTTGCCATAGGCTTTCCAGGCAATACTTAATGCAGTAACGAGTTCATTGCTTGTATAATCTTTATCTTTAATTGCATCGTTTAGCGGAAAAAAACTACCATTGGTGTTGGTTTGTTGCAAGCAGGTAATCAATGCTTTTTGCAAGATGCTGTTGCGGTGTTCAAATATTTTTAAAGATGGGTTTGTATTATTTATTGCGGTGGCAAAAAGCATGTAAGGTAAAATAGCATAACGTACATAATACGGACCTTCTGTGTAATAACCATCGGGAGAAAAAAGATTGTCCATTTGTGCAATGAAACCACTCTTTTTATCTTTTTCTGTTCCATACAAAGCCATGTCAATGTAATCTTGGTTATTGCTCGCAATCCCTATCACACCAACACCGGCACATGCCCAAACCGCATGATTGTGCAATAGGTTAAACCAATCCTTTAAATCTTTTGTTACATAATCAACCTCAGGTTTAAAAGCGCCTATTTCTATTTTTTTTCTATCAGCTACTGAAAGTGAACTGTAAATTAAATCGTAAGCCAAACCTGCATATAACATCCAGTTGGCATCATTCAATGCCTGCCAAAATAAGCGGCCAGGGAAATTGCTGGTTGCTTGTGGATGGTTTTTTAAAGTAGGATTAAGTACGGCATATTTAAGCAACATATTTTTTACCAATGTTGCATATTTTTCATCGCCTGTAAGATTGTACAAAACACCACTGCTAAACATTAAGGTGTAATTATTTTTATGCCTGTCATGCGTGTATCCACCTGCGGCATCTTTTGGGAAAGGCACATCTACATCCTTACCAATATAAACATCTACTTCCTTTTTTATATCTGCAAATGATTTTGTGAGCAGCGGATATTTGTTAATACCAGCTTTCACTCCAACAGCCTCAGCCTTTGTAAAAAAAGCTGCTGGGTGCTGTTGTGCGTAGCTTGAATAAGAGAGAATTGCAAAAAGAAATATGTAAAAAAATTTAATCATTGCTATTTTAATTATTATAAAATTATACAAAGTAACTGCCACCGTTTATTTCAACACTTTCTCCATTTATGAATGACGAACTTTCTCCGGCAAGAAAGACAACCAAATCTGCAACCTCAGCGGCTTCGCCTTCTCTCTTCAATGGGTTGGCTGCTGCCACATTGGTACGCACTTCGGGTTTGGTAAATTTATCGTGGAAAGTCGTATTAATTAGGCCGGGCGATACACAATTTACCCGTATGCCTTTTGGTCCAAGATTTTTTGCAAGCCCTCTTGTAAGTGTTAGTACGCCACCTTTCGCAGCAGAGTATGCCAATGCACCAAAGCCTCCACCATCTCTCGCCGCCTGCGATGAAAAGTTTACGATTGCTCCACCATCTTTCATATAAGGAACTGTTTCCTTTGTTACCAAATAAACAGACTTTAAATTAACATCCATCACACTATCCCAAAAAGCTTCATCAATATCTTGCAAATCTTTTCTACCCATCATACCGCCGGCAACATTTACTAAAATATGGATAGTATCGCCGTAAGCGGTCATACATTCCTTTATTAAATTTTGTACATCGGTACTTTTTGTAACATCTGCATATACAGCAATTGCTTCTCCACCGTTACTTTCTATTTCAGCAACAGTATCGTCAGCCAATTGTTTATTGCCAAAAAAATTTAGACAAACTTTTACACCTGCTGCTGCAAGTTTGAGTGAAACTTGTTTCCCAATATCTCGAGAACCTCCGGTGACAACGGCTACTTTATTATACATACATTTCTACAAAATAAAAGGACTGATAAATAACAATAATTTGATGTTGAGTACATAATTACTTTACACAAGCTTAAGCGTTGCTGTAATATTACAAGAGTTATCGGTGAGAACGAATAAATACCTACTTCTATAATATTAAATATTTTAGCAGAATATTAGAAATAAATTAAAATATTAAGCAAATATTTAGTCATCGTCTAATATTTAAGTTTCGGTAACGTTAACGGAAACGGTACCGAACATTTCGTAAACTTTAATGTGGTAAATTTATAACCTAATAAAAACGAAACGCTTGAGCAAACCTGCTACCATTAAAGACATCGCCAAAACACTGAACATTTCAATATCTACCGTATCAAGAGCATTGCGCAATGCACCGGATATTAGTGCTGCTACAAAAAATACAGTTACGGAGCTTTCGCAAAAGCTGAATTACCAGCCTAACCAACTAGCAGTTAGTTTAAGGCAAAAGCAAACACATACAATTGGGGTCATTGTTCCCAACCTGGATTATGTATTATCGATGATGGTACGTGGTATTGATGAAGTGGCACTGGAAGCGGGTTACACGGTGATGGTTTGCCAGAGCAATGAATCATTCGGACGGGAGATTGTGAATACTAAGCGACTGTCAGAAAGTTTAGTTGATGGTTTTATTGTTTCTGTTTCCAGCGAAACGAAAATTTTTGATCATTTTAAAAAGATACAGGAAAGGGATTTACCGATGGTGGTTTTTGACAGAATAACCCCCCATTTAAAAGCACCAAGTGTGCGGTTAGACAATGAAGAAGGTGGATTTATTGCAACCGAACATTTAATTGAACAGGGTTATAAAAGAATTGCCATACTAGCCGGCCCTGAAAATTTGGGAGTAAGCAACAGCCGGATGCAGGGTTATTTAAATGCATTGAAAAAATATAAAATTAAAGCGGACGAAAGCCTTATTTTTCACTGCGATTTTAACCAGGATTATGCCTATTTTGCTACGCAGGAATTGCTGTCTATGAAAAAAAGACCCGACGCTATTTTTACAATAAGTGATAGAATGGCCATAGGTGCCATGCTCGCTATAAAAAAGAAAGGTTTGCGAATGCCCGAAGACATAGGTTTGGTTGGCTTTAACAATGAGCCGGTGGTAAGTCTTTTATCGCCAAGCATAACAAGTGTGGAGCAACCTGCTTTTGAACTGGGCAAGGTTGCAGCAAAACTTTTTATTGAAACCATGCACAGCAGTGAAGATATGAGTCATGTAGAAAAAATATTAAAACCGAAGCTCTTTGTAAGGGAATCATCAGACAGGAGTAGAAAGTAAATTGCAGAAGTGCTGCAGAATTATTTTGAATTGATAATACTTTACTTACTTTTTTTCTTGGGTAGGCGCACACGCATTTAATTAGAATCATAAATAATTTTTTCAAATATATCACCATGCTAAAAATCACCCTTACAGTAGTTATTTCTGTATTCACATTTTCGTCTTTTGCTACTACTATTAAAGTAAAAGATATAATTGAACTTAATGCCGCAAATAAAAATGCAAAACCAGGAGATACTATTGAGTTACAAAATGCTGAATGGAGCAATGTAAATATAATATTGGATTGCGACGGTACAGCAAAATCGCCCATCACTTTTAAGGCAGCTACAGGTGGTAAAGTTATTATTACAGGCAATTCTAAACTGAGCATTGGCGGCAGTTACATTATCGTTGATGGCTTGTATTTTACTAATGGGTTCTCAGGTAAAAATGCCATAATCACTTTTAAAGCAAATAACAAAACAGCTAACTACTGCACGGTAAAAAACACGGTGATTAACGATTTTAATAACCCTAAAAGATTAGATGAAAATTATTGGATTGAGCTGTATGGCAAACACAACATTATTACAAAATGCGGTTTTTTAAACAAGAAAAATATAGCTGTTTTAATAGCTGTTATTTTGGATGATGAAAGAAGCCAGGAGAACTTTCATTCTATTGATCATAATTATTTTGGGGTTCGAATACCGCTTGCTTCTAACGCAGGAGAAATAATAAGAGTGGGTGTTTCGCAACATTGCGAGTTTAACTCCAATACCCAAATAACAGATAACTTTTTTGAGAATTGCGATGGTGAAACTGAAATCATTTCTCTAAAGTCAGGCTCAAATGTTGTTAGAAATAACCTGTTTAAAGAATGCCAGGGCTCAGTTGTACTAAGACACGGAAATTTTAATACAATAGAAAACAATATTTTTTTAGGCAACGATAAAGAAGGAACCGGAGGTGTACGCGTTATCAATAACGGACAATGGGTCGTAAATAATTTGCTTTATAAATGCCGAGGTGAAGGTTTTCGTGCGCCATTGGCTATTATGAACGGCATACCCAACTCCCCCGCTTTTAGATACGTGGCGGTCAGTGATGCAGTCATTTATGGCAATACATTTATTGAATGTGCTCCCATCAGTTTTTGTGAAGGCAGCGATATGGAAAGAACGCTCCCACCTACAAATACAATTTTCGCAAATAATATTATTTACAACACAAAAGACAGCCTTTTATACAAAGTATTTGATGATGTGAAAGGGATTTCATTCAGTCAAAATTTTATAAATAAAAAAGTTAATCAACAGTTGTTTGCCGGTTTTACAAGGGTTAATTTTCCAATGGGTAAATCAGCAACAATTACTTTTCCTTCAACTATTAAAACAAACAATAAATTAATTGTTGATTCTTTGCAAACATTCGCTAAGCAAAGGC
This sequence comes from Ferruginibacter sp., assembly GCA_040400515.1. Classification (GTDB taxonomy): domain Bacteria; phylum Bacteroidota; class Bacteroidia; order Chitinophagales; family Chitinophagaceae; genus Ferruginibacter. The sequence goes on along the minus strand of JBBAQB010000001.1, from coordinate 187,685 downwards.
TTTCATTGCCATTAAGCCAACAAAGTGGTTTTAAAAATGAAAAACTTTTACAATCTATTCAACAAAATGCAATAAACAATTGTGGGGCGAAATGGTTTGAAAAAACATTTACTTCAACTGAAAAAGAAATATTTGTAACCTGTAAAAGTGCAAATGAATTAAAAGCATATCTGAGTGCTGTCGGTAATAAAAAAGTGAATATTATATTGACAGAAAATGAGTATTCTTTTACAGAAAGTTTACCGGTGTTAAACAACGTCTCCATCTCAACCAAAAATAAAGAATCAATAAAATTTATTTTCCAATCTACCAATCAACCATTTTTGTTTTTACTAAATGCAAGCAGTAATTTATCTTTTAAAAATATTAATCTTAATCTTTCAGAAGTAAAAAGCAAGAGTTTTATCTGTACCGATACTTCCGCACCAAGCAACCATTTAAATTTTAAAATGGATAACTGCAAAGTAGAAAACTACCAGGGTACTTTTTTGTATGCAAGCAAATCTGCTGTGTGCGACAGTATGATCATTAATGAAACGACCTTTAATAACGGCAAGGGCAGCATCTTTAATCTGGCACAGGAAACAGACAAAAAAGGTTATTATGCTGTAGAAAAAATGAAAATCAACAAATGTATTTTTAGCAACAATGATGGAGAAATATTGAATGTGGTGAGATCAGGTACGGACGAAAGTACCATGGGACCAAAAATAATTTTCGAAAACAATGAGGTAAGTTCCTGTACTAATAATTCTTCTGCAAAAGGCCTAATAAGTTTACACGGCGTTCAACAATCTCTTATACAAAACAATTTGTTTACCAACTGCAACAGTAATAAAATTTTAATTGAATATACAGATGAAGTAAGGGCATCGCATTTGTTAGGAACAAACCAATTAACCAACTCTGGGCAGGTTATTAAAAATAAATATGTGAGAGAGTAGAAAAAATGGTGATTTATGCTTCTTCATCATTTTAAAAATTGCCGCAATTAAATTAGCACGTTGTTTGTTTGGCAATTTTCACCAAATGTAAAAGGGGTTTTAATTTGGTTTTTTTAGGATAAGCCCTTTGAACAATATGGTACATTTTTATAAAAATTATTTTTGGCTGAGTTTACTTCAAAAAACTTTCACATAAACAAAAGAGCCGCAAAACATGCGGCTCTTTACTCTTCGTTATAATTTTAAATCTTTTATTATAGCTTCAATTTTATCGTCTAGTATTTTTTCTGTTTCATGAAATTTTGCTACACTCACTAGTGGCTCGTTCACACTAAAATAAAATTTTATTTTTGGTTCTGTGCCACTTGGTCTTGCAGATATTTTTGTACCATCTGCCAGTTCAAATTGCAATACATTGCTCTTTGGTAAATCAATGTCCCATTCTTCACCTGTTAATAAGTTTTTACCTTTTTGCAATTCATAATCTAGCAAGTTTTGTACTGCAGTACCACAAATTTTTACCGGGGGATTTTTTCTATAACCTTCCATCATTGCAGCAATTTCTGCAGCGCCATTCATTCCCTTTTTGGTTATGCTGATGAGGTTTTCTTTGTAAAAACCATATTCTACATATAAGTCTAACAATTTATCAAATAAACTTTTTCCTTTGTTTTTTTCATACGCTGCCATTTCGCATAAAAGAGCTACAGCACTCACAGCATCCTTATCCCTGATTTTGTCTCCTATCATTAAGCCAAAACTTTCTTCTCCCCCGATAATATAGTTTTCTTTACCTTCTTTCGCTGCTATAAGCGATGCTATCCATTTAAACCCTGTGAGCACATTGTAACAGGCAACACCGCTTCTATTGGCAATTTTATCAATCATATCTGTGGTAACAATTGTCTTTATTACCATATCATTTGACTCCGCTATTCCTTTTGCTTTGCGTGCTTCTATCATGTAATTAAAAGCCAGTAAAGCAGTTTGGTTCCCATTCATCAATATCCAATCGCCCTTGTCGTTTTTAACACCAATACCTACCCTGTCTGAATCAGGGTCAGTACCCAGCAAAATATCTGCATCTAACTTTTGGGCTTGCGCAAGACCCATACTCATTGTTTCCTTTTCTTCAGGGTTTGGATAGGCTACTGTAGGGAAGTTTCCATCAGGTGTAGCCTGATCCTGCACTATATGCACATTATCGAACCCATATAATTTTAGCGCATCGGGCACGAGCATAATACCTGTACCATGTATTGGTGTATATACAATTTTAAGATCATGCTGTTTTGCGCATACATCAGGATCAATGCTTAAACCCTTCACCATTTCAAGATACAAAGCATCTGTTTCTTTACCAATGCTAGTTATATGTTGTTCGCCGCCGGACCATTTTACTTCATCAACTTCTGCAATTTTTTCAACTTCTGTTATTACATTTTTGTCGTGTGGTGCAACCATTTGCGCACCATCGTCCCAATAAGCTTTGTAACCATTGTACTCTTTTGGGTTGTGGCTTGCCGTGCAAACCACACCGCCCTGGCATTTGTAATGTCGAATGGCAAAACTTAATTCAGGTGTGGGGCGTAGGCTTTCAAATAAATATACTTTTATGCCATTGGCCGCAAAAACATTCGCCGTTATTTCTGCAAATGTTCTGCTGTTATTTCTACAGTCATGGGCTACAGCAACACTCACATGATCGCCAAAACACTTTTTTAAATAATTTGCATATCCCTGTGTGGCCATGCCAATGGTATATTTGTTTATACGATTGGTACCTATTCCCATAATTCCTCTAAGTCCTCCGGTACCAAACTCAAGATTCTGATAAAAGGAATCGGCCAATCCATCCGGATCTTCCTGCTGCAGTTTTACGATTCCTTCCTTTGTGGCTTCGTCATAATTCCCATTAAGCCATTTATTTACATTCTGATCGATAATCTTTTGCATATCATATGTTTTAACATCTGCACAAATATAATATTCGTACTTGATACTATTATAACTGCTAATTTTGTTTTATCATATAAAATTTAAACGGTCTTACATTCTCTGTGAAATATTTTTTCAATTTAAAATGTACTGTATTCCTCCTTTATGCTACTTGGCACGCAGCAAAGGGCTATGGTCAAGACACGAGTATTATTACTGCGCCAAATAATTTAGATACAACAATTTTTTCTGTACAAAATACTCCTGTTTTTAATACAAAAACAGAACAATACGCTTACCCTTTTAATAAAAAAAGAGTACGAGGTGTAGCTATTGCAAATGCATCGCTTTACAGTATAGGTATGGTTGGTCTTTATGCCACATGGTACAAGGATTATCCTCAAAGCAATTTTCATTTTTTTAATGATAATGGAGAATGGTTGCAAATAGATAAAATAGGACATGCTTACGGTGCATATGCAGAAAGCAAGGCAAGTATGGAGCTTTGGCGATGGACAGGAATAAACCGTAAAAAAAGAATTTTATTAGGTGGTTTTAGTGGAGCTGCATATCAAACTGTTATTGAGACACTAGACGGTTTTAGCTCAGAATGGGGTTGGAGTTGGGGAGATTTTGCAGCAAATTTAGCAGGAAGTAGTTTATTGGTTGCACAAGAATTTGCCTGGGACGAACAGCGTATTCAATTTAAATTCTCCTTTCACAGAAAATCGTATAAAGACAATAGCCTGAATGTAAGAAGCAACGAATTATTTGGCAAGAGTGAACCTGAGCGTTTCTTAAAAGATTACAATGGACAAACTTACTGGCTAAGCACTACGTTAAAACCATTTTTCCCTAACAGTAAAATACCCGAATGGTTTCAAATATCTGTTGGTACAGGAGCTGAGGGACTTTTTGGAGCAAATAGCAATTATGGTACGGATAAATTGGGGAACACAACATTTTCAAGGCCTGATGTGCAACGTTTTAGACAATGGTACCTAGCACCAGATATTGATTTATCTAGAATTAAAACAAAGAAAAAAGGAATTAAGATGGCCCTAAATATTCTGAATATATTTAAGTTTCCGATGCCATCACTGGAGTATTCTAAAAATGGTTTGAAATTTAATTTCTTGCATTTTTAATAGTGTCAATTTCACTGTCAGAAAACCCTTCCTCATGCGCTACTTTTCTAAACTCTTCCTCTGTAACAGGAGACATTTCCGTAACCATTTTTGCAATATCTTCATCGGTAATTATGTCTTCAATATCTGATAGATGCTTTCTCACTTTTGCATGAGTAGTTTCATCCTTAAAAATCTGATGCGTCAATTTTGAAACTTCGGTGGGAATGTTTTGAGTAGACTGCTGCATAAAAAGTATTTCTTAAAATTAATCAAATCTTTTACCAAATAAATAATTTGCCCTTTTGCGTACACTTCGTCCATCGTTTCCTTTTGGCAAAATGTTGAAAATATTATAACAGGCACATTTTGAAAACCATTGTTTGCCTTTATTTCACAAAAACAATCCGGACCATTTTTTAAAAGACGTATTCAGGTGTAAAAATACTAAATAGGGAACCGGAAGTGTCTTTGTATCTAAATCAGTCATTAACTGTTCTCCGTTAATAGCTGTCGTTATTTTTATATCTTTTCTTACATCCATCAAAGCGGCTTCAAAAACAAATCTGTCATCGGCAGCATCGTCGGCTAAAAAATATTAATATCGTCGTTAACAGGTTATCCGGTGGACGAAAGTAGGCTAATTAATTTTAAAAGATAAGTAAAATTATGCAAAAACTTTAATTACAAATAACAGATCAATTCGGGTTTAAAAAAAGCGAAATATTAAAATTATTTAACCCTTTTTTTGCTATTTTTTGGGTGCACCAGGTTCATTTCTTTAATAAGCCTTTCTGCACCGGCAAATTTGTCAATGATAAACAACACATAACGAACATCAACCATAATATTCCGGCAAATAGAAGCATCGTAATTTATATCACTCATTGTACCTTCCCAAGCACGGTCAAAGTTTAAACCTATCAAATTCCCATAAGCATCCAACGCAGGGCTGCCGCTGTTACCTCCTGTTGTGTGATTTGTGGCTATAAAACAAACCGGCATTTTACCTTTGTTGCCGTATTGGCCGTAATCTTTTGTTTTATAAAGCGTTTGCAGTTTCACCGGCACATCAAATTCATAATCGCCGGGCTTGTACTTTTCCATTAGGCCATCAAGATTTGTAGCATAACTGTATTTTACTGCATCTCTTGCAGTATAACCCTGCACTTTACCATAAGTGAGCCTAAGGGTACTGTTCGCATCAGGGTAAAAAGTTTTCTCTTTAAACGCGTCCATCTGTGCTTGCATGTAAGTACGCTGCGCTATATTAATATTGACCTGTAGTGCGTTTAAATCTTTTTGAACAATTGTTTGATAAGTACTTAACATATCCTTGTACAACATTACAACCGCCGCATCTTTTATAAAGTTTAAAACAACTTCCCTGTCTCCATTTAAAAGCGTAAAAAGCTTTGCAGAATCATAAAATCTTTCATCATTGTAAAGCATATCGGTCGCTTTTATCATATCAACACTGTATTGCCCTGCAAGGGGTGCAACCATATTTTCGGGTTGGTTTTTTACATACATTTCCAACAACGCCTCCATTAATTTTTTATCTACCTCTTTACTAAATTCAGGTAAAAAATCTGCCAGCATTGCTTTTACCTGTGGCAGTCTTTCATTGTAACCTTTTTCACCATTTTTTTCAAATGCCGTAAGAAGTGTATTTAGCTGCGCAGCAATTGTGAGCAACTCTATTTTAGATGTTATTTCTGTGTAGTAATCTCGGGCAAGACCTAACGAACTGGTTTTATTGTAAGCGACCTGCAATTCATTTAACAGCATGCCGTATTTCTCTTTGAAAGCAGGATTAGCATCTACCGTCTTTTGAAACTCAGCTTCCTGTAGTTTCTTTTTGCCCACGCCATCAGTTCTTGTGAGACCGAGTACTTCTCCTTGCCATTTTTTGTAAGCATTTTGTATGCCCGCATACTTGGCTGCATATTTTATTTTTATACTTTCATCTTTGCGCATAAAGCCATCTATAATGCTAAGTGCTTTATCTCTTATGGCAATTTTTGCCGGATCGTTTATTGATCTTATTTGCTCTACAGCACCGCTGTATAAATATTCAGTTGTTCTACCAGGGAAGCCAAATACCATGGTAAAATCATTTTCTGCAATACCATCCAACGAAATATTAAAAGATTTCTTTGGCGTGTAAGGAATATTATCTAAAGAGTAGGGTGCAGGTTTATTATCCTTACTTGCATAAATTCTAAACATTGAAAAATCACCCGTATGCCTTGGCCACACCCAGTTATCTGTGTCTTTACCAAAATTTCCGATGGCTGATGGTGGCGCACCTACAAGCCGCACATCATTGTATGTTTCTGTTACAAAAAGATAGTATTGGTTATTTTCAAAAAATCCTCTTGTAAAACTTTGCTGGGTAGTTTCCTTTTTTGATTTTTTTATAATTGCCATTAAATTTTTGTCAATGAGCGATTGCCGCTCACCCTCCGTCATGGTTTTTGTAACGCCTTCCATCGCTGCCTTGCTCACATCATCTATTCTCACGATAAAAGTTACAAACAAGCCTTTATTTGGAATTTCCTCAGCATTATTTTTCGACCAAAACCCGTCTCGTATGTAATTATTTTCCAGCGTTGAATGATTTTGGATAGCATCGAACCTGCAATGGTGATTGGTGAGCACAAGTCCTTTTGAAGATATTACATCGCCTGTGCAAAAACCGCCAAAACTTACTACCGCATCTTTAAGGCTGCCATGGTTTATGCTGTAAATGTCATCAGCACTTATTTTCATGCCTAAACTTTTCATACGGCTTTCGTTTAGTTTACCCAATAATTGGGGCAACCACATTCCCTCATCTGCATGACTTACAAGACCACAAAAAATAAATACGACCAACAAATTTAAACTGCGCATATCATTGTTTTAAATAATAGAAAATTTTATTTACTCAACTACCACATTAGCTCCCGTGACTTCTCCACCCACTACCGTTACAACGATATTTTCTTCTTCTGTTGTAGAAAGAGAGAGCCCCACATAGTTTAGTGCTATTGGAAAAAGCTTATGGGTCCGTTCAACAAGAACAAGTGTTTGTATTTGTGATGGATAGTGCTGCAGCAAAGGTCTCAGGGCATATAACATTGTTCGGCCACTATTTGCCACATCGTCTACCAACAAAATAAGTTTGTTATTTAACTCAACCTCTTCGCTTAATATTACTTCATCAGGATTTTTTTTGTTGATGGATAGAGCAATTGTTTTTATAAAACCTGAATAAACAGGCTGCAAATATTCTTCGATTTTATTTGCTATAAAAATTCCATTTTCTTTTATACCAATAATTATTATTTCGCTGCTGCCTTCATTGCGTTCTGCAATTTCCAGTGCCATGCGTCTGAGTTTCTTATTTGCTGATGATGCGCTTAAAATCATAATGAAATTTTAAAAAAAAGTTACTTGGAGCTACCCATTTGCAAAATACCACAATCTGCTGTTAGTTTCTGCCATAGCTATATTTAATTTTTAACTGCACCAAAATTCGCCATTTACATAATTCCTTTTTTAGTAACTGATAGTGGTTGGTTATTTTTGTTGCCAAACCATCAATACCCCAATTGTTTTAACTTTACGCTACTTAATAATTTTTATGCATTATATCCCACAAATTATATTCGTGTTGCTACTGGCTTTTTCAGTCTGGCTTTTTACAAAAAATATAATAAGAATAAGAAAGAATATCTTTTTGGGTAAAGCAGAAGATGTGAGCGATAACAAGCCTCAACGCTGGCGTAACCTGTTATTACTCGCTTTAGGGCAAAAAAAAATGTTTAAAAACAAACCTGTTGCCATTATGCACTTTATTATTTATGCGGGTTTTATTATCATAAATATTGAAGTACTGGAAATTTTATTAGACGGTATTTTGGGTACGCACCGTTTATTTTTAGGATCATTAGGTGCGCTATATACTTTTGTCATAAACTTCTTTGAAATACTTGCTTTTGGTGTACTGGCAGTGTGCGTAGTTTTTTTGGCAAGAAGAAATATCATAAAACTGAAACGCTTTGTTAGTAAGGATTTAAATGGATGGCCACGCACAGATGCAAATATCATTTTAGTTGTAGAAATTATATTAATGTCGTTGTTTTTATTAATGAATGCAACTGACCGAGCATTGCAGCTTCAGGGCAGTGAACACTACAGAGAAACAGGCAGTTTTATTATTTCGGGTTTTATTGCTCCATTATTTAATGATGTATCTGCGAGTTCATTAATAATTATTGAAAGAGCAAGCTGGTGGATACACATCATTGGCATTTTAGCTTTTTTAAATTACCTGCCTTACAGCAAACACCTACATATTGGTCTTGCTTTTCCGAATTCCTATTATGGCCGTGTAGTACCACAGGGCGAACTGGATAACATGGTAAGTGTACAAAACGAAGTAAAATACATGATGCAGCCAGAGCTTGCGCCGACGGATGCGGCTGCCCCAATGAAGTTTGGTGCAAAAGATATTTTCGATTTAAAATGGACAAGCCTGATGGGTGCTTATTCCTGTACAGAATGTGGGCGTTGCACATCTGCCTGCCCTGCAAATATGACCGGCAAGTTATTGAGCCCTCGAAAAATAATGATGGATACCAGAGACCGCTTGCAAGAGGTGGGAAAAAATATAGAAAAGAACGGCTCGTTTGTAGACGATGGAAAAATGTTGTTGAACAATTACATATCTGTGGAAGAACTACGTGCCTGCACCACCTGCAATGCATGTGTAGAAGCCTGCCCGGTGAGCATAAACCCTTTGGAAATAATTATAGAATTGCGCCGTAGTCTTATTATGGAAGACAGCAATGCTCCGCAAGAGTGGAACGGAATGTTTACCAATATTGAAACCAACTATGCCCCATGGAAGCTAAGCCCTGATGAAAGGGATAAATGGGCGTTGGAAATGGAAAGCTAAAACTTGGGTTGATTTTATTATAAATTAAAGCCCCTCGTCTTTACTCTTTATAGCTAATGCAGGATCGTCACTATCTAAGTGCGATATTTTAGAAGCTGCACTTTTATGGCGAAGAATTTTTATCAACTGTATAATGGCAGTAAGTGCAAATATTGCTCCTATAAACCAGTTCATATAATCTTGCGCATTGGCTATTTCTCTATAAAGAAAGTTTCCACCAAAAATAAAAACACAATTGCCTATTAAAGCGCCTAGCCCTATACCAACAATATAACTGTTGTACTGTGCATTTACAGGTTCCAATATTTTTTTCGTAAACAGAACAGTGCTCCATCCAAACCAGAATAAAACTACCACCGGATTAATGGCGCAACCAAGTGCACCCAATAAAAACCTGTTCATGCCATTATCAAGTATTGGGTTTTTTGCATTGGCACCACCTTTTACTACAGCCATAAAACTACCAATGGCAAGTGCCACTACAATTGCAAAAGTTACCCACTCCATCACTTTCATCAATTTTTCCTGCTTCCTTATCCAATCTATCCCAATAAGTGAAATACGCACATAAATCATTTCTACGAGCATAGATCCGAGCGAAAACAATAATGCATTCTTAACACCTTCCTGTATACCAATTTGCATAGCTGCAACATTGAGTGTACCAAGAGGTAAAGACCCAAGGAAACTAATCATTAAGCCCCACGAAAATATTTTTATTAGCTTTATCATTGTAATTAAAAACAGTTGGCAATATTACGTCATTAAACAATTACGCCACAGCTATCTTTAAAACAATGTCATTTGGCTTAAGTTGTGCAATGAGTGTGTAATAAAGTACCTTCTTTGCAAAGGGGCACTTCTAATCAAACAAAAAATTATTGAGCCTTTGCGAAGGCATTTATACCAATTTTCACTTTATTTGAAAGACTTATACTTTCTTTTCCTATTCCAAAATCAATTCTGTTCAATTCAAATGATCCGGTAAATAAAGCGCCTCCATTTTTTCCTTCGGCCATAAAAATAAACTCAACAGGCCGTGTACTATTTTTTATGGTAATATTTCCTTTAAAAATAAAATGTTTCAAGTCTGCGCCGGGTTCAATCTTAGAACTTACCAAATGTATTACGGGGTATTTTTCTGCGTCAAAATATTCTTCCCTTTTTAAATGGGTATCTCGCTTTCCATTATCTGTATCTATGGTGGCTACTGCAACTGTTACGTCAAAAAAACAAGCAGTCGGTTTCTTTGCATCAAAAGTTATCTTACCCTTTACTCCGGTTAAATCTCCCCCGGTACTAATACCGAAGTTTTTTATAACAAAATGAAATTTACTTCCCTCATCAATTGGAAGGTAAATTTGCGCTTTTGCAACTAAGCATGAAAAAAGCATAATACCTAGAAATATATTTTTCATTGTTTAAAATTACACCCAAAAAATTCATGCACAGAGCCAATAAAAAATATTAACAATTACAGGTTGTTCCACCGCAAATATATTCAACCTACACACTATCTCCCTTTTTGCATATTTACAATGCATATTCTTAAGCCTATACGTTTTACAGTAACATGGGTTAGGGTCTTTACCGTAAAAAGCATAAGTAAAGTTGAAACCAACAAAAAGCCCCATTCAAAAGATTGAATGGGGCTTTTTGTTATAATACTTTTATTTAGAAATTTCTAACTGTCATTTCTGTTCTTCTGTTTTTTGCACGGCCCGCAGCTGTTGTATTATCAGCTACCGGCTTTGTTTCGCCGTATCCTGCAGATTTTAAACGAGAATCAGCAATCCCTTTTCCAGCTAAATAAGTTTTAACTGCACCTGCACGGTTGTCAGAAAGAACTTGATTGCTTTCGTCAGAACCTTGTGCGTCTGTGTGACCATCAATATCTATCACTAATGTTTCGTCTTCTTTTAAAAGTTTCACAACTTCATCTAAAGACGTAAATGATTTCGGAAGTAATTTAAAGCTACCTGTTGCAAAGAAAACATTTTTTGCTGCGAAGTTAATTTTCTCAACTACTTCTTTTGCAATTACCGGGCAACCCTGGTTGCTAGCCGGACCTACACGAGTAGGGCATTTATCTTCTTCGTCGTTTACACCGTCACCATCAGTATCCGGTATAGGGCAACCTTGGTAACGAGCTAAACCTTTTACAGTAGGACATTTGTCCTGCTCGTCATTAATCCCGTCTCCATCAGTATCAGGTATTGGACAACCTTGGTATTTTGCAAGACCTGCAACATCAGGACATTTATCATCTCCGTCAGCTATACCATCACCGTCTTTATCAGGACAACCTTGTAAAGCAGCCAAACCTGCTACATCCGGACATTTATCATCAGCATCTAATACACCATCACCATCACGATCAATAACAACAGGAGGTGGCGGTGGTGCTATTACCACAGGCTTTTGCTTTGAAATATTTTGAGCTATGCCTAACGAATAAAAAATATTATCTTTTAATACTTCTTTGGTTAAAGCAAAACGATACTGCGTTTGTACTAAAACATATGTATTGCTCATTAAGTTTAATTGAACACCAAGACCCGCAGGTAAATAAGCTCCAAACTTACCGGTGTAATAACCACCACCTACACCTGCAGTGATGAATGGAGAAAGTAAAGCGTCATCTCCATAGGGTCTAAAATTTAAAGTAGGCTCCAACTCAGCACCAATTTGCTGTGAACCCGAGTTTAAATCTCCTCTATCTTCAGCAGCATAATCATGAAATATTAAACCAGCTCTTGTAGAAAAATCAATCGTCTTTGTAAGACCTTTCCAATAAGAAAGTGAAAGGCCAAAGTCCATATCATCAATTCTTGTAAACGCCCTAGTACCTGCGGAATTTTTTAAAGTTACCGGAGTTTTGATGTCAAGCGAATTAAAGTGAATTCCTAATAATTCTCCTTTTTTTGAAGAAGAAAATTTGCTATTCATCATTTGTGCAGATGCACAAGCAACTACAACCAGAAATGAAAGTAATAGCGTAAGTTTTTGTTTCATAAATGCTAATTTTTAATTTATAGGTTATCTCATCAAAATTTTCCTTACCTAAATTGTAAGGGGGTAATAAGGCAAATGTAACGTGTAAATTGGTACTAATCAAGAATTTTTAACAATAAAATAAATTAAATGCTGATTAAATACCGATAATTAGTGATAAGATAGATTTTTTTGTCAAAATGCTGCATTCATTTTTCTATTTTTTTTAGTCACAAAAAATAATCTCCTATATTTGCAGCCCGAAATAAAAGTTGAGGTCCGGTAGCTCAGCTGGATAGAGCATCAGCCTTCTAAGCTGAGGGTCATTGGTTCGAATCCAATCCGGATCACAAAATTTATAGAGCTGCATTTTTTGCAGCTTTTTTTTTGCTTTACTTTGCCCTCTAGCATTTTATAAAACAATGGATGTAAAAATAAACGACAGCTGGAAGGAGGTTTTGAAAGAAGAATTTGCAAAACCTTATTTTGAACAAATAGTAACTTTTTTAAAAACAGAAAGAGCTGCAGGAAAAACAATTTTTCCGCCGGGTTCTGCTATTTTTAATGCTTTTAACCTCACGCCTTTTGATGAAGTAAAAGTTGTGATAATTGGCCAGGATCCCTACCACGGTTCAGGCCAAGCGCATGGGCTAAGTTTTTCTGTTTTGCCTGGTGTAAAATTGCCCCCTTCACTGCAAAATATTTTTAAAGAAATTAAAACAGATATTGGTATTGATCAAATAGCGCAAGCCGGCGACCTTACGCATTGGGCACAACAAGGAGTATTGTTGTTAAATGCTGCACTTACTGTAAGAGATGGTGAGCCTATGAGCCACGCAAAAATTGGATGGGCCACATTTACAGATGCTGTAATCAGAACTATTAGTGACAGAAAAGAAAATGTTGTTTTTATATTATGGGGCAAATTTGCGCAAGATAAACAGGCATTGATTGATATGGATAGACACTATGTTTTAAAAGCGGCCCACCCCTCCCCTTTATCAGCACACAATGGTTTTTGGGGGTGTAAGCATTTTTCTAAAACCAATGAGATATTAATACAAAATAAAGAAAACCCCATTGACTGGAAAATAAAACCTTAACACTATGAATTTTTTAAAAAATATTTTTGGGAGAGTTTGGGCATTTTGGGCATTGCTCAGTTTTATTACAACCTTCATTATTATTTTTATTCCTTCTATGCTTTCTTATTTATTTAAAGATGAAGTAAAAGGACAGAATTATTTTATATTGGTATCCAAGGTTTGGATGCAAAGCTGGCTGTATATGATTGCCTGCCCTGTAAAAGTTGTAGGCCGAGAAAATTTTGAGAAAAATAAAAATTATGTAATTGTATACAACCACAACTCCTTTTTAGATGCACCACTATCTGCACCATTTGTGCCAGGTGGCAATAAAACAATTGCAAAAGCGTCTTTTGGTAAATTCCCCATATTTGGTTGGTTTTACAAAAGAGGCGGCATAATGGTAGATAGAAACAAAGAAAACAGTCGTGTAAAAAGTTACGAAGCCATGCGGACAACTTTAAAAAAAGGAATACACATGTGCATTTACCCTGAAGGTACAAGAAACAGATCCGGCAACCCTCTTAAACCCTTTTACGACGGTGCATTTAAACTTGCCATTGAAACAAAAAAAGAAATTATTCCCTGCGTAATTTTAGGTACAAACAAAGCAATGCCGATAAATAAAAAGTTTTATCTTTTACCAAAGCGTTTAAAAATGATCTTTTTGCCTCCTGTATCCTCAGAGAATATTGATACAAAGAGTTTGAATAAAAAAGTGTTTGATTTGATCTTTGATGTGTTTACTAAAAATCAGTAAACGACCTCGTACGGTTTATTTTAAGATCTCGCAGTATCGTCGATTTTGGGCTTATGTTTATACTAAAATAACGTGACCGGCCTACAGGCGATAAATTAATACCCATTTGCCAGCAATGTAAATCTCTGGATAAATAGGCACTTAACAAGCCAAGTTTTTTGGCACTTACATCAAAAGAACCATTCATACCCACCTTCCATTTTGCAGTTAAATTTACCGATGCGTTAAATGTAACACCCTGTGATACATCTGTTTTAAATTTTGCATTTTGAAAATCGAATAACCTGCTAAAAAGAAGAGAATAAGAAAGATCAACATTCCAGGGAACAGAAAAATCTGCAAATTCCGATGGGTTATTTTGAATGTATGCTGCTTCCTGCAGGCTTTCATCTAACGGGGCGGCACCAATATTGCTGTTGGCTTTATTAAGAGTCGGTTGCTGCGTTTTTTTCGCTTGGTCTCCACCTTTAAAACTTGTTTGAAACTGTACGCCACCGCTTACAAGATTACCAAGCGAAATCTTATCTTTTAAAACCAGCCTGTTTATTCTCCTGCCTTGTGCATTTGTTTGGTAGGGATCAAAAGTGGCCTGACCACTAATACTTACTTTGTCAAATAAATTTGTTCTTGCCTGTAGTGAAATAGTTGAAAACTGAAAAGAATCTGCAAGAAAATTATAGGAACCTGATAAGCCAAGGCCATCCAGCAAGCTCACTTTTTTATCAGCCTTTGCACTGGTATCTTTTCTGTCTCTTATTTTGGCAGTAATGTTATTGTCAATATTAAAAGAAAGCCCACCAAACCGCTGGTTACCATAAGCACCGTAAATGCTGTTTTCAAAGTAGGAAACGGGTTGAACATTACCAAGTGCATCGTAGGTTGAATTATAATAATTCTTTGCATTAAAATTTGGAGAATAATTAACGGACAAGCTTGGCCTTATTTCATGCCGTATGGCTTTTATTCTACTCTTTTCGATAAAACCAAACATACCAAAAACCCTGGTAGATGCGCTAATACCAAAAGACATTTGCCTTGCTGTGTAAAGACCATCTTTTTGCGAAACAGTGTCAATTTTGTTTAATGCAGCGTTATATTGCTTTTCTATTTTTCTTTGATACCATTTTTCCTGATAGGATACCGATGGTGAAAGTTGCAGTACGCCCAAAGGAGGGAGTGCTAGCGTAATTGGAACACTATGTTGGGCGCCGAATTGTAAATTCTTTAAAATTTGGCCACCAAGGTTGCCTGCAGTATCATAAAACGACGTTAAATTCCTTGTATTTCCGTTATAGGCAATCCCAAGGTTTTCAAACCATTTGTAATCGCCAATCGGTTCTTTTCTTCTAAAAGGATAAAGCGTATTTACATTAAACGCAATATCTGGCAGGTTAAGATTTGTGAGCCCCGAAACTGAGTTCTGGTTATGGTTTGCACTTACTGAAATATTGTAAGGCTTGTTTTTCCACACTTTTGAATAGGTGATAGAAGAATTGAGCTGGTTTTGAAAATTCAAATTAGCGTTGGTGGGCACCTGCGAATTGTATTTTGTACTGCCGGCATTTACATTCGCCGTAAAATTTACACCCGGTCGGGATTTTGTATCGGCATTGTGTGACCATTGCAGGTTAATGGTTTTGGTATTGGGCTCATCCAGCGGCTGAAAATTTTGAACAGACACTGCTATGTTTCCCTGGTAATGATAGCGCCGAAAATATCGTGGATTGGCGCTTAAATTCCAGCTGCCGTAGGAATAAAGTGTACCTCTTGTTATTACATCCCAGTTGGGACTAATAATTTTATAGTAACCCAAATTTTCCAATGCAAGTCCCCGTTGGGCATCTGCCGCAAAACTTGGCGCAAGCAAGCCACTGTGCCTGCCTTGTGTAAGGGGAAAAATACCAAAAGGTAAATTAATGGGTAAAGGAACACCTTCAAATTCGGGATGTACGGGCCCGGTGTAAGCCCATTTTTTATTTACAAATTTTACCTTTCTTGCTATAAATGCAAAGTGTGGTGTATCTAAATTACAGGTAGTAAAACGGCCGTTAAGCGCATAAAAAACAGAGGTATCTGCCTTCTTTATTTTTTCGCCATACACAAACATTTCTCCCTGCTTGGTGTAGGTTCCTTTTGTGAGGCCTTTGCCGCTTTTCATATCAAAACGAATGGTATCACTTACTGACTGAAAATCTTTCTGCGAAAAGAATGGATACGATAACACCCTTCCTGCACTGTCTTTTTTAAGAAAAGCACTTACAAGATTTGTTTTTTGATTGAACTCAATTTGTGGGGCAGATAAATTATTATCTTCATAATTTACAGACGAACTTTTACCATACAAATACATTTTCTGGGCCGGTACATCTATTACCATTGAATCATCTGCATGATAAACAACAGGGGACGTTAAAGAATCTTTGGAGGCCTTAAAATTAAAAGTGTCCGATACTGCTGTAAAAATGGTGTCGGCATTCTTCTTTTTTTCTTCGC
Source organism: Ferruginibacter sp. (assembly GCA_040400515.1). Classification (GTDB taxonomy): domain Bacteria; phylum Bacteroidota; class Bacteroidia; order Chitinophagales; family Chitinophagaceae; genus Ferruginibacter. Next base: position 171,396 of record JBBAQB010000001.1, on the reverse strand, counting down.
TAATAGATGGTGAGCGGAGGGTGGGTGTTTTAGTCTGTAAACTTTCTGGTGTTATAATAACAGAAGGCGGTGTATCTCTCTGCTGCTGCGCATAATGATAGGTGTCAGATTGCAATTTTGCGAAACCTTGAAAATGATACGTTAATAATAGCAACATTGGCAGGCAGCACCAAGCTAAAATATTTTTTGCCTTACCTTTGTTAGTATTGTTCATAAATGACGAAGCGCAAAAGTAACTATTAAAGTTTTATAGAAATTTCTTTAAAAAAATTATAACAAATTCGAATTAATATAACTACCAATATGCTAAAAAAAGGATTGTTTATTTCTGTTTGCCTTTTTTATATAGGCTCCTTTACAAACGAATGCGCTGCACAAGGTAAAAAACTTAGAACAATTGTTGTAGATGCAGGCCATGGTGGTACAGATGCAGGCGCTGTAGGCCAGTACGAAAATTCGTTGCGATCTATGGAGAAGAATGTGACGCTCGAAATTTCGAAAAAACTGGTAGCAGAACTTAAAAAACAGTTGCCAGATGTAAAGGTGGTGCCAACAAGAACAAGCGATGTTTTTGATGACCCACGGATAAAGGCAAACATCGCAAACGATGCAAAAGGAGATCTTTTTATTTGCATACATGCTGATTCAGGGCCGCTAAAAACAGGAAGAAGACAAACAGGAACAAGAACTGTAACAAGGTACAAAATCACTTACACAGGAAAAGGAAGGAAAAGAAAGAAAAAATCAACCCCTTATGAGGTAGAAGAGCCAATATATGAATATTTTAAAATGCCCCTTACCATAAGCGGTACAAGTGTTTACATATTTGCCGCTGCAAAAACCAGTGACAAGCTAAAAGCAATTATGAAAGGGCAGGAAGATATTGAAATTGAGACGGGTGCAGCAGACAGCGCTTATAATAGTTTTAATTTTAACTCACCTGAAGGCAGGCAGTTGGCACAAGTATATGCAAAACTTTATCAGGAAAAAAGCGATAGAATAGCAACGTTGGTAAATGATGAAATAGACGCTACGGGAAGACGAGCCCTAGGGGTGAACCAACGTCAAAAAGGCATCTGGGTATTATCAGCCACAAAAATGCCCGCTATTTTAATTGAAACCGGTTACATTAACAACCCCGAAGATGAGCGGTATTTGAACAGCAGGGAAGGCCAGCAAGAGCTTGCAGAAGCTATAACCAAAGCGGTTATACGCTACAAAGCACAACTGGAAAATACAAAAGCGTTTGTAAACACACCCTAAAAAATAAAAATCAGATTTTTGGCTAACAAATTGGTGTGCTATATTTAAAAAAAAAATCTGGCAAAGCAATAACTAAAACTAATTATAAGTGAAAATTACAAACGAAACGAAGGTGGGTGCCATAACCATACTTTCAGTAGCAATGTTAATACTTGGTTTCAATTTTTTAAAAGGCAAAAAACTGTGGAGCAAAGACACAACCCTTAGAGGCAAATACGGAAACGTACAGGGCTTGCAAAACTCCAATCCTATTATTATAAACGGACTTCAAGTGGGTACCGTTTACAAAATAACTTCTGAAAAAGACATGAGGGAAATTTTGGTAGATATGAATATTACCAAAGATATTAATATTCCTAAAAATTCAATCGCCATTATAAAGGGAAATCCAATAGGTACAGCGAGTATAGAAATAAAACTGGGCGATGCAGTAGAAAATTTAAAAGACAAGGATATTATTCTTACAGAAACAAGTGGTGGTGTTTTTGATGACGTTCTCAAAAAAGTAGACCCGGTGCTGTATGAAGTAAGAAAAGCTGTTTCGCAGATGGATACTTTACTTGGCAATTTTAACAGCGTGTTGGACCCCAATGCAAAAGGAAATATTGCAGATGTTCTTGCTAATTTAAACAAAGTAACTGCAGCCATGGTGCAATCAACTGCATCGCTCAATGGACTGCTAAATACACAGACTGGGGCGCTTGCCAAATCTTTAAACAATGTAAGTTCTATTACAGGAAATTTTGCAAGTAACAATGAAAAGATAAACAGTGTAATGACCAACCTTGACAAAACGACCTCAAAATTTGCCACTTTAAACTTAAATAAAACCCTTGATACCCTTGACAGGGCTGTCAATGACCTTAAAAATATTATTGGGAAATTTGACAACAACAATGGCACACTTGGTAAGTTGCTCAACGACCCTACCATGTATCAAAATTTAGCATCGAGCGGTAATAAATTAAATCTTTTGTTAGACGATATACGGGTGAATCCAAAACGATATATCAGTATTTCAGTTTTTGGCAAAAAACAAAATAATAATCCATTACTGGTTCCAATGCCCGATACATTGAACAGTCCTTATTACGTAGAAAAGGCAAAATAAAAACTTTGTGATGGCATTAATAATTATTTGTTCAATTTGCAGTTTTAAAACAAATGAATGAGAAAATTTTTGTGCTGCTATTTTTTACTTTTCTGTGCAGCGCAACCTGTGCTAGCTCAATCGCCTGCTGCAGACTCCAGCAAAATAGAAATACTAAGTGGCAACAGTACTCGCTTTATCACTTTAAACGATAGTACAACACTTAGAACGCTTGCAGGCGCTGCTAAAGTAAAGCAGGGTAATACCATTTTATCAGGTGACAGTATTGTAATAAATTCCCGCACCCAAATAGCCGAAGTTTTTGGCAATGTGCATATAAATGATGCAGATACCGTAAACACTTATGCCAACTACGTACGCTACTTAGGCAAAGAAAGAATTGCCTATTTAAAACGCAATGTAAAACTTACCGATGGTAAAGGCACCCTGCTTACCGATGACCTTACTTACGACCTTGCTAACAGCATTGCAACCTACAAAGGCAGTGGAAAAGTTGTAAACGGAACTACTACCCTTACAAGTACAGATGCTGTTTACTATTCCGACACAAAGGATGTTTTTTTTAAGAAAACTGTTCACCTAGTAGATCCTAAATATGATATAAAAGCAGACAGCTTAAAATACAATACAGCCTTTAAAATTGCAACGCTCATATCTCCCACCATTATAAAAACAAAAGAGGGGAAAACCATTTTATCTCAAAATGGAACCTATAATTTGCAAACCGGTGAATCTAATTTTTACGATAGAACATTTTTTAGCGACAGTACATCCTCTACAGTAGCAGACACAAGTTTTTATGACGAAAAAACCGGAATTGGTGTATTGAGAGGACGTGCAAAATATGTGGACAGTGTAAACCACATAATAGCTATTGGAAACCTGATAGAAACGAATCAAAAAACGGCTTCCTTTCTTGCAACGCAAAAACCTGTTGTAATTATTGTAAAAGACAAAGACAGTACTTATATAGCCGCAGATACCCTCTTTTCGGGCCTTAGAAAATACGATAGTGCCACAAAGAAAAATTATACAAAGGTAGATACCGTAAACAACCAGCAGATTTTTACAAATACCCCACAAGACAGTATCAGGTATGTGCTTGGTTACAACCATGTAAGAATATACAACGACTCTGCCCAAGCGGTAAGTGACAGCATGTATTACTCTACAGAAGATTCCGTTTTTAGGATGTTTAGAAACCCGGTTTTTTGGAAAGAAAAAAACCAAGTAAAAGGCGATACAATGTATTTGTTTACAGAAAAGCAGCAACCAAAAAGGCTCTATGTATTTAACAACAGCATAATAATAAACCAGCAAAATCCTGCTATGTACAACCAGGCAGGAGGGCGCACGCTTAACGTTTATTTAAAAGAGGGACAAATAGACTACAGCAGAATAAAGGGCTCACCGGCAGAAACTATTTTTTACCCACAGGATGAAGACAGCGCCTACATAGGTATGAACCGAAGCAGTGGCGATGTAGTAGATGTATATTTTGCCAAACAGGAGGTGCAAAAAATAAAATTTATAAATAATGTAGATGGTACCATGTTCCCAATAAAACAAATTCCCGCTGATAAAAAATATTTAAAAAACTTTGAGTGGCAGGATAAAAGGAGACCTAAAAATAAACTGGAGTTATTTGAATAGTCTACTACCAATAAGTGACAAGCTTATACCATTTTTTAAATATTAAATTCAGGTTTTTCTCGTTATACTATGTTATAAATTTTGCCCCAGTTTTTGGATAACTTTTTTAAACAGAAGGCTCAGTTGCTCATCTGCTTTTTCTGCTACTGCAATAATCTCCTTTATATCAACCGGTTTTAAATGGTCCGGATCACATTCATCTGTAATAACACTTACGGCGGCACAGGCTAAGGAAATGTGATTGGCCACAATTACTTCGGGCACAGTGCTCATACCAACCATATCTGCACCTGCAGACCGAAGGTACCTGTATTCAGCCCTCGTTTCCAGGTTAGGCCCCATTACTGCAACATAAGTACCGGTTTTTAAATGAATATTTATCTCTTCTGCCGATTTAAGAAAATGCTGATTTAAAAACGAATCGTATGGGCTGCACATATCTACAAAACGATTGCCAAATGCGGGATCATTCAAACCACGCAATGGGTTTTCCGGCAACATATTAAGATGGTCATCAATTAATACCATATCACCTTTTTTATAAAGTGGATTCATACCGCCTGCAGCATTGCTCAGCAGTAGGTACTTAACACCCAACGCTTTCATTACCCTCACCGGAAATGTAATTTGCTGCATGGTATAACCTTCGTAATAATGAAATCGGCCCTGCATCACAATAACAGGCACCGTACCCATCAAACCATAAATGAGTTGACCTTTATGAAACTCTACTGTTGATTCAGGAAAGCCCGGTATCTCGGCATAAGAAATGGAGGCCAAAATTTCAACCTGCTTTACCAATGCACCGAGCCCGGTTCCTAAAACAATTCCCACAACTGGTTTTTCAAATCCTTTTTCAGAAAGAAACTGAGCACATTCTTTAATATCTGATAGTGTATACTGCATAAGAACCTTTTTATTGAATGTACGTAAATACGGGCAACTGAAATGAACGTTCCTTAAAAACCATGAGGAAAATTTTTCAATCATGGTGAATGCTATATTTTGTTATAGAAACAACAGTTGTGTAAACAAACTACATTTCCTAATTATGCAAAACATCTAATACCGAAGCAGACGAATTCATTTGCCCAAAGAATTGCGGGCAAAATAATAAATAAATTATTAATTAATTTACAATGCCATTTTTTCGGCAACTTTAGTAATATAAAATTGTTTGGAAAGTTGTGTAGCAACCATAAAATATATCCGGTAATTAAACTTGAGGCGAACGAACATAAAAGAAGCGAGCATTTAACTCCAGTTACAGTTGCTTCCGGGTTTCGCCAGCTATTGACTCTAATAAAAAAATCAGCATCAGGGTAAACACCCTGGCGCATAAGCTATTTTTTAAAATATGAATGAAGCATTAATAATATTTGTACGCAACCCCGTTCTAGGACAGATAAAAACGAGGTTGGCTGTAACAATGGGCAATGAAAAAGCATTAGCAGCATATAATTTTCTCTTGGCTCACACCAAAATCATTGTAGAAAATACTAATGCAAAAAAGTTTGTTTTTTACGCAGATTTTGTAAACGAAAATGATTTATGGGACGGTTATTATAAAAATATACAACAGGGCGATGACTTGGGCGAACGAATGGAAAATGCCTTTGATACAGTAATGAAGCTAGGGTTTAAAAAAGTTTGCATTATTGGAAGCGATTGCTACGAATTGAGTTCAGAAATACTGATTGAGGCGTTTAAAAATCTAGATATGCACGCTGTAACTATTGGCCCCGCTGTTGATGGAGGCTATTATTTGTTAGGTATGCAAGCACCATTGAAAAATATTTTTGATGGTATTTTGTGGAGCACTGATCAAGTTTTTAAACAAACACAAATATTAATTGTGCAACAAGATTTTTCATTGCAACTTTTACCAATTTTAACTGATGTAGATGAAGAAGCAGATATTAAATTTACTTTTTAAAAGGGAAAAGTTTTTTTTCGTTTTATTCATCGTAGAACCAATGATACAGACACAGAAAAATAATTAAACAATTTTAATCAATACCGCCGGAAGCAGATTTAAAAATATGATCAGTATTATCATCCCCATATTTAATGAAGAAGCCAATATGAAAAAGCTTATTCCTTATATGCAAGAATGTATTGCAGGTTACGACGCAGAGATCATAATTTGCGACGGAGGAAGCACTGACAACTCAGTAGCAATTGCTAGATCCTTTAACACAGAGGTTGCAACCTCAAACCAAAAAGGACGAGCATTGCAAATGAATAGTGGAGCATCTATTGCAAAGTATGATATCTTTTATTTCGTTCATGCAGACTCAATTCCTCCTTCAACATTTTACAGTGATATTATAGCTGCACAACAAAGTGGGTTCGAATTTGGAAGATACCGTACGAAATTTGACAGCAAAAAATGGCTGCTAAAACTTAATGCATTTTTTACAAGATTTGATTGGTATATGTGTTACGGTGGCGACCAAACGCTTTATATAACCCGCTCCCTTTTTAAAAACGTGAATGGGTTTGACGGTAATTGCCTGATCATGGAAGAATACGATCTCGTAAAGAAAGCCAAGCAATTTGCAAGCTATAAAATCTTTAAAAAGACGACGCTCGTTTCTGATCGAAAGTATGATAACAATTCTTGGTTTAAAGTGCAAAGAGCAAATTACAAAACCGTTCAACTATTTAAAAAGGGAATACCGCAGGCACATTTAGTAGCTCATTACAAAAAGTTGCTAAATGGAATAAGATAAATATTTTGTTTAAATAAGCTATGTAGATGACTTCAATAATAACCGGTATACAACAGGTAGGCATAGGTGTTGAGAATGCAGGCGATGCCAAGATTGACTATAGAAATAACTTTGGGATGAACGTAAAGGTTTATGATGACTTAGTATAAATTAAATTCACCACGTCGGCAATTGTTTTTAAGTTGGATCATTGTTGTACTTTAAAAGTGATACGGAAAGTGCTACGTTTTTAAAAGCAACACTTTCCTAAAATCACTCAAACCCTTTCCTGTCCTACGTTTGCGGTGGGTAATCGAGGGGGCTCGAACCCCCGACCCTCAGAATCACAATCTGATGCTCTAACCAACTGAGCTACGACTACCGTTTTGAATTGGGCAGCAAAAATAAAGAAAAAAAAATGGGGCGCAAAAAGTTTTTAGATAAAGATGTAAACTTTGTTGCACAATCGCTAAAAATTGAACCAATGCTGAATAGCTGCGCTGCAATATCATTTAGTTAAAAAATAAGCTGTCAGGTTGAGCCTGTCGAAACCGGGTTTTAAAGTTTTTATGAAGACACCAACTTCGACAAGCTCAGTCTGACAACACTTAACTAAATGACATTGGGCTGGGCTGCTTAGACGGATATCCTTTTTTTGTTGCCTTTGATTAAAAAAGATAGGAGGCTGGTAGCGAACTGGATCCGAAAAATGCAGGCGGCTCAAAGCCCCAAAACAAGATTTACTAATCTCTTTCTTGCATTATAAGTGACCCTGTTTTTCAGCGACATCATCAATTCATAAAAATCTTGCTTTTTGTGCTTAATTTGCGACACATAAAAATGGTTAAATGAAAAACTTTGATTTTAAAAAGCTTATTCCACACGCAATAGCAGTAGGTGTTTTTTTATTGGTAACGATCATATTCTGCAAGCCTGCCCTTGAAAGTGGCGTTGTGTTAAAACAATCTGATATAAGTAGCTGGCAGGCAATGAGCCACCAGTCTATGGAATACAAAGCTGCAAAAGGGCATTTTCCATTGTGGGTTTCTACCATGTTTAGCGGTATGCCGGCTTACCAAATTGCCATTGAAGGTGCATGGTCGCCATTGGGAATAATTGATAAAGCTTTTCAATTGTGGTTGCCAAAGCCAATGAACTTTTTCTTTTTGGCATGTATTAGTTTTTACTTTTTATGTATGTGCCTGCGGGTAAGACCATACGCAGCCATCCTTGGTGCCATTGCATTTGCATTTTGCACCTACTCCCCTATTATAATTACAGCAGGGCACGATACAAAGATGCTCACGCTTGCATATTCACCGGCATTAATTGGTGCAGCCATTTTGCTTTTTAATAAAAAATATTTAGCAGGCTTTGCACTCACCGCACTTTTTACAGCGTTAGAAGTGGGTTCCGGCCACCAACAGGTAAGTTATTATGTGTTTTTAATAATGGCCGTAATGACGATTTTTTTTATAGCTCAAGCAGTAAAAATAAAAGATACAAAAGACCTGGGAAAAAGCCTGGGATTATTAGTAGCAGCAGGATTGCTGGGTTTGGCAGTAAATGCCATTACACTTTTGCCTACTTATGATTATGCGAAATACAGCAAGCGTGGCGGTCAGTTAAAAATGGATGAAACCAATAAAGCCAACGACAAAGTTGTTGATGGAAAAACAACCGGGCTTAGCAAAGAATACGCTTTTCAATGGAGTTATGGCAGGGCCGAAACGATGAGTTTAATGTTTCCGGGTGTAAAGGGCTACGGTTCGTATTATGCACAAAGAGATGGAGAAAGTTATTTATTTCCACAACTAAAAGATGATGCAAATGTGGTGAACTACATGACAGGATTGTTCCCACAAGCTCCTGCCGACCAAATTGCACAGCAGATGAGCCAGTCGCTTTATTGGGGAGACCAGCCTTTTACAAATGGCCCTGTATACCTTGGTGCGGTTATATGTTTTCTGTTTTTGTTTGGAATGTTTTACTTAGATGGCAAACACAAGTGGTGGATTTTTACCGCAAGTTTACTTGGTATTTTATTGGCGCTTGGCAGCAACTTCGATGGTTTCAATACCTTTATGTTTAACAACTTGCCGCTGTACAATAAATTTCGTGTACCTACAATTGCATTGGTCATTCCGCAAATATTGTTTCCCCTAATTGCGGTGCTTACCATTAATAAACTGATAACAAATTTTAATGCTGAAGAAGCCTGGCAAAAATTTAAGCTGGGTGTTATTGCAACCGCAGCTGTTTTTGTGGTAGGATTTGCTTTTTACGCAACATCTGACTTTGGCAATGAAAACCGCAACAGAACAACTGCCTTCAATACTTTATGGCAAAGCAAGGATGCAGATTTTCAAAATAAATATGGCGCTTTAAACGAACAATACAAAGGGCAAAGAGATAACCAAGTGTATGAAAACTGGGTTTTTCAATTGCAACAAAATCCAGATGCTGAAAAGACAGCCAGAGGGATTTTAACCGAGCTCAAAAAAGACAGGGGTTCAATGATGTTGAAAGATTTGCTACGCTCCCTTTTATTTGTATTGGTAGCTGCAGGTCTTATAGCACTTTATATAAAAAAGAAATTAACTGCTACAATTATGTTGGCAGGTATTACACTAGCATCAACCATTGATTTACTTGCAGTGGGCTCACATTATTTAAATGCGAAAAGTTTTGATAACAAAGATAATTATGATGCTGTAGAATTTCCAATGACGAATGCCGACAGAACAATACTGGCAGATAAAGACCCTAACTATCGTGTATTTAATACAAGTGTGGGCAGCCCATTTGAAGAAGCTAAAACTTCCTACTATCACAAATCTATTGGAGGTTACCATGCGGCAAAACTAGGAATCTACGATGATTTAAGTAGCTACCAAATGAACGGCAGGCCAAACCCAGCCGTGCTAAATATGCTCAATGCAAAATGGATTATCACCGGCGAAGGAGATAAAATACAGGCTTTTCAAAACCCCGAAGCTTTAGGCAATGCTTGGTTTATAAAAGCAGTGACATTTGTAAAAGGACCTGTTGCAGAAATGAAAAGCTTAACCGGGTTAAATACAAAAGACAGTGCCGTTGCAGACGAATCTTTTAAACCATTGGTAACCGCTTTTAGTCCTGCTGATAGTTCTTCTTCAATTAAAATGACGGCATACGATAATGATGCAATAAGTTATGAAAGCAACTCTACCAGCAATAACGTTGCGGTTTTTAGTGAAATTTATTACAAAGACTGGAATGCTTATTTAGATGGTAAAAAAGTGCCGTTCTTTAAAGCAAATTATGTAGTGCGTGCAATGGTTGTGCCGGCAGGTAAACATAGCATTGAATTTAAATTTGAACCTACTCTGTTCTTTTTAAGTAAAAACATAAGCGCCATCGCAAGCTGGTTATTGTTTGTTTTATTACTCGCGGCATTGTTTATGGAGTGGAGAAAAGGAACAGCAACAACTGAAAAAGACAACTAATTTTAGGCACTTTTATTTAATCGGAATATAATTCAAACAAAACCCAACATAGCATTACTGGCACCTTACAACGTATTCCCTGCTCGCACCGGTGGTAAAAAATTTATAGCAAGTTTTTATGAATACCTGGCTAAAATTTATCCGGTAACTTTTATTTCTGTCGCGGATAATGATATCCCTCCCGATTTAAAAAATTCTTTTGAAGGGATTTTGGGCAGTTCAAAATTACGGTATGCAAATCCTTTGCTTTTTTTTAAAATACAAAAATTAATTAAGCAAAAAAGAATTACGGACCTTGTAATTGTTCATCCCTATTATGGTTGGCTTGCATGGCTGCTAAAGAAAAGTACCGGTGTAAAATTATCTTTACTGTCGCATAATATTGAAGCCGTACGTTTTAAAAGTATGGGAAAATGGTGGTGGAAAATGCTTTGGTTTTACGAAAAAAATATTCATAAAATAATAGATCATAATTTTTTTGTAACAGGAGAAGACTTAGATTTTGCAGTAAAAAATTACGGTCTAGACACTGCGAAATGTGATGTGATTACTTACGGCATTGATTGGAAAGAAGCACCCTCAAACGAAGAAAAGCAAAATGCAGCATCAGACATCAGACGACAATATCATATAAAGCAGGATGAGAAAATTTTACTGTTTAATGGTACGTTAGACTACAAACCTAACATTGAAGCCATCAATCATATCATCGAAAATATAAATCCACTACTGCTAAACGAACACAACTTTAGCTACAAAATTATTATTTGTGGCAAAGGATTACCTGCATCATACAACGAATTAAGAGCCTATTCCGGTAATAATATTGTTTACGCAGGATTTGTAAACGATATAAATATATTTTTTAAAGGGGCTGATTTATTTTTAAATCCTGTAATAACCGGCGGTGGCATAAAAACAAAGTTAGTAGAAGCACTTGCCAATAACCTTACAAGCATAAGTTGCGAAAGTGGCGCATATGGGATACCGCAAGGTGTTGCAGGTGGCAAACTTGATGTAGTAAAAGACTTTGACTGGCCTGCATTTGTTAATTGTATTTTTAATGCTAAAGTTCATGCTGATATTCCTTCTGCCTTTTTTAATCACTTTTATTGGGGTAATATTGCAGCAAAAGCAGCAGGTATTATTGCAGGAAACACAACACAACACAAATGAAAATTTTAATTACAGGTATAGCAGGTTTTGCTGCAAAACATTTTCTTCATTATTTAAATGAGCAGGAGCCCGGCAGTGAGGTGATGGGTATTTACAACGAAACCTATCCTGAATTTAAGCTGGAAGATTTTAAAGGGCTTACTATTTCACTTTCTAAAATTAACCTTTTACACAAAGAAGAAATAGCTGATATTATTGAAAGCTTTAACCCTGCATTTATTTTGCACCTTGCAGGCAGAAGCAGTGTTGCCAACAGCTGGAAAGCCCCGGCAGATTCGGTAATGGATAATACGAGTTTCTTTTTAAATATTGTAGAAACAGTGAGGATCCTTCAACTTAAGTGTAGGATTCTATCGGTAGGATCTACCGAAGAATATGGAAATGCCAATGCGGGTTTGCCGTTAAAAGAAACTGATTGTCCTGAACCTGCAAGCCCATACGGCGTTGCAAGAGTATTGCAACAAAAACTGGTAAAGATTTATGCTGAGAGCTACGGGGTTGATATTGTACACACAAGATCTTTCAACCACATTGGTCCTTATCAAAAACCTGAATACGTTATTTCCTCTTTTGCAAAACAAATTGTACAACAGGCAAAAACAGGCGTATCTAAAATAGAATTGGTAACAGGTGATGTAAATGTAATTAGAGATTTTAGCGATGTAAGAGATGTGGTTAGAGCTTATTATTTACTTTTATACAAGGGTGTGAAAGGACAAACGTACAATGTGTGCTCGGGGAAAGGATACCTCATTAAAGACATGATCGAACTTTTCTCGAACATCATCGGTGAGCATGTTTTTCACACAACGGATGAAAAAAACTTCCGCCCGTCAGAAAATAAAGTCATTATTGGTTCTTATGAAAAATTGATGAATGCAACGGGTTGGAAACCCGAATACAGCATTGAAGATAGTTTGGGAGATATTATTAAGTATTGGGAGAACCTTTTATAACACTTTATAAAAAAAAGGTTTGTTTTTTATTATAACTGGGAGATACTTTATCAATGAAAACATATTTTTAGTAAAGCCTTTTACTTGGTGTAAGTTGTATTTTTTAGAAGCTCCTAATTTGGAAAACAATGTCCCCATAAAAAAAACCGGGATGGTAAGAAAATAAAATACCAAATCAAATCCAAACCAAAATAATCCAAACTGTTTTCTTATTCGAACAAAATTGCTCAAAATAATCTGCAGTCCTTTCTTATCAAATAAATTAAAGTACCCTTTACCTTCTGAACCAAATGCAGAATTCGAGCTTTCTCCCTGCAAATGAAAAATATTAAGTTCGCCGAATATACAAAGCCTACCCTTTTTTTTAATTCTGCTGCACCATTCTGCTTCTTCTGCGTAGAGAAAAAAATCTTCGTCGAGCAAACCTACCTTCTCAATAATTGATTTTTTCACCATTAAAAATGCACCATTGATCCAATCAACTTCAATGGTATTTTCTGCTTTTTCTACACTTGGCTTTTTTACTTTAAAAAGGTTGGCAATTGCTTTTAGAAATGCTCCTGTAAAGGGTAATGGTAAAAGATAATTTAGCCCACCCTTCATTGCGTAATTACCCGAAATTTGAGGGGTACTGTCGTCATTTAAAAGCTGCACACCGGCTGCTGAAAATGATGATTTTCTGAGAAGTTCATCACACTTGTTTACAGCATCTTCTACATTGATCGTATCTGAGTTTAGCAACAGTAGATTTTCGCCTTTTGCTATTTTTAAAGCAGCATTATTTGCTCTTGCAAATCCTGCATTATAACCCATTTGAATAAAACAAACATCCGGATATTTATTTTGTAAAAGCAACTCCAATCCATCGTTAGAAAAGTTATCTACCACAAAAATTTCTACCTTATTAGTGTTGTATTTATAAACCGATGCAAGACAATTTATAACTAATTGTGCTGTTTTATAATTTACAATTATGATGCTTAATCTCATATTATTTTCTAAAGACTTTCAAACTTAAAGTTTTAATCTTATTTTTGATTCGATTTTAAAAAAATATGATGAAAACAGCTTTAATAACCGGTATTACGGGGCAAGATGGTGCATACCTTGCGGAATTATTACTTGAAAAAGGATACACGGTGCACGGCATAAAACGCCGCAGTTCTTTAATGAATACAGACAGAATTGACAACCTTATTTTTGATAAAACCATTGCAGACAGGTTTCATTTACATTACGGAGATCTCACTGACAGTAGTAGCTTGGTTCGTATCATTCAACAGACACAGCCAAATGAAATTTACAACCTTGGTGCACAAAGCCATGTACAGGTAAGTTTTGAAACGCCAGAATATACCGCTAACTCTGACGGAATTGGCGTATTGCGTCTTTTAGAAGCTATTAGAATTTTAGGCCTAACAGAGAAGACAAAATTTTACCAGGCATCCACTTCAGAGTTGTATGGTTTGGTGCAGGAAATTCCTCAAAAAGAAAGTACGCCGTTTTACCCACGTTCGCCTTATGGTGTGGCTAAATTATATGGTTATTGGATCACTGTAAACTACAGGGAAGCATACAATATGTTTGCAGTAAACGGAATTTTATTTAACCATGAAAGTCCGCTTAGGGGCGAAAGTTTTGTTACAAGAAAAATCACCATCGGTGTTGCACGTATAGCTTTAGGTTTAGATGATGCCCCTCTAATGCTTGGTAATTTAGATGCAAAAAGAGATTGGGGACATGCAAAAGATTATGTGGAAGGAATGTGGAGGATGTTGCAGCAAGAAACGCCGGAAGATTTTGTTTTAGCAACAGGTATAACTACCACCATTAGAGATTTTATCATAATGGCATTTGATAATATTGGAGTTGACCTTGATTTTAAAGGAGAAGGTGTTGATGAAAAAGTCTATGTAAAAGCCTGCAGTAATCCTTTATATAATTTGCCGGTAGGTAAGCAGGTAATCGGAATACACCCACGCTATTTTAGACCTGCCGAAGTAGAGTTACTTATCGGCGATGCAACCAAAGCAAATACAAAACTTGGTTGGATACCAAAATATGATTTACCCATGCTCGTAAAAGAAATGATGGAAGAAGAAATTAAATACCAAACTAAAAAAGGATAAAAAAAATGGTTGCTTTAAAAGGCAACCATTTTTTTTAAGATCTTTTTAAAACTTTCTTCTTAAAAAAATTATTTAAAAGTTTAAAGGGAAATAATGCGAACCCTGCAAAGAAAGCTTTTAGAAAAATTAGATTCAACCCATACGCCGCCTTCATAATATTGTAGTGCTTTTCAATAGCACTAAATTCTCTATAAACAAGTAAATTATAAACAATAGTAGTGGTAGTTTTAAATTGTAATGGTAAAGATTGGTTGTATTTTTCTGCGGAATTAAAACCATTCATTAATATTTGATGAAGACATTCACAAATATTGCTTTCTGAAAAATCACACATTTCTATAAGGCCATTGTGTTTGATACCATACCTGTTAAAATCTACTGAAGGCGTATTTATAAAAATAGTATTAGCATTTAGTAATTGCAGCATAGGTAAAAATTTGGCTGCGCTGCTGGTTGTAAGCCAGGTAATACCACTGCTGCAACCAATAAGTAAAGTGCAATAATGTGTAAGTGCCGCATTTTCCCTCACAGATAATATACTAGCATCAATAATATTATCAGTCCCCTGAAATTTATTTGCTGATGAAAGTATTACGCAGGTAGATAAATTGGATGTTATTTTCTTTGCAACAGACATCACCATTTCAAAATTAAGTTCGGTCTGACCACTTTGTGGAGCATATTCCCATAGAATAACATTCTTAAAATTAGTAATTGAATGTGCTTTTGCAAACACAGCAACATTGTTTTTCTCTGCATCAGTAAGTGCCAGCACAGGCTGCAATGGAACAGTAATAGGATTGGGATAAGATCTTAAAATCATACCCCTTATTGTTCCATCATACAAAGCAAGATTGGTATCCATATTGGTAGTGACAAAAACTTCATCCCATTTACCCAAAGCTTTCTCTGCAAAAACTTTCTTCTTATATTTTCTAAAAGCAACAACATCATTTTTAGCCACTTCATTTGTTACCAATATTTCATCTACATAAGGATTATTGGTAAGTATATTTTTACAAAAATCTGCAATAGCCCAAGTGAGTTTACAGTTAGGATGATCTTCTTTTATCTGCCTTGCTATTGCAGTCGCATAAAGACAATCCCCATTGGAGAAAAGTTGTACAAGCAGAATATTAATTGTAGAAGTATTAGCCATTACTCATCATCATTTTTGCGAGATCATGAAATGATACCTCGGGCTTGTAACCTAAAGTTTTTATAAGAGAATTATCGGAAATTAATTTTTTATAGCTTGAAATAAAATCATTTCTTTCTATAATATTATCTCTCAAATTTAAATCAACAAGTTTAAAACATTCTTCTATCCATTCTTTTATGGAATACCCTTCGCCACTACTAATATTCGCTTCAAACACCAGCTCTTGGTTTACCAATAACCAAATTCCTTTTACTATATCGCCGGCATAGGACCATTCCTTAATAACAGACATATCACCTATTTCTAATTTTTCATTGCTTCCTGCAGCTATCCTTTTTACGGTTTCGCTTATCATTTTTGTAACATGCCTCTCGGTTCTTAAAGGGCTATCATGGTTAAAGAAATAACCTACATAAACCTTTAGACCCAAACTCCTAAAATAACGGGCCGCATAAACACTCTGTATTCTGCTAACCGAATAAGCATCGTTGGCTGCAAAGGGATCTGTTTCTTTTATTGGATTACCGTTGTTTACAAATTGTAAACCGCTGCCAGATATAAAAACTTTTGTTTGAGGTGAAAATTCTTTTACCGCTTCTAAAATATTAAGTGTGCCCGTCGCAATGGCACCATGGTTTTCGAAAAGTGCCCGGTGGTTTGTGGTTGAATTAGCCGCAAGATGAAAAACAAAATCCGGCTTATGCAACTTTATTAATTGCGAAATTTCGTCAGATGAAAGAATCTGAGTACGCAAAAAATCACCACTTCTACTCACGCCTATAACCTCCACGTTTAGTGACGTAAGTAGTTTAATAAGATAGTACCCATCTTGGCCATTTGCACCAAATATAACAGCCTTCATAATTATAGTTTGAACTAAAATTTAAATTACACAAAAAATTATCTCAACGCTATTTCTTTAAAAATAGCTCCATATTCATCTGCACATCTACTCCAGGAAAATTGTTCCGCTCGTTGTAAGCTTGCTGTAGCATAATGATT
Organism: Ferruginibacter sp.; assembly: GCA_040400515.1. GTDB lineage: Bacteria > Bacteroidota > Bacteroidia > Chitinophagales > Chitinophagaceae > Ferruginibacter. Next base: position 154,742 of record JBBAQB010000001.1, on the reverse strand, counting down.
CCTTAAATCTCTACTGTTATGTATTAATAGCATCGCACTACAAAGTGCATCTACGTCTGTAGGATCTATGGTTAGAGCAGCATCACCCACAACTTCCGGCAACGACGTTGTGTTTGAAACGACTACAGGCGTTCCACACTGCATTGCTTCTAAAGCCGGCAAACCAAAGCCTTCGTACAACGACATAAAGAAAAAGCAAACCGCATTTGAATACAACACAGCCAAATCTTGCGAATCTATAAATGTAAGAGGTATAAATATCTTGGCTCTTACTTCTTTTGGTATATTTAATTCCTCCAGCATTTGATAGTTGTGTGAACCATTACCGGTTAAAACAAGGTGTAAATCTTGCATTTTTTCCTGCAATAATAACTTTGCAAAACTTTTAATGACCGTTCTAATATTTTTTCGAGAATCGTTCCCTGCTACTGACAAAAAATAATTATCAGGCAGGTTATATTTTTGCTTTACAATGTACCAATCGTCTTTGTTTCTATTTTGGTAAAACAATTCTTTTGAAGCCGCTAATGGCACAACAAATACTTTTTGCTCATCAATTCTTTTATCGTAATTGAGGAGATCCTGTTTAGAAAATTCTGATATTGATATAGTATAATTATCTCTAGTACTATCCACTATTTTTTTAGTTCTATTAATGAGTGGTTGCGGGTACCCATTTAATAAGAGAGGAATGATATCTAAAAAAGTAATTGATTTTTTTATTTTACTCTTTTGCATGGAAGAAGAAAAAGGATAATAAAAGGAATGAAAAATATCATATTCATTTAACTCCTTGTACATGGAAATGGGCATAATGCCGGAAAGCTGTGTCCGAAATATGTCTTTCCATTTTAAAATATTGGTAACAGAAGGTATCTTCTTTAAAAATATTTTATTGGTATAATCCGGATAATTATTTTGTACAAAACGCTTTAGTTTATCTTGGTACTTTTTTATGTAAACAGTGTTAGCAAAAGAAATATCAACATCTTTTTTTAAAACCAGTTCTTTCGTAATATCTTCAGTTAGTCGCATCATTCCATCTCTGTTGGCGCCTCTCATTTCACATTCTGAAAAAATTGTTCCGTCCAATACAACCTTAGTTTGTTGCATCATCAGCATATTTTTTTGGTGTAAAAAATGCCCACTCCATAAAAATATTCTGGTAAAGCCCTCCCCTGTGTTCATATACAGCAAACGCCTTTTCTGCCGCAGTAATATGCTCTAATCCTTTTAAACTTGCATATTCCACATCACTATTATTTAGCACTTCTATATGGTGTGTTTTCTCAAATCTTTTTATCAAAGTAGAAGATATCATTGGATTGAATACATCGTGTAGTTCTATCAATACATCTGTATTTTTTAAGGCCGCAATAACTTCACCAGTAAATAATTCTATTTCATATCCTTCACAATCACAAAAAATTAAAGTCCTTTTTCCGTACTTAAAATTGATCAAGGTTTCAGGATAACAAAATTTATTGAAAGTTAAGTTTGACGCATTATTCACGTGCGCCATTTGTTTACAAAAATTTAAATCAAACTCATTTATGTCGAAGCAATGAACGACACTTTGTGGAATTTTCTTAGCAAGACCGACCGCATAATAACCTTCCGCACAACCAACATCAATAATATTGTCGTAAGGAGAATCTATAATTTTGTAAATAAGTGGTGTTAGATGTCCTTCATAACTTCCAGTTATTTTTGGTGCAAGTGTAAGTTCTGTAATATCAATAGAAGGGTATTTCATTCCTTTAAAAGGACCATTGAGAATACTAAAATCGGGAGAAATTTTTTGAATGATAGCCTTCCCTTTATTGATAACTTCTACCTGTTGATTTTTTATTGCTTTGGTACTGTACACAATATATCCCGCTTTTTTTAACAGGCTGATAAGTAACTTTTTCATCGTAAAAATCAGTATTAGAAAAGTGATTTGTCTGCAAAAATCGAATTGATGCCCGTATCTGCATAAACAAAATAACCCTGGCTCGCCATAAAATTAATAATAGCTGTATTTTTTATTTTTTTATGGTTTATTGTGAAGTTTACCGTTTCTACGCAAATAGCTACAGGTCTATATTTTGCAAAATCAATAGTTTGTAAAATTTCAAGATCTAACCCTTCTACATCAATAGAAATTAAATCTGGTGCTTTATCTGAAAAATATTTTACCAGCACTGAGTTCAAAGGAGTTACCGGTATTTTTTTTACCTCAGCAATTTTTATATGTGTTGTATTTTGTACATTTTCTGCTTCTTGTTTTGAAAATGTACTTAATCCCTTTTCAACATCAGCATCATCAAAAATATAAAAATCCATTTCGCCCTCTACACCATTTGGAGAAATACCCACGTTTAGACATACATCATCAGGTCGGCATTTCTTTATTTTGGGTATTAATGTTGGGTTTGGCTCAATACACACACCTCTGCTTCCTCCCAAATAAAACAGATAAGTATTGTTTATGTCTATTGGGTTATTTGTACCAATTTCCAAATAAGAAATCTTATTTAAACCCATGGCTGAAAATAAAAATTTTAAAACCCTATCCTCTCCCGCTTGAGCATAACTTAAATACTCTTTGTAATTTTTAGCGGTACCAATAAACGCCAACGCTTTTAAAAATTGGGTAAGTTTTTGTATTTTTCCCATTATGAGCGTTATTTTTTTAAAATTTCAATCTTAGGCACAGGGAAAATAAAAGCCGTTCCTTTATCCAACGCTTCTTTCTCTCTCACTACAAATTCTTCTTTAAAATGCCATGGTAAAACAAGGTAATAATCTGGGTTCATTGCTCGGCTTTCTGCTTCGCTAATGATGGGAATATTTGTACCTAGTGTAAATGCTCCGTATTTGTCTTCGTTTCGTTCTGCTGCACAATCTACCAACGTATAGTTAATATTGCACCATTGCAGTATAGTGTTCCCTTTTGTAGATGCTCCGTAAATATGAACTTTTTTACCTTCTCCTTTTAATTTTACCAACAATGCATGCAACTCATCCTTCAACACTTCAATTCTTTGTTGAAAAGCGGTGTACGGTTTATCAGTATCCAGTTCCAAATCAAATTCTTTATGGCGTGTTTCATTTATGAGTAAATAATTTTCGTGATTGTCATGCTTGCTGTTTTCTTTATGTGTAGCATAACATCTTATACTACCACCATTAATATCATTAAATGAAATCTTAAAAATTTTCATTCCTCCAAGTGCCAATATTTTTTCGAGTACGGCAAGGCTGTAAAACTCTAAATGCTCGTGGCAGATGGTATCGTAACTATCAAGCTCCAACATACGGGGCATATAGCTCATTTCAAACACCCACACACCGGTAGATGATAAAAATCTTTTAATACCATTTACAAATTCTACAGGACTTTCCAAATCATAAAACATAGCGATTGAAGTAATCACATCCAGCTTTTTCCCTTCTAATATTTCAAACAATTCCTCCGATGGAAAAATATCCTGTACTACGGTTGCTTCTTTTACTTCTTGCGCTACATCACTCGGGTCGCAACCATATTTTATAAAATGAGGTGGGTAATAGCTTAAAAGAGTGCCGTCGTTGCAGCCTATGTCCATCACAAGTGGATGCTTAGCATCGCTCACGGTATTTACTACATTATCTACAATGTCTTTTAAATGATTGCGCATCGTATTATTGGTACCGCTTCTATACCAATATGCTGCATATAAAATCTCAGATGGTACTGAGTGTTCCATTTGCAAAAGTCCACAAGCGTTTTCATCTTCTTGGGGATTGCAACGTACAAGGGTGCAATCAATTTTGCGATGGCTTGGCATTTCTTTGCCCGGTTTAATAAAACTTCCCTGTAAATATTGTGGGCCTAAATCAATTACTTTTTTTAAAGAAGAAGAGCCGCAAACACGACAGGTATTTCTTTTGCGAATATGCATTAGTGTTGGTTATTTTTAGATTTTATTAATTGCATAAACTGCTCATTTATAGAATCTATGCATTTATTTCGTTCAAGGTTTAGCAAAGCCAATTGCTTTACAACATAATCTTTTTCATCTACGGGTACATTTTCAAATTCATATACTTTTTCTTGCTCATGCCACAATTTACAGTTTACATTAGCCAACTGATAAAATACTTCTCCAAAATTACCATTTACATCTTCTACAGTATTTCCTTCAGCTTTAAAAACTTTGTTTGCGGCAAAAGTCATTCTTTCGGGTAATATTTTACCTAGTACAGCATTGCTTACATACTCATTTATTTCCTGCTGTAGTTGAGTTATTTGGGTTTCTAAGCTTTTTAATCGAATTTCATCTTCTGTATGAAACTGTTTTAATTGTGCTATTGTAAGCTTATCGCAAAGCATACCAAGGGTTTCTGCCATATTGTTTGTTAATTGTAACTATTGCGAAAATAATACTTGGCGAGCTATAATGTATCATTATATATATTTTTATTAAACAGACATTAGCCAGTTAAGAAAATTGCATTGAAACAATAATGCTGTAATTTCCCTTTTTTAAAACCGGCGATTTTTGTTTAAATGGTAGTAAATGTCTGAAATCAGAAAAAAAAGTATTCAGGGGTCAATTTGGATTTACCTAGGTTTTTTTATTGGTGCCATCAATACTTATATATTCACGCACAAAGAATGGTTTTCTCCCGAGCAATATGGACTTACAAGGACAGTACTTGAATTAAGTATGCTCATGTTTTCTTTTTCTGCAATAGGCACTACTTTTTTTCTGTATAAATTCTTTCCGTATTATGAAGATAATCTAGAAAGAAAAGACAATGATTTATTGGGACTGGCAATAAAAATTTCCGGAATCGGTTTTCTAATTACCATCTTAATATTACTAATTGCAGAGCCTTTGGTCATTAAAAAATTTGGAACAAATTCTAAATTACTAATCGAATATTTTTATATAACCATTCCTCTTGCATTTTTTGTTTTATTGTATAATCTGTTAGAAAGTTACTCATTAGGATTTGGAAAGGGTGTTACTGCTAATATTTTAAAAGAAACTGTTTTAAAATCCTATACACTTATTCTAGTATTGCTAAAAGTTTTTGAAATAATTGATTTTCATGTTTTCATGCTTCTTTTTGCATGCCAATTCGCATTGATTGTTATAATCTTTGTTTATATACTTAAGAGAGATGGGCAACTGTGGTTGACTTTTAAAACCAGTAAGGTCACCAAAAAATATCGTAAAAAAATTGTAAGCATGCTATCACTCACTTTTATTGTGCTGGTGGTAACAATTCTTCGTACAAGTATAGATAGCCTCGTGCTGGCCGCTAGGCAAAGCTTGGCAAGTGTCGCCATATTTGGCTTTGCCAGTTATCTTGTTATTTTAATGCAAGCGCCCTATCGAAGTATAGTATCTATCACGATTCCCATTTTATCTCGCAACTGGAAAGAAAAAAACATACAAGAAATAAGTAGAATTTATAAAAGATCTTCCATTAACCTGCTAACTTTTTCTTTGTTTATTTTTTGTTTAATTGGTCTAAACTTTGAGGCGGCAATACGCTTTTTTAACCTGAATAATGAATACCTAGATGGTAAAAATGTATTTATCCTACTTGGCGTGGTTACTATTATTGAAATGGGTACAGGGGTTAATGGGCAAATTATAGGAACGTCCAGTTTTTTTAAGTTTGAATTGTGGACAAACTTTTTACTCACTGCAATGATTATTCCGCTGAGTTATTTTTTAACGGTAAAGTATGGCCTGATAGGTCCGGCAATTGCCAATCTAGTATCATTTACCATTTATAATGGTATCAGATATGTATTTCTTTTAAAGAAATTCAATATGCAGCCATTCTCTAAAAAAACGGTTGAGATATTCGTTATAGCTGTATTGGGATATATGCTTTGTTACTTTTTAATTAGCAAAGCTAATGGGTTGGTTTGTATTATTGCAAGGACCGTGTTATTCTCTGGCTTTTTCATAATTGCTGTGTATTTTAGAAATATTTCGCCTGATGTAAAGCCCGTTTTGTATTCACTTTTAAAAAGAGTAAAAAAATTAATAAATTAATAAGAACCAATGCTTTGAAAAATTTTTATTGTACAGGCACCCTTACTATTCCATTTTTGCGATACTATTTAACTGCAGGGACAGATTCTTACGAGTTTTTGGAATAATGAAAAAAAATTTTCAACCCAATATTTAATTGAAAAAATCATTTATTTTAAAGTTGTCAACCTCCTCAAATATTCCTCCAACCCTTTCCTCTTCTCCTCATCTAAAGTGAAACTGATATTTTCGGTATAGTATTTTTTTAAGTCGTAAGGCTCGTAAGGGTTTGCAGCAACTATTTCGGGCAGGTTATCAAAACCTGCACCCGTTGCTTCATTAAATTTCTCTACAAATTCATCAGACAATTTTTTATTGCTGACCCATGCAGCAAATACAAAAGGCAGCCCCGTCATTTCTACCCATGCACTACCAAGGTCATAAATATATCTTCTACTTTTTCGTTGAATAAATGCACGGTCGCCAATAACCAACCCAGCGGTGGTGCCGCTTATTCTATTTTCATAACCCGATGTCGAACTCACCAGTTCAACATTTATCTTCCAAAAATCTTTTACCAATACTTTTAATAATCCTACCGAACTCCTGCTCTGGTAATCTAGCAATATTGTTTGTATTTCTTCCAACGGTACGTCACTAAAAAGACAAACACTTGCCACTTCACCAGTAGTACCTATGCAATAATCTGTAATAATATGGTATTCGTTTAAAGAGGGAATAGTAGCTACAGGCACCAAAGAAATATCTACTTCATCACGCATCAGCATATCAGCAATGCTTGCCGGAAAATCCGTAACCAAGTCTATTTCATCGTGCATCATGCCTTTTTCAAAACCATAAATAAGCGGTTTTGTATTTAAGTAACTTACTGCTGCAACCCTTATTTTTCTTTCCAACTCGTTTCGTTTAAATTCGTGCAAAATTACTTCAAACTATTTTCATTTATGCAACTTTCGCCACTTACTGCTATTTCACCTGTAGATGGTCGCTATAACAAAGCTACCCTGCAACTTGCTCAATATTTTTCAGAATATGCACTTATAAAATATCGCTCAAAAGTAGAAGTGGAATATTTTATTACATTGGCAGAACATAAATTTTTTAAGATTGATGCAAAAAATAAAAAATCGCTCCGCTCACTTATTGAAAACTTTAGTGAGGACGATGCTCTGCACATAAAAAAGACTGAGGCCATAACCAACCACGATGTGAAGGCGGTTGAATATTTTTTAAAAGAAAAAATGGATCTTTTGGGTCTAAGTGAATTGAAGGAATGGATACATTTTGGTCTAACATCTCAGGATATTAATAATACTGCAGTGCCCATGCTTTGGAAAGATGCTGTTGAGTTTGAATATTTACCAGCCATCATTAACCTGCAAAAACATTTAAAAAAGCTGGCAACTGACTGGAAAAACATTCCCATGCTTGCACGCACTCATGGACAGGCTGCATCTCCGGTTTTGCTTGGTAAAGAAATGATGGTTTTTGTAGAAAGACTGGAAAACCAGATTCAACTGTTTAGCCACATACCTTTTTCCGGAAAATTTGGTGGAGCAACCGGTAACTTTAATGCTCACGCTGTAGCTTATCCAAAACACAACTGGGTAAAATTTGCCAATGGGTTTTTAGAAAATAAACTGGGTTTACAAAGGCAACAATACACAACACAAATTGAACATTATGATACACTCGCTGCTCATTTTGATGCGATAAAACGCATTAATAATATTCTCATTGATTTGTGTAGAGATATGTGGAGTTATATTAGTGTTGATTATTTTAAACAGCAAACAAAAAAAGGTGAAGTAGGCAGCAGTGCCATGCCGCATAAAGTAAATCCCATTGATTTTGAAAATGCGGAAGGTAATTTTGGAATGGCAAATGCAATACTGGAGCACCTTTCAGCCAAATTGCCCATCAGTCGTTTGCAAAGAGACTTAACGGACAGTACCGTTTTACGCAACATCGGTGTACCTATTGCACACACTATCATTTCCTTAAAATCATTGGAAAAAGGATTGGGCAAATTGATTTTAAATGAAACGAAATTAAAAACTGATTTAGATAATAACTGGGCGGTGGTAGCAGAAGCAATTCAAACCATCTTACGCAGAGAAAATTACCCCAAGCCTTACGAAGCACTAAAGGATTTAACAAGAGGTAAAAATGCCATTGACAAAACTTCTATGCATGAGTTTATAAATGGGTTATCCATTTCAGCAGCACTAAAAAAAGAATTAAAAGCGGTGAGTCCTCATAATTACACGGGAGTCAAAGGATAAATTAATCAATTTTAGAGTGCTGATAGTTTTTCTAAATCATCTAAATCTTTATAACGGCCTGCAGCTTTTTTAGATTGCTTCAATGTATTTAGATGTATTGTTCTAATTTCTAAACCATCATCTTTATAAATCTGGCTGAGTTTAAATGCCTCATCAAAATTACAACCTTTTAAAGCAGTCATAATTTCTATAACGATCGGCAATCTTCCCCAAGAAAACACATCCATCTTTTCGGTGTTCAAAAAATTTTCGATTGTCATATCTGCAATAGGGAGATCGAATTCAAAAAATGCTTTAAGTAATTTTTCGTAATTAGTTGTATCATTTCTAACCCAAATATCCATATCGCCGGTTGTTCTTCTATAACCATGCAGAATGACGGCATACCCCCCAACCAAGATATAATCTACCTGATTGTTATTGAGTGATTTTATGAAATCTCTAAAATCGTGATTGAAAATATTTCCCATTACAATGAATGTTTTCTGGAAGTACCAACGGACTTATCCATCTTTGGAGGATTTAATGGATCAATTCCGTAAGCCATGCAGGTAAGATACCATCCCTGCTTCAACCTCTCTGAAACCGAAGTTTCTTTTGGGAAAAGTTTCTGTTGCTCTGCCTCTTTAAAAGTCATTCCTTTACTAACAGTTTTATCCATTTTGTACATAAAACAAATTTAATAACTTTTGAGTTTACAACAAAGGCGCATAATTTTTTAAATAAATGCATATCTGCCTTTCTAAAAAAACTCATCAACCTCCTACACCTTGTTCATCTCACTTGTAAAATGAAAAACTATATCAGAATTATTACTGATTTCGGTATTTAAAAACCATTCGCTCTGCGCTAAATAAACAACATTACCATCCTTGTCTTCGGCAATATTTGCCTGTTTGTATTTTGTAAAATCTTCCAGTTTCTTAGGGTCAGTTGCCGTGAGCCAGCAGGCTTTAAAAAATGGCAGGCTGTTCATTTGTACAGATGCGCCATACTCCTGCAGCAAACGATATTGTATTACTTCAAACTGCAACTCTCCTACACAACCAATAATTTTTTTATTGCCACCAAACTGTGTAAAAAGCTGCGCTACACCTTCGTCTGTCAGCTGGTTCAAGCCCTTTTCCAGCTGCTTGGTTTTCATCGGATCTTTGTTTACCACTTCTTTAAATATCTCTGGAGAAAAACTTGGTATTCCTGTAAAATAAAAATTTTCGCCTTCTGTAAGTGTATCGCCTATTTTAAAATTACCGGTATCAAACAATCCTACCACATCACCAGGGTACGCCTCTTCAATAACGTCTTTTTGGCGGGCAAGAAAACTGTAGGGATTTGTAAAACGCATATCTTTTTCTAAACGAACATGGTTGTAATAAGTGTGCCTTGCAAACCTTCCGCTACAAACCCTTAAAAAAGCAATTCTGTCTCTGTGTTTGGGATCTAAATTTGCATGAATCTTGAAAATAAAACCACTGAATTTTTCTTCTTCAGGCAATACATCTCGTGTTGTAGTGTGTCGTGGGCGAGGTGTTGGTGCTATTCTCACAAAAGTGTCAAGCATTTCCTTTACACCAAAATTATTTACAGCACTGCCAAAAAATACGGGTGCTGTATTTCCACTTAAGTAATCTGCCTCATTTAATTCGCCATACACGCCATCAATCAGCTCCACATCCTCTCTCAATACAGCAGCATCTTTCTCTCCTATTTTAGCATCTAAAACCTTATCGTTTATATCAGTAATTTCTACAACATTTTCATCGTTTGCTTTTGTACCTGCAGAAAACAATACCAAACTTTTTTTATGAAGATCGTACACCCCTTTAAAATCTTTACCGCTGTTTATCGGCACGGTCATTGGGTGCAACTGTATTTTTAATTCATTTTCTATTTCTTCGAGCAAATCAAAACGGTTTTTACCATCCCTATCCATCTTATTTATAAAAACGATGACGGGTGTTTTTCGCATGGCGATAACCTCCATCAGCCTTCTTGTTTGAGGCTCCACCCCATTTACAGAATCAATAACAAGAACCACACTATCCACTGCAGTTAATGTGCGATAAGTATCTTCAGCAAAATCCTTGTGACCGGGAGTATCTAAAAGGTTTATTAAATGTCCATCGTATTCAAAAGTCATAACAGAGGTGGCTACAGATATTCCACGCTGCCGCTCTATCTCCATAAAATCTGACGTAGCATGTTTTTTAATCTTGTTGCTTTTAACCGCACCTGCTGTCTGTATGGCCCCACCAAACAACAAAAACTTTTCGGTAAGAGTTGTTTTACCTGCATCGGGGTGAGATATGATGGCGAAGGTTTTGCGTCTTTCTATTTCTGCGTTGTATTTCATTTATTTCTTTTGCGAGCGCAAAGGTAACTATTGCCGTTTTAATCATTTAAATGTTTGATGCAATAATATTTCCTTGCTTCATCCAAGAATCTAATACTTGCATCGGCTTTAACAGTAGGGATATTATTAGGGCAGCCGGTGTTGTTATTATTTGTTTCAACTTACTTTATTTCGTTATTTAGAGTTGTTGAATACCTAAATTATTTAAACGGTAGTTTATAAGGACGATTATGCAAATGAGCAATTTTTTTTATTGATACCTTTACAGTATGGCAAATACGCTTACAATTCTGGCAAATTCTTTACGGCTAACCCTGCAGGAATTAAAAGTAAACAAAACAAGAACTGCATTAAGCCTCACAGGTGTAGCTTTTGGTATATTTTGTATTATCGGTGTTCTTGCCACTGTAAACAGTCTGGAACAAAATATACAAAACGAGGTAAACAGCCTGGGCAGCAATACCATTTATATTGACAAATGGGACTACAGCGGTGGTCCCAACAAACCTTTTTGGAAACTGAGGGCAAGACCTGTAATGAAATACGAAGAAGAAGGAATGGTGAAAGAAAGATCGGAACTAACACAGGATGTTACTTTTTTAATGCAGACAGGCGGGAATCTGTCTTATAGAAATGACGTATTAAATGGTGTTTCGGTTTACGGCATAAACGCTGCGCAAATTGCTTTGCAGCCCATTCTTTTCGAAGTTGGGCGTTACTTTTCTGCAAATGAGTTTAACAACGCTACGAATGTATGCATTATTGGTTTTGAAAATGCCGAAAAACTATTTGGATCTGCAGATAGAGCAGGTGGTAAACAAGTTGAGGTAAAAGGTAAGATAATGACGGTGGTGGGGGTTATTAAAAAACAAGGAAAAAATATGATTGGCTGGGATTATGATAACTGCATAATGATGCCTTACAAATATTGCAGACAATTATTTGATGAGAAAAATGCAAACCCTGTTTTAATTGTAAAAGGAAAAGATGGAGTGAGCACAGATGCATTGTACCAGGAGCTAAGAGGCATTATGCGCCAGGTTCGTAAACTAAGCCCAAGAGAAGAAGATAATTTTTCTTTGAATAGTGTTGAAGCGTTTAGCAAAGCCATTTCGGGCTTTTTTGGCACCCTAAATATAGTTGGTGGATTTATTGGTGGTATTAGTTTAATAGTAGGGCTTTTCGGCATTGCGAATATTATGTTTGTTACAGTAAAAGAAAGAACCTCTATTATTGGTTTAAAAAAAGCCATTGGTGCAAAAAGTTCCTCCATATTATTGGAGTTTTTAATGGAAGCCGCACTGATGTGTATATTAGGCGGTGCAGTAGGTTTATTTTTTGTTTGGATCCTTACGCTCATACTCTCAGGACCATTTAAATTTCCGGTATTTATTTCGCTGCCACTTTTATTTGCTACCATCATCATTTGTATTGTTGTAGGTATACTCGCTGGTATTATACCTGCGAGGCAGGCCGCAAAAATGGATCCCGTGGTTGCAATAAGAAGTTAGTAGCAATTTGCGAATGAAGGACACGCTGGTTCGCAAATTTTTTAAAATCCTACGCATGTTATAAATTGCGCACTTAATTATTTATCATTTACAATTCACCATCCATTATTCACAATCCGACCATACTCGCCATAGAATCTTCCTGTGATGAAACAGCCGCAGCCGTTTTTAGCAATGGAAAAATTTTAAGCAATATAATTGCCACGCAAAAAATACATGAGCAATACGGAGGTGTTGTTCCCGAGCTTGCAAGCCGTGCACACATGGAAAATATTGTGCCCGTTGTAGATGCGGCTATAAAAAAATCGGGACTTTCCCTCACAGATATTGATGCGATTGGATTTACCCAAGCGCCCGGGCTTATTGGTGCGTTATTAGTGGGTGGACAGTTTGCAAAATCTCTTGCGCTTTCACTCAATAAGCCACTTATTGCAGTACACCATATGCAGGCACATGTATTGGCAAATTTACTTTTAGAGCCAGCACCATCATTTCCTTTTTTGTGTTTAACAGTGAGTGGTGGTCATACACAAATTGTATTGTGTAAATCGCCCACAAATATGAAAATTATTGGTGAAACCATTGATGATGCAGCAGGCGAAGCTTTTGATAAAACAGCAAAGTTATTGGGCCTCCCATACCCTGGCGGTCCCTTAATTGATAAATATGCACTACAAGGAGAAGCTGTTTACAAATTTCCAGAACCGAAAATAGATGGTTTAAATTTTAGTTTTTCAGGTTTGAAGACGTCTATTCTTTATTTTTTAAACAATGCAGGTACGGCCAATGTTTATAAGGAAGCCTTAACAGTATCTGCAGATGAACGAGAAAAGTTTATTGACGAAAATCTGGCAAATATTTGTGCATCGGTTCAGGAAAGAATAGTTAGTATCCTTATTAATAAGCTAAAAAAAGCGGTCGTGGAGACGGGAATAACCAATGTGTGTATAGCAGGTGGTGTAAGTGCCAACAGCGGGCTACGAAAGCACCTCACACAAACTGGCGCTGCCCTCGGCTGGAATACCTTTATACCTGCATTTGAATACTGTACAGACAATGCTGCAATGATAGCAGTAACAGCATACCACAAATACCTAGTTAATGATTTTGTGTTAATGGATACAACACCCTCTGCAAGCAGCGCCTTTTAAACTTAATTTACGAAGTGAATAGTTGGTTTCAATTTAAACAGTTTACCATTCAGCAGGATATGTGCGCTATGAAAGTGTGTACCGACGCCTGTTTATTTGGGGCATGGGTAGCAAATAAATTTGAGAATGAACTTTCTCCAAACAGGATACTGGATATTGGTTGCGGTACGGGTTTACTTTCATTAATGCTGGCACAAAAAACCAACGCTCCTGTTGACGCAGTAGAAATAGATGCCATGGCTTACAAACAAGCCAAAAACAACGTCGAACTGTCTCCATGGTCCGACAAGATTACCGTTTACCATACTTCGATAGATAATTTTGCGCCAACTTATAAATACGATCTTATTATTTGTAATCCGCCGTTTTATGAGAACCAGCTTAAAAGTGCTGATGATACGCGCAACCTAGCAATGCATGCGACCGGCCTGTCATTTGCAAATCTTTCGTCAATTTTAAAACGACAGCTGAGCGATTTGGGGGTAGCTGCGTTGTTGGTTCCATTTTCAACAGTAAAAAATATGGAGGAATGCTTAAATAAAGAATCACTTATTGTAAATGAAAAATTTAATATATCGCATTCACCTGCTCACCCATTTTTTAGAACATTTTTGTGGATATCTCACAAAAAAAACATTTGCACAGAAAGTTCAGTTACTATAAAAAATATCGAGAATACTTATTCTTATGAATTCACGAGGTTACTAAAGGATTATTATCTACTTCTTTAATTAGTTCAAAAAATCATTAATCCATCTTAGGGATATTTATAAAAAAGGTAGTCCCTTTCTTTAGCGTAGAGGAAACTTCTATGGCCGCGTTGTGCGATTGTAAAATATTCATGGTAGCGGCAAGTCCCAAACCTAGTCCATTCTTTTTTGCGGTGAAATAAGGTTCAAACAATCGGGATAAATTTTCTTCGCTAATGCCGCATCCGGTATCAGATATTGACAAATCATAACCTTCGGAAGTCTCCTCAAGTTTTAAAGATAAATTACCATAATCTTCCATCGCTTCTATTGCATTAATAATAATATTAAGAAAAGCAATTTTCAACTTTTCCTTATCTGCATTAATCATTAATCTTTTTGCCGGCAAAATCTTTTCAAGATTAATGTGCCTTAGGAAAATCCTCTCTGCTGCTGCTTCTAAAGATTCTTCCAGTATTTCTACAAGGTCATTCTCCTGCCGCATAATTTCAGGCCTGCTGGCACCAAGCAGTTGCGTTATCAGCGTTTCTATTCTTTTACTGTTTCGGGTTATTATTTCTAAATATAGTACTGCATCTTCTGTCTTTATTTCTTCAGCTAATTGCTCAAGAGAAAGATTAATATTATTTAAAGGATTTCTAACTTCATGCGCCAGTGTGCGAACGAGCCTTTCGGCCATACCAAGTTTTTCAACTCTTACATTATTTTTTTCAATTTTTTTTAATTCAGTAATATCATGAATAATTCCCTGTAAAAAAAACTTACCCGTGCCGTCCTCTTCTTTTGAAAGCGAGAGAATACCATAAATAATATCTTTATTTTTGGTCTGCATTTGAATTTCTTTATCATCGATGTCTCCCTTTTGCAGCAACTCTTTAAGTTGGCTTTTTTCATCTTCCAATAACATCAAATCAAAAACAGATTTATTATTCATTTCTTTTGCTTCGTACTCAAAAAGCCGCACGGTTGCTTCATTTACATCGGTAAAAAACATTGTATCAAAATCTATTAAAAACACAGCGTCTTTTGATCGCTCAAAAATATGCCTGAACTTTTTCTCATTTAACTTGAGGGTTCGCACAGAAATACTTTTTTCAATTACGTGTCTAATACACCTTTCAAGCTTCTCTGTATCCATTTCCCCTTTAATAAGATAATCAACTGCTCCAGCATGCATTACTTCTGCATCAAGCTCCGGAGCTGCTCTACCCGTAAGAATAATAATTGGCTCCTCACATTTTTTTTCAAATGCCTCTTTAATAAAATCAAGACCTGTGTTTGCACCAAGGTAGTAGTCCACCAAGTATAGGGCGTATTTTTTTTCGCATACATCGTTCATTGCACCCTCGTAATCGTAGCGCCATTCAACATTAAAATTATAACCCTTAATATTTTTTATATATTGTTTGATAATTAAAAAATCATATTCATTATCATCAACAATTAATATCTTATAAGTTGTATTCTCTGAAATCATATTTTATTGAAATTTACCATATGGACAATCCTGCTATTTTCTGTTACAACAATCGTACTAAATTATTTTAAATTCAACAATCATTTATTTTTTTACTTTTTTTGTAAAAAAATTTTGCAGAGAAATATTTACTCCTATCTTTGCACTCCCAAATCAAAAAGGGAGCATAGCTCAGCTGGTTTAGAGCATCTGCCTTACAAGCAGAGGGTCCGCGGTTCGAACCCGTGTGCTCCCACAAAGAAACCCTACATTTATTGTAGGGTTTCCTTATTTTACAATAATCCCTTTACTAAATATTTTTTATTTGTATTGATTGAAACATTTGATAATTTTACACAAATGAACAACCTTTACTATTCTTACGATTCCCAAACTGAAACAACCGAAGATGTTGATGTACTTACTGAAGAAGGTTTAAACCTGAGTTTAGTTGTATGGAATGATGAAGTAAACACTTTTGAATGGGTGATAGATACTCTTATAGACGTGTGTGGGCATCAAAGGGAGCAAGCCGAACAATGCGCCATGCTTATACATACAAAAGGAAAATATGCCGTAAAAAATGGCAGTTATGAAATTTTGAAACCACAACGGGAGGCCATAACAGAAAGGCTTATAAATGCCACAATAGAGTAAAATTTAGTTTCAAACAATTAGCCCGTACTCAACTCAACTCATCTCATGTAATAGATAAGTTTTAATATTCGCACTCCTTCAAAATATATTCAGATAAGTGTATCTCGTGAATTTTTAAATAAATTAATAGTTTATCGCCGCAAGTCACTTTGAAGAAAAAATTCATAAAAAAGTTTACACAAACCTAAGTTTCTATTTTACCAATTATTAAAACTTTAGCCAGGTTTATAAGGCACTACATGTCAACAGGTGCAATTGGCATAGTTTGGTTCAGCAAATGAGGTATTTCTAAATACTACCTACAAAAAAAGGCTACAACACTTTTGTGACGTAACCTCTCAATATTCGAAATTAAATTATGCCCTTTGTTTTGTTGGCGTTTTGCCTGCAGCCTTTGCCGGTGCTTTAGCAGCAGTTTTCGTTGCAGGTTTTACAGCAGACTTTGCAGGTGCTTTTGAAGTAACTTTTACAGCAGCCTTCGCAGGTGCTTTTTCAACAACTACTTCTTCTACTTCTTCTTCCTCAATAACAGCAGCAACTTTTGGTGCTTTTGCTTTTTTCTTTAAATTTTTAATAGCATCTTCAATCCCTTTTTTAAGATCTTCGTAAGTTGCTTTTGCCATTCTTTCACCATTTACAAAAAATGTTGGCACAGTAGTAACGCCACGATTAAGCCCTTCCCTGAGGTCACCCTGCACCTGCCATCCGTACGTTGCATTTACAAGATCATCTAAAAAACGCTTGTTTTGAACACCTGCTTCTTTACTGTATAATTTTAAACTTGTTGTACCTAGGTTTTTCCTGTTGGCAAACAAGATATTATGCATTTCCCAGAATTTACCATCTTGGCCGGTTGCAACTGCTGCTTCGCCCGCCTTTAAACTGCGTTGGTGTATGTTTGTTAATGGAAAATGTCTAAAATTAAATCTTATAACCCCGTCATATTCAATTAATAACTTTTTTACGATTTCATTTGCATTGGCGCAAACTTCGCTTTCATACTCCCCAAATTCTTCTAATGTAATTTCTGCTTTAACATTTCCGACAAATATGTCTCTAGGTTCAATAATTTCAACCACTTCTTTTTTAAATGCCATTTGTATATTTATTTTGCGTTGTTTAAAGATTAAACAACTTGTTTATTGATTTTCAAAGGATTAACTACATTAAACCACTAAAATATTTAATATATGCTCCGCAATTTACGGTTTTTTAGCCAGATTAAGAAGGCCTTTTTGTAAATTAACAAATGTTAAAGACTAAGAAATTGATATTTAGTGCTATATAACATCTTCTCTTAGAGTCTTCTTTTCATTTCTAAATACGACCGTTCCATCAAAAACATCTACAATTACCGGTGAAGTTCTATCAATATCCCCGCCAAGAATTTTCTTGCTCAACTGGTTAACAATTTGTTTCTGGATCAATCTTTTTAATGGTCGTGCGCCAAATTGGGGATCATAGCCATTTTCCGACAAATAATCCAAGGCATAATCTGTAAACTGCAAATCAATCCCATTTTTAGCCACCAAATTTGTCAACTCATTTAACTGAATGGTTATAATTCCTTTAATTTCTTTTTTCATTAAAGGCTGAAACATGATTACTTCATCAATCCTATTTAAAAATTCAGGGCGAATTGTTTGCCGCAAAAGATTTAAAACTTCTGCTTTGGTTTTTTCAACTACGTCGTCTTTGTTGTCATCATTTACACTTTCAAAGTTATCCTGAATAATCTGGCTACCCATATTACTCGTCATAATGATGATGGTATTTTTAAAATTTACAACTCTTCCTTTATTATCCGTCAATCTTCCATCATCTAGTACCTGTAACAAAACATTGTACACATCTGGATGGGCCTTTTCAATTTCATCCAATAAAACAACAGAGTATGGTTTTCTGCGAACGGCTTCTGTTAATTGTCCACCTTCATCGTAACCAACATAACCCGGAGGTGCCCCAACAAGCCTGCTAACTGAATGTTTTTCTTGATACTCACTCATATCAATTCTTGTCATCATAGTATCATCGTCAAAAAGATATTCAGCCAATGCTTTTGCCAATTCTGTTTTACCCACCCCGGTAGTTCCTAAAAATATAAAAGAACCAATTGGTTTACGTGCATCCTGTAAACCTGCACGGCTTCTACGTATTGCATCTGCTACGGCTTCAATTGCTTCGTCTTGTCCTACAACTCTTTTATGCAATTCATCTTCTAAATTCAACAATTTTTCTTTTTCACTCTGCAACATTTTAGATACTGGTATGCCTGTGCTTTTAGCCACAGCCTCGGCAATATCTTCTGCATCTACTTCTTCTTTTAACAAGCGACGCTCAGAAAGAGCAGATAAATCATTCGTTAGTGTTACAATCTCCTCCTCCTGGCTTTTCATTTTACCGTAGCGAATTTCAGCAACCTTTCCGTAATCACCATCTCTTTCCGCTTGTTCTGCCTGCACTTTTAAATCTTCAATTGCCGCCTTACCATTTTGTATTTTATCAACCAGTTCTTTTTCTTCTTTCCACTTTGCTTTGTAAGTATCTCTTTCAACAGAAAGGTTAGCGATTTCTGTGTTTAAAAACTTTAATTTATCCTCATCGTTTTCCCTTTTAATGGCTTCTCTTTCAATTTCGAGCTGGCGAATTTGCCTTTCCAGTCTATCGAGTTCTTCGGGCATAGAATTCATATCTATTCTCAACTTGGCTGCACTTTCATCCATTAAATCAATGGCTTTATCGGGCAGAAAACGATCTGTCATATACCTGTTGCTTAATGCTACAGCCGCAATAATTGCTTCATCTTTTATACGCACATGGTGATAGGTTTCGTATCGATCTTTTAAACCCCTTAAAATAGAAATAGCTTCTTCAACAGTAGGTTCGTCAATCATTACTTTTTGAAAACGTCTTTCCAATGCCTTGTCTTTTTCGAAATATTTTTGATACTCCGCCAACGTTGTTGCACCAACTGCCCTTAACTCTCCACGTGCCAATGCAGGCTTCAAAATATTGGCTGCATCCATTGCACCATCGCCGCCACCTGCACCAACGAGTGTATGTATTTCATCTATGAACAAAATTATTTCGCCCTCGGCAGCAATCACTTCTTTTACTACAGCTTTTAATCTTTCCTCAAACTCGCCTTTGTACTTGGCGCCAGCAATAAGTTGCCCCATATCTAAAGCAAAAATAATTTTTGATTTTATATTTTCGGGTACATCGCCGTTTACAATTCTAATTGCCAAACCTTCTGCTATTGCAGTTTTACCAACACCCGGCTCACCTACCAAAATCGGATTATTTTTTGTACGGCGACTAAGAATGTGCAAGGTTCTGCGAATCTCCTCATCTCTTCCTATAACAGGATCTAACTTGCCCAAACGAGCCATTTCGTTTAGGTTTTTTGCATATTTATTCAGAGAATTAAATTGTGTTTCCTGCGTGGCAGAATTTACTGTTTCACCTTTGCGCAGTTCTTTAATAGAAGCTATCAATCCCTTTTCTGTAAGCCCTGCATCTTTTAATAATTTGGCTGATGCATCATTGCCCTGTAAAATGGAAAGTAATAAGTGTTCAGGATTAATAAATTCATCCCCAAATGTTTTTAATACAGCATTTGCTCTCAATAAAACGCTGTTTGCTTCTCTACCCATTGATTGAGCAGGCTCACCAGAAACAACCGGTAATTTTTTTATTAATTCGTTTAATTTGTTTGTAACAAGATTTACTGTTACGTTATTTTTTTTGAGCAAATAATCTATTGACGAATCTTCAGTCTCTATCAATGTTTTTAACAGGTGCTCGGTTTCGATGTTTGGATTTTTATTGTTGAATGCGATTTGCTGCGCCTGTTGCAAAGCTTCTGAGGCTTTTACGGTAAAATTATTTTGTGCCATAGTTATAATTTAAAAAGAGATAAATAATCTTTATTTTAACTTAATTAAATTTATGAAGTCTTAAATTCATGAATTATAACTTTTTAAAAGAAGCAAAATCACATCCAAACAATAATGTAGAAATTATGTCAGTTTTATTTTATAGAATCTGCCTCAATTGCAGTCTCGTATTGAGTTTCATGCTATTTTATCAGCTTACTAATGCCCAATATAACTTTAATGAGACAAGCAAGTGGTTGGAAGAAAATACCCCAGATATGGGCGGGCGATCTACTCTTTTAATTTTTAAAAATGATAAGATCGTCTACTCAAATACAGTAAATGCACTTAGCAGAAAACAAAAGGTCGTGGGAAAAATGATTGCACGAAAAAAAGGAATTGATTCAAAAGAGTTGAGTAAAGATTTTTCGCCTGATACCAAGATCGCTATTGCAAGTTGCAGTAAATGGTTAAGCGCAGCGTTGGTTATGACCTTCATAGATGATGGAACTTTGCATTTGCAAGATAGTGTGGGCAAATTTTTGCCGATATTGTCTATCAATGGAAAAGGTAGTATCACAATTGCTCAATGTTTGAGCCATACAACAGGCATAAACTCAGGCAATATAAAAGACAGCAGAAGTGGTTTTAAAGATGCGGCAAACATGGAGGAAGCAGTGAATCCAATTGCAATTTTACCAATGGACAGCGAACCCGGCGAAAGTTTTAGATACAGCAATACAGGGCTACAAATTGCAGCAGCTGTTATTGAAAAGCTCAGCGGCAAAGATTTTAAGACTCTTTTTGAAGAGCGAATCGCTGAAAAATGCAATATGGCCAACACAGACTTTGGAAATAAACCGGTGCCGTTGCCTGCCGGCGGTGCATTTAGTACGCCAACTGATTACCTGCAATTTTTACAAATGATTTTAAACGAAGGAATCTATAATGGTAAAAAAGTACTGAGCAAAGAATCAGTTATTGAAATGCAAAAGAACCATACAAAAGGGACGAAAATTACGTACAGTCCCACCGAAGCCGGAAACTGGAATTATGGATTAGGAGAATGGATCATAGGTGACGCAGCATTGGGTGTGAGATCAGACGCAGTTACAAGCCCAGGTCTTTTCGGATCTTTCCCATGGGTAGAAAATAAAAATAAATATTGTGCTGTACTATTTACCTATAATATCAATAGCAAAGGCAGATCTGAGAGATACCTTTCGCTGAAGAGAATTGTTGACGCTGCTCTTGCTGTAACAAACTAATGGTCAAAAATGTAGTAATTGGGTTACTTTTGCAGAGATGAAAAATAAAACAAAAATCTTCCTTTCCTTACTTTTTTTGCTTTTGACAAATTTATCGTTTGCTCAAAGCGGGCGGCTTCTTAAAGGAATGTATTTACAATGGGGATATAATACGGAATGGTACACAAAAAGCAATATCCATTTTAAATTAAGCAACGGAGATAATTTTACACTCCACCATGCAAAGGCACATGATAAGCCAGATCTTGATGCTATCTATAAAGCTCCTACTGAGATTTCAATTCCACAGTATAACTACCGGCTAGGATTTTACTTAAACAGTACACACACAAAAGCTATTGAATTAAATTTTGACCATATAAAGTATGTCGTAACAGATGGGCAAAAAGTGCGTGTGACAGGAAAAATTAACGGCGCTCAGGTAAATGGAGACAGCGTATTGAATGAACAGACATTTCTACATTTAGAGCATACCGATGGTGGAAATTTGTTACATATTAATTATGTTCAGCAAAAGACTATAGCTATGAACAAATCGAAAACAAGGCCATTGGTTAATTTAATTTGGAAAGCGGGAGCAGGAATAAATATTCCACGTACCGATTTTACTTATAGGGGCGATAGGTTAAACAATGCTTTTCATGTAGCAGGTTACAACTTAAGTTGCGAAGCAGGTGCAAGATTATTTTTATCTAAAAAATTATTTTTTGAAGGTACCGGTAAAACAGGTTATGTACGATATGTAAATGCGCTTGTAAATACAACTTCAGCAAAAGGCAACAGGGTTACACACGGGTTTGGCTATTTTGAAGTAATTGGGCTCATTGGCTATGATTTTAATTTCTAATAAATAAAATCGAATATTTTAAGCTTGTCAAAAACCCTACATACACAAATTGTAAAACAAACTGCGGGTTTACTGGGGTTCGATTTTTGTGGAATTGCCACGGCAGGTTTTTTAAATGACGATGCCCGCAGACTTGAAACATGGTTGAACAAAGGCATGCATGGCAACATGCAATACATGGAAAAGCATTTTGATTTACGAACCGACCCATCAAAACTTGTACCCGGAGCCAAATCGGTTATTACACTTTTACTTAATTATTTTCCTGAAAATTTACAAGATGTTGATACGCCTAAGGTTGCAAAATATGCTTACGGCAAAGATTACCATGAAGTAATTAGAGAAAAATTAAACCATTTTTTATTTTTACTAAGAGAAAAGATTGGTGAAATAAACGGGAGGGGATTCGTTGACAGTGCACCTGTTTTAGAACGATCGTGGGCGCAAAAAAGCGGATTGGGATGGATAGGAAAAAACGGTAATCTTATTAATAAAAAACAAGGCTCTTTCTTTTTTATTGCTTCGCTTATTACAGATTTGTCGTTAGATGCTGACGAAGCAGGTGTAAAAGATTATTGCGGAACCTGCACCCGATGTATTGATGAATGCCCAACCGATGCAATACTTGCAGATAAAGTGGTGGATGGCAGTAAGTGCATTTCTTACTTTACCATTGAATTAAAAGATGCATTGATTCCGGAAAAAATGAAGGGAAAATTTGACGAATGGCTCTTTGGTTGTGATGTTTGTCAAGACGTGTGCCCATGGAACAGTTTTTCAAAAAAAACCAACGAAAAAGCTTTTAATCCAACCAGCGAAATTTTACATTTCTCGCAAAAAGATTGGGATGAACTTACGGAAGAAAAATTTAAAATAATCTTTAAAGATTCTCCTCTTAAAAGAAGCAAGTACAGTAGAATTAAAAGAAACCTTCAGTTTTTGCAGTAACTATTGATGGCTTTCAACATATATCTTTAAGGAAGCAAGCGCAGTTTCAAAACCGGACCCAGCCATTTTTTCTATAAATATTCCGCTAAATTTTTCCCACGGATACCATTTAAGTTTTGTGATAGAAGTCCATTGCACCTGCATATTTCCTTGCTCCTGCACTTCCCTCAATGCTAAGATATTTTCCATATCATTTTCACCTTCACGTTTCAATAAGAACTTTACATATGGAAACTTTTTTTCTGTAATGATGATGGTGTTTGTTTTACTATTTGTGCTCCATTGAGCATAGTCATTTACCTCGTTAGAAGATTTACTAAACTGAATGGCTGCACTGTCCTGCACAAAAACCGGGTGCCAGTGCTTCCAGTTCTTAAGATCACTTATTTCGCCGTAAAGTTTTAAAGAGTCTGCTTGTACAGTTTCAGCCCGGGCAGTAACTATACGACCAGGTATAAGCAATGATATGAGTGTTAAAAAAATAAACAATCCTGCAAAAACAAATATTGCACCTTTTATCATTTTCATTTTATTCCCATTTAAAAGCCTTAACAGCCACTGCGTAAACAATTACTCCCCACAATATTAAAACCCCAATCTCAAATCTTACATCCCATAAATTTAAACCCTCAAATGCAACACTTCGCATAGCAGTATTTAAATAGGTTAACGGTAAAGCTTTGGATATGGGCTGCAACCATTTAGGAAAATTTTCAATTGAAAAAAAAGTTCCTCCTAATAAAAATTGTGGAAGGGTGATTAAATTAGCCAGGGGTGGAATGGTACTGTCGGTTTTTGCAAGGCCACTAATAATAAATCCACAACCCATAAATATTAACAATCCCAAAAAACTTAAAAACAGCATTTCTAAAAAGGTAATCCAGCCGTTCACCAACGTAAAACCAAAGAATAAATAACCTGCACCAATAATTACAATAGCTGTTATCATTTGAAAAATAACACGGCTTAATCCTTCACCCAATATAATATGAGTTTTACTGATGGGTGTTGCAAAAAAACGTTTCAAAACCAAGGTATTTCTTAAGCTAAAAAAAGTAAAAGCCACGCCAAAAACACCTGCGCTCAACAATGAAAAACCCAATTGTCCGGGCAATATAAAATCGATTGTTTTGTACTGGCGAATTACCGCCACGTCTCTGGGAACATTAAAATCAAAAATGGCGTATGTAGGCCTATTTTGGTACTTAACATTGCTCAATTCATTTATTTTACTTTCCAGCAACGCTTTAAATTGTGGCCATCTGTCATTGCTTGATGTGGTGCTTTTAAATTCAACTTTAAATGGCGCAGCAGTACCCACCGTTTTTACAATATTTAAAACCCCTGCAATAGAACCCTTCTGTTGTGCGGTTTTCAATTCGGCCCGCGTGAATTCTAAAATTTTTACATTGGGGGTATTTCTTAAAGCAGCATACAACTCGTTAGTAGTATCGGCACCGGCTGCCATTACGATCTTATAAGATTGCATGCCACTACCACCGCCAATAAAACCAAAAACAATTATAAATACAAAAGGAAATACAAAACTGAAAACCACAGCCGAAGGACTTCTAAAAATAGAATGCAAACTTGCTCTTGTAATGGCAAGCATTGCTCTCGACTGGCTATATTTCATACAACAAAAATTATCGTGTAAAACTAAAAGAAAAAAAGGAGAAAATGATTGTAAATAAAAGACACATACCTTATGTTTATATAATAAAAGCCGCAATGTGAAAAAGGTAAAAAACTGTACAAATGCTGTTTTAAAAGTACCTTGAATCGTTATAAAGGAAGAGCATAATTTTATTATTAACCTGTTGCATGCAGATTTAAAAAAAATAAAACTAGCACAAACAGTATCTTTCAGCACAGATAAAAAATTATTTAATATTTAATGAATACCGTTTATTTATTATTGGGCAGTAACATGGGCGATAGCGAGCAAACACTTTCTGCTGCAATAAATATGATTGAAGATAATATTGGAAAACTTACCAAGTCTTCTTCCATTTATAGAACTGCCGCATGGGGCAACGAAGACCAGCCAGACTTTTTAAACCAAATTGTTATTGCTGCATCCCCACTGCCTGCTGCTGCCATTTTAAAGCAGATATTTGCAATTGAGAAAGAAATGGGACGGGTTAGGACTACCAAATATGCCGCGAGGGTAATCGACATTGATATTTTATTTTTTAATGATGAAATTATAAACACTAAAAATTTAATAATACCACATCCCCAAATACAGAACAGGAGGTTTGTTCTCATACCATTGGCCGAAGTTGCGCCATCTTACAAACATCCATTATTAAAGAAAACTGCTCAAGAACTCCTAGTCATCTCACCAGATAAACTAAATGTGCAAAAAAATTGATAACTCTTGCACGGTTTCCTTTTATTTTGCAGCCTAGATGAATTATAATTTTATTACGATAGAGGGGAACATTGGCGCAGGTAAAACTACACTTGCTCATTTACTGAGTAAACATTTTAATGCGAGGCTCATTTTAGAAGAATTTGCTGAAAACCCTTTTCTTCCCAAATTTTACGAGAACCCGAAACAATACGCTTTTCCGTTGGAATTATTTTTTATGGCTGAGCGGTACAAACAACTAAAAGATTTATTGCAGACGAAAGATATGTTTCAAAATGTAACTATCTCTGATTACTTATTTACAAAGTGTTTGCTATTTGCCAAGGTAAATTTACCTGATGAGGAATTTCGCTTGTACCAAAAGCTATTCGAAATAATAAATCCACAAATTGTACAACCCGATATTCTTATTTATTTACATACTCCTGTAAACAAACTGCAGGAAAACATAAAAAAAAGAAACAGAAAGTATGAACAACAAATACCGAACGATTATTTGTTCAACCTTCAGGAAACTTACACCCAATACATAAAGCAGCACCATATTAAAACCCTATTTGTAGATGCATCTAACGCTGATTTTCTTGACAACCCCAAACACCTACAAATAGTAATAGATGCGCTTGATAAAGAGTACGAAGACGGACAGCATTTCCTTACCTTACCATAATAAATGAACAACGATACAAACACGAAATTACCATTTGAGTTTACCTATTTTTTAAGTGCAAAATTATTTTTTACACTCGGGTTAAGGATGATTTCAACAATCGTTATTTACCAGGTTTTTCATTTAGCAAATACCTATATGGTAGGTTTGGCAGGACTTACAGAGTTTTTGCCGGCAGTTTTTTCAGCTTTATTTGCAGGACACTTTATTGATACGCATGATAAAAAGAAGATACTGGCAAACTCTTATATTTTTTATGTAATCTGTGCCCTAGCCCTAGCAATAGTAAGTTCACCTTTTTTCAACTTTACTGTTTCAACAAAGCTGCTCATCATTTTTATTACTGTTTTTTTTACAGGAATCATCAGGTCATTTTCTTCACCTGCCGCAAGTAGTATGATAGCTGCCATTGTACCCCGTAACAATCTGCAAAAAGCCATCTCACTCAGTTCATCTTCGTATTTAATTTCTTCCATTGCCGGGCATGCAACCGGCGGGTTAATAATCGCATTAGCAGGTATTTCAAACGCCTATTTTGTAAGTGCAGCCCTTATTTTTATTGCGACTGTTTCAGCATTTCAGCTTAAACCCAAACCACCAATTGTTATTGAAAAAAAAGAGCCAATTATTTCCTCTATAAAGCAGGGTTTCCATTTTGTTTGGAAAAGCAAAACATTATTAGGTGTGATTTCGCTTGATTTATTTGCAGTACTTTTTGGAGGTGCCGTAGCTTTTATTCCTGAAATAGCAGAGCATGTTTTACATACAAACGCCATTGGATATGGCTTCTTAAATGCTGCTATGGATATTGGTGCATTAATTAGTGTACTCATGCTGCTAGCTGCACCCATGCGAAAAAAACAAGGTATTAAAATGCTATTGGCAGTAGCAGGGTTCGGTATTTTTATAATAGTTTTTGGCCTCTCCAAATTTTATTGGTTAAGCTTTTTAGCACTTGCTGCAGCGGGTATTTGTGATGGTATAAGTGTGGTAATAAGAGGTACGATTGCGCAATTGTACACGCCTGATGAACTGCGTGGGCGTGTTTCTTCCATCAACATGATCTTCATCAATTCATCTAACGAACTTGGGCAGTTTGAAAGTGGTATTACATCCCGCTTGCTGGGTACTTTACCGGCAGTTGTTTTTGGTGGAGTTATGTCAGTGCTTGTAGTAGCTGGCACATGGCTTGGTTTTCCAAATCTTAAAAAAATAGAATACTAAATAATTTGAAGGCTGTTCTTTTGGGAAACACTTTTCATCTTAAAAAAATCACTGCAGAGAAGCGGAGAATAGAGAGTTTACATTGGCACTCTCTTCGTAAACTCAATGAACGTATTTCTCAGCGCTAAATTAAGTAAGATAATCTTTACCATTGTCCCTATAATTTTTCACAGATTTTATATGTAACTTTTCATAAAAATAAAAACCATGCAACGTCGTTCATTCATAAAAAATACTGGTCTTACTTTGGGGGCAATGTCATTGTTAAGTAAAAGTACATTAGCTTCATTTTTAGCAGACCCAACCTACAAAATAAAAATGCTTACCGAAGAGATTGGTGTATTTACAGAAAGCGGAGGAACAATTTTATTCATGATCACAAAAAAAGGATCTGTAGTTATTGACAGCCAGTTTCCTGCAACGGCAAAACACTGTATAGATGAGATCATGAAAAAAACCAAAAAGCCATTTCTATATTTGGTTAACACACACCACCACGGTGATCATAGTGGCGGCAACATTGCATTTAAAGGAATGGTAAAAAATGTGGTAGCACATAAAAATTCTAAAATAAACCAAGAAGCAGTAGCTGTAAAAAACAAATCAGAAGATAAACAATTGTACCCTGATACTGTTTACGATACAACCTGGAGCACAAAACTCAAAGGTGAAACACTCACGTTGAATTATTTTGGCGCAGGGCATACCAATGGCGACAGTTTTGTGCATTTTGAAAAAGCTAATATTGTACACGTTGGTGATTTGGTTTTTAATCGTCGCCACCCATTTATTGATAGAACTGCAGGTGCAAATATTGCTGAATGGATAAAAACACTCACAGCCGCCACATCAAAATTTAGCGATACAACTGCTTATGTTTGCGGACACGCTGCAACCGGATTTGATATCGTTGTTAAGAAGGAAGATATTTTACAGTTTAGAGAATACCTAAGCAATCTTTTAAAATACACATCAGAAAGTATTGCAAGAGGAACAACAAAAGAAGAATTTTTAAAAACGACGACTATACCCGGTTCACCTGAGTGGAAAGGTGATGGCATAAGCAGGCCTTTGGAGGCTGCATGGGCTGAAATGATGGAAAAGAAATAATGCTATTTCTTTTCCATTAATTTTTCTAATACAAAATAAACGATTGGGCAAAACGTGGAATTTTTCAATGTTATCTCCTGTCGCTTTATAATTACATCTTCATCTGTATAAGGAAAACGCATACAATCAGATGGTCTGTCTTCGTAAATGCCACAATAATTATCTTCTCCTAAAAAAGGACAAGGTTTTGTGGTTGTTACATAATCGCCATCTTCATCTAACCGTAAATAGGTTTCGATAAAAACACCTTCCTTCATTTGTAAAACTTTCGAAATACGTTTTACATCTGTTGCTTTAAACCTTGGTGAATAATTTTTACAACAATTAGCACAGGTAAGGCAATTAATATTTTCATAAGCCTCCTCATCTAACACAGGCAGAATGCGTAGGGTGGCTTTTTTATCTGCACGGTGCAAAAATTTCTTATACAGTTTTGTACGTTCTAAAGATTTTTTTTGCCAGTTGGTAAGCAGCTTGTTATTGTCCATCAAATTATTATTCTTTACAATTTGTTTTGGTAAAGGTAGGTTTGGTTGCAAAATTACACAACTTAAAAGCAGGTTTTTCATAAGTTTTTCAACAATAGCATCTTACTCCCTATCTCAATAGTATTTATAAGTGTATTGCTTTAAATTTGCAGCGCAAAAGAACCCATTTTAGGGGTATGAGAATTATGCAAGCAAATTTAATATTTAGATAAAGATAAAATGTGTCCCGATAGCCAGCAGGACCACAGAAGTTTAATATTTCTGCTTCTTTGCCGAGCTAAAAAACAAAATAACTTTTTAAAATATATCCATGAATCTGTTCGAACAACAAAAAAATGAATTTGCACAAAGACATATTGGTCCTAATGCACAGGAAACAAAAGAAATGTTACACGCAATTGGCATTGCATCAATGGAAGAATTGATTGCTAAAACAATACCTGAGGCCATTCGTGCGAACGAACCATTAAAAACCAGTGAACCTTTAAGCGAATTTCAATACCTGACAGAGTTGAAAAAAACGGCCTCGTTAAACAAGGTTTTTAAAACATACATTGGTCAAGGTTATTACGGTACAATTGTGCCATCTGTAATTTTGCGTACCGTTTTCGAAAACCCAGGTTGGTACACGCAATACACACCGTACCAGGCAGAAATTGCACAGGGACGTTTGGAAAGTTTATTAAATTTTCAAACAATGGTAGCAGACCTTACAGGTTTACCAATTGCCAATGCTAGTTTGTTAGACGAAGGAACGGCTGCTGCGGAAGGTATGGCAATGCTCTTCAACCATAAAAATAAAAATACAGATCATATAACAGCACCAAAGTTTTTTGTTGACGAAAATATATTCGCACAAACAAAAGATATTTTAATTACAAGGGCTACCCCAATTAATATTGAATTGGTTTTTGGTGATTACAAAACCGCCGAGATAGACGAAACCTATTTTGGAGCAATTGTGCAATACCCAAATGCTACGGGAGAAATTTTGGACTACAGAAAGTTTATTGAGATTGCACATTCAGCAAATGCTTTGGTGATAATGGCAACAGATTTATTGTCGCTCACGCTGCTTACGCCCCCCGGTGAATTGGGTGCAGATATCGCAATAGGCAATGCACAACGTTTTGGTGTACCAATGGGTTTTGGCGGCCCGCACGCAGCATTTTTTGCAACCAAAGATGAATTTAAAAGAACGATACCTGGTCGTATAATTGGGGTAACCATTGATGCGCAAGGAAACCGTTGTTTGCGTATGGCATTACAAACACGTGAGCAACACATTCGCAGAGAAAAAGCTACAAGTAACATTTGCACAGCGCAGGCTTTGCTTTCAAACATGTCAGCCATGTATGCTGTGTACCATGGTGCTGAAGGCTTAAAAAATATAGCAAAGCGCACAAGTTTGTTGGCAAAGACTTTAAGCGATGAATTGACAGCAATGGGCTATTCAAATGAAAACAAATATTACTTTGATACACTTAAAATAAAAACAAATTTTAGTGAATCGATAAAAGAAAGTGCAGAGGCAGCTGAAATAAATTTCTTTTATGGCAAAGACGAAGTTTTAATTAGTTTAGATGAAACGACGACACAAAATGATATTCTTGATATTTTACACATTTTTGCAAAAGTAAAAGGCCAACAGACCTCAGAAGCAAGTTTCAGCAATGATGCTTTGCTTACTAACATTCCCTCTGCACTTACAAGAACATCGGACTTTTTAATGCACCCGGTTTTTAATTCTCACCGCAGTGAAAGTATGATGCTGAGGTACATTAAAAAATTAGAAAACAAAGACCTTAGTTTAAATACCTCCATGATTTCGCTTGGTAGCTGCACTATGAAATTGAATGCAGCAACGGAACTTATTCCCGTAAGCTGGCCTGAGTTTGGCAACATTCATCCATTTGCACCTGCAGACCAGTGGAAAGGTTATCAAAAAATACTAATAGAACTAGAAGCTTGGTTAAGCAACATCACAGGTTTTACCGCAACTTCTTTACAACCAAACAGCGGCGCACAGGGAGAATATACAGGTCTTCTTACCATCAGAGCTTATCATCAACATAGAAACGAAGCACATCGGAATATCATTTTAATTCCTATTTCTGCACACGGCACCAACCCTGCAAGTGCAGTAATGGCGGGCTTTAAAGTAGTTGTTACAAAATGCGACGAGGCAGGAAACATTGATATGGCCGATATGGCAGCGCAGGTTGAAAAGCACAAAGAAAACCTTGCAGGCTTAATGATCACGTACCCAAGTACCCACGGTGTTTTTGAAGAAACAATCAAAGATTTATGTGAACTTATTCACGAAAATGGTGGATTGGTTTACATGGATGGTGCAAATATGAACGCACAGGTTGGGCTGACTAGTCCGGGATTAATAGGAGCAGATGTTTGCCATTTAAATCTACATAAAACATTTGCTATACCACATGGAGGTGGTGGTCCGGGCATGGGGCCAATTGGCGTGAACGATAAACTAAAACCTTTTTTACCTGGGCATGTAATGGAAGGCGTTGCAAATACACACATTACAAAAACCCACGCTGTTAGTTCGGCACCTTATGGCAGTGCCAGTATTTTATTAATTAGCTATGCATACATAAAAATGCTGGGAGCAGATGGGTTAAAAAGGAGCACTGAATTTGCAATTTTAAATGCAAATTATATGAAGACGAGGTTGCAGAATGATTACAAGATTTTATATACCGGTAAAAACGGAACCTGTGCACATGAATTTATAGTAGACCTGCGTCCATTTAAAACAAGCGCAGGTATTGAAGCTGAAGATGTTGCAAAACGTTTGATGGATTATAATTTTCATGCACCAACCTTGAGTTTCCCGGTTGCGGGTACCATTATGATTGAACCAACTGAAAGCGAGGACAAAGCTGAACTTGACAGATTTTGCGACGCTTTACTATCAATTAGAAAAGAAATAGCTGCCATTGAAAATGGAAGTATAGATAAGGCTGATAATGTGCTAAAAAACGCCCCACATACACAATTTATAATAACTGCCGATACATGGAACTATACTTATACTAGACAAGAAGCCGCATTTCCTTTGCCTTTTGTGAAAGAAAATAAGTTTTGGCCTAGCATAAGTAGGGTAAATAACACCTACGGGGATAGGAATTTAATATGCACTTGTGAGCCTGTAGAAAGTTACATGGAAGCAGAAGCTTAAGTTATTTAAAGATT
Source organism: Ferruginibacter sp. (assembly GCA_040400515.1). GTDB lineage: Bacteria > Bacteroidota > Bacteroidia > Chitinophagales > Chitinophagaceae > Ferruginibacter. The sequence goes on along the minus strand of JBBAQB010000001.1, from coordinate 122,543 downwards.
TATATAATAAAAACCCTTACATTCGCACTTTATTAATACAATACAAACACAAAAAATGGACAAAAATCAAGGAACCGTAAAGTTTTTCAATTCTGAAAAAGGATTCGGATTTATTAAGCACGATGATTCTGACAAAGAAACTTTCGTACACGTTAGCGGATTGATCAACGAGATCAAAGAAGGCGACAAAGTAGAATTTGAATTGCAGAATGGTAAAAAAGGAATGAATGCAGTTAATGTAACTGTTATAGGATAATATCATTTTTATCAGATTGAAAGGCCACCCAAAAAAGGTGGCTTTTTTTATTGCTTTATTGTGAAAGTTCTAACGCACAAACCATTATTTTTACGCTTCAAAAAATAGATTAAAATGAAAAGAGTTTTATTATTGTCGTTGAGCTTTGCAGCTATTAATGTTTTTGCCCAAGGCCCAAAACTTGAAACGGGTAAAAAAATAAAAGCTATAACAAATACCAGTGTGAACATGGATATGGGAGTCGCCGGCCAAATGAAAATAGATGGAACTACAACAAATCTTATAGAAATAACCGGAGTTGACGATAAAAATTATAAAGCAACCCATACGATTACCAAAATGACCATGTTGCAAGATGTTATGGGGCAAACGGTAAATTTTGACTCAGACAAAAAAGAAGACAGAGAAACAGAAGTTGGAAAAGAAATGAGTAAGTTGTTGGATGTTGCAGCTCAACTTATGATAGATAAGAATTCAGGTAAAGTACAAGAGATAAACAAACAGGAAGTTGTGGTAGACGAAACCAACCCTATGGCAAGTTTAATGGGTAATACAAATTCTGCTGAAGCCTCCACTGCTGCTGCTTTTTTTTACATTCCCAATGGAAAAAAGATTGGAGATAAGTGGGCTGATTCAGTTAACGAAGCTGGAATGAAGGGAATAAAAAACTTTGAATTAAAAAGTATTGTCGACAATATTGCTACTATAACAATCACTACAAAGAGTAAGGGAACAATTTCAAAAGAGGCGCAAGGCATGCAGTTTGAAATTGCGATGGACGGTACAGGAGATGGAATTATCTTAGTTGATACAAAAACTTCTTTAGTTAAAAAAAGCACTTTAAATAATGATGTAAATGGCACTTTAGATATGATGGGGCAATCACTTCCCATTACAATTAAATCTTCTGCAAATACTATTTTTGAATAAGAAAAACACATTTTTTAAAAAGCCTACAGGTTATCGGGAGGCTTTTTATTTTGCCTACAACTAAGTAGTAAATAACCAATATTACTACCAATCTTGCTTTTGTAGCCAATAAAAGCCCGCCGCTGCTAGCATACAAACCGTTGCAACGGTAAACCACAAACTGAAAAAACCGAATTTTTGAGCGTATAGCGATCCCAAACTACTACCAAAAACCTGCGCAAAACTCCAGCCCATTGTATACATTCCTGCATAGCTACCTCGTGTTCGTTCACTGCTTCGTGCAATGGAAAAACTATTCATAAATGGCATAGATATCATTTCTGCTATTGTAATAAATGCCATACAACCAATTGCGATGATTGCGCCTGTTAGAAAAGGAATGTTCAACACCAAAAAAGCCAATCCCATTAAGATGCAACCATAACTCATCAAAATTAAATAAGGTCGCTTACCTTCTAGTTTAAATACAATCACCATTTCAAATAAAGCAATCAACACACCATTTGCAGATAAAATAAGCCCTATATTAAATTCACTTAAATGCAAAGCCTGCTTAAAATACAGCGGAATATTTGTAAATAATTGAAAAAAACATGCGGCAAATAATATTTGAATTCCCAAAAAATAAAGAAATTTTTTATCCCTGTATGGCGACTTTATTATTGATGCACCAGGTTGATCAGATCTTGTTTGATGCTGCTGTGCTTTTGTGATTTTTGGAAGAATTGCAATGAGCATAAATGCAGCGCTGATATTTGTAAAGCCATCTACCCAAAACAATAATTTGTAATTAATAGCAGCCAGCAATCCGCCTACTGCACTGCCAATCCCCCACCCTAAATTAATGGAAAGCCTAACAAGAGAAAATGATTGTGTTCTGTTTTCGGGCGTACTGTACAAAGCAATAGCAGTTGCATTTGCAGGCCGAAAGCTCTCATTGATCATACTCAAAATAAAAGTGCAAACAAGAATAGACAAATAAGAATTCATTTGCCCCAATACGATAAACATGATTCCACCCAAAAACAATGCACCAAACTGTACATAATAAAAACCAAAACGGTCACTAATTTTTCCACCTATTAATGCCCCAACAAGAGAACCCAAGCCATAAATAGCTACTACATAACCTCCTTGCTTTAGGGTATACCCAAGGTGGTTGCAATACAGGGTCATGAATGCCAATACCATCGTACCGCTCCTGTTTATGAGCATTACAATACTTAATAACCATACATTTTTGGTAAGTCCGCTGTATGCATCTTTATAGAGATTTATGGTTTTGCTAATCATCTTTCACATTGAAATAAGTAATAGTTTAAGACATTTTAAAAGTTACTGTTTTGGGTGCAATCTCAAATAAATTGATTACAACTTGAGGCGGCACAGTAAGTTTTCTGATAGTTGTATTTAACCAGGCACCATCAGCGGTAATTACAGCAGCAAGTGTTTCACCATTTTTATAAATTTCATGTATCATGGTCCATCGCCCAAAATCAGCGGTTAATTTATCCAGTTTTACATTAATGGTAATTTCATCTCCAAACAAAACTTCTCTTTTAAATACACATTCCTCTCTAAATAAAATCGGACCAATATTATGTTGTTGCATAAATAGTGGAGTTAAGCCATTTTCTACTAAAAATGCCATACGGCAATAAGCACCAAAATCATAATACTTTGAATGTACTACGTGAAAATTCGGATCTAGATCAGCCCAGCGAACTTCAATTTTTTTTACAAAATCATTCATCTTTATAAATTTAATAAGTCTTTTAAAAAATCCTTTTTAGCGTAAAATGTGAACGGTATTTATTATAAAAAAACTTCCCGCCAAGGCGAGAAGATCATTTTTATTTTATAAACATAAAACGGTTATCCGTTGTACATAATATCATAATATTCTTTCGCCATTCTATTACTATCAAATTGCCACCTCACATCACGCATGCCGTTTTTTACAATTTGCCTCCACACATTTGCATTTTCGTAGTACATAGGCAGTATCTGGTTTTCAAGAATCTCATACATTTTTTCAAGGTCATATTCATCCTGCTGGTGCTGCCCCATATTTTCATAATCTACTGGAGGAATTAAAAAACCATTGTTACCATGGTTTATAAATTCACATATCCAGCCATCATTTGTACTAAAATTTACAGCACCATTCATTGCAGCAGTCATTCCACTTGTACCACTTGCTTCTCTCGGCACACGTGGATTATTCAACCATACGTCAGAAGCTTGTTTTAATCTTTTACTAAGCGCAAGTTCATACCCAACACATACTGCAACATTTGGAAACTCTTTGCTTAAATTCACTAAAAAATTAAAATCACTTATTGCAGGATAATCAACGGGGTAAGGCTTTCCAGCCCAAATAATCTGAACAGGGTATTTGGTATTAGCCATAAGAGCCTTAAACTTTTCCTGATTTCTCGTTATCAATTCTGCACGTTTGTAACCTGCAAATCTTCTCGCCCAAACGATTGTCAATACATCCGGATTCATCACCTTGCCTGACTGGTCAGATACAATTTCAAACGCTCTTTTTTTGAGATAGCGCTTTCTATCTATAAACCCTTCTTCATTGTGCGTATCTGCAAAATTATACAATTGCTTGTCTGCCCAATAATGCCAGTTCTGTGCATTAGTAATTGCTTTAATTTCACAAATATTTTCATATTTACCCCACATTTTTCTACTCACCTCATTATGCAATTGGCTCACTCCGTTGGCTAACCTGGCAAAACGAAGTGCTGCAAGCGAATGGTTAAACTGGTTATCTGTAATGCCAGTCAACAACCTTACTTCCTCTAAAGACAAACCGCAGAAATAGCCCATCTTCTCACACAAATACATATCATGTTTCTCGTTGCCCGCTTCCTCAGGCGTATGAGTTGTAAATACCAAGCGCTTCTTTACTTCTTCCTTATTCCTTCCAAACTTTTTATATAAATAAAATGCAGAACTTACTGCATGTGCTTCATTTAAATGATACACATCAGGATTAAAATTTAACTCGTCCATCAACTTTGCGCCCCCAACACCAAGCAAAATAAACTGCGCTACTTTGGTAGCAACATTTGCATCATACAATCTGTGAGTTATCGTTTGAGAAACATGATCGTTTTCAGGCAGATCGGTACTCAACAAAAACAAGGGTGCACTTTTAAATGTTTCGGGGTTTAAATAAAACGCCTTTACCCAAACTGGATGATCGTGTATGATTATCTGAAATTTAATTCCGGTATCTTCTAAGTAATTATATATTTTTTCGTTCCATTGAACCTGCAAAGTTTGATCAGGATTGCGTGCCTGGTCGTAATAACCATACTTCCATAAAATTCCTATTCCTACAAGGTTTTGTCGCAATTCATATGCACTGCGAAGATGAGAACCGCTTAAGTAGCCCAGCCCGCCACTGTATATTTTTAAGGGCTGGTGCACGGCAAATTCCATTGAGAAATAAGCCACCTTTTTTGCATACTCCTGCGCAACATGATAGGGCACCTGATATTGACGAAAATCCATTCTTTTGAGATTTAATGAACTGCAATATAAAAAGGATTTTATTAAGATAAGCGAAGGATGACTTATTTAACCTTTTTAGTATTTTTAACTCAATGGGTAATTATTTTTTTATAAATAAAGTTGCTATGAAAAAATATTTTTCAAAGACGGAGCAATAGAATTAAAAGCTGTTAAAAAAATATTAGCTTTGTCTAACTTTTAATTTCGCTTTGAATAAGTTTTTGTATGGCAGAAAAATATTTTACAGATAAATCGCTGAGCGAAGTACACAATAGCGTGGATACTACTTTGCCAAAAAAAGGCATCAGAAAAATATTTTCATTTTTAGGACCAGCCTATTTGATCAGCGTTGGTTATATGGACCCAGGCAATTGGGCAACAGATATTGAAGGAGGCAGCACATACGGTTATGCACTTATTTGGGTGCTCCTTATGAGTAACCTCATGGCGTTGTTATTACAGGGTTTATCTGCAAGGCTAGGCATTGTAAGGGGCAGAGACCTTGCACAGGCAAACAGAGAGACTTACCCTCGTGGCATTAATTTTATTTTGTACCTGCTAGCCGAAGTAGCCATTGCTGCCTGTGACCTTGCAGAAGTTTTAGGAATGGCCATAGGAATACAGTTGCTTACCGGTTTGCCTTTGGTATGTGGCGTAAGTATTACCGTGCTCGATACATTTTTATTATTGTATCTGCAAAAACTTGGTATGCGCAAAATGGAAGCTTTTATAATTGCGCTTGTCGGAATTATTTTTGTAGCTTTTTTTATACAGATTTTTATGGCATCGCCGGCAGTAGGCGAAATTGTAAAAGGCTTTATTCCTATGTTTCCAGATAAGCACGACCCACAAAATGAAACAGCGCTGTTCTTAGCCGTAGGCATAATTGGTGCCACTGTTATGCCACACAATTTATATTTACATTCTGCCCTTGTTCAATCAAGAAAAATAGATAGAACCGATTTCGGAATAAGACAGGCAATTAAATTTAATAGAATAGATACAACCATTGCATTAAACCTGGCGTTTTTTGTAAATGCTGCTATACTTGTGTTAGCAGGAACCTTATTTTTTGGTACCGAGTATGCAGGCACAAAAGAAATACAAGATGCGCATGAATTACTCCCCTCCTTTTTAGGAAAAGCAGCACCCATACTTTTTGCCGTTGCGTTAATTGCAGCAGGCCAAAGCAGCACTATTACAGGGACACTTGCCGGGCAAATAATAATGGAAGGCTATTTAAGCCTGAGAATAAACCCATTGCTGAGAAGACTGATAACAAGGCTTGTGGCGATTGTACCTGCCCTGATTGTTATTTTAATTTATGGAGAAAGAGAAGTAGGAAACCTTCTCGTAATGAGCCAGGTTATTTTAAGTATGCAGCTTGGATTTGCAGTAATCCCTCTCATTTATTTTGTAAGCGATAAAAAAACAATGGGCAAATTTGCCATTAATAATTTAACCAAAATTACTGCAGGAGCAATAGCGGCAGTATTGGTTTACTTAAACTTGAGATTACTAGTAGAAAAGTCAATGGTTATTTTAAACGGAGAATCATCAATGTTAAAAATACTATTGATAGCCGCAGCTCTGTTTTTTGGCAGTATTTTATTGTATATCATATTCTTTCCATTGTTTAAAAACAAAATTGCACAAAAGTCGAAAGAAATACATTCTGTCATAAATACGTTACCAGATCTTTTAGTACCTACTTACAACAATATTGCCATAGCACTTGATTTTAGCAAAGACGATCACAAAATTTTAGCCTATGCAATAGGACAGGGAAATAAAGATTCTAATTATTTATTGGTACACGTTGTAGAAAGTGCATCGGCCAGTTTATGGGGAGCGAACAGCAATGACCATGAAACACACAAAGACCAGCAACAACTGCAATCCTATGCGGAGCAGTTAAAAAACAGAGGATTGAAAGTGACAACTGAACTTGGATATAAAAACAGGGTGAAAGAGATTGTACGAATTGTAAAACAAAATAACGCTGACCTTGTTGTGATGGGAGCCCATGGTCATACAGGCGTAAAAGATATTTTATATGGGGAAACAGTAAATGCAGTTAGACATGAATTAAAAATACCCATATTGATCGTCACTTTGTGATAAGGGGGATTTTTTCGGAAAAGAAAACATTCCATTTTTGCTGCTTGTCTTCCAATTGCCCATTCATGGTTTGACCATCATAATCGTCCTGCATTTTATTCATCATATCGCAACATTCTTTATAAACCCTTTGTAACAAAACATTACAATTGGAAGTTGTGAGCGCTGCGTTTTTTATTTTGTTCATAAATATACCCGCAGCAAGATAACTAACATCAAAATGATGCTGTTCGTGGTTTAAAATATAAGCCGTTGTTTTACCCGGTCGAACCCACGAACTATTTTTATTAAAATAACAATATACGGCGACATTTATTTCTCCCTTACCGCCAGATGATGACATATTTGCTTTGTAACCAAAACCCGACGCCGTTATAGCTGCCACAGGACTTGGCGGCCCGGGTATTCCCTTAAAATCTGCCCATACCAGGTTCTTATTCGGGTTGTAATAAATAGTGCTTGGTTTACTCATTTCGGTTTGTTCCGTCCAATATACATTCGTCGTAACCTGTCCGTAACAAGAGGCAATAAAAAACAGCATAAAAAAGGCGGAAAGAAATTTCATAAGAGCGTTACAGTTTAATATTCAAAACAACTAAAAAAAATTTACAGCAAATATTAATGCTTGTACAATTAGTAATCAATTAACATGTTTAATAAAAAATACTTGGAGCTTTAAAAGGATGCCAATTTCAAACATTTGTTTTGGCTTTTCACTGAAATCCCACAGCCCATAGGCATAGGCTTTTGTTCATTCATCAACAATAAAAAACCAACCATCCAAACTACAAGAATATTATTTTTTTTAAAAGTAAAGATTTTTCTAAAAAATTAGTTTTTCAGGCAACAAATTATCAAAGTAGTAAGGCGTGTTCCTACAATCTATTTTGGATCTTAACTGCAAGCTCGTTTACATAAATATTTTCCATGCAATGAAAATGTTCCAGTGGACATTTCTTCGATCCGTTTTTGCTACATGGCTGGCATCGTAGGTTAAGAACAACATTTTCATACATCGGTTTTGCCTGATGGCTTAAAAAGTTTTTACCATAAAAAGGTTCTACATCAAGGTCAGGTGTTGTACCGCCCCAAAGGGCAATTACAGGGCGTTTGAGGGCACAAGCAATGTATTGCATACCTGTATCGTTACTTACAACAAGTTTTGCTTTTTTAATAATATCTGCAGATTCACTTATGTTAAATTTGCCACAGGCATTGTATATTTTTAAAGTGTCTGTATTTGCAATTTTCTCTCCCGCTTTCGCATCTTCTCGCCCACCAAGCAAGATAATTGGATGGTCAATTTTACTGCATAATTCAATATGCTTATGAACAGGAAATCTTTTGGTAAAGTAAGTAGCACCAATTACAATAACCATATATCCCGCAAGGTGCCCTGTAGGAATATCATTGGGCTTTACTTCGTCGTGTTGAGCTATAAAATAATCCAAGCCACCACCATCATCCTTTACACCAAGCGGTAAAACGGTATCTAAACTGCGTTGTGTGATGTGCCTGTTGGGCATTACATCAATATTCAACTGGGTAAGTAAAAATTTCTTAAAAGTGAGCTTATCAATAGTATGTGTATCCTTTTTTAGGCTGTGCTTTATTTTATTACTTCTAATATTGTTGTGAAGATCTATTACATGATCGTAATTTTCAGATTTGAGTTTTACAATTAATTCTTCCAAATTATCATCGTAATAAAAAAATTTGTCAATGTATGGGTTTGCAGCTGTAACAATTTTAAAAGAAAGCTTTGTGAGCAAATGCACTTCTGCATCGGGTACCTGCTTTTTTACACAACGAAATACGGGGCTGGCAAGCACGATATCGCCAATAGAAGAGAAACGGATGATGAGTATTTTCTTTGCCAACGTATATCAGGTTTATTCCTCAATAAAATTTAAATCTTTACCAAAAGTCTCGTTGGTAAAATAGGCGGCTGTTAAACTTATAAGCATAACAATAATACCCACATATAAACCAGCAGTTGTATAACTGCCAGTATAGTATTGAAGAGCGTTAAATAAAATGAGCATAAGTGGCAAAGCGCCCCGTACCATATTAGGAATAGTAGTAGCTGCAGTAGCTCTTAAATTGGTACCAAACTGCTCAGCGGCCATGGTAACAAAAATCGCCCAAAAACCTGTACTAAAACCAAGGGCTGCACAAATTAGATACATTTGAGAAGCACCGCCATTCCCATTCTGCATAAAATAAAAACTTATCGAAACTGCCGTAAGAAAGAAGAAAATAAACAAAGCTTTTTTTCTACTCTTAAGCCAATGGCTTACTATGCCAACCACCACATCTCCCACAGCAATACCAACGTATGCAAACATGGTTGTTTTTTTAGGAAGAACTTTCTCCGTTATACCAAACTGCTCAGCAAAATTATTTGAAAATGCGACTAGAATTCCGATCACATACCATGTAGGCAGACCAATTAAAATGGCGAGTATGTATTTTTTGAGTCTTGTTCTGTTATTAAAAAACATCAGGAAATTTCCTTTGACAACAACGCCCTCTTTTACTTTTTTGTACATATCACTTTCAAAAACAGAAATGCGCAACAGCAAAAGACAAAACCCTAATCCCCCACCAATAAAATAACAAGTGCGCCATTCAAAATAAAGTGAAATAAAATATGCTGCAACTGCACCGGTAAGCCCTATACCGGCTACAAGCGAAGTACTCAATCCTCGTTTTTCTTTTGACACAAGCTCACTCACAAGCGTTATACCTGCACCCAACTCCCCTGCAAGCCCAAGCCCTGCTACAAAACGAACGAGCGCATATTGGTTTGGTGTTTGTACAAATCCATTTACAATATTGGCAACGCTGTACAAAATGATGGAGCCAAATAACACACTCAGCCTACCTTTTTTATCGCCCAGCATACCCCAAAAAATTCCTCCAATCAGTAAGCCTATCATTTGAATGCTGATGATGAATTCCCCTTCTGACTTTATTTGTGCTGCATTTAAACCTAAATCTGTAAGGCTATCTACCCTTACTATATTAAATAACAATAAGTCGTAGATATCTACAAAATAACCTAGGGCAGCTACGAGTACCGCAATATTAAATATGGAGGCAGAGGGAGTTTTTTGCATAAAACTTTCAGTTAAATAATTTATTTTTTTGCTGAAGATTTCCCAAAAATAATTTTTAGTATTACCGGTGCGGTTGTAATAAGTACGATCCCAATAACAATAACTTCAAGATGTTCCCTTAAATCAAAACCAAATTGTTTTAAAAAAAGTTCTTGCAGGTAATGCCCTGCAAACAACATGACAAAGACCCAGGCAATACAACCTAGGATGTTATAGTAAGTAAACTTTTTCTTTTCCATACCTACAATGCCAGCAACTATAGGCGCAAATGTTCTTACAATAGGTAAAAATCTTGCCATTACTATTGCACCGCCACCATGTTTATCGTAAAAATCTTTTGCCTGAAATAAATATTTTTTTCTGAAGAAAAAAGTGTCTTTTCGTTCAAAAAGAAAGGGACCGCTTTTACGTCCAAACCAATAGCCTACGAAGTTACCAAGTATGCCTGCTATGGAAATAATTACGCCAAGAACAAGTAAATTAATAAAAGGGCCACCATTAAACCCTAACCCACTGTTTACAAGATCGAAACTATAAATACCTGCTACAAATAACAAAGAATCGCCTGGCAAAAAGAATCCTGCAAACAAGCCGGTTTCCGCAAAAATCACAAATACTACAAACCATATTCCGCCAAATATGATGTAGAACATGGGCGTTAGTAAATCTTTCCAGGTAAACTTTTTGTTTAAAGTAATGATACCATCCTTATCAGCATCAGCAATTTTAAATGAAGCATTAGCATAATCTTTCCCTTCAATTACAATAGAGTTTGTCGTAATATTTGGTAATATTACTGTCGCTTTATCATTGGCTACATAGTTAACACCTGCAAATGAAACAGTAATATTTTTTGCTTCGGCTTTGTACTGGTTCTTAAATTTTATGGTAACACTGTCTTGGCTTTTTGCAAGTTGAAAAAAGCAAAAACACAAGATTATTAATGTAATTTTTTTCATTATCTTATTTCTTTAAGAACTTAAATTCTTCTATTCTGAATCTTTTAATTCACCCTCCATTTTACTAACAACCGCAGTTGCGATACTGTTGCCTACAACATTCGTGGCACTTCTACCCATATCTAATAAAGGATCTATTCCGAGCAAGAGCGCAAGCCCAGCTTCGGGAATATTAAATGTAGCCAGCGTTCCCGCAATAACTACAAGCGATGCTCGGGGAACGCCCGCAATGCCCTTACTTGTAAGCATCAGCACCAGCAGCATGCTTATTTGCGTAGCAATATCTAAGTGAATACCATAACTCTGTGCTATAAATAAAGATGCGAAAGTCATGTACATCATGCTTCCATCTAAATTAAAAGAATATCCGAGCGGTAGTACAAAACTTACAATTTTATCTTTACAACCAAACCTTTCCAACTCCAGCATGGTCTTTGGGAATGCGGCTTCGCTGCTTGCTGTGCTAAATGCAATGAGGGCGGGTTCTTTAATTCTTTTTATTAACGTAAAAACTCTTTTGCCAATAAATGCAGCTCCTGCCAAAATTAAAACAACCCATAACAGTGCAAGACCAAAATAAAATTCTCCAATAAAAATGGAATATGTTTTTAATATACCCAAACCCTGTTTCGCAATAATAGCTGCCATTGCGCCAAAAACCGCAAAGGGTGCAAACTTCATCACATAACCGGTCACTTTTAAAATGATGTGTGCCATCGCATCTAAAGCTCTTACGACCGGCGCAGCAATGTCGCCAAGTGCCGCTGCAGCAACCCCAAAGAAAAGTGCAAAAACAACAATTTGCAAAATTTCATTCTTTGCCATGGCATCAACCGCGCTTGCCGGAAAAACATGGTAGAAAAATTCCTTTACACTTAGCGCAGCTTTATCTACACCGGAACTTGCGGCCACATCTGGCAGCGCCAAATGCATCGCAATACCCGGTTTGAAAATATTAACCAGTACAAGTCCTAATAATAAACTCATGAGCGATGCAGATATAAACCAAAGCAATGTTTTACCACCAATTCGTCCTACGGCACTTATATCTCCCAATTTTGCAACACCCACTACAAGTGTGGTAAAGACCAGTGGAGCAACGATCATTTTTATAAGGCGTAGAAATATGTCTGCAAGTATGGTAAACCAATCTAATTTTTTGTCACGGGCCTTTGTAATCTCACTTTTTTGGGCGGATAAAAGAAGCGACTGTTTTGCCAATGATTTGTACTGTACATTATTAGTATCGAGCAATGCTGCAATTCGTACATTAATATTTTTTACTGAATCGGAGAACAGGGTAAGATTCTGAAAACTCACCTCTCCCTTTTCATCTGCTGTAATATTTTTTTCTGCAGCTTTTTTTAATGTTTCAACAGTTTTTTTCTGTGCGACAAGTTTTTGAAAAGTAACGGTATCATTTGCCGTTTCGAAACCCTTCATTTTATCGTGCAAATATTTTTGTTGCACTTCTGCATTAGCAATGCTTTTATTTTCGTTTCCTACATAATAGGTATTTAACAGAAAACCTGCAATGATTCCTAATACCAAGCCAATACCAATGTATAAAGTAAGTTTACTGCGCTTGGCGCCTTTTATTTCCATATGCTAAAGTTATAATTTGCAATATAGTATTTAATGCTTGTTGTAATAGTTTCTTCATTTACAAAATTTTCTGAAGCGTCAGGTTTAAATTAAAAACCAAATTAGGCCGAGAGAAAACAGTTTTAGGTATCTAAAATTTACTTCCTCATAAGCAATCGAAAATCAAAATTATATATACCGATACATTTTAAAGATTTATTGCTTAATTTTCACGTTTATTATCAACAAAACTGAAGAACTATATGAGTTTATTTGTAAAAAAACCAATGAGTGCTCTGCTGGCAGAAGCTGCAGATTCTGAAAAAGGATTGAAGAAAACATTGAGTGCAGGAGCATTGGTTGCGTTAGGAATAGGTGCAATTATTGGTGCAGGACTTTTTGTAAGAACGGCTGCCGCAGCTGCTCAAAGCGCGGGACCGTCTGTAACTATAGGCTTTATTGTAGCGGCAATTGGTTGTGCGCTTGCTGGGTTATGCTATGCTGAACTTTCTTCATCAATCCCAATTTCGGGTAGTGCATATACTTATACATATGCCACCATGGGAGAATTAATGGCATGGATTATTGGTTGGGATTTAGTACTTGAATATGCAGTAGGTGCAGCAACAGTAGGTATTGCGTGGAGCGAGTATTTAAATAATTTATTGGTGAATGTACTGCACATGAAAGCCATTGCTTATGAATGGTGCCATTCGCCATTTCAACATTCTATTCCAGATGCTGCAGGGGTGATACACCATGGAATTGTAAACCTTCCTGCTTTTGGTATTGTATCTCTTTTAAGCTTGTTACTAATAAAAGGCACACAGGAATCGGCTTTTGTAAACGGAATTATCGTTATTGCGAAAGTTGCTATCGTTGTTTTAATCATCATATTTGGTTGGGGCTTTATTAATCCAGCCAACCATGTTCCTTATATTCCTGAACCATCTACATTTAAAGATAATGCAGGAGTAACCCATGCTTTTGGTGGCATAATGGGAATACTTGGAGCAGCTGGTACTGTATTTTTTGCCTTTATCGGTTTTGATGCGGTTAGTACTGCAGCACAGGAAACCAAAAATCCAAAAGTAGCGATGCCAATTGGTATACTTGGTTCATTGGCAGTTTGTACGGTTTTGTACATTTTATTTGCACATGTACTAACTGGCTTGGGCGATGTTAATTTCTTCCGTACAGAAGGTGGTGAAGCATCTGTAGTAGCTGCGATAAACAAATTTATGCCGGGTTACGGTTGGTTGGGCAAATTGGTAACAGTTGCCATTCTTGCAGGTTTTTCATCAGTAATATTGGTAATGTTATTGGGCCAGAGCCGTGTATTTTACAGTATGAGCAAAGATGGAATGTTACCAAAAGTATTCAGCGATTTACACCCAAAATATCAAACACCTTACAAAGCAAACTTATTTATTCTTGTTATCGTGGGTCTTTTCGCAGCCCTTGTACCAGGCGATATCGTTGGTGATATGACAAGTATTGGAACTTTATTTGCCTTTATGCTGGTGTGTGTTGCAGTGATTATCCTACGTAAAACCGATCCTGATCTTCCACGCCAGTTTAAAACACCATGGGTGCCTGTCGTTCCTATATTAGGTATCATCGTTTGTGCCGCTATGATCTATGGTCTTGGATGGACTAACTGGTTAAGGTTACTTGGATGGTTAGCAATTGGGTTTGTAATTTATTTTGGTTACAGCAGATACCACAGTAAACTTGATAACGGAACACCGAAGAAGGATTAAATAATATATTTATAAATAAAAATGCCCCGGATAAATTTTCGGGGCATTTTTATTAAGTTTAGTTTTCTAAGTATTGACCTTTAAAAAGAGACCAATGAAGCGAAGTAACTTCAAAACATTAATTTTACTGCATGAAGAGCATTGTACTTAAAAAGAATATAAGCAGACGAGTAGAAAGTGGTCACCCGTGGATTTTTGCAAATGAAGTAAATACCGCTAAAGAAAAAGATACAAATGCCGCACCTGGCGAAATCGTGGATGTTTATACTTTCGATAAAATATTTATTGGTAAAGGTTATTACAACCCTCAATCGCAAATATGTGTTAGGTTGCTAACGAGAGATAAAAACGAAATCATCAATGAAGATTTTTTTTACAAAAAAATTAAAGCGGCGTGGGAGTATCGTCAAAAAATTGGGTATGTAGAAAACTGCCGATTAATTTTTGGAGAAGCCGATGATATACCACAATTAATTATAGATAAGTTTAATGATTATTTTGTAATACAAACTTTAGCGCTCGGCATAGATGTTTGGAAACCGGCTATTGTAAATGCGTTGAACAAGCTCTTTTCACCAAAAGGTATTTACGAACGAAACGATGTACCTGTAAGAGAATTGGAAGGGATGGAACAGCACAAAGGTTTTTTATCATATGAATTTGAAACCAATATTGTTATTACCGAAAAAAGTTTTGACGACAGTACCAATGGAATTAAAATGCATATTGATATTGCCAACGGACAAAAAACCGGTTATTTTTTAGATCAGCAGGACAACCGTTTTGCCATTAGGCATATTGTAAAAAATGCGGACGTTCTTGGCGCATTTTGTTACACAGGTTCGTTTGAAATAAGTGCTGCACATTTTGGTGCAAAATCAGTTTTAGGGCTGGATATTTCGCAGGGTGCAATAGATATGTGCAATAAAAATGCTGCATTAAATGGGCTTGAAAACGTTTGTACGTTTGAATGTGTAAATGCCTTTGATGTGCTTAAAACCATGAGCAAAGAAGAAAAACGATGGGATGTTGTAATGCTTGACCCGCCTTCGTTTGCCAAAAGCAGAAGCAGTATTGATAAAGCCATTGCAGGTTATAAAGAAATAAACTTACGTGGGATAAAGTTGGTAAAACCGGGCGGCTTTTTGGTAACATCTAGCTGTACTAATTTGGTACAACCACAATTGTTTTACGATATTATTTTAATGGCAGCAAAAGATGCAAAGCGCCGGGTACGCCAGGTAGTTTTTAATGCTCAATCTGCAGATCATCCTATCATCAGCGGACAGGAAAATACACACTATTTAAAATTTTTAATTGTGCAGGTTTTGTAGTATGACTACTTTATTTCAATTTCATCCACAAACAAATGCGTATCACCACCCGGGCTTTCGTGCCATGATGGTAGCTTGCCGTATTGCATTGCTTTTATGCGGACGTACCTCGTTTTGATGGGAGCAAATGTTGCCGTTACATTTTTTACTTGTGATGCAAGATCTTCTATTGGTAAAAAATTATTGGTATCTGATACTGTATCGTAATTAACTCCATCGCTTGAAACTTGGACTATCATTTGCTTCGGTAATACAATCCATGCACGGGTATCCTGTAAAAATCCTGCGGTCAACCTTGAAATACTAGTCACTTTTTTTAGATCGATGGTAACATCCATATCCGTTTTTTGGTAACCCTGCCAGTTTCCTTTGCGCCAGTTTGTTTCGCCACGTATGCCATCTATAAGCCCCAATGCACCACCACCATCATACATTTGTTCGTAGTTGGCATTTAATTTTACTGCCCAGTCATGCGCCATTTTTTTATAAATAGCTGTTGTTACAAAACTCTTTTTCCCCACAGTATTGTACGCTATCGCTTTTACAATTTGTGATTTATTTACAACAAGGCGCTTGGTATATTTTGTAGAACTATTTGTTGGCTCAGTTCCATCTGTTGTAAAGTAAATAGTCACATCTTTTTCGGAAGAAGTTATTGGAACTGTTTTAGTTTTTTGGAAGGATGTAGTACCGCCTTCGATGATTGGATTTAAAGTAAGGGGATTTTTTTTGGTTGATCTTCTCGTACCGGTTCTGCGTCCTGCTTTATCTTGATTCAAATCACTCATTTCAAAAATTAGATGTCCCTTATCTATTAAATCTTTACTTCCTAGTGTTTGAGTAATAAAAAAAGTATCAGTATTTAATTGCAGTAATTTATAATTATCTGTGTAAAAATTTTTGTTGCGTAAATCAACTGCATCAATTTTAAAATCTGAATTGTTTTCCTTGCGAATTACAATTTTTGAAAATGCAGGTGTACCCAAATCATAATAATTACTTCCCGGCGTAATCTGATAAAACCCCATTGCACTCAGCACATACCAAGCACTCATTTGTCCGCAGTCTTCATTTCCTATTAATCCGTCAGGGGTGTTTTTATAAAATTCTGTTTGTATTTGGTGAACAATTTTTTGTGTTTTCCATGGAGCATTTGTGTAATTGTAGAGGTAGGCAATATGGTGGCTTGGCTCATTGCCATGTGCGTATTGGCCAATCAATCCTGTAATATCACTTTGTTCTCTGCCGGTAGTTTTTGTAGTAGTGCTAAACAATGCATCCAGCTTTTTTTCCAATGTATCAGGGCCACCGGTCATTTCTAAATACCCACCAATATCCTGCGGCATGTAAAAACTATATTGCCATGCATTAGCTTCGGTGTAATTGTTGTTTACTTCTTTTGGGTCAAAAGGACTGAGCCAATCGCCGTTTTTGCGTGGGCGCATAAAACCCGTTTTAGAATCTAGTACATTTTTATAATACTGTGCCCGCTGCATAAATTCATCATACACATTTTGGTTGCCAATGGCTTTTGCAAATATGGCGATGCACCAATCATCGTATGCATATTCTAGCGTACGGCTGACACTTTCCTGCTCATCATCGCTTTCAATTAATCCCTTTGTTTTGTAAGCCGCCAATCCAAAATGATCCATGTTGGCGCTTTGTAACATTGCCTCCAATGCTAGTATCGTGTCAAAGTCTGTAATGCCTTTCATGTATGCATCTACAATTACAGGAATGCTGTGGTAGCCAATCATACATTCCGTTTCGTTGCTTGCCAATTCCCACACGGGCAACCTTCCACCTTCTTTATATTGAGCCAAAAATGTTTTTATATAATCCAACGTTCTTGCTCTGTCAATGATTGTATAAAGCGGATGTGCGCCACGGTAGGTATCCCACAAACTAAAAACAGAATAGTAGGTAAACCCTTCTGCTTTATGAATGTTATTGTCTTTGCCTCTATACGTTCCATCTACATCCATATTTACACAAGGCACTACTGCTGTGTGATACAGGGCAGTATAAAATATTTTTTTCTTCTCCTCATCACCTGCTACTTCTATTTTACCCAATTCATTATTCCATTTTTTTTCTGCATCTACAACCGTTTTATCAAAATCCCAGTCCGGCAATTCTACTGCAAGGTTTTTCTTTGCACCATCTACACTTGTGGGCGAGAGTGCCACTTTTACATAAATATTTTTATCGGCTGTTAAATCAAATTGAAAAAAGGCTTTGATATTTTTTGATGAAAGAGTATCGCCCATTATTTTATTTTCCAATTTATCATCTTTCCAAACACCGAAGTTTTTGATTGGTTTGGAAAACTTCATCACAAAAAATATGTATTGATTTTCAGCCCAGCTTTTGCTTCTGCGCATACCGCTTACTGTAACACTATCTTCTATTTTTAAAGAAGACTCCAGCACTTCATCCCTGTGTTTTAAATCTAGAATGATTGTATTATCATTTGAATTTGAAAAAGTGTAATGGTGAAAACCTACTCTTTCGGTCGTAGTAAATGTTGCTTGTATATTTCCTTTATCTAACAAAACACTGTAATACCCTGCAGATGCTTTTTCATTTTTATGAGAGAAAGTAGATCCGTACATTTTATTATCCGGCGATGGGTTGCCTGCCATGGGCATTAGTAAAATATCGCAGTAATCAGGAATACCTGTCCCACTTAAATGCATGTGCGAAAATCCATAGATATAATTGTCATCGTAATGGTAACCACCGCACCCATCCCAACCTTCGAGCCTTGTGTCTGGACTTAACTGCACCATACCATGCGGCGCAGTTGCACCAGGATAAGTATGACCATGCCCACCCGTTCCAATAAATGGATTTACCAATTTTGCGTAATTAGTTTGAGCATTACAAAATACAGAACCTGTTAAGAATAAGGACAGTATTAAAGCGTTTGTAAGTTTCATAGATTTCCTTCTTAAATTATACGTCAACAATATAAAAAGATTTAATGACTACTTGTTCATTTCATAAAAATACCAAGCAACAAATGTGAATGGGGATCGTATTTATTTAAATTAGGTTAGGAATGCTAGCCAACAATTTTTTTAACTGACAGCTTAGAATAACAAAAATTTATTCTATAAAAAGATGGTCTTTTTCGAGCGTTCAATCGACTCTGAGTAAAAAATAATTATAAAAAAAGCTCCCAAAAAGGGAGCTGTTATTTTGAAAGTCTGTTTCATTAAAAAGGTAGATCATCGTCCAGCGGCATATCTGCTGCAGGTTGCGGTGTGCGCACTGTTGGTGGGGGTGTGTTACCTGCATTGCTTACATTACCTGCGCTAGAACTTGCATAACCATTTTGTTGTGGTTGCCCACCTTGGTTTTCATTCTTACCTCCAAGTAACTGTATGTTTTGCACCCTCATGCGTAAAGTTGCAGCTACGTTTCCATCTTTGTTTGTATATCCCTCTGCTTCAGGTGCGCCTTCTGCATAAACCATTTGCCCTTTTAATAAGTAGGGAGAAATAGCTGTTCTGTCTGTCCAGTAAGCACACTCAACCCAGGTTGTTTTTTCTTTTTGGTTGCCCTGCGCATCTTTAAAACGCTCTGTGTGTGCAACGCTAAAATTAATTACATTTTTTCCGTTTACTTCTTTTACGATGCAATCTTTACCAAGATTACCAACGATCTGTAGTTTTACCATAACTGTTTTTTTTAGTGGATGTATTTGTTTAATTGATGTATCTAATAAAGTTAAAATAAAAATTTAATCCCCTCTCTATATCCTTCGCCTTGCGTCTTATGTCTAATATCTTCTGTCTCCTACCTAATTCATTTTCTTCTTCAATGTACTTACCTGGTCCTGCAGATTGTTTACAAGATTTGCTAGTGAATTTACATCCCATCGTTGCTGTGCTGCCACTTTTCCTATCACAACCTGTGCACTCCAAAGCTCTACAATATCTTCTGCATTTACCTGGTAAGGTTGGTAAGACGGGTTATCGCTCACAAGCGTTATTTTGTTCTTGTTTTTAGCATTACGAACAAGACGCTTATAAACAATTCCTTCATTGCGACTTACCACTATATATGCAGCATTGTTTTTTGCATCGTCAAGGCTTTCGGTTTTTTCACCAACAATAATACTACCACTTGGTGTAGGCAACATACTGTCACCAATAATTTCGAATGCACGAAAATTACCACCCGCCATCATTGGCAGTGTAAATGTATTTAACTCATCTATAAATTCTGCATCAGCATAACCTGCAAGGTAACCTGCCGCTGCTTTTACGGGCACAAAATGAATAACGTTTCTTTCCTCCGTCATCATTTTTTGCTTACGCCTTTTCATGAGGTAACTTCCACTTTCATTGCTTAGATCTTTCAAAAAAAGCTCATCAAGACTTAGTTTAAAAATTTCTGCAATAATTTCAAGTACATCTAATCTCGGGTCTGCACGCTCTTCTTCGTATGCGCCAATTAACGAGCGCTTTATTCCGAGCTTGTTTGCAAACTCTTCCTGTGTCCATCCTCGTAGTTTACGAAGATATTTTAAGTTTAATCCTGCCTGTGACATGATGGCTAATTTGATTAGCACAAATATACTAATATATTTAGTTTACCAAAATTTATTTTATTTATTTTTTTTCACGCTTTGCTATAAACACAAAAGCAGAAATTGTTTTTCTTAATGTGCTGTTTAAATTCCACCCAACAACCAATTATTTTTTCAAAAAAAAATTCACCTACTTTTATTTTTCAATTTACCAATCATGAAAAAATTTTTATTACTATTATCAGCTTATTCAATATTTATTTCTGCGCATGCACAATTGCCTGAAAAATCTATTGACTCACTTGTAAATGTTACCTTAAAAACTTTTGATGTACCGGGTATTGCTGTAGCCATTGTAAAAGATGGTAAAGTAGTCCACTCAAAAGGTTATGGGGTTCGAAGCCTTGTAAACAATTTACCGGTAGATGAAAATACGTTGTTTGGCATAGCATCAAACAGCAAAGCATTTACAAGTGCAGCATTAGGTATGTTGGTTGATGAAGGTAAGTTGAAATGGGACGATAAAGTGCGTGATTACATACCTGAATTTAAAATGTATGACCCTTACGTAACCGATGCGTTTACTGTGAGAGATTTACTTACACACCGCAGTGGGCTTGGGCTTGGCAGCGGCGACTTAATGTTTTTTCCAGATGGTGGAAATTTTACAAGGGCAGAAATGATCTACAATTTACGTTACCTAAAACCTGTATCGGAATTTCGAACAAAATATGATTACGACAACAATTTATATATAGTAGCAGGCGAAGTAATTGCCAAAATAAGTGGCATGAGCTGGGAAGAATTTGTGGAGCAGCGCATTATGAAACCAATAGGTTTTACTACCACTAAAACGTCTTACAACAGAGTAACAAACAACCCAAATATTATAGATGCCCATGCACCCGCCGATGGAAAAGTTATCATGATCCCGCATGATTGGAACCCGGTTGCAAATGCAGCCGGAGGTATTGTGAGTAATCTTACAGACCTATCTAAATGGATCATTTTACAAATGAACGGCGGTAGATATGGCGATGGCAAACAACTTTTCAGCAAGGCTGTGCACGATGAAATGTGGAGCCCGCAAACTATTATACAACAGCCACAGGGCGGCCCTTACAACACACATTTTTCTTCTTACGGCTTGGGTTGGTTTTTAAGCGATGTAAAAGGATACAAACAAGTAACCCACACAGGTGGGCTGGCCGGAACAGTAACACAAATAACGCTGTTACCCGAACTTAAACTTGGTATTATTGTGCTTACAAACCAACAATCGGGTGCAGCTTTTAGCGCCATTACAAATACAATTAAAGACAGTTATCTCGGTTATCCAAACCGAGGTTGGGTAAAAACTTACAGCGATAGAGTGGCAGGAGGCAATGCAGCCGCAAAAAAAATCACCGACCAAATTGCAGCGGATGTAGCAGCGCATCAGAAAATGGGTTCAGTAAAAGTCATTGACAGCTTATTTACCGGCACCTACAACGATAAGTGGTTTGGCAATGTAACTATAACTGCTAAAAACGGTGGGTTGTGGTTTGCATCTGTAAAATCGCCGAGGCTTAATGGATACGTAACACCATACAAAGCCAATACCTTTATTGTAAAGTGGACAGACAGAAGTTTTGATGCGGATGCTTATGTTTTATTTAATATGGATAGAAACGGAAAAGCCAGTGGTTTTAAAATGGAATCCATTTCGCCGTTAACTGATTTTAGTTTCGATTTTCAGGATCTGGATATGCAGCGGGTGAAATAGGGAATGGTAATTTTTGAATGATGAATTATGATTGTTTTGGGGCAGTCATCATAGCAGCTTTTTTCAACAGTTGTTCGGGCTATTCGTTGCTATCTTTTTATTCCGCCAAAGGCGGATCATAAAAAGGATAGCCACTGCTATCCCGCAGCCTTTGAGGCATTATATCTTTTTTCAACCCCTACCTCACAACATGAAAGCGCTTTAGGGGTTATAAAACTACACATCAACCAATAATTTCCCCAAACAGCGTTTTGATAAGTTTCTTTAAACACAGAATGCCCAGCTATAAATGCCGGGCATCTTTTTTGCCCTTAGGTGCACATAATAAAAAGTAATTTTTTCTAATAAACATTAAATACAAATCTTATGAAATCTATTTCAATGGCAGTTTTAATAATGGCTGCAATAATATTTAGCAGTTGCTCTTCTTCGAGCATGATGGGTGATTCGTCAACACCGGTAATGGTAGGCGGTGCAGAAATGATGCCCTCCAAAAACATTGTAGAAAATGCAATGAACTCTAGTGAGCATACAACATTAGTGGCAGCCGTAAAAGCTGCGGATCTTATAGAAACTTTACAGGGAGCAGGTCCATTTACTGTTTTTGCACCAACAAACGCAGCCTTTAATCTATTGCCTGCAGGCTCTGTAGATTTATTGGTGAAACCTTACAATAAAATAACGCTCACGAAAATACTTACACCACATGTCGTTGCAGGTAAAATGAATGGTTCAGATTTAATAAAAATGATAAAAGACGGTAACGGTACCGCCACACTAACAACAGTATCCGGTCATAAATTAATGCTTACAAGACAGGGAGATTCTATCTTAGTAAAAGATGAAAATGGTGGCACTGCAGTTGTAACAACAGCAAACGTTTACCAAAGTAATGGAGTAATACATGTGGTAGATCACGTTTTGATTCCTGCATAATTTATAAAACATTGAAAAAAACCGAAGATCATTTTCTTCGGTTTTTTTATGCCTTATCGTTTAAACCAACAACCTTAATTTTGCAGCAAATATTTTAAATGACCAATGCATCAATCATCACAATAGGCGATGAGCTTTTAATTGGGCAGGTAATAGATACCAACAGTGCTTTTATTGCCCAACAATTGAACCTTGCCGGCTTTGCTGTAACTCGCCGAGTGGCTGTGGGTGACGATTATAAAGCAATAAGGGCCGCACTTGATGAAGAAAAAAACCATGCAGATATAATTCTAATAACCGGAGGTTTAGGCCCCACAGCAGACGATATAACAAAACCTTTGCTCTGCGAATATTTTGGCGGTGAAATGATTGTAGATGAGGCTGCCCTTGCAAATGTGCAGCACCTTTTTGAAAATGTTTTTAAACGCCCCTTTACTGACAGAAACCGAAAACAGGGCGAAGTACCGGATGTTTGCACTGTTATTCAAAATAAAAAAGGAACGGCGCCTGGCATGTTGTTTAAACAAAACGTAAACAATTCGGAAAAATTTTTTGTGAGTATGCCGGGTGTGCCATTTGAAATGATGGCCATGATAACCGACGATGTTATTCCTTTTTTAAAGCAACAGTTTAAGGCTTCGCATATAAGCCATCGCACATTGCTCACAGCGGGTGTTGGCGAAAGCACGCTTGCAGATTTAATACAGCATTTTGAAGAAAATTTACCTGCAAATATAAAACTTGCTTACCTGCCAAGTTATGGTATGGTGCGGCTTAGGCTTTCATCTGCCGGAGATGATGCCGATAAAATTGACGAAATTCTTGATGCACATTTTATCACATTGCAGCAACTCATAAGTGAATTTTTGGTTACCAATGTAGATGAAAGTATAGAAAAAACACTCGGCAAATTGTTGGTACAAAAAGGTAAAACAATGAGCACTGCTGAAAGTTGTACAGGTGGCTATATTGCACAACTTATTACTGCCATGCCAGGTTCATCTGCCTTTTTTGCGGGCTCTGTAGTAAGTTACTCAAACAAAGTAAAGCAGGACTTGCTAGGCGTGAAAGATGAAACGCTACAAAAAAATGGTGCGGTAAGTGAGGAGGTCGTTATAGAAATGGCAAAGGGTGCATTAAAAAATCTTGGTACAGATTATACAATCGCGGTTTCAGGTATTATGGGGCCAGGTGGTGCTGTAGAAAACAAACCTGTGGGAACAGTGTGGGTATGCGTTGGCAGCAATGATAATTTAATTACACAAAAATTTTCTTTTCGGTTTGACAGAGAAAGAAACATACGACTCACTGCATTAAATGCTTTAAACATGTTGCGAAAATTTGTAACAGAAAACAACTAACAATAACTTAAAAAAAATACCCTTGTTTATTACTGAAACACAAATACGAATGCACTATGCCCTTACTGACCAGATGGGCGTTGTGTACTATGGCAACTACGCACAGTTTTATGAAATAGGCAGAGCTGAGGCCATCAGGCAACTTGGCTATACTTATAAAGATATAGAAGGCATGGGCATCATAATGCCGGTTGTAGAAATGAACAGCAAATTTTTACGCCCTGCAAAATACGATGACCTCATTACTGTAAAAACAACCTTGCGGGAGTTACCCACAGGGCATGCAATCAATTTTTATTTCGAAATTTTTAATGAAGAAGACAAACTGCTTAATGCCGGAAACGTTATTCTTTATTTTATGGAAGCAACTACTATGACACGCACAAAAATGCCTGCAGACTTAGAAGAAAAATTGAAAGAATACTTTTAATTTTTCAGCGTATCTTGTATTTCACATTTTGTGTTTCACATATAATTACTTAAACCCTGTAATAATCTCCCTTCCAGTTTTTTATAGCTTGTTTTATTTCTTTAGAAGACAGGTTTTTTTCGACTGCTAAATGTGCAAGATTTACAAACTCATCGTTTGGTGCAAAACGGAGCGCTATAATTTGTCCCAATCTCAATTTACTGTCTAGCAATTTACCTGTAATAGCAAAGTAACGAAGGTTTTCTTCTGCACGAATTGCTCTGTCCTGCGCTTTTAGGGCACAAACTCTTGCAACAAACGCAACAGCCAGCAACAATACACTACCAAGCAATGCCAAAGATGGCAGTATTAAACCAAAGCCTGCACTGTAATGGCGACAAAGGCTTATAGCAGAAAATATAATTAATACTAAAATACCACCCAACAAGCCGTAATGGTAAGCGGGTATTATTTGCGAGTGGTTTTCAAACTTTTGTTCTTTCATAATTGCTAGGTTTAGCAACGAAAATTAGTTTTAAATATTGATGTACTCAAAACTAATTTAATACAGCCTCAAATTAAAATGAATTAACACAGATAAGTTGAGCTGGGTGTCCATAACAAACATTCCCCCACGCTTATTTACCATTTACATTTATCTTTGCGAACAAATAAAAATAAAAAAAATGAAAGCAGCATCAGCAAATCTTTTAAATGCAATAGTATTAATCGCAGCAGGTCTTTATGCATATTTTGTAATCCTTACTCCAGAAGGTACTCGTGCCCCTACAGCGCTTATTCCTACAGCGTTTGGATTGTTATTTTTGGTTTTTCAGAAAGGAGTATCAAAACAAAATAAAATTATTTCGCACATTGCAGTTGTGCTGACACTGTTGTTGTTGGTAATATGTATTTCTCGTTTTGTAAAGGTGGAAGATTGGGTAGCAAAAAAATATGTTTTCCTTATTTGTGTTATAAGCAACGCAGTAGCATTAACAGCATTCATAGGCAGTTTTATAGAAGCGAGAAAAAATAGAAAAATTAGCAATGGTTAAGAAAGCAATAGCAAAGAAAGTCACAGAAAAAAAAGTAAAGGAAAAGCCTATTATCTTAATTACGAACGATGATGATATTACTTCCCCAGGTATTCGTGCCTTGGTGGAAGCAGTAAAAGATTTTGGTCGTGTAGTAGTTGTAGCGCCCGATAAGCCGCAAAGCGGAATGGGCCATGCGATCACAATTGGTTTTCCACTACGTATGCGCAAGCTTGATATGTTTGAAGGCATAGAGAGTTGGACCACCAGCGGAACGCCTGTTGATTGTGTAAAGCTTGCAGTTGATAAGATTCTGCACCGCAAACCCGACATTTGTTTGAGCGGCATAAACCATGGCGCAAATCATTCTATCAATGTATTATACAGCGGCACAATGTCTGCTGCCATGGAAGCAAGTATAGAAGGTATACCAAGTATTGGTTTTTCTATGATGGATTACAGTTATGAGGCCGATCTTTCTGCAGCAAAACAAATTGTGGCTAAGATTGTACAAGGCGTGATGAAGAAAAAAATAGACAAGCACCTTTTACTCAATGTAAATATTCCCGGTGGTGATATGAAATCGATAAAAGGAATTAAAATTTGCAAACAAGCTTATGCAAAATATGAAGAAGAATTTGCAGAGCGTTTAGATCCGCACAAAAAGAAATATTATTGGCTCACCGGTGAGTTTAAAAACTTTGATAAATCGAAAGATACTGATGTGTGGGCACTAAAAAACAACTACGTAAGTGTTGTGCCGGTTCAGTTTGATCTTACCAATTATAAATTGAAAGCTCAATTAGAAAAAAGCAAACTATTCTAAGAAATGTTTAAAAAAGATAATTTTATTTTCGGCTGTATTTTGGGAATAGTTGCACCGATAGTGGGTTTGCTGCTTTTAAAATTTTATAAATTTGGAATGCTAAGCTTTAAGGAAGTATTGCAATTTATTTATACGCAACCGGGGCACGGCATAATGACTGCGGGTTTGTCTGTATCATTAATGATGAACGCCTTCTTTTTTACTATGTATGTAAATAACCGAAAAGATGAAACTGGCAAGGGGTTATTCGTAACTACAGTCGTTTATGGCGTTGTTATTTTACTTATTAAGTATTTGAGCTAATTTGGTAATTGTGAGTGGAGAAATAGAACACTGCTTTTCTGTAATAATTACCCGTGGTCCGTTGTTTATGGTCTATCGTCCCTATTTTTACTTGTATTCGTATTCTATGCTTCCCATCAATTTTCGCTCATCTGTAAAGCAACGCTCTTTTGTACGCAAACCATTTTCGTAATTATATTTCCACACGAAATAACTTTTACTACCCTCCTCTAATGCGGTCATTTGTGTGATAAGCCCGGCATTATTGTATTCAAAAACATAATTTGGTTTGGCATTTTGGCTGTATTCATTTTCCTGTACAATATCTGTAAGCCTGTTTTTAGCATCATAATAATAGTAAAATTTTGTACCGTTTTTCGTGTCCTTTTCAATAGCAATGTTACCATTATCATCGGCAGCTAAAAGTATATTTGTTGTATCACGGCCATTCTTTACCCTTACCATTTTTACCGGTTTGCCATTTTCGTATTCATACAAATGCTGTTCCTTTATGCTGTTTTCAAAATCATCATCTTTAGATCTTATCATGGATGTGATAGTACCAATTTGACTTTTATCGTTATACGTGTACACAATTTGCGTAACTGATAATAGTGAACTGTCGTAAGTGTTGAGGAGTTTGCCAGCTTTATCAAATGTGGATGTAAAAAGAGAAGCAGCAGAAATATCTGCTCTTGTATACAAATCAGCCTGCGTATAATCTCTGTTAATTTTCTTTTCACAATAAAAGCCCCGGCTTTCAGCCCCATCATCCTCAAAGCTTTTTAAAGTAATCTTTTTGACTTTATTTTCTTTGTAAGATTTCATATCGGCCACAACCTGTGTATTGCTTATAATATCTTTATAATAGTATTGTGCATTGACACAATAAGAGAAGAACAAGGTAAAAATACCGGCGAATATTTTTTTCAACATTAATTTTTTCATTTATAAAAGTAAAAATACAATCCTTTCATTTGTTTGTTCACAAGATGAAGATAAAGTTTATTATTTTTAACAAAATTATGCTGTGAGTCATCTAAAGCAAAGGATAGAACAAAATTGCCTGAATTGTAATGCAGTCGTTAAAGGCAGGTATTGCTCCGTTTGCGGACAGGAAAATCTTGAACCGCAGGAATCGACCTGGCACCTTATCGTTCATTTTTTTAATGATATTACCCACTTTGATGGAAAGTTTTTCAGCTCTGTAAAATACGTATTTACAAAGCCTGGTTTTCTAACAGGTGAATATGTGGCAGGCAGAAGAATGGCATATTTAAACCCGGTTAGGTTTTATGTATTTACCTCTTTTATTTTCTTTTTAATATTTTTTACATTTATTGTAGATGAGGAGAAATTCAAAATTGGAGAAGATAAAAAAACAGAACTTTCAAAAAAAAATCCAGATAAAGTAGACGGCGTTTTAAATAATGTAGGAATAGATTCTCTACGTAAATTGGAAATAAAGAATAAAAAGCCCAAGAACTTTACGTTCGTCAGCGATAATGCTTACAGAGATAAAAAGCAATATGATTCATTAAAGAAACTTGGGTTAACAAAGGAATCTGGCTTAAAAAGACTAATCGTAGAGAGAGATTTTAAAATTCAGGAAAAATATGGATACGATAAAAATAAAACACTTACCGCACTTATTAATAACCTCTTACATTCAATACCCCAAACGCTCTTTTTTACGCTGCCGCTTTTTGCATTGGTACTACAATTACTTTACATAAGGCAACGCAAGTTTTATTATGTAGCACACGTAATCTTTACAATTCACCTTTATATTTTCATTTACATCGATTTATTATTAATTTATTTTCTAGGGATATTGTCAGAAATAAAATATCTGGGTTGGCTCAGTAAAATTGAATTTATTTTGGGGCTTGGGATTTTTTATTATGCCTACAGGGCTATGAGAAGCTTTTATGAACAAGGCAGATGGAAAACACTATTTAAGCTTATTATTCTTTGTTTTGCCCTATTGTTCCTTTCAGTCATTTTTGCATTTTTTGCATTCGCTTTATCAATTTATAAACTGTAATTATGAACGAAACTTTTTTGCGCCTTGTAAATATAATGGATGAGCTGAGAGAACAATGTCCTTGGGACAAGAAGCAAACCATTCAAACGTTGCGCCACCTTACTATTGAAGAAACGTATGAATTGGCTGATGCGATTGATGCAGAAGATTGGGCAGGAATTAAAGAAGAGTTGGGCGATTTGCTGCTACACATCGTTTTTTATGCAAGAATCGGGAAAGAAAAAAACGAGTTTTTATTAGATGATGTTATAAACGGAATTTGTGATAAACTAATTTCTCGTCACCCACATATTTATGGAGACGGAAATATGGATGGTCTAAAAAAAGTTGTGTCGGAAGAAGACGTAAAGCAGAATTGGGAAAAGCTCAAATTAAAAGAAGGGAAAAAATCAATTTTACAAGGCGTTCCAAAATCATTACCTTCTATGGTAAAAGCAATACGCCTGCAGGAAAAATCGAAGACAGTTGGTTTTGAGTGGGAAAATATTGAACAGGTATTTGAAAAAGTGGAAGAAGAATTAGCAGAGCTAAAAGAAGCTGTGAAAAGCGGCATTCACTACAAAATAGAAGATGAAATGGGCGACGTATTTTTTTCGCTCGTAAATTTTGCAAGGTTTTTGCAGGTAGATGCTGACAGTGCACTTGAACGTACCAATAAAAAGTTTATACGCAGGTTTATGGCTATCGAAGAAGTAGCAACAGCTCAAAATAAATCATTGCATGATATGACTCTTTCAGAAATGGACGACATATGGAATGAAATTAAAAAGCAAGAAAAGAAATAATCCTTTAATTAAGTCATATAAAATTGCAGCTATTCCCTATACAACATCGTATGCTAAAAGATAACACTTATCTTTTATTCATATCATTGTTACTGCTTAGTGTTTCAATATTTACAGGTAAGGCTCCAAATACCCAAAAGCTAACCCAATCTTATAGCAAAAAGATTCAAAAATACATTCACAAATCGGAAATGGATTTTGCAGCTGCCGTGGCAAACGACAGTATCATAAAACATTTAACCCACAATGAAAATACCAATACAAGCACAAAAAATCTTCCATTAAACGAACAGTTTATTTTCGTGTATAAAAATGTGGGAGGCTTCACACAACTTACTTACTGGAATACCCAAACTGTACTGCCAGATGTGGGCATTGCCCTAGGCAATAACGATGGAACTTTTAAAAAACTTATCAACGGTTATTATTTTATTCAGAAAAAGAGCAAAGACAATTATATAATTTTAAGCCTCACACCTATTAAATGGGAATTTAATATTGCAAGTAATTATTTAGAAAATAATTTTACAATAGCACCAAATATTGGGAAAGATTTTGAAATAAATTTTAATAAAAACGACGCAGCTGTTGTAAATAGAAAAGGCATTTATCTATTTACAATTAAAAATACGAATACAGGTAAGGAGTCAAACTCTCTTTTTACGATTTGGCTTCGCATCCTTTCAATCATTCCATTACTGCTTTTTGTGCATTTTAAAGCTGTAAATTTTTATCAAAGAAAAGGACTTACTTTTTCAGTTATATTTCTTTCTGTTTCCCTTCTCTCTCTTCGCATTTTTACTTATGTATTTTTTAATATTTTACAACTGCGCAAGTTTGAGCTTTTCGATCCAAGTATATATGGGTCTAATATCATTTTACAGTCATTAGGCGATCTACTCATAAATGCCCTGCTTTTTTTATGGCTTATCAGTTTTATAAAAAACCATATAAGCAATTTAAAAATAAACAAAGAATATTCTCAACTACAAAAGTGGGCTTTGTTAGTATCAAGTGCTTTTGTAATACTGTTGGTTACTTACACGGGTACCGAAATCATCCGGTCTATGGTAGCGGATTCGCAGATATCTTTTGATGTACTCAATTTTTTTACTCTCTCTATTTACAGTGTGATAGGCTTCGTTGTACTTTGCTGCCTGGCTATTGGCTATTACTACTTTTGCAGAACAGTTTTTTTTATCTTACAAAAAGTTTTCCCGCAATTTGTCCTACCATTTTTTCTGCTGATAGCTACTGGTGGATTATTTTTACTATCATTCAAAATAGGAAATATAACGCAGGGGTTTGAACTTTACGCACTTGTTTGGCTGCTGCTGCTATTATTCCTCATTAAAAATGAATTGTCAGGATTTTTCTCAGGCAGTATTATTATTTCCCGCATGGTATTTTGGCTCTTCTTTTTTTCGGCATCCATCTCTACCATTATTATTTCTGAAAACAGCAGAAAAGAATTGAGGAACAGGCAACATTATGCTGAATTAATTGCTATGAAGACAAACCCTATCAACAATGTCTTATTAAATACAGCACTCACAGATTTTAAACCGAATTTATTATCGGAAAAATTTTATTTATTTAGAAATGAACAAACTGCATTACAGCTAAAAGATAGCTTAATAAAAAATAACTTCATTTCTTTTACAGACAGGTACGATACAAAGGTGCTTGTATACGACAGTGCAGAGAATCCACTTTACAATGCAGACCCTATTTCCTTTAATTCTATAACAGGTATAGTTACATCACAAGCAAAGCCAACAGCAGTAAGCGGATTGCTTTACTATTATTCAGCTTACGACGAAATTAACTATATCTCAAAAATTGTTGTACGCAACTATGATAATGCTTTATTGGGTTATGTTTTTGTCGTTATTAACCCTCAAATTATGGGGCGCCAAAATTTATCGCCCGAACTTTTTAATAGCAACGGAAACAATTCCATTGAGAATTCCAACGAATATGCATTTGCTGTTTATGAAAAAGGCAAGCTTATTAGCAGTCACAATGACTATGCGTTTTCGTCACGCTACCAAGAAAGATATTTTGCAGGGCGTGAATTTTTACTCAATAATAAAAACAAGTACAGTGAACTTTGGTACAATGCAGGGTCAGAAAAATATGTGGTCGTAGTAAAAGAGAACCGACTCGTTATAGAACTTATTACATTGTTCTCTTATCTTTTTTGCGCATTTTTAATTTTAAGTGCAGTATCGTGGCTTATAGCACTTCTTGTAAAGTCGCAGTTAAGAATAGCAGTACTTAAACAAAAAATCGAACTGAGTATAAAACAGCAGGTTCATGGTACGATCATATTTTTTAGCATCTTTTCATTTTTAATAATTGGTGTTGCAACCATTTTGTTTTTTATAAACAGGTATGAGCGAAACAACACAGAAACACTTAGCAGAACTATTAAAAATATAGAGGAAGAACTTACAGCGAGTATCCCCGCAACTAACTTAAGCCCTCTTGCTTTTAGTCAAAACTTAATTGAAGGTATAGGACCCACTGAAAACATTGTAAATACGCTTGCAAAAACCCATGGTCTGGATATTAACCTTTATAGTATTTCAGGAGATCTTCAAAGCTCCTCCATCCCGCTGCCTTACACAAAAGGTATTATAAGTAAAAAAATGAACCCTGCGGCATATTATCATTTAAACAATGGCAAAGAGATTCAGTATTTTCAAAAAGAACAAATAGGCAAGCTGGATTTTATAAGCGGCTATATTCCTGTTACAGACAGTGCAGGCAAAGACGTTGCCTATCTAAATATCCCTTATTTTATTTCTCAGTCAAAAATAAAGGAGGAAATATCTAATTTTTTAATAACTATTATCAACCTGAACGCCTTTATTTTTTTAATAGCGGGTATTGTAGCACTCATTATTACCAATAGAATAACCAATTCTTTTTCTTTTATAAGTGAGAAAATGAAAAAAATAAACCTTGGTACAACAAATGAGATAATGGTATGGAAAAGAAATGACGAAATTGGTGCGCTTGTAAAGGAGTATAATAAAATGCTTTTAAAGTTAGAGGCTAGTGCTGCAGCGCTTGCAAAAAGTGAAAGAGAAAGTGCATGGCAGGAAATGGCAAAGCAGGTTGCACACGAAATTAAAAATCCACTGACACCCATGAAACTGAGTATGCAGTTTTTACAGAAAGCTATTGAGAGCGGCGCGCCGAATATTAAAGAACTTGGGGCAAGGGTATCTGCTACGCTTGTAGAACAAATTGATCATTTGAGCCAGATAGCCGGAGAATTCAGTCGATTTGCTACCATAGAAAAAGTAACTCCCGAATTGTTTAATTTAAACGAATCGCTCCTTTCTGTAAAACAACTGTACGAAGCCGATTTTAAAAATACATTCACCTGGAACTTATTGCAGCAGGATGTGTTGTTGTATGCAGATAAAACACACGTAAACCGCATCCTTACCAATTTAATTTTAAATGGTATACAAGCTGTTGAAGAAGGTACAACGCCCAATATTATAGTAGAGCAAACGTTGCTTGAAAAAACCGTCCAAATAAAAATTGCTGATAATGGTACAGGCATAGATGAACAGATACAGTCTCGGATCTTTATGCCCAATTTTACAACAAAGTCGTCGGGCACAGGCCTTGGGCTTGCCATGTGCAAACGAATGGCAGAGCAGGCAGGTGGCGATCTTCGTTACGAAACATCCCCTACCGGTACTTCTTTTTTTATTACTTTACCAATAGCAGATTTGTAAAGTCATATATTTTTCAGTCTTTTTCTTTCGTCTACAAAATGTGAAAATTGCTGTAATGTAAAGCTGCTTAGATTTCTTTCTGCCGGCAACATCGCTTTTTGTGCAGATAAAACTCCGTATTTAATATCATTAATTCCATCTAAACTATGCGCATCAGGATTCACAGAAATTAAAACATTCTTGTCTAAAGCGTATTTAATCTCCCTCCAGTCAATATCCAATCGATTGGGGTTCGCATTTAATTCAATAACAACATTGTTAGCTGCGCAAGCATCAATGATCGTTTTAAAATCTAAGGGATAGCTTGGTCTACTTAAAAGCAACCTGCCCGTAAGGTGTCCTAAAATGGTTGTGTATGGGTTTTCTATAGCCGCCAGCAGTCTTTTCATTGCCTTTTCCTCCGTCATTTTCAAATTGCTGTGTACCGAAGCAATTACGAGATCAAATGTAGAAAGTATATTATCAGAGTAATCTAAACTACCATCACCTAAAATATCACTTTCAATACTTTTAAAAATTTTGAAAGGAGTAAGTTTTAGGTTTAATTCATCGATATATTGATGTTGTGCTTTAATTTGTTCTTCTTTTAAACCCTGTGCATAAGACGCTGTTTTACTATGGTCAGTAATAACCATATATTGCATCCCTCTCCCCATTGCTGCCTTTGCCATTTCTTCTATAGTATTGTTTCCGTCGCTCCAATTGCTATGGCAATGTATGAGCCCTTTTATATCATCTGCCTGTAAATGATTTGCAAATGGCTGCTTGTTTAAAAGCACTTCCTCATCCTCCCTCAAAAAAGCAGGTATAAAATTGATATCTC
Source organism: Ferruginibacter sp. (assembly GCA_040400515.1). Classification (GTDB taxonomy): domain Bacteria; phylum Bacteroidota; class Bacteroidia; order Chitinophagales; family Chitinophagaceae; genus Ferruginibacter. The sequence continues at coordinate 88,368 of JBBAQB010000001.1, read as the reverse complement.
GTATTTGAAAATAATCTTCTTCTGTTTTAGCAACCTCTGTGCTGTTGAAATCTTTGGTAAGTTTCATTAGAAAGCTGCTTGACGAAGAGGTTTCAATATATTTTTCTATAAAGTTTTCTGGGGCAGCGTGCAGTTTAACTTTTACCCCAATTACTGTTTTATATAAAATATAAGAACTTCCTTTTTCTATAAAGTCCAAACCCTGTTGTGTTTTTAAAAAGTTTTCAATTACATCAATTTGCTCTTCAATTACAAATTCCAACAACGTAATAATCTCCATTTGCCTTGCAAATTCTCCTGTAACCAAAACCCTCTTATTTAGAAATTTTTTCTGCAAAAAAACAAGGAACTGTTCTGCGCCATAAATTAATTGAGCATATAAAAAACTGCCCTGGTTTCTAAAATAGAATTCAATATTTTCTATTACAGTCTGCTGTGTTTTTTCTCCAAATCCCTTAAAAAGTTTAAGCCTGTTTTCTTTACATGCATACAATAATTCGCCAACACTTTCCAACTGCATCTCTTTCCAAATAGTATGAATTTTTTTAGGACCTATTCCTTTTATTTTTAGCATTTCTACAACACCCGGTGGAGTTAAAAAAATAATTTCTTCTAGCTGTTTTAAAGTGCCGTTTTTTAATATTTCTTCTATTTTTTTTGCAGAAGATGCACCAATTCCATTTAAATGTTGAATTTCGTTTGTCTCAATTTCTGATAATTGTACCGTCAATTTATCAATTGCAAAAGCAGCAGATGCATATGATTTTGCTTTAAAACTATTCTCTCCATTTATTTCCATAAGCTTAGAGAGCAAAGAAAATAAATCTGAAATTTCTGAATTGCTCATGCGTAATAAATTTTTTTATAAAAAATTGAAGTTAGTTATTTATGATTATCGTAAAAAGTTGTACAAATAAAATATCTCCGCTAAAAATTAATTATTAAATAAATAAATGCAAAAGGCATTATCGTAAAATTGTTTGATGTAAAATGCCTATAAATTAATTTACCGAGAATAAATTTCGCTTAAAACCGTTATCACATTAGGGTTTAGCAAATAAAAAAGGTTCCGATGAAAATCGGAACCCGTGAATTGTAGGATTTTTAAAGCAGGTTTTAATTACTTCTTTGCCGCTGCTTTTTTTGCAGGAGCTGCTTTTTTAGGAGCCGCTTTTTTAGCTGGCGCTGCTTTTTTTACAGGAGCTGCTTTTTTAGCAGGAGCTGCTTTCTTTGCAGGAGCTGCTTTCTTTGCAGGAGCTGCTTTTTTTACTGGAGCTGCTTTTTTAGGAGCTGCTTTTTTTGCAGGTGCTGCCTTCTTTGCAGATGCTGCTTTCTTTGCTGCAGCTTTTTTTGGAGCTGCTTTTTTTGCTGTTGCCATTTTTTTGAATTTAATTATGGTTAGTAAATAATACTTAAAAATAAATACTATTTTGTTACCACCAAAAAAAAATAAAAAAAATTATGCAGTTGCCTCTACAGCATTTACAGAAACGAAAGTTTTATCACCCTTTGTTTTTCTGAATTCCACCATACCATCGGTCATTGCAAAAATGGTAAAATCTCTACCAACTCCTACGTTTTTTCCTGGATGATATTGTGTACCACGCTGGCGAATAATGATGTTACCGGCTATTGCAGGTTGGCCACCAAATATTTTTACACCTAATCTTTTACTTTGTGAATCACGACCGTTTTTTACGGAACCTTCACCTTTTTTATGTGCCATTTTTTTCTGTTTATTAGTTTACAAGGTTTGTTGTTCAATACAATTTTTCTGAAGGATAAATTCATCAAAAAAAATTAGGAAACAACTACGCTATAGCAGTTACTTTTAAATGCGTATATTGAGTGCGATGACCGTGCTTTTTACGGAACCCTTTTCTTCTTTTCATTTTAAAGGCGATTACTTTATCACCCTTTATAAGGTCGCTAATAATTTCTGCAGTTACAGTTGCCTTTACGCCTGTTCCACTTAAAACGTCGTTGCCGTTTTGTGTAAACAATACTTCAGAAAACTCTACAGAGTCACCTGTTTTACCCTCAATATGAGGTACGTACAGGCTATCTCCTGCTTTTACTTTAAATTGCTGACCAGCTATTTTTACAATTGCTAACATATCGAATCCGAATTTAGGACTGCAAAAGTAGGACTTTTCTCCAAAATAATCTAACTTTTATAAGAATATTGTTTTTAGCAAAAAAAACTTGCATATAAGTAATGCTAATAGTATTTAAAATCAACATTTTACAGATAAATAACACTTAACCATTGATGTACCCAAACACACAATTAACTTTACATAATATTTTTCCTGAATTTTATTAAAATTAGAAACCACTGCACCAAAAGGACCGTCTTAACGTGTTTTGTTTATGCGCTATAAGTTTCTAAAAATATCATTCCTAGTTATTACCTCGTCTTATTTTACCACTTTTTCAAGCATCACACTGCAAAGTTGTAAAAACACACAACGCCTGCCGTGGGCGCTCTAATTGTTTCGGATGGCAAATCTCAAAAAAAGATGCTCTCCGTTGACTGTTATACAATAGGACAATCAGTTATGGAGGATGGCAGGTTCCCAAACAAAACGATTTTCATTTAAAATTGGTTTAACGCTATCAACAAATAAGTCTCATTGCAAATGGGAGTTAATTATACTGATATAACTACTTCAACACGAATGGCAGCAAATGACCCCGCGTTAATTACATCAGACGGCTTACATCCTTCAGGGAAAGAGTATTTAAAATGGGCCCCGAAAATGCTTCCGATACTACAATAAGGAAACATAAAGATTGTAACTCATTAGTTACACTTCGCATAATAATTACTTAAAAATACCTTTGTGTTACAAATAGTATTACTTCATTTTATAACTCTGTACGGCAAATCTTTCTCCAAAAAAATGAAATTGTATATTCGTACCTAAGAATTTTATATGAAGAAAATCATCGGTTACATTTACAGCATCTATGCATTTGCCATCTTTATAACCGTTATGTTGATACTATTTCCATTTGTTATAATTTCGTCTTTTTTTGGAAAAATAAAAGGTGGAAATATGATTTACGCCTTATGTAGAGTTTGGGCCGATGTAGTGCTATTTTTATGGGGGATCAATCATAAAAATATTTTTGAAGCACCAAAATCCAAAGACCGTGCGGTAATATTTGTATTTAACCATATTTCTTATATCGATATTCCATTTATGATGAAGGCTTTTAGGCATGAGCCAATTCGTATTCTGGCAAAAGCAGAAATGGCTAAAATACCTATTTTCGGATATATTTACCGGAATGCAACCGTGATGGTTGACAGAGAAAGCGATGCCGGCAGAACAAGAAGCGTACTTCAATTAAAGAGGGTTTTAGCGAAGAACATTTCGGTTGTTATTGCGCCTGAAGGTACATTTAACATGACAGATAAACCGTTAAAAGGATTTTATAATGGGGCATTCAAAATAGCTGTTGAAACCAATACCCCCATACAACCGGTACTTTTTTTAGATGCCTATGATCGTTTAAATTACAACAGTGTTTTTAGTCTTAATCCGGGTAAAAGTAGGGCAGTTTTTTTGCCAGAAATACTCCCTAGCAATAATGTACAACTACTAAAACAAGAGGTATATGATGAAATGGAAAAGGGACTGTTTCGTTATAAGGCAAGTTGGGTGAAATGATTGCGGGTTACGAGTTACGGGTTGTGGGTTGCGAGTTGCGAGTTGCGAGTTTAGGGTTGCGGGTTAGGAGTTGGGAGTTACGAGTTTAGGGTTGCGGGTTTAGGGATTTTAATTAAAGAAAACTTTTACCAATTTCAATGAAAATAGTGGAGAACGAACTAAATTTTAATGAGCCATCATCTGGTTATTGGGCAGAAATTATTCTACCACTTGCATTGCCTAATGTGTATACCTATAGTGTGCCAGTACATATGATAGCCGCTGCCCAAGCGGGTTGCAGGGCAGAAGTTATGTTTGGAAAAAATAAAAAATACGCAGGTGTCATTAAAAAATTAATCACTGTAGAGCCACCTTACAAAACAAAACCTCTTTTAAATATATTAGATGATACGCCACTTGTTTATCCGCAACAATTAAAATTGTGGCAGTGGATGAGCGAATATTACATGTGTACCGAAGGCGAAGTAATGGCTGCGGCATTGCCCGCAAATTTTAAACTGAGTAGCGAAACAGTACTGATTTTTAATGAGGAATATGGCGATGATTTTACTGGTTTGGGCGATGAAGAATTTTTAGTAAGTGAAGCACTGCTGATAAAAAAAGAATTAACAATCACTGAAGTTCAACAGGTGATGGATGCAACCCATGTTTACCCAACCATAAAGAAACTGATAGATAAAAATGTTTGTTTCATTAGAGAAGACCTTAACGAAAAATACAAAGTAAAAAAAGAAAACTACGTAATATTAAATCCACAATTTGCCAGTGAAGAGGCACTTGCACCTTTATTAAATGATTGGAAAGGTGCCCCAAAACAAATGGAATTATTACTCGCATTTTTGCATGTGAATAAAACGGAAGGGGAAGTTACACAAACTGCATTGCTAAAAAAATCAGGTGCAACAGTAGCCCAACTAAAAGGCCTTTCAGATAAAAATATATTATTTGTAGAAAAACGCAGCATAGACAGAGTAAGGAGCCTACCAAAAAACATCATTATAGATTTTAAATTAAGCCCGGCACAGGAAAATGCTCTACTTGAAGTAAGAGATTGTTTCACTGAAAAAAATGTTTGCTTATTACATGGAGTAACAAGTAGTGGCAAAACACAACTGTACATCAAACTTATTGAAGAATATTTTTTACAGGGGAAACAGGTTTTATACCTTTTGCCAGAAATTGCTTTAACAGCACAAATTATTCGCCGGTTGCAAAAACATTTTGGTGGCAACATCACTATTTACCATTCTAAATTTAATAACCAGGAGCGTATTGAACTCTGGAATAAAATACGAACCGGAGAAATTAAAATTGTACTCGGTGCAAGAAGTTCTTTGTTTCTTCCATTTAAAGAATTGGGGTTGGTAATAGTAGATGAAGAACACGACTCATCGTACAAACAACAAGACCCTGCGCCACGCTACAATGCAAGAGATGCTGCTGTTTTTTATGGCTCACTTTTCAACGCTAAAATTATATTGGGTAGCGCCACACCATCGTTAGAAACCTACTATAATGCCAAACAACATAAATATGGTTTGGTAGAATTAGCTGAACGATTTGGTGGTATTAAGTTACCTGCAATAGAAATTATAAATACAACGCAGGTGGTGCAGAAGGGCAAGGTAATGATTAGTACGCAATTAAAAGAGGCTATACAAAAAGCAGTAGAGTCAGATAGGCAGGTAATACTTTTTCAAAATAGAAGGGGCTATAACCCTTACTTGATATGTGGTACATGCGGCTACTTGCCACAATGTGTGCATTGTGATGTGTCGCTTACACTGCACAAATACAGCAACAAATTACATTGTCATTATTGCGGCAGTACTTACCCTAAGTTGGTTACTTGCTCGGCCTGTGGTAGCAATAATTGGTTAGAAAAAAACTTTGGTACAGAAAAAATTGAGGAGCAACTGGAAAATGATTTTGCTCAGTTTAAAATAGCCCGGATGGATGTTGATAGTGTGCGTGGCAAAACTGCACACGATAATTTAATTCATCTTTTTGAGCAGCAGCGCCTTGATATTTTGGTAGGTACACAAATGGTAGTAAAGGGCTTAGATTTTGAAAAAGTAAGTTTGGTGGGTGTGTTAGATGCTGATGGCTTATTGAGCTTTGCCGATTTTAGGGCCAACGAAAGGGCGTTTCAATTAATGGAACAGGTGAGCGGTAGAGCAGGCCGAAAGCATGAACAGGGCAAAGTAATGATACAGGCCGTGAATGTAAAACACCCCATTTTATTATTGGTACAAGAACACGATTATAAAAAGTTTTACAATTTTGAAATAGAAAAAAGGAAAGAGTTTTTTTACCCGCCATTTAGCAGAATGGTAATGATAACATTGAAACACCGAGATAAAGAAACGGTAGAAGCTGCTGCAAATAAACTGGCAACATTACTTTCGCAAGATTTAAAAGATTTTATTACCGGACCCGCAGCGCCTGTAGTTGGGCGTTTACGCAATATGTATTTGATGGAACTAATGATTAAATTACCAAAGGAAGCCGGCATGAGTAACACCTATCGCAAGGTAATTCGCAACCATATTAATTTAATGCAGGGGGAAAAAATGTATAGAAGTGTAGTGGTAGTTACTGATGTGGACCCTATGTAATACCTAACCCTGTGAGGACGGCTCATAAAGTCGCTGACGTGTTTAAAAACAGATTTTATCTTTTACAATGTTTAAGTAATTTACACCATGCACATCTACGAAAACTTCTCTTTAAAAAAACTAAACAGCTTTGGTATAAATGTATTGGCAAAAAGATTTGCGACATTTTCTAATGAAGCAGATCTGGAAGAAATTTTAGGTGCAGGTAATGAGCATACACTTATTATGGGTGGTGGCAGCAATATACTATTTACTAAAAATTTTGATGGGCTGGTATTAAAAAATGAAATTGACGGGATAGAAGTTGTGAGAGAAGATGAAAATTATATTTATGTAAAAGCAGGCGCAGGTGTGGGTTGGCATGACTTCGTATTGTACAGTATAAAGAATAACCTGGCTGGTACAGAAAATTTATCGCTGATACCCGGCAGTGTTGGCGCATCGCCCATGCAAAATATTGGCGCCTACGGTGTGGAGGTAAAAAATATATTTTACGAGCTGGAAGCGTATCATTTGCACGAAAAAAAATCGGTGGTTTTCTCAAAGGCTGATTGTGAATTTGGTTACCGGGAAAGTGCTTTCAAAAATAAGTACAGAAATCAGTTTGTGATAACCTCAGTAACTTATCGGTTAGATAAAGTACCGGTTTTTAATACAAGCTATGGAGCCATTGAAGCCGAATTGGAAAAGATGTGTGTACAAACTCTTTCTATAAAAGCCATATCAGATGCTGTAATTAGCATTAGGCAAAGTAAATTACCCGACCCCAAAATTATTGGTAATGCAGGTAGTTTTTTTAAAAACCCCACCATAAAAAACGAGCAATTTGAACATTTAAAAAAAGAGTTCCCCGCATTAGTTGGTTACCCTGTTGGCGATAATGAGACCAAACTTGCGGCAGGTTGGTTAATAGAAAAATGTGGCTTTAAAGGTTACAGACTAAATGATGCAGGCTGCCACGAAAAGCAGGCTTTGGTATTGGTAAATTATGGCAACGCAACCGGTGAAGAGATTTTGCATGTAAGCGAAAAAATTATTAATGCAGTAAAACTGATGTTTGATGTGGGGTTGCATAGAGAAGTAAACATTGTATAACACTTTGTCTAACAAAGCAGCAAAACTTAGTAAAACATACTCATAAACCTGAAATGAGTTTTTTACTGACTTATGTCTATGCAATTTTAATTGTAAGTAATTATATTTACACGAAACATTGATTTAACCAAACCATACAATATGAAAAAGATTTTAATTTCAATCTTTACATTAACTTTCGCTCTCCCCTCTTTATTTGCACAAAAAGCAACAAAAACTGCTTACGTAGAATTAGGCGGAGCAGGGCTCGCATCTGCAAATTATGATATGCGTTTAATGAAAAAAAATGATGGGTTGGGCTTTAGAATTGGCGTGGGGGGATTTTCTATTAACGATGGTTACTCCAAAACCTCAGTCCTGTTTGTGCCATTAGGGTTAAATTATTTAATTGGTAAAGATGATAAACATTACTTCGAACTTGGAGCAGGAGCTACAATTGTTTCACTGAGGGACCGAGATGTTGACCCTTACTACCAAAATACTACAAACGATAAATTTAATTCAACTTTTGGTCATCTTTATTTTGGTTACAGGGTTCAGCCTAAAAATGGTGGCTTTTTATTTAAGGCAGGATTAACCCCGGTTTTTGGCAAGGGCTTTTTTGTTCCATATTGGGCAGGAATTTCGTTTGGCTATGCTTTTTAAATAAGAAAAGATTTAAAAAAAGCGCAAAGAAAATTCTTTGCGCTTTTTTTATGTTTCAAATTGTTTAATTAAAATCGTCTTCGTTAAAATCATCTTCTGTAAAATGTTCGCTGCTGCCCATATTAAGCATGCTTCCCATCAAATCTTTAAATTCTATTTTACCATCAATTACTTTCTTACTTATTAAAGAATGTGCCGCTAGACCATGTAATACAAGCTCCATTAAAAGCGCACTCTCTTTTTCGTTTAAGTTGGCGTAATGCTTATTAACAAGAGCGTACAAACCACTTACTTTATATAGCTTTTGTATTTTATCATCATCTTTTGTTTCCAAAAAAAGATCCAGCGAATTCCCGCTGTCAAACCATCCTGTTATTGCTTTGTATGGATTCTCCGGTGCTGGAGATTTAGCAGTAGCTCTTTTCTTTTTAAGCGTATCAGGGTCTGGAAAATAATGTTTAAACTGGGTACGAATTGCTTTCTCTAGCAAATTATACGAAACCTGAAAAGGCCCTTCCTGCTCGCCTTCGTAAACAAGTTCAATTTTACCTGTTATTGATGGAATAATGCCCGTAAGATCACTCAACCAAACATGTGTCTTTGCTTCGTCGTTTATAATGGCTCTGCGCTCGGCCGCACTCACAGCATTTTCATAAGCTGCAATTGTAAGCCTCGCACTTACGCCACTTTTCTTATCTACGAATTCACTTTCTCTTGCTTCAAAAGCAACCTGCTCTATTAATCTTTTTATTAAATCGCTCACTTCAACTCTTTCTTTCTGAGCCTCATTTATGGCCGCTTCCTGTTCTGTTATTTGTAAAGCAGTCTCAAGGGTTTTTGGATAATGCGTAAGAATCTGGCTTTCAATTCTATCCTTCAACGGTGTTACTATGCTTCCTCTGTTGGTGTAATCTTCGGGGTTAGCAGTAAACACAAAAAGTACGTCAAGGGGTAATCGAAGTTTGAACCCACGAATTTGCAAATCACCCTCTTCCAAAATATTAAAAAGAGAAACCTGTATTCTTGCCTGTAAATCGGGCAACTCATTTATTACAAATATGCAACGGTTACTTCGTGGAATGATGCCATAATGAAGTACACGTTCATCAGCAAAATTTAATTTTAAATTAGCAGCTTTGATTGGATCAATATCACCAATTAAATCTGCCACACTTACATCTGGCGTTGCTAATTTCTCTCCATAACGCTTGCTCCTGTGCAACCAATCTATGGGCGTTTCATCTCCATGTTCTGCTACCAAATCCAATGCGTAACGAGAGATGGGTTGTAACGGATCATCGTTTATTTCGCTGCCGCTTATAATCGGCACATACTCATCTAGCAATTGAACCATTTGCCTGGCCATACGGGTTTTGGCCTGCCCACGCAAACCAAGAAAAAGCATATTGTGCCTACTTAGCAAGGCCCTCTCTGTATCCGGTATTACGGTATCTTCATAACCTAATATACCAGGAAAAGGATTTTCTTTTGCCTTAATTTTCACAATAAGATTGTCTCTTATTTCATCTTTAATAGACCTTGAGGTGTAGCCGCTTTTCTTTAATTCGCCTAACGTTTTTATTGCTGTTATTTCCATTGTATTTGTAACGCTCATTATTTATTCTAGTAAATTATTTATTAAAATTATTATTTATTTAAATGAAATCATGTTTTATTCTAATAAACCGTTTTTCTTTTCCCGCTTTCAAAATCCCTAAATATAAATGCCCCTAATTTATCGAGCGAAGCGAAAAATGCTTTACCATTATTTGTTTCTGTAAACTCCTGCACAAATTGCTGCAAATAAGGATCGCTGGCTATCATAAAAGTAGTAATAGGAATTTTTGCTTTTTTACATTGCGTAGCAAGGCTCATGCAACGAGTAAGAATTTTTCTATCAACACCAAAACTGTTTTTATAATACTGTTTACCAATTTTTAAACAGGTAGGCTTACCATCGGTAATCATAAAGATTTGCTTATTGGGGTTGCGCCTGCGGCGAAGAATATCCATTGCCAATTCCAAACCCGCTACCGTATTTGTATGATACGGACCAACCTGCAAATAAGGTAAATCTTTTACCTCAATAGGCCAAGCATCGTTTCCAAAAACGACGATATCTAACGTATCTTTTGGGTACTTTGTTTTTATCAATTCTGCCAACGCCATTGCTACTTTTTTAGCAGGCGTAATCCTATCCTCACCATATAATATCATTGAGTGAGAAATATCGATCATTAAAACGGTACTCGTCTGCGATTTAAAATCTGTTTCTCTAATTTCAAGATCATCTTCCTGCATCCTAAAACTATCAATGCCATGATTTATCTGTGCATTTCTTATCGATGAAGTAAAGTCAATCTGTTCCATGCTATCACCAAATTGAAAGGGTCTGGTTTCAGGATTTATCTCATCTCCCCCACCCGGCTTAAAAGTTTGGTGATTGCCCGTTTTTGTTTTCTTTAGTTTGCCAAAAATCTCTTCAAGACTACTTTTTCTTATCGTCTGTTCTGTTTTAGCAGTAATTTTTATTTCGCCTGTTTGGTTATTCTCGTCTATATATCCTTTCTTTTTTAAGTCCTCTAAAAAGTCACCAATACCATATTCATCATTAGTAAGTTTATATTCTTTATCTAGTTCATTCATCCATTGCATAGCTTCGTTAAAATCACCACTTGTGTAAGTGAGAAGCTGTGTAAAAACCTTCAGCAGTTTATCAAACCCCGCTGGTTCTTCTGACGAAGGATCATATTTTGAAAAATTAAAACCACGCATAAGGAATTCTATATTTTAATGTGTAGAAAAAAAACCTGAGGATGTCGCCCCATCTTCAATAAAAGCGGTTGCGGTTTTTGATAATCCAATTACTTTGCCATAAAGTTAGTACTGTCATTATTGCCGAACTATCGTAATGCGGAATAGAAAATATTTTAACAAACATGAAAAAACCGAGGTATTAAAAAGCCCCATCCTTGAAAGGAATAGGGCTTTTTAAAATATTTAATAAGAATTAAGGTTTTGCAGTATCTACTGGTTGTGTAGTAATTACCTTGGGATTTTCATTTACAGGAGCAGCCTGCATTTGTTTAAACTGTTGTTCCATCTGCAACAATCCTTGTAATAATTGACTGTTCCTTTCCTCTTCATAGCTCATTGCTGCTCGTTTGTTGTCAGAAAGACTTTCATAATATGCAGCTTGTTGTTGCATATCATTTTTAAGTGCGGTAGCTACTTTCTTTGCTAATATCGAATCTCCAGATAACGAAGCGGCTATGTAAAATTGTAGAGAAATCTCATTCTGCTGCTGTCCACGACTTATCATTCCATACGGCATATTAACTTCAGAAATCCCCTTGTCGCATTTATTCAAAAGCTTTTTTGCATCTTCTTTTCTTCCGCCCTCAGCTAAATTTCTTCCCGCCCTTGCATATGCTAAACGTATGGAGTTAAGGTGTCTGCGATTTTCTTCATCAAAATAAACACCTTGCTTATCAGCTCCACCAAATACAAATTTGTTTATCATTTTATCCATCACCCAGTCTTTGTTTACTTCGCCATTTATAACCGGTACCAATCTATAAGAAAGACCATCTTGGCGAAGAAACTGCTGAAAACCAAGTTCGCCGTAAGGAGAAGTAAAATAGATAGGGCGTTTCCATTTATTTGCTGCTATTACGTTCAATATTGCTGCGTCGTTTTTGTACAAAACATTCTTAGGTATTTCAAACTGCATGGCAGGAAGTACAGAGTCGTTCGCATTTACAGTACCATTTTGTTTTACCAACGCTATGTCTACCGGTACAAAAACTTTTTTACTTGGAAAAACATTTAATGTACTTCCATCTCTCCCCTGCTCGGTTTTTGTAGGATCGTCGCTTCCTGCATAGTCTTTCATCATGCTGTACAGATCCATAAATTTATTAGGATCTATACCCGGCTGCGGTGCATTGTAAACAACATCTCTGTTAGATCCCCTGATCTGTTCTGCACTCCATATCGGATCAATCGGATCACTCTGGTTTACTTTTTTGCGTAATTGATTAATATACCAGTCTGTTCCCATTAAACTGGTATTGATCACACGAATATCAGGGCGAACACCCAATACTTCCTGTGCATACCAAAGTGGATAGGTATCGTTATCGCCAAAAGTAAATAATATGGCATTTGGTGCGCAACTTTCCAAGTAATCTGTAGCAAGATCAGGCGCCATCGTTTTATTGCTTCTGTCGTGGTCGTCCCACTCCTGAGAAGCCATTATAACCGGCACAGCAAGCAGGCAAAGAATACCAGCTGCGAGTGATGCATTTTTGGCACTTTTTAAAACAGGTGTGAACAATTCCTTTATATACAATACACCCAAGCCAATCCAAATAGCAAATACATAAAACGAACCAACAAAAGCATAATCTCTTTCCCGTGGTTGGTTACCAGCCATATTTAGATAAAGGGAAATTGCGATTCCGGTAAAAAAGAAAAATAAACCTACTACCAATGCATCTTTTTTATCGTTCTTAATTTGATAAAACAAACCCATTATCCCGAGGATGAACGGTAACATGTAAAGCTTGTTATTGGCCTTGTTATTTTTGATAGTGTCAGGCATCTTATTTTGATCTCCCAACCTAATATTATCATAAAAGCCGATTCCTGTTTTCCAGTTACCATCTCTTACGTTGCTCACTTGTACACCTTGTACATCATTCTGTTTTCCGGCAAAATTCCACATAAAATACCTCCAGTACATCCAGTTAATCTGGTAGCTGCCAAAGTACATTATATTTTCACCCATAGTAGGTGCTCGTTCGTAGGTGCCATCTTTATTTTTTCCAATTCCTGCAAAATCTGCGTAGTAATCTGCATGACCTTGGTCATTACTTTGGTCCCACATTCTTGGAAAAAAATGTTTGTCATCCGGAGCGTATACATATTCTACTTTTCTTCCTTCTTTTTCATATTTATCACCTGCTTTTATATAGGTTTCTGTAACTTTTGAATCCTGTATCTGGGCGGTAAAGTCCTGCCCAAAAAGTATTGGCCAATCGCCATATTGCTCACGAGATAAATAACTCATGAGGTTTACTGGGTTATCTACCTCATTCATATCGACAGCCACGTTGGCGTTGCTGCGCACTAAAGTTGTAGAGTAAGATGCAAAACAACCAAGTGTTATAAACAGAAAAGACCATATGCCTAACTTTAATAAGTTCCAGTTGTTTTTATGCGCCATTTTTAAACCGAACCACACCAATGCAATAAGCATTATGAAGAAAAAGGCAAAGCCAGAGAACAATGGTAGCCCAAAATCATTCACAAATATTACATCAAAAATACCTGCACCTTTTACCGTCCATTGTATTAATGCTTTTTGTGCAAGCCCGGTGATAATAATACTCACGATAAATGCAAAAAACGTTTTCCAGGGTGTTACGGTATATCTCTTATAAAAATAGATCATAGATAATGCAGGTATGGTCAATAGGTTTAATAAATGCACCCCTATTGATAAGCCCATCAGAAAAAATATTACAACAATGTATCTGTCAGCTTTGGTAAAATGGCCTTTAATGCCCATAGCGTGTTCTTCTGTTACTTCATTTTCCCACTTAAGCATCAACCAAAAAATAAGTGCCGTAAAAAAAGAAGACAGTGCATAAACCTCGCTTTCTACTGCGTCATACCAAAAAGTATCTGAAAAAGTATAAGCTAATGCGCCAACTACACCTGCCGCCATAATGCCGATTATTGTTCCAGAATTGGTTTCATTACCTGCTTTTACAAACATCTTTTTTGCAAAATGGGTAATTGTCCAAAACAGAAATAAAATGGCAAAGCCACTCGCAAGCGCACTCATAAGGTTTAAACCTGTTGCTGCATTGGCAGGGCCAAAGGGCGACATAAACAAACGACCAATAAGGACAAAGAAAGGAGCGCCTGGTGAGTGAGGTATTTGCAGTTTATATGCACTTGAGGCAAACTCCCCACAATCCCACAAACTGCCATTTTTTTCCATTGTTAAAATGTATACGGAGCAAGCAATGATGCAAATTACCCAGCCGGTAATGTTATTAATGCGTTTAAAATTCATGTTATCGTAGTTAGTTATAAGGTCGCAAATATAAGTATGTTTAACCGTGAGCAAAAGTGTAAAACCTATTTTTACAAAAAAATATGCCAAGATTTGGGGGTAAATGGCGTTCCTACATTTTATATCTTAGACACTTATAAAACTGCTTACGAGAAAAACAGTGTTTGACGCTATATTTGCTTTCCTTTAAAAATGAAAAAAGCTTTTATTCAACTACATATTGCCGTATTTCTTGCAGGCTTTACTGCTGTTTTAGGAAGGCTGATTTCTTTAAACGAAGGACTGCTTGTATGGTACCGGTTACTTATAACGGTTGTAGTACTTGCAGCAATCATGTTCTTTAACGGAGAATTTACCAAAATTGCAAGGAAAGACATATTGCGGATGGCTGCTGTTGGCGGTATCATTGCGTTTCATTGGGTTACGTTTTATGGCAGCATCAAGTATGGTAACATTTCGGTAGCCCTCGTTTGCTTATCGGCTGCAGGTTTTTTTTCAGCATTAATAGAGCCCATTCTTTTCAAGAAAAAAGTGGTATTCGCGGAGTTAATGTTAGGGTTATTAGCCGTCATAGGTATTTATATCATTTTCGATTTTCACCCAACATTTAAGATCGGAATTATTTATGGTGTGCTAGCTGCACTTGGTGCAGCAATTTTCCCGATGCTCAATAAACAATTGATCAAAGAATTTTCGCCCCGCACCCTTACTTTTTACGAACTTATGGGAGGGTTTTTAATTCTTTCTTTGTTACTACCTTTCTATTTAAAGGCTTCTTCTGCAACTTATCAGTTGCCAACGCTGGCCGATACAGGCTGGCTAATTATTTTGGCTGTACTGTGCACCGTGCTTTGTTTTGACCTACAGCTGAAGGCATTGCACAAAATATCTGCTTTTACGTGTAATTTAATGTATAATCTGGAGCCACTTTATGGAATAATACTGGCTTTTGTGTTTTTTGGAGAAGGTACTTCGTTTTACAACGAATTTTATATAGGCGTTTTCTTAATTATACTTGCCATTGTTTTGCAAATGATTAGGCTTATTAGATTTGAAAAGAAAAAAATAAGTGATGTACGTTCAATTTGACGTAGCATTTTAGTAATCTTGAATAAAACCTCACTTTGCCATTTTCTGCCTTTAATATTGCTCTAACTTTCCATTTTAACTAGAATCTTAAAATAAAATTCCAAAAATAATTCAGATTCTAGCTAGTTTATAAATATAATTCATTACTTTTGCCGTCCAAAATTTAAGGACAATGGCACGAGTATGTGAACTTACGGGGAAGAGACCTATAACAGGTAATAAGGTATCTCACTCCAATATAAAAACAAAGCGCAGGTTTTTACCGAACCTTCAGACCAAGCGTTATTTTCTTGCAGAAGAAGATAAATGGATAACTATGAAAATTTCTTCAGAGGCGATCCGTACGATTAATAAAAATGGTTTATATGCAACCGTTAAAGCAATGCGTGCTGCAGGGTCTAAAATCTAAATTAAATACAAGTAACAAAGGCTGTTTGGTGTTTGAATAAATTTTCAAATTTTCAAACCTTCAAATTTTCAAATTAATAAAATGGCAAAGAAAGGAAACAGAGTGCAGGTTATAATGGAATGTACAGAACACAAAACCAGCGGTAAGCCGGGTACAAGCCGTTACATCACCACTAAAAATAAAAAAAATACTACAGAACGTTTGGAGTTAAAGAAATTTAATCCAATTTTAAAGAAAGTCACTGTACACAAAGAGATTAAGTAAAATGAGTTTTACCAAAGTTAATTTTGGTAAGCAGTTTTTTTTAAGATCCAAAACGATAAACAAAAAATTTAAATTAATATATCATGGCAAAAGCAGCTAAAACGGCGATAAAAACCAAAGATCAGAAAGCAGCAGCAGATGCAAAAAACTGGACTAAAGTAATTCGCACAATCCGTAGTCCCAAAACTGGTGCTTACACATTTAAAGAATCAATTGTACATAAAGATAAAATTCAGGAGCATTTAGCACAATAAATCTTATTGTATTATTATATTCAAAGCTGTCTCTTTTACAAGGGATGGCTTTTTTAGTTGGTAAATCACGCAACCAAACAATATATTAAATACAATCTCCTTAGGTATGATGCTATTTTTGGCTTAATGACGTTACTTTGCAGAAGCATTTTTACGTATTTAAATTATAATCATGGGTCTTTTTGATAAACTATTTGGGAAGAAAAAAGAAGAACAGGCTGCAGTTGATGCAGGGTTGCAAAAAACCAGAGAAGGTTTCTTCACTAAAATGACTAAAGCAATTGCGGGTAAAAGTACGGTTGATGAAGAAGTACTTGATAACCTGGAAGACGCTCTGGTGAGTGCAGATGTGGGCATAGAAACAACCGTAAAAATCATTGATAAGATAGAGAAAAGAGTTGCTAAAGACAAATACCTGAGTACAACTGAACTCAATGCGATTTTAAAGCAGGAAATAGAATTACTGCTCGTTAATGCACCGGGAGATAATTCATATGAAAACTATGAACTACCCGCTGGCCACAAACCCCATGTTATTTTAGTTGTAGGTGTTAACGGTGTTGGAAAAACCACTACCATTGGAAAACTTGCTTATAATTTTTCTAAGGCGGGCAAAGAAGTTTTATTAGGTGCAGCAGATACGTTTCGTGCAGCTGCTGTAGAGCAACTTACCATTTGGAGTGAGCGAACCGGAGTACCAATAGTAAAAAGAGAACAAGGGAGTGATCCTGCCTCTGTGGCATATGATACAGTGGTAAGTGGCGTTGCACGAAATGCTGACGTAATTTTAATAGATACTGCAGGTCGCTTACACAACAAAGCGCATCTTATGGATGAACTAAGTAAGATAAAAAAAGTTATTCAAAAAGTTATTCCTAATGCTCCCCACGAGGTAATGCTGGTTTTAGATGGAAGTACAGGGCAAAATGCTTTGGAACAAGCTAAACACTTTACAGCAGCAACAGAAGTAACTGCACTAAGCATTACAAAATTGGATGGAACAGCTAAAGGTGGCGTAGTAATTGCCATAGCAGACCAGTTTAAAATTCCGGTAAAGTTTATAGGTATGGGCGAAAAAATGGAAGATTTGCTTGTCTTTAACGGGCAGCAGTTTGTAAATGGATTATTTTCCGATCTTGGGTAATGAATTATAAGTCGTAGATAAAATCAGATGATCTAAACTTAATAAAAAATGGCTGCGGGTAAAACCGGCAGCCATTTTTATTTTCATTCAAATTATTTTACAAAGTGGAATAACTCACTTTCAGGCTTTCTAACTTTGATATATTGAGCAGTAGCATCATCTTCTGATCTATAACCAATTGGCATTATAACCACGGCTTTTAAACCTTTTTCGGTAAGCCCAAGTATTTCGTCAAACTGAGGTGCGTCAAACCCTTCCATAGGGCATGCATCAACTTTTTGTTCTGCTGCAGCTGCAAGTGCTGTACCAAGCGCTATGTAAGCCTGCTTTGCAGCCCATATTTGCTGTTGCTCAGCAGGTAATGCGCCAACGGTTCCTAAAATCATTCCTTTGTAACCATCCAAGGCCTCAACAGGTATACTACGGGTGGTAGCAACAAGATTAATAAACGCCGCAATATCTTCTGCAGTAATTTTTAGTGGAACAGCAAATACCAATACTGCAGAACTGCTTCCAACTTGTGGCTGACCGTAAGCAGCAGCCTGTAATTTTGCCTTTAATTCTTCATTGGTAACAACCAATACGGTAAAAGGTTGCAGCCCATAAGAAGTAGCTGCAAGGTTTGTAGCAGCCAATATTGTTTCGAGTTTTTCTGCTGAAACAGTTTCGCCATTCATGTTTTTTGTGGCGTATCTCCAATTTAAATCTTGAATTAGACTCATAATTTTATTTTTTAGAATATAAAGGTATAAAAAAATACTATCAATGTTTAAACATTAAAATAAATTACAGTTAATAAATAAAACGAGCATCTTTTATCCTCGGGGTGCATCTCAAATCTTGGTGCTACCCAAAAAAAAAGGAGCAAGACTGTCATCTTACTCCTTTTGTATTTCTTTAGAGAATTAGCACATCAGCGCATTAATTACTCTTCTTCATCAAAGTTCATCGCTTCTTTAGTCGTCATCAACGTTTCGTATTCTTCTTTGCTTCCTACGATCATATTTTCAAACTCACGCAAACCTGTACCTGCCGGGATAAGATGGCCTGTAATTACGTTCTCTTTAAGGCCTAACATAGGATCTGTTTTTCCTTGTATAGCCGCAGAAGAAAGCACTTTCGTTGTTTCCTGGAACGATGCTGCTGACATCCAGCTTTGTGTACCCAACGATGCTTTTGTAATACCCAACAACAACGGTGAGGATGTTGCAGGTTTTGCATCACGGAATTCAACTAACTTTTTATCAGCTCTTCTTAAGATAGAATTTTCTTCTCTCACATCGCGAAGGGTAACAATCTGACCTGTTTTAAACTTGATGCTATCACCATGTTCAGTAACAACTTTCTTGTCGTAAATGTTATCATTCTCAGTGTTGAACTCTTGTTTATCTTCTGTATCTCCTTCTAAGAATATGGTGTCACCTGCATCCTCAATCGTTACTTTTCTCATCATCTGTCGCACTATAACTTCTACGTGTTTGTCGTTGATGCGCACACCTTGCAATCTGTAAACCTCTTGAATTTCATTTACCACATATTCCTGCACTGCAAACGGACCTCTAATGGCAAGTATATCTGCCGGAGCTGTTTGCCCATCAGAAAGCTGCGAACCTGCTTTTACAAAGTCACCATCTTGTACCAAAATCTGGCGACTCAATGGAACTAAGTATTTACGAACAACACCATCTTTTGCTTCAACAATAATCTCTCTGTTGCCACGCTTAATTGCACCAAATGCAACCACACCATCAATCTCACAGACAACTGCAGGGTTACTTGGATTACGTGCCTCAAACAATTCAGTTACACGAGGCAGACCACCGGTAATATCTTTCAACTTGCTTAACACACGAGGAATTTTTACCAATACCTGACCACTTCTTACGGTATCTCCCTCTTCAATTACGATGTGAGAACCTACCGGTAAGTTGTATCCTTTCTTCTCTTTTCCTTCTACAATGATAGATGGTAATTTGGTTTTATCTTTTGTATCGATAACTACTTTCTCTCTGTGACCTGTTTGCTCATCTGCTTCATCACGGTACGTAATACCTTCTAACAATGCATCAAACTTAATGGTCCCACTTACTTCTGCAACAATTACGTTGTTAAATGGATCCCATGTACAAATCGGATCTCCTTTTGCTACTTTTTGTCCATCTTTTACCTTTAATACAGATCCGTAAGGAACGTGCATACTGTTTAACAAACGATCAGATTTTACATCAATATTTCTAACCTCTCCTGTACGACCTATAACTACAACCTGCTTTTTACCTTCAGCATCTTCTGTAGATACTGTACGTAATCCATCAAATTGTAAAGTACCGTCAAACTTAGCATACAAGCTACTTTCAACTGAAGTAGAACCCGCAACACCACCCACGTGGAAGGTACGTAATGTAAGCTGTGTACCTGGCTCACCAATAGATTGTGCTGCAATAATACCTACTGCATCTCCACGTTGTGCAATTGCGCCCGAAGCCAAGTTCTTACCATAACATTTTACACAAACACCACGCTTGCTTTCGCATGTAAGCACAGAACGTATTTCAACAGTATCAATACCGCTTTCTTCTATAATTTTTGCTGTGTCTGCACTTATCTCTTCGCCTGCATTTGCAAGTATTTCTTCCGTTACCGGATGAAGAACATCTTGCAAACTCATACGACCTTCAATTCTATCGCTTAATGGTTCAATAATATCCTCATTGTCTTTTAATGCTGAAGTCGCAATACCACGAAGGGTTCCACAATCTTCTTCATTGATAACAACATCCTGAGCCACATCCACCAGTCTTCTTGTTAAGTAACCGGCATCAGCTGTTTTAAGAGCGGTATCCGCCAAACCTTTACGAGCACCGTGGGTAGAGATAAAATACTCCAATACACTCAAACCATCTTTAAAGTTGGCAAGAATTGGATTCTCAATAATCTCACTTCCAGATGAACCTGATTTACGTGGCTTAGCCATCAAACCTCTCATACCCGCAAGCTGCTTAATTTGTTGTTTAGATCCACGAGCACCTGAATCAAGCATCATATAAACAGAGTTAAACCCTTGTTTATCTTGAGCAAGATCACGAATCAATGTCTCCGTTACTTTCGTATCTACACGACTCCAGATGTCAATAATTTGGTTATAACGCTCGTTGTTTGTAATTAAACCCATGTTATAACTATCCATTACCTCAGCAATCTCAACCTGTGCATTTGCAACCAATTCTTCTTTAATTGCTGGGATAATTAAATCATTAATGTTGAACGATAATCCACCACGGAATGCCATGCGGTATCCTAATGTTTTGATATCATCCAAGAACTTTGCAGTAATCGGCACTGATGTCCATTTGATAATGTCACCAATAATTTCACGCAAATTCTTTTTAGTAAGAATAGCATTTACAAAACCTACTTCTTTTGGAACATGCTGGTTAAATATTACTCTACCAACAGTTGTTTCAATTAATTTAAACGTAAGGGTACCATCATTGTTACGATAGTTTGCTCTTACTCTAATATTAGCATGTAGATCAATTTTGTTTTCATTGTAAGCAATGATAACTTCTTCCGCAGAATAAAATGCTTTGCCTTCACCCTTAACGATATCGTCTCCAATTGTTTTCTTGCCTTTAGATATGTAGTACAATCCAAGTACCATGTCCTGAGACGGAAGGGTGATTGGCGTACCATTTTGTGGGTTAAGAATGTTATGAGAAGAAAGCATTAATAACTGCGCTTCTAAAATAGATGCATTGCTTAATGGTACGTGCACTGCCATCTGATCACCATCAAAATCGGCATTAAACGCTGAGGTAACTAGTGGGTGTAGCTGTATTGCTTTTCCTTCAATTAATTTTGGTTGAAAAGCCTGTATAGATAATCTGTGAAGGGTTGGGGCTCTGTTCAACATTACCGGATGACCTTTCAAAATATTCTCTAAAATATCCCAAATAATAGCCTCTTTTTTATCAACCAATTTACGGGCAGATTTTACGGTTTTTACAATTCCTCTTTCAATAAGTTTGCGAATAATAAATGGCTTAAACAATTCTGCCGCCATATCTTTCGGTAAACCACACTCGTGCATTTTCAATTCTGGTCCTACCACAATTACAGAACGACCTGAATAATCCACACGCTTTCCTAACAAGTTCTGGCGGAAACGACCTTGCTTACCTTTTAATACATCTGATAAAGATTTTAATGCACGTCCACCTTCTGCTTTTACAGCATTTGATTTACGGCTGTTGTCAAACAAGCTATCAATAGCTTCCTGCAACATTCTTTTTTCATTCCTTAAAATTACTTCAGGTGCTTTAATTTCTAACAAACGCTTTAAACGGTTGTTACGAATAATTACACGACGATAAAGATCGTTTAAATCAGAAGAGGCAAAACGACCACCATCCAATGGAACCAATGGACGAAGTTCCGGCGGAATAACCGGAATATATTGCATAACCATCCACTCAGGACGGTTTACGATTCTTGTATTAGCATCACGGAAACTTTCTACTACGCTCAAACGCTTTAAGGCATCTGCTTTACGTTGCTGAGATGTTTCGTTTGCTGCTGAGTTACGAAGATCAAAACTCAATTGATCTAAGTCTAATCTCTCAAGCATTGCATGAACTGCTTCTGCTCCCATTTTCGCAACAAATTTTTCAGGATCTTCATCCGGAAGCATTTGATTTTCTTTTGGAAGTGTATCTAAAATATCTAGGTATTCTTCTTCAGTTAAAAGATCACCATAGTTCTGGCCTTTATCTGCACGGATACCAGAATTGATTACCACAAAACGCTCATAGTAAACAATCGTTTCTAATTTCTTAGAACTCATTCCAAGCAAATAACCAATTTTATTTGGCAACGATTTGAAGTACCAGATGTGAACAACAGGTACAACTAATTTAATGTGACCCATTCTCTCACGACGAACTTTCTTCTCTGTAACCTCAACACCGCAACGGTCACATACAATTCCTTTATAACGAATACGCTTGTACTTTCCACAAGCACACTCGTAATCTTTTACGGGCCCAAATATCCTTTCGCAAAACAAACCGTCTCTTTCAGGTTTGTAAGTACGGTAGTTAATAGTTTCAGGCTTTAAAACTTCTCCGTAACTTCTTTCAAGAATGTTATCGGGCGAAGCCAAGCCAATCGTTATTTGAGAAAATACTGATCTCGGACGATTTTCTTTTTTGAATGCCATATAATAATTGATAATTTGTAATTAATAATTTTTAAGTCTGAAATTTTGAAATTGAGCATTCAAAATCTATTACTAAACTTCAAATGCTCAATATTTATATTTTAATCAAACTTAAGATCAAGTCCTAATCCTCTTAATTCATGTACCAATACATTGAACGATTCAGGAATACCCGGTCTAGGTATGTTGTCTCCTTTTACAATTGCTTCATATGTTTTAGCTCTGCCAATGATATCATCAGATTTGATTGTTAACAACTCTTGTAACAAATTAGCAGCTCCATAAGCTTCTAAAGCCCAACACTCCATCTCACCAAAACGCTGACCACCAAACTGTGCTTTACCGCCCAATGGCTGTTGTGTGATAAGAGAGTATGGCCCTATAGAACGTGCATGCATCTTATCATCTACCATGTGATGTAGTTTGATAATATATATGATACCCACCGTTGCTTTCTGATCGAAACGATCTCCTGTTTCTCCATCATACAAATAAGTATGACCAAATTTAGGAAGACCTGCTTTCTCAATATTCTCAGCAATTTCATCTACCGAAGCACCATCAAAAATCGGAGTCGCAAAACGAACACCTAATTTTTCACCTGCCCAGCCCAATGCTGTTTCATATATCTGTCCAAGGTTCATACGACTTGGCACACCCAATGGATTTAATACGATATCAACCGGTGTTCCATCTTCAAGGAACGGCATATCTTCCTGACGAACGATTTTTGCCACAATACCTTTGTTACCGTGACGCCCCGCCATCTTATCTCCAACTTTTAGTTTACGCTTGATAGCCATATAAACCTTAGCCAATTTCAACACACCTGCAGGTAACTCATCACCAATAGAGATGTTGAATTTCTCACGCTTGTAACGACCAAGTTCTTCGTTAAACTTGATGTTGTAATTGTGAAGCAACGTGTTGATAAGATCATTCGTTTTTTCATCATTACTCCATCCTAATGGGTTAACGTTTACATAATCAATACCCGCAAGATTTTTTACAGTAAACTTTACTCCTTTACCAATCAAAACCTCACCAAAGTTGTTTGTAATTCCCTGGCTGGTTTTATCAAGAAGCATCGTTTGCAATTTTTCCTGCAACATCTGCATTAATTTCTCTTCATTGGATTCATGATTCTTCTCGATCTTATCAATCTGAGCTTTTTCACGAACCTTTGCATTTTTATCTTTTTTAGCACGTTGAAATAGACGCTTGTCTATTACAACACCTTCTGTACCACTTGGTGCTTTTAGGGATGCATCTTTTGCATCACCGGCTTTATCACCAAATATTGCACGAAGTAATTTCTCTTCCGGTGTAGGATCACTTTCACCTTTTGGTGTAATTTTTCCTATGATAATATCACCTTCTTTAATGGTTGCACCAATACGTATTATACCATTTTGATCAAGATCTTTTGTAGCTTCTTCTGATACGTTTGGAATGTCCGGCGTTAATTCCTCTTCTCCCAATTTAGTATCTCTAACCTCTGTTTCAAACTCACTAATGTGTATAGAAGTAAACAAATCGTCTTTTACTACCTTCTCAGAAATTACAATCGCATCTTCAAAGTTGTAACCTTTCCATGGCATGAATGCCACTTTCATGTTACGACCCAAAGCTAATTCTCCACCTAAAGTTGCATAACCTTCGGTTAAGAAATCACCTTCAGACACTTTTTGTCCTTTTACAACGGCAGGGCGTAAATTGATAGTCGTTTCCTGGTTGGTACGAACGAATTTTGTCAATTTATATATCGTAAGTGCATCTTCAAAACTTACCAATTGCGCTACTTCACTACGTTTGTAACGAACATGAATTTCGTTTGCATCTACATATTCTACAACACCATCGCCATCTGCATGTACTTGAATACGTGCATCACGAGCTGCTTTCCCTTCTAAACCTGTACCCACAATCGGCACTTCAGGTCTGATCAATGGAACTGCCTGGCGTTGCATGTTAGAACCCATCAAGGCACGGTTGGCATCATCATGCTCCAAGAAAGGAATCAGAGAAGCACTTAAACCAACAATCTGGTTTGGTGCCACATCCATCCATTCTACCTCACCTTTATCAAGAATTGGAAAATCGCCTGTTTGACGTGATTTAATTCTATCATCTACAAAGTTTCCTTTATCATCTATATCAACGTTTGCCTGTGCAATCTTAGCTGTATCTTCTTCTTCTGCACTAAGGAAAGTTACTTTTTTCATATCCACTTTACCTGCAGTTACTTTGCGGTAAGGTGTTTCAATAAAGCCCATTTCATTTATTTTGGCATGTACACAAAGTGTAGATATCAAACCAATGTTTGGTCCTTCCGGTGTTTCAATAGTACACAAACGGCCGTAGTGAGAATAATGCACATCACGTACCTCAAAACCTGCACGCTCTCTACTTAAACCGCCGGGTCCTAGAGCGGAGATACGACGCTTATGCGTTATCTCACTTAAAGGATTGGTTTGATCTAAGAACTGGCTCAACTGAGATGTACCAAAGAAAGAGTTGATAACAGAAGAAAGTGTTCTTGCATTAATCAAATCTACCGGGGTAAATACTTCATTATCTCTTACGTTCATACGCTCACGTATTGTACGTGCCATACGGGCAAGACCAACACCAAACTGCGCATATAATTGTTCACCCACCGTACGTACACGACGGTTGCTTAGGTGATCAATATCATCTACTTCACTCTTACCGTTTGTAAGGGCAACGAGTGTTTTAATGATGGCAATAATATCGTCTTTTGTAAGAACTTTTTTGGTGATTGGGAAATCAAGACCTAAACGGCGATTGATTTTGTAACGACCAACTTCTCCCAAATCGTAACGCTTATCACTGAAAAATAATTTATCAATAATACCACGTGCCGTTTCATCATCAGGCGCATCTGCACCACGAAGCTGCTTGTATATATGTTGAACAGCTTCCAACTCTGAGTTAGAAGTATCTTTATTAAGGGTATTGTAAATGATTGAATAATCACCACTTACTTCTTCTTTTTGTATAAATACATTTTTAACTTCTACAGAAAGGATGGTAGCAATGTTGCTTTCATCAAGAATGGTATCTCTTTCAAGTATAATTTCATTTCTTTCTATAGACACCACCTCACCGGTATCTTCATCTACAAAATCTTCCACCCATGTACGTAGTACTCGAGCCGCAAGACGTTTGCCTATTTGCTTTTCAAGGTTTTTCTTATCTGCTTTTACTTCATCGGCCATACCGAACAATTCCAATATGTCTTTATCTGTTTCAAAACCGATAGAACGTAATAAAGTAGTAACCGGGAATTTTTTCTTACGGTCAATGTAAGCAAACATTACATTATTAATATCTGTTGCAAACTCCATCCAAGCACCTTTAAAAGGAATTACACGGGCAGAGAATATTTTAGTACCATTCGGGTGAATTGACTGACCAAAGAATACACCAGGTGAACGGTGAAGCTGGCTTACAACTACACGTTCTGCACCATTAATTACGAAAGTACCACGGGGAGTCATGTATGGAATATTTCCTAAGAATACATCCTGTACAATTGTCTGAAAATCCACATGCTCTTCATCATTACAGCTAAGGCGAAGCTTTGCTTTTAATGGAACGGCATAGGTTAAACCTCTTTCGATACACTCATCTATTGAATAGCGAGGTGGATCTACGAAGTAATCTAAAAACTCCAATACGAAAATGTTTCGGGTATCACTTATAGGAAAATTTTCTTTGAACACACGAAACAATCCTTCTACGTTACGCTTATCAGGCGTAGTTTCCAACTGAAAAAAGTCTTTAAATGACTGAATCTGGATACCGAGCAAATCGGGTTGTTCCGCTATGAGTTCAACCTTTCCAAAGTTGATACGCTTAGCAGCATTTGTTTTTGTTGCAGACATATATTAATTAAAACGTTTAGTGAAGACCCTTACGGTTAAAATATAGCTCGCGCTACTAAGTCAATTTAAGGATTGCAAAGGTAGGAAATAAAATCAAATAAATACTTAAAAAAAATGATTTTGGCAGGAATTTTGAAGAACGGCGCAATTTGAAAAATTGTCATGCCACATTTCGTAACGGTTATGGTTGCTTTATGGAAGTTTTCAATTATTCAATACCTCTATTAATATTATCAAAAAAGCTTTCATTTAAAAAACGATAGCTTAAAAAAATAATTATTTGCCAATTAAATATTACTCAAATCTTCTTTGGCATTTGCCAAACGAGTAGCTTCTGCATTTAAAGCATCCTGTTTAATATCAAGTGCTTTTTCGTGTACATCGTTTTCAATTTCATCTACCTTATTGGCAGCATCAGCAGTATTTTCAACTTTATCTTTCACATTATCTACCGCATCGTCCGTTTTTCCAGTAAGTTCTTCATACTTGTCTTCTGCCCTGTCTTTCCACTCTTCCGCTTTTTCTTTGGTGGCGTCCCAGGCATCTTCAGCCTTGTCTTTGGTTTTGTCCCAAATATCTTCTGCTTTTTCGGTTACATCTTCCCACACATCGCCAGCTTTATCTGCAAGCTCAGATGCCTTGTTTTTTAATTTGTCAAAAAAACTTTCTTCTTCTTTAATAATTTCGTCGTTCATAATATTTTTTTATATGATTAATAATAGTTATCTGAAAATTACACTTTAAATTTCAAATAACCGCTGCTTCCATTTTATTTATTCATTAAATATTAGAATCATTTTCTTCCACATCCAATTTATTCTGGGTATAAAAAAACTCCGAAATAAATTCGGAGTTTTTTTAATATTCTAAAAGAATTAAGCTATTTCAACTTCAGCACCTGATTCAGTTAGTTTAGTTTTAAGTTCTTCAGCTGTTGCTTTATCAACACCTTCTTTAATTGCTTTTGGCGCACCATCAACTAAATCTTTAGCTTCTTTCAAACCAAGACCTGTAAGATCTTTAACGATTTTAACGATAGCTAATTTGTTTGGACCTGCTGCTTTTAAAATAACATCAAAAGATGTTTTTTCTTCTACTGCTGCCGGACCATCACCTGCACTCATTACCACTGCTGCTGCAGCTGGTTCAATGCCGTATTCTGATTTTAAGAATTCAGCTAATTCTTGTACTTCTTTTACTGTTAAACCTACTAGGCTCTCAGCTAATACTTTAATATCTGCCATAATTTGTTGTTTTTTTCCGGCTTCATATTCGTTTTAACGAATCCGACGGAGTGTTTTAAAAAAAATTTATTGCCTTAATTAACCGTCAGCCAGGTAAAATTTTATTTTTTTATGCTTCAGGCGTAGCAGGCTTTTCTTCTGCCGGTGCGTCTGTGGCTGGTGCTTCTGTAGCAGGTGCTTCTGACGCTGGAACTTCAGCTACAGGTGTTTCTGCCGCAGCTGTCTCGGCTGCTGGCTCAACTGCAGGCGCCACTTCTGTAGCCGGTTCAGTTGCAGCTGCTTCTGCAACAGGGGCTGCTTCTTCTGCTACAACTTCTTTAGCTGCATCTTTATTCTGCAATGCGCCTAATACTCTTTGTATTGGAGCCAATAACAATCCAATAACTTCACCAACAAGTTCATTCTTGGTTTTGATCATTGTAAGGGCTTTCAACTGGTTATCTCCGGTAAACACATCACCGTTAATAAATGCAGCTTTCAACTCAGGTTTTTCATTGTTATTTGCTTTACGGAAACCTGCAAGTATAACAGCCGGGTCTTTTGGATTTTCGCTGAACATTAATGCGGTCACTTTATGCAAAGAATCAAATACACCTGCATATTTCTCAGCATCAATACTTTCCAATGCTTTTTTAATAAGGGTGTTTTTTGCCACTTTCATTTCCACTTGCTTATCAAAGCAATGGCTACGAAGGGTAGTTATTTGTGCTACAGAAAGACTTTCTGTATCTGTAATGTAAAAGTTACTGTATTGAGAGAACTTGCCTTTCAGCACTTCTATCACGTCATTTTTTTCTTGTTTTGTCATTTCAATTATTTTAGCAATTATTATTGTTTCCTTCAACAGGCTCGGGCTGACAACAATAATTAGTTTTGAACAGATTTAGTGTCAACCAGAATGCCAGGGCTCATTGAGCTTGCCATGCTTACCCCTTTAAGGTAAGTACCTTTAGAAGTAGCTGGTTTTAATTTAATAAGCGCATTGATAAATTCCATTGAATTTTCAACCAGTTTTTCAGGTGCAAAACTGATACGACCGATAGAAGCATGAATAATTCCTGCTTTATCAACCTTAAATGCAATTTTACCACCTTTCAAATCCTTCACTGCTCCTGCAACATCGTTTGTTACAGTACCTGTTTTTGGATTCGGCATAAGGTTACGTGGTCCTAGTACTTTACCAAGTTTACCCATTTTAGGCATCACTGATGGCGTAGCTACGATAACGTCTACATCTGTCCAACCACCTTCAATTTTTGCAATAAATTCATCTAACCCTACAAAATCAGCGCCAGCAGCTGTAGCTTCTGCTTCTTTATCGGGTGTGCAAAGTACCAAAACAGATTTTGTTTTACCGGTACCGTGTGGCAATGAAACAGTTCCACGTATTGCTTGGTCAGCTTTTTTAGGATCTACACCTAAACGAACGTGTAAATCTACTGAGCTGTCAAATTTTGTTGTATTGATATCTTTAACTAGAGCAGATGCTTCTTTAAGTGTATATGCTTTGTTAGCATCTACCTTAGCGTTGGCTAGTTTTCTTTTTTTAGTAATCATTTTTTAAAAGTTTTGTGATGATATCCTCCTTCTCGGCGGACAAAGTCCTCCTTGCGGCGGACAAGATTAATTTTCCCAAGGAGCTTTACCTTCTACAGTAAGACCCATG
>JBBAQB010000001.1:29010-58943 GCA_040400515.1 Ferruginibacter sp. | reverse complement strand
CGGCGGACAAGATTAATTTTCCCAAGGAGCTTTACCTTCTACAGTAAGACCCATGCTGCGTGCAGTACCAGCAACCATACTCATTGCGCTGTTTAGCGTAAATGCGTTAAGGTCAGGCATTTTATCTTTAGCAATTTCTTCAACCTGTGCCCAAGTAACTTTACCCACTTTTACACGGTTTGGCTCTTTAGAACCAGCTGTGATTTTAGCAGCTTCCATTAATTGTACAGGAGCGGGAGGAGTTTTAATTACAAACTCAAATGATTTGTCACCATAAACTGTGATGAGAACTGGCAGTACTTTACCAGGTTTGTCTTGGGTTCTTGCATTGAACTGCTTACAGAACTCCATGATGTTGATACCCTTAGAACCCAATGCAGGCCCAATCGGCGGTGCGGGGTTGGCTTGTCCTCCTTTACATTGGAGTTTTACATAGCCGGTGATTTCTTTAGCCATATTTTTATTTTTTGGTGTTAACGTACCGCCTTATGGAGATACTCCCAATCCCTATAACTTGTTGTAGGGATTATTCAAAAGAACTGTTTGGGGCTGCAAAAGTATATAAAAAATTGGAAAAAGAACAAACAAATTATAAAAAATTGCTGTTTTACTGAAATTAATTCTGCCCCTAACTAATCACTGATGGTTAAGAAAATTACCTATGCACTTAAAGAAAGCCGATCAAAACAAATATAATAAATAATAAATTTGATTTATTTTTATAAAAAAAATAATAAAATTGTATTTTGAACCGAAAAAATCTAATTTTATTACTACTAAATAGCACTTTTTAAGTACTATTGTTTAATAAAATAGAAATTTTTAATTTTTTTAAAAAATGAAAACTATAACGCTCACCAAAATAGCTCCTTTTATTTTATTAGCTGTCGTAGCAATAACAGCCATTTTCATTCCGTCGTTACCCAATTTTGATGATGGAAAGTTTAACGCTGCAGACGTTGCCTGGATTTTAATCGCAACAGCATTGGTATTTTTAATGACCCCAGGATTAGCATTTTTTTACGGTGGTATGGTAAACCGCAAAAATGTAATAAGCACCATGATAAAAAGTGTTGTTTCGGCAGGGGTGGTGAGCGTACTTTGGGTAACGGTGGGTTATAGCCTTTGTTTTGGTGAAACTCTAGGCGGTTTTATTGGTAACCCGCTGACGCATTTTATGTTTAAAGGTGTAGCATCAGGCGCTCCTGCTTTACAAGGTGGCGCTCTGCTCACCATTCCACTTTTATTGTTTGCATTGTTCCAACTTATGTTTGCCATTATTACACCGGGCTTGGTTGTAGGTGCTGTGGCAGAGCGCATAAAATTTTCTGCTTACATATTATTTATTGTATTATTCAGCTTACTTGTATATGCACCTTTAGCACATTGGACATGGCACCCGCAAGGTTACCTTTTTAAAATGGGTGTGTTGGATTTTGCAGGTGGTACAGTTGTACATATTTCAGCAGGCTGTGCGGCACTGGCAGGAGCATTGGTCTTAAAAAGAAGGCAGTCGCACATAGACAATAAAGAAATTCCTCCTGCAAATATACCTTACGTACTAATCGGCACCGGCTTGCTTTGGTTTGGCTGGTTTGGTTTTAATGCAGGTTCTGCATTAGCAGCAAATTCGGTTGCTGTTTCTGCATTTGCCACAACAAATACGTCTGCAGCTGCTGCCGGTTTAAGCTGGATGTTTTTTGACGTCATTAGGGGTAAAAAACCATCGGTGTTAGGATTTTGTATTGGTGCTGTTGTAGGGTTGGTTGCTATAACGCCAGGTGCAGGTTTTGTTGGCATTCCGCAAAGTATTTTCATTGGCTTTATTGCGGCCATCATATCAAATGTCGCTGTGCATTACAAATCAAAATCAAGTTTAGATGATACACTGGATGTTTTTCCCTGCCACGGCATTGGCGGTATGGTAGGCATGATTTTAACCGGCGTTTTTGCAACAAAATCTGTAAACCCTGCAGGAGCAGATGGTTTATTTTATGGCAACCCAGCATTCTTTTTTACGCAGTTAAAAGGATTGGCAATTGTTATAGTTTATAGTTTTGCCGTATCGTATGGTATTTTTAAATTCATCAATTTCATCTTACCTATCCGTGTCACGCAGGAAGAAGAATTACTTGGGCTTGATGCTTCTCAACACGACGAAAATTATTTGCAAGGTACTTTGCTTGTGCAGACAGGAGGATCATTAAAAGAAGTTGTGGTAGAGGAATAAAATAGTATTGAAATTCTAAACTTGCATCTGTCGAAAATGATGCTCGTGCTGTTTAAAAAATTACAAATAATTTTTTTGGACAAGGTTATTCCCGTTAATTTAATCATTTTGCTATATTGTAAAGTGACTTGTATAACATTCAAATCCATCAATTTGCTTGACCTCGATTTATAATAATTTTTATGATTAAAACATTATTATTAAAATATTAAAGCGCACTAAGATGATCTCTACCCATAAATAAAAGTATTTCTCTGTTTTTTTACAATAACATTCACAGTTTTATTAAGGTATTTCATTAATGTGAAATTCATGTTTTGCAAATATTATGTATGCTGCTATTTATGCAAAGCAATATACTTTGTGCATTAGCAAAGTTTTAAGATTTTTACTTGTAAGTAAGCAGTATTTTTATCGTAATTAACGTTATAAAAAAAAATTAATCATTATGAAATATTATTTAAGGTCATTTTCTATTGCATTGCTAGGGTTAATGGCCCTTACCCAATTAAGTTGTGCCCAAGGACAAAAAAATATAAAAAAAGGTACCGATAAGGTAGAATTAATGCCATCAAAAGACAAAGCAACGGCAGTGTTTGCATCGGGTTGTTTCTGGTGTACGGTTCATATTTTTGAAGCTGTAAACGGAGTTGACAGTGCAATAGCTGGTTATGCCGGTGGTAATACTAAAAATCCAACTTACAAAGAAGTGTGTTCAGAAACAACAGGCCATGCAGAAAGTGTATTGGTATATTATGATCCTAAAATAGTATCATACGAAGAATTGCTAAATGTATTTTTCCTTTCTCAAGATCCTACAACACCTGATCAACAAGGTCCTGATAGAGGATCTTCTTACAGATCTGCTATATTTTTTGAAACAGCAAATCAACAATCTGCAGCGAATGCTTCAATCGAAAAATACAATAAGTCTGGCATGTTTAAAAAAACAATCGTAACGGAAGTAAAAATATTAGATGCTTTTTACAGAGCTGAGCAATACCATCAACACTATATTATAAACAATCCCAATGATGGTTATGTTCAAAATGTTTCTTTGCCAAGATTCAAATTATTTAAAGCAAAATACAAAGGAAAATTAAAAGAATAAAAGAAGACTAATTCATTTTAGACTACTACGGTATATAATAAGAAACCCGCCAAAAAATGGCGGGTTTCTTATTATACATTCATTTTTGATTATGCCATTTTTTCTACCTGCATGTAGCTTAACTCCACAGGTGTTGCACGACCGAATATTTTTACCTGTACTTTCAATTTTTTCTTTTCATCATTAACTTCCTCAATAACACCATTGAAGTCATTGAACGGACCATCAATAATTTTGATAGTTTCACCAATGATAAACGGCTCACTCATTGTTACACCTCCTTGATCGGTCATTTCATCTACTCTACCCAACATCTTATTTACTTCAGCTTTTCTCAGTGAAATGATGTTTCCCTTAGAACCCTTTCCGTCTGTAAGAAAATGCATTACGTTGCTTATTCCACTCACATGCTGTATGATATCATCAGTTAGCTTGCCATCCGCAACTTCCATCATGATGTAACCAGGATAAAAGTTTCTCTCCCGCATTACCTTTTTTCCATTGGCAACTTTGTAAACTTTTTCAACAGGTAAAAATATCTGAGAAATAATTTTATCCCACCCGTTGCGAATAATATCTTTATCTAAATATTCCTTTATTTTACGTTCTTTACCACTAACCACCCTAAGCACATACCACTTATTATCTTTAGCAGGTTTATCTGCCGGTGTCGTAACCTGTTCTTCTGTTATTATATCTTCCATGATTACTTAAATAAAGAGTAAATAAATTTCATCGAGCCATTGGCTACAAAATC
Source organism: Ferruginibacter sp. (assembly GCA_040400515.1). Taxonomy (GTDB): domain Bacteria; phylum Bacteroidota; class Bacteroidia; order Chitinophagales; family Chitinophagaceae; genus Ferruginibacter. The sequence goes on along the minus strand of JBBAQB010000001.1, from coordinate 54,845 downwards.
CATTATACCCACAATAAGGGTAATAAACAAGGTTGCGCCCAAAACAATCATTGTTGATTGTGTTAGCTGGTCCCATTTAGGCCAACTAACTTTCTCCGTCATTTCAACATATGATTCCTTTACAAAATCTGTGAATTTGTTCATTTCTTTAATTTGATATTTAGCTAATGTGCTAATGTACTGATAAGGTTGAGTGATTTTGCAAAAGCGAAAAAAACCGATTTCATAGCAGTACATTAAATCTGCACGGGAACTAGGATTCGAACCAAGATCAAAGGTTTTGGAGACCCGTATGCTACCGTTGCACCATTCCCGTGTAAAAAGTTGTCAGAATCTTACAATTCAGACAACCTGTATTATATAAAAGAACTTATTTTTAATTTATCTTTTAAAAAACAAAGTACCTAAGCTTTTCGCCTAAGTACTTTGTAAAGATATGTAAAAACTTCCACAAAGTCTCCGAATGAACGGAGATTTCAAGGTATGTCTTATTTGATAATTTCTGTAACCTGACCTGCACCAACGGTACGACCACCTTCACGTATGGCAAACTTAAGGCCTTTCTCCATTGCGATAGGCTGGATAAGTTTTACTGTAAAGTTAGTGTTATCACCAGGCATAATCATCTCAGTTCCTTCATTCAAAGTAACTTCTCCGGTTACATCCGTAGTACGGAAGTAAAACTGAGGACGATACTTGTTAAAGAAAGGAGTATGACGACCACCTTCTTCTTTCGAAAGAACGTAAACCTCACCCTTAAATTCAGTGTGCGGCGTAATTGAACCTGGTTTGCAAAGAACCATACCACGACGGATTTGAGTTTTCTCAATACCACGTAATAAAAGACCTGCATTATCTCCAGCTTCACCTTCGTCAAGCAATTTCTTAAACATTTCGACACCTGTACAAGTAGAAGCTAATGGTTTTTCCATCAATCCAACGATTTCGATGGCTTCACCAACTTTAATGCGACCTCTTTCAATACGACCCGTAGCAACTGTACCACGACCTGTAATAGAGAATACATCCTCAACAGACATCAAGAAAGGCAAATCAACCAAACGTGGAGGAACTGGGATATAGCTATCTACAGCATCCATTAATTCGTTGATTTTAGCAATCCATTTTTCATCGCCTGCTAAAGCTCCTGTTGCAGAACCTTGAATGATTGGTGTATTATCACCATCAAAACCATAAGAAGAAAGCAATTCACGTACTTCCATTTCTACAAGTTCCAATAATTCTGGATCATCTACAAGATCTACTTTATTCATAAATACTACAAGCTGGGGAACACCTACCTGGCGAGCAAGCAAAATATGCTCTTTCGTTTGTGGCATTGGACCATCAGTTGCGGCAACCACCAATATCGCACCATCCATCTGAGCAGCACCTGTGATCATGTTTTTTACATAATCGGCGTGACCCGGACAATCTACGTGTGCGTAGTGACGTGTGTTGGTTTCATACTCGACGTGAGCAGTGTTAATAGTGATACCTCTTTCTTTCTCTTCAGGTGCACCATCTATATCATCGTAATTTTTCTTTTGCGCTAAACCTCTTTGTGACAAAACATCGGTTATAGCGGCTGTTAAGGTTGTTTTCCCATGATCCACGTGACCGATAGTACCAACGTTAAGATGGGGTTTATCCCTCTTGAATGATTCTTTTGCCATTTTTTAATTTTTAATATTTGTTTTGAAAATTGGATTAAGTTTTATGTCTTTCATCCAAAGACTTTTTAATTTTTTTAGTACATTCTTCTCTTCGTCACTTTTCACAGTATTATAGAACATATTGAGCCATCAATGAGAATCGAACTCATGACCCCTTCCCTACCAAGGAAGTGCTCTACCCCTGAGCTACGACGGCTAGTCAGTTGGCAGTTTGCAAATAGCAGCTGGCAACTGCACTCTGCCAATTGCCAACTACAATGAGCGGAAGACCGGGCTCGAACCGGCCACCTGAAGCTTGGAAGGCTACCGCTCTACCAAATGAGCTACTTCCGCTAATTAATGTTATAATTTGCTAACTAGCTAGGTGCTAATGCAAACTCTCGAATTTTAAAGAACTTCCAATTAGCAAATTAGCACATTATAGAACTAGCTAATTTACTTTGTGGGCAGAGTAGGTTTCGAACCTACGTACTCGTGAGAGAACAGATTTACAGTCTGTCGCCTTTAACCACTCGGCCATCTGCCCGGTTTAATATCAAGTATTGACACATTAATATCAAGACAGGTTACTATAATCTAAAGTTTATTTATGAAATAGACTTTAAACAGAGCCGAAAACTGGAGTCGAACCAGCGACCTACTGATTACAAATCAGTTGCTCTACCAACTGAGCTATTTCGGCTTATTATATAAAGAACTTTCCGTTAAAAAAGGACACGCTTTTGAGTCGTTGTATTTTTTATTGGAGTGCAAATGTAAGAGAATTTTATTAACCAAAAAATTTTGCAAAACATTTTTTATACTTTTTTGAAATAAACTGAAAATAAGAATGCCTGTTTCTTTTCAAACAGGCATTTTTATTGAACTTTTATTAATTTCCTACGCCGCTAATTTTTCTTTTTTTCTTTTTATTTGATTTATTACGGCGTCAAGTGCACCATCAAAACTTTCTTCAAAAGATTTAGAAGAGTGCTTTACAAAAAATTCATGCCCGGGTATCAGTACTTTTATTTCGGCAATTTTGTCTTTTATGTTGTGCACAATGTTGTCAAGCTTTAAGTAGACATCTACTTTCGTTATTCTATCATGAAACTGTGTGATTTTCTCACATTTGTTCTCGATGTGATCTACTAATTTTGAATCTGCATCAAAATGCACTGTTTGAATGTTTACGTTCATAACCGTTTTTTATTGGGTGATAAATAAAAATTAATCAAGTAAAAATGAAACCATAGGCTATTTAAAAATGAAACATTATCTATAATGATTGTGGTTACAAGTTAAGAATAAATCTTTCTATAAAAGCTTTTTTACCAGTTAATATTTTAGGCCTTAGGATGTGCTTTTTTGTATACATCTTTTAATTTTTCGATACTGTTGTGCGTATAAATTTGGGTTGCTGCCAGGCTGCTGTGACCAAGCAATTCCTTTACTGCGTTTAAGTCTGCACCATTGTTCATTAAATGAGTAGCAAAACTATGCCTCAATACGTGCGGGCTTTTTTTACTGATTGTCGTTACCTTACTAAGGTACTTTTTTACAATGTTGTAAATATGTTTTGGATCTAATCCTACCCCATTATCACTAACGAATAAAATACCACTTTCATTGTTTGGCAGAAGCCTTTTCTTTTCTGCTACATAATATTTAAGATCATTAATAAGTGAATTATTTACCGGAATTACTCTTTCTTTGTTTCCTTTGCCCATTACTTTTATCTGGGCGTTCATCTGGTCTATATCAGCATCTTTTAACGATATAAGTTCTGCCTTTCTCATACCAGTGAAATACAATACCTGCAATACAAGTTTTTCAGTGAGTCCTTTTAACCCATCAGAATATTCAATAACAGTAAATAATTTTTCGGTATCGCTCTCAGCCACAAACTGCGGTAATCGCTTTGGCATTTTGGGGGAAGTAACAGCACTCACCGGATTTGACTTTACGATCCCGTTTTTAAGAAGGTATTTATAAAATGAACGAAGCGACGATATTTTTCTGTTCAGGGAACGGGAACTCATTTCCTTCTCCTTCAAATCTGCAAGCCAAGTTCGGATATAGGCTGTCTTTACTTGGTGAACCTCCGTAGCAGGAAATTCAAGTGATAAAAAAGAAAAAAAAGAAGACAGATCATTGCTATACGATAAGACAGTATGACGGCTGTATCTTTTTTGAAAATGCAGAAAATCAACAAAATCCTGTACTTGTGTGGGGTGCTGTAGGGGCATAAAAAAACTGATGACCAAAGTTAACAATAACCTGCCATCAGTTAATAATATAAATTATTCGTTTTATTAATCGAATTTACCTTCAGAAAGCTGTTGCTTATAAACGGCTTTCAAAACTTCCATACGACGACGGATAGATGGCTTTATAAAAGCTTGTCTCTCTCTTAACTGTAAAAGTGTGCGACTTTTTTCAAATTTCTTCTTGTACTTTTTAAGCGCTTTGTCTATGTTTTCGCAATCTTTAGAATCTATTATTAACATTGTATTATACCCCCTTTTGGTGAATTAGGATTGCGAAGATAAAAGAAAAATTTAAAAAAAGAAATATTATAAACAAAATCCGAAATTTACATCATGTTTACAGGAATAATAGAGCAATTAGGTACCATTGAAAAGGTAGAAAACAAAGGCGGTAATGTTACATTAGGTATAAAAGCACCATTTGTTTCAGAAATTAAGGTAGACCAGAGCATTAGCCACAGCGGTGTGTGCTTAACTGTAGAAACCATTAATGCAGATAGCTACACTGTTACTGCCATTGAGGAAACCCTTAAGAAAACGACCGTGGGTAATTGGAAAGAAGGTACAATCGTTAATTTAGAAAGGTGCCTTCGTTTTGATGGCAGACTTGATGGCCATATCGTACAAGGGCATGTAGATACCGTTGGAACCTGCAAACAAATTGTAACAAAGGATGGTAGTTGGGAATATATTGTTGAATTTGACAAAAGATTTGCTTCGCTTATTATCGAAAAGGGCTCTATCTCTTTAAACGGCACAAGCCTTACCATTTTTAATATTACAGATGCATCCTTTACGGTTGCTATTATCCCTTACACCTACGAGCATACCAACATGCACACACTGCAAGCCGGTGATATGGTCAATCTAGAATTTGATATGATTGGCAAATATGTAAACAGGATGAATAATCTATCAAACCCGTCTTAATCTATCTTTTAATTTGAGAAAGGGTTTTTCGATATAATTATAGCTTATACCTGCAAATAAAAATGTTAGTAAGAGGTAAACCGTTGCTTGAATAAGACCGGGGATTTTTATATTCAGTTTTAACAGTAATAAATTCCCAAAAGAAATTACAAAACCATGAAAACAATATAGCCCGTAAGATATTTTGCCGGTGTAAACTAAAAACCGATTGCCCGATAAATTAAAAAGAGACGGTTGTTCTCGCATTTGTTCCATTACGACAAGGCTGCAAAATATGATGAACATTACTCTAAAAATCTCCGTATTCAAATAATAGCCAACCCCTGTTAATTCTCTGTCAACAACAAAATAAATAATAAAAAGCAAAGGGAGAAACATGTAAAAAATAACTGTTTGCGACCTTGTAAAATCATTAATGAAGTAATAGATTTTATTCTTACGCTCAATGCAATAAGCGGCAAGTGCCCCGCACATCATATCAATAAGGTAGCTGAGGGTATGAAAATAAATGCCAACTCCTGCCAGCGTTTGAAAAACAATAAAGGTGATACTTACACAAGCGAAAATTGCAATTACCCATCTTATATATTTTTGGAAAAACAATAAACATATGCCCCAAATAATATAAAATTGCTCTTCTATAGATAAGGTCCATAACAACCTTAAAAAGAAAACATGGCCAGGTAAGTAAAAATTAGAAACAAAAAATAAATACCAATGCGCCGGTGGAAGTGTAAGGTGGTGCCCCGAATAATGTTGAACAACCGGAAGTACAACAAATGAAAAAAACATGAGTAAGAAATACAACGGCCAAATCCTTAACGACCTTCTTAAGAAATAATTTTTGAATGAAAATTTTCCCGTTCTTTCAAATTCATTTAAGCCTAAAAGTGTCAGTAAAAAAGAAGAAAGAATAAAAAAAATGTCAATTGATAAAATTAAATTCCCAAATAAAAATTTAGTAAACTGGCCTATAACGCCAACTCCAAATGAAGGGTTAACAGAATGGAAAATAAATATCGATAGAAATGAGATTCCTCTAACTGAATCTAATTGAGGGTAATATTTTTTCTCTGAATTCATTTTAAGGGAAATAAATATTTATATGTTTTTTCCTTTCATGGCCTCTCCTACTGCACTGTTCATAATTCTTTCTGCATAAGGGCGGGAAATATCATTTAAAATTTCTGTTTTGTTCTGTATTAAATTTTTATCTGCCATGGTAAGGGCAAGTTGCAAAGCCTGCATGGCTTCAGCAGTTTCAGCCAGTTCATTGTTAATTAATTTATCGGCATTTTTCTGTAAAAAACGTTCGGTGGTTTTAAGTAACTGTTCTCCTTCTGTGGTTGCTTCTGCCAAAGCACGGGCGGCAATATCATTTTGCGCATTGGCCATAGACTCTAACAACATTTTTTCCACCGTTTCATCATCTATACCAAGCTGCGGTTTTATTTCTATACTTTGTTCTACGCCACTTCGCAATTCTTTTGCTTTTACGGTAAGTATTCCGTCAGCATTTATTAAAAAACTCACCTGCACTTCGGCCATACCTGCAGGCATTGCGGGAATACCTTTCAGATTGAGTGTTGCCAGCAATCTGTTGTCTTTTACAATATCTCTTTCTCCCTGGTACACGCTTATGCGCATGTTTACCTGCCCATCTAATTGTGTGGTGTATTCTCTTGCTGCGCCCGAAGGTATTTTTGCGTTGCGTGGTATCAGTACATCCATTAACTCTCCTGCTGTTTCAATACCCAAGCTTAAAGGGGTAATATCGAGCAGCAAAACATCTTTGTTATTACCTGCTAAAATATCTGCCTGTATGGCTGCGCCTAAGGCCACTACTTCATCTGGATTCACTGAATTGTTGACAGGTTTACCAAAATAATCGCTCACCATATCATTTACCAACGGTACCCTTGTACTGCCACCCACCATTATTATTTCATCTATTTCATTTTTAGAAAGCGCTGCATCTTTCATTGCCTTTTTACAGCTGTCAATAGTTTTATCAACCAAAGGCTTTATTAGTTTGTTCAATTCACTCTTATCAATCGAAATTGGTCTTCCGTTTAACGCTGATGAAAAACTTTCATTCTCTGAAAGATGTTTTTTTGCTTCTTCGGCTTTTAATCTTAATGCCTGAGACAAGGAACGATCTGCAAGTAAATCATCGTCGGTAAAATTTGCCTGCTGTTGCCAGTATTTTACAATAGCATTGTCAAAATCATCGCCACCAAGGTAGGTATCTCCATTTGTTGAAAGCACTTCAAAAACACCGCTGTTTAATTTTAAAATAGATACATCAAATGTACCACCGCCCAAATCATATACCGCAATGGTTTTGTATTCGTCTTTATGTATACCGAGGCCGTAAGCCAGACTTGCAGCTGTGGGCTCGTTTATTATTCGCAATACATCAAGCCCTGCAAGCTTGCCGGCATCTCTTGTTGCCTGCCTTTGGGCATCGTTAAAATAAGCTGGTACCGTAATGACTGCTTTATTTACAGGCGTTTTTATAATATGCTCTGCTCTTTGTTTGAGTTCTTTTAATATAAGTGCAGAAAGATCTACAGGAGAATAAAACCGATCGTCAATTTTAATTTTTACCTGTTGGTCTTTATCATTATCAATTATTTTGTAGGAGAAAAAAGAAGCATTTGCCTTTATATCATCGTAGTTTTTTCCGAGTAATCTTTTTGCAGAAAAAATAGTTCGCTCCGGCGATGTTATTAAAAATTCTTTTGCTTCACTACCTACAATTACTTTCCCTGCTTTATCAAAATAAATTACAGAGGGTACCAATGAAGAACTGTCGTGTTCTTTTAAAGCTACGGCCTGTTTTGTAGTTGGATGTATAATTGCAATCAGGCTATTGGTTGTACCCAAATCAATCCCCACAATAATTTCTTCTTTTTGCAAACTGCCGGTTGCAATGTTTATCCCAATTTTAGCCATTCTCTTTTTTGCAAAAATATGAAAGTTAATTCACGACATGCAAAGGAAGTTATGTTCGTATTACTTCCTGTTTTTGTGATTAAAAATTTATTATCCTCTATTTGATCCTCTAAAGATGATCTGTCACTCTCAAGTTTAATTCTAAAAAAGCACCTCTAAATTATTGTTACAAAAATCTTTAAATTAAAATATATACTTTTACGACCGTCAACTTTAAGAAGCATTTTATGATTGAGAAACTAAAGCATTTAATTAAAAAATACTTTTGGAAATTTGTTTTAAAAGATAAAATTTCAACTGCTGAAGGCCAGAATCAGGCTTTTTTAAACATAACCAACAATTCAATTTTTCCTCAAAATAACACCTTAAATATTTTTACCAAAAATAATGAAGATGGGATTTTACTCTCTATTATAAGAGCAGTTGGGTGTGATAATAATTTTTTTTTAGATATAGGAAGTAATGATTGTATAAATAGTAATTGTGCCAATTTAGCTTTTAACCAAGGCTGGCAAGGTTATTTTATAGACGGTAACAAACAGGTTTTGGATAGAGGTAGATATATCTACAAAAAACACTTTACTAGTACCTCAGATAATTTTTGTTTTATAAATTCAGTTGTAACAGTTGAAAACATTAATTCAATAATTTCTCAACTAGGTAGTTTTAGTAAGATAGATCTATTGTGTATTGATCTTGATGGAAATGATTACTTCATATGGGAAGCTATCAATGTTATTAATCCCAAAATTGTACTTGTAGAAGTACAGGTAGAAAAAGGCAATTCAGAATTTATTCCAGAAAGTGATAATGATTTTGAATTATTTGAAAGTAACACCCCAAAAGGTGCCTCTCCCCTCTCAATGACTCAGCTCGCACATAAAAAAGGATACGAATTGGTTTCTGCAAACAAAGGATGCTTCAATTTATTTTTTGTAAAAAAAGAGTTTTTAAAAGACTTGAAACCAATTGATGTGGAAAAGGCTTTAACAGCCATGTAAAATGTGCTCAAATTTAGAATGATCGAATTATTACAGGGAAGAACATACAATAATATCGAAAGCCCCATTTATGTAAGACTTTCGATATTGTTATTTTAGTTAACGCATTAGATACATTTTACCGTATCCTTTATTAAAATATTTCCCGGTGTTATCGCCATCAGCTTTGTATTTATCCAGCGATTTTCCATTTAAGTTCGTAATCACACGATAGATGTAGACACCGTTTGCAAGTTTTTGCCCAAACATATCCGTACCGTCCCACTTAAAATCTGTAATATTTCTACCAATGTGAATTGCACCGAGCTCCTGCTTTGTAATTTCTCTCACCACTTTACCTGTAATAGTAAGGACCTGTATGCGCAAATTTTGTGGCACCTGGCTACCCGTAAGTGTAAATACAAATGCGGTTGATGTAGTAAAAGGATTAGGATAATTAAGAAGCTCACTTATCATCGGTTTATTGATAACAGAAAAAACAGTTCGGTAATTTAAAGCGCCTGCACTATTGCCTACCACATCTTTACCGGATACTATCAATTCATATTCTCCATCTTGTGGCAAGAAGGGCTTATAATCAATAGTTGCTGCATTTTCACCTGCTGATAGATTGGCTGGATTAAAACGCATGGTATCTCCAAAACTTATGTTGCGCAATGTTTGATCAGGATACCTTAACTGAACTTTTAACAAACCTGTATCTTTCAGCGCAAGAAACCTGTTTTCATCTTTTAGTTTAATTAATATGGCAGGTTTTGATGCCACAATATCCCTGCTCAAAATATGGATGCCATCAAAAGTAACATCCAGCAAAGGGTTAAAAGGATCTGATTTAACAAAGAAATCTTTATACAGAATATTATTAAAACGTGCCTGTTCAGGCTGCGCATAATTGGGATTAAAATCGATAAAGAGTGTATTTTTTCCCGGATACTTTTCTGATGGAATTGTATAAGAGGCCACCAACGTGTCTCCTGCAATTAAAATTTTACCTCTAGGAATATTTATAATACTGTCAAAATTATTGGCTGTCTTAATTTTTAAACTGATTTGCATTAAACTATCAAACTTAACGAGACTGATATTTTTAAATGCTACAGAAAAATTAATAGGTTCACCAATTTCTACAGTATCCTTCATGGTATATTTAATATTGGGAGCTACTGCGCCTTCCGGCTGCAAGTCTGCATTTAGAATCCAATACTTTAACTGATGTGGTGTTGCGGTTATGGTATCTTCATTGTACATACTCAGCTTTAATCTTGGATATAAAATTGGATTTATCCAGTTTAAAACAGTATCTCTCGCCGGATTTACCGTTGCCAGAAGATCTTGAGTTCCATTATCCTGCAGGCCAATAATCTGTAAAGAAGTTTTATCATTATTTGCCACTTCCGATTTTACACCTTTCCAATGCAATTCTCGCCATTTTTTTGCCGGCCCAAAAACCGCTGATTCTATCTGTCCTTTTAAAGTAAGACCCTGAAAATTAAATGGCACCGAAAGAATTTCTGTAGGAGCAAGCCCAACTGTTTGCGACACAGCTAAGGCTGTACCTTTTTTACCCACAAATACAAATGGAACATTCGAAGTAATTTGGTCAATTGCATTAAAACCAATGCTCTTTAATGCCAAATACATATTCGTACCCGGGTCAGTAGCCCAAATTGCCGGCAAATTTGTTGTAATGCCTAATCCGCCGTTTGCCATCACTATACTATGACCGTTAGGTATGACATCTATAAACTGTTTTACAATCTGTCTTTTTGCAGCAGTTGAAATATCAAATTGATAATAAGCAGAATTTACACCACCAATGCCAGGGAATGGTGCAACGCTTCCATACTGACCTCCACTGCCTACGTTCTGGTTGCTCCATAAAGTAGAAGTTATCGAATCAATAACATAAAAACGTAACGCATTAGCGTTTGATGACAATGGTGAAGTAAACCCTTCTTGCAGGGCGGTTCCGCCGACAGATATAGCATAATCTGCACGCTGGCTTGACCTGGGATAAATAGTTGTTTTAACTAAAAAGTCTAAATTTTGAGGAGAGAATTTAAATTCACGGTTATTAGCGAGAAAAATTCCGTTATACTGATTCTTTAAAAACTGATAATAATGCGATTGATTAAAACCAGGAGTACTTGTGGGTAAATACACAAAAGAAAAAGTGTTCCAAATATTACTACCTGTTGTTTGAACAACTGACGTTCTCCAATAATAAACAGTGCTGTCGGTTAAAGTGAGATTGGTAGGCGTAAACTGAATGACACCTCCAACGCTGGATGTATTGTACGTTTTTTTGAAGGCAGAATTGAACAATTCTGTTGTATCAACTTCCATTACATAATTGCTTATTGGTATAAGCGGATTAGCGGTACTGGCAGAAAAAGTGATATTCTGGTTATTTACAATGGAATAATTGTAAGGGTAAATAGGGTTTAGTGTGTTCTCAAAAATAAATACATCTTTGGTGATTTTATTGTTCGTTTCATAAATCTCGTTTACACGGTTTGTCCAGTCTAGTTCAACAATAATTTTATTTAAGCCGTTGTCTGTTGCTGGATTTATTGCAACATTTAAATTCAAGCTATCTGCAAATTTAATTGCGGGTATTATCGTATCCTTTAGAGAAACTGGTACAGTTGCATTTGGCAACAATCTTTTTACAGAAATCCTTATTGAATCATTAACTGCTTTACCAATATTCTTCATATTTACCTTCACATTAAAAAAGGGATCAGCAACTGTAATTATATTAGGTGAAACAACCACAGATTGCTCTTCAATAACATAATCTGCTTTTGGAAATGCATTGATTTTTATGGCAGGATCACCGTTCAGGTTAATTTCTTCTAAATGTATTCTGGTGTAATAATCAAGTGAAGATGTAGGATTTGCGCCATCTAAGTAGGAATTTACCTCTTTTAATTGCTGCCCTACAGAAGCTCCGTACATTAAAAGCGAAAAGTTTTTATAGAATCGGGTATTAAAATTATTCAACGCAAACGGAATACCAAAATGAGTATCAGCCAAGAAGCCAATACTACCGCGCTGGCTTGCAAAAACATATTTTTCAGAAAGCGTATTAATGCTTACCAGTCTCGATGGATCATAACTATAAAAATCACCGGCAATACAACCACTTGCATTAAAAAATGGATATTTGCCAGGGTTATTATAATTCTGAGGGTCACTAATGTTAAACTCAAATGTTGTAGCAGATGAGTGACCAAAATAACCTACAAACGCAAGTCCATCCTGAAACAGCTCCGAAATTCTGGTACTGCTTGCCTGTTGTATAGTTGCAACAGATGTTTTACGAAATGTTTCTACATCACCGCCATATAAAGTATCTTTTGCAATTACTTTGCATTGATCTAAATAACCGCCCAACTGCAAACTCTCATTCTCTGTTTTACCACCAACAATATGAATCATTTTTTTCATCCAACCCTTATCAGCAATTGCTGGGCTTTGTGTTCTTTGTGCTGTTTCGTATTGCAATACTTTTTGGTAATAAATACCAACTTCGGCACCGTTAATGGCTCCTAGTCTTCCAACAGGGGTTATCTGTAAAGTTGTACCGGGTTGAGAAGTCAGTAATACATCTGATGCCGGCCAACCAAAGGTTCCAACAAGATCTAACTGTGCTGCAATTGGATTTGATTCATTTGGCCTTTTTCCCTGGTAGGTAACTCCCCTTCCAATTATGAATATAAATTTTGGCTTTGTGGGATATTGCACATCCATAAACCTTACAAAATCTCTTACAGCTGTGGGGTGAGACTTTATACCAAACCCAAACTGGTCGGTCAGTTCATTAATGTCGTATACTTTGGCATTGTAGCCGCCGCCATTTGTTGTACTTCTGTAAGCTCTGTAAAGTTCTACATTGTTTACACCTGCGCCATCATTATACAATACAGGATTGCTAATGATAACATAATCCCCACGGGTTGCAGGTGTATTATAATTAATGAAATTTTTGGTTGTAAGCGCACTCACTGCTACTATGTTGGCTGCTTCAACGTTGTTTAAAATAAACTTTCTTATCGGATCTGTAGATGCAGGTAAAACAAATTTTACTTTACCGGGGGTAGATGTTATATCACCCACATACCTTTTGCCATTGTTTACATCATATAAAACTGGGGCAGTTGTGCCATAACTAAAATTATCTATCACCAAATAATTACCAGACGCAGCAGCAAGCTCAAAAGAAAACGACTTACTGTTGTTAAAATTAAATGTTGCAGGATAAGTAATGCCAACAGTTGCCACAACAAATCTGTCGTTTATTGCAGGGTTTGAGAGATTACTATTAGTAACTGAAATATCTGCGGTAGATGTATTTTGTAGGAGACTTAAAGGCTGCCCCGTTACATTCAATGATGCTTCCGAAGTATTGGTGGTTATTAATGATGAAACTGTTGTGGAGAATAATTTTAATGAAATAGTTCGCTGTATGTTATCCGTATTTGAAAATACTTTTGCCCTAATGGAAAGACTATTGGCAGGACCTGAATTAAATACATTTAAGTTGGTTAATGTTTGTGCAAAGGGAGTTCCCAAATTTTTATCCGTGGTGGTATATCCTTCTCCGTTATCGTATGCAGATGAATAAACATACTCACCTAAATCTTTTGCAAAACCTCTGTTTAAATTATCTTTAAAATACAGGTCAATCTTACGCATAAAATAGGGATCTGCGGTTGCTGCAACTGGTGCGCTGTTTACAGCGGTTGTATATCGTAGATTTCCGCCCGCAGTATTTACAGTAAGAAAATAAGTAGCTGTATCTGTCTCTAAACTAAACCTGTCGGCCAGCTGAAATTGCGGCTCTTTATACAACGTTGCGTCAGCTTTCCCGTCATTCATTTCTCCCCAAAACTCAATAAAATCGGCACCTGCCAGCGGCGCCCCGGTAACCGATGTAAAAAGCCTCACCTGTTGCCCGTTTCTCCATAATTGAAAATGATCTGCATTGGTTGCCGCCAACCCTGCAGTTGCAACTGCTGTTTGTGGTATGCGGGTTATATTATCGGCAGCAATTTTAAATTTGTAATAAGTTTTGCTGTAATCTATCCAGCTGTTGTTTAATTGGGCCTGCGTAGAAAAGGCAAACAACAAAAGAATTGGTAAAAGTATTTTTTTGATCATAACATTTCAGTTTTGAAAATATTTATTCGTAATCTTTTTTGCCGAAATTTATTCGGAGCGAAATAACGTGCGTGTACAATGGATTATTTTGGTTGGCAAGATTTGTAAACGCATAATCGATGTTCACATTTTTTATTTTAAACCCTGCACCAAGGCTAGGCTGGTAAATCCACACTTTTTTCTGGTTCAACGTATCGCCGTCTGATAATGCTTTTTGAAAATTAGTAACACCTGCCCTCACAAAAAATACATCTTTTATAGCTCCTTCCAAACCTAGGTGTGGGTCTGCGCTCACGGTGCTACTGCTCAGTACCGTATTTCTTTTACCGTCAAATGTTACATCAACGTTTGCTTCTGTTTGAAGCTTAAAATTTTCACCAATATCAAATGTATAAGCCCCACCAAGAACAATTCTTGGCGCAGTAAGTTCTGTGGACTTTACGGGTATGTCGTTTTTGGTAAGATAAAGCGCCTCTTTTTCTTTGTCGGTAAACTTAAACGTCCAAGCATTAAACGTTGTTGTAAGATCTTTAGCAACAAGCCCCACACTCCATTTTTCACCTCGCATTTGTATACCGGCATCTAAACCGAAGCCCCATGCGTTGGCAAATTTTCCAACCTTACGGTAAATTACCTTCGCATTTAAGCCTGCATTAATGGTGTAATTGTCTGTTTCTTTTACCTGTTGTGCAACTGACATCAGAAATGCATAATCTGCAGACGAAAATGTTTGAATGTTGTTATAGTTGATGCTACCATCTGGCTCCACCAAAAAAAGTGTGTTGGGAATATCGTCTACCGCAAAACGAAGTAATGAAAAACCTACTGTACGTTTATTATCCTGAACAGGAACTGCAACTGCTGCATAATCATATTTTGCTATACTACTAAAATATTCTGCATGCATAATGGTAGCTGCAGGGTTATCTTTCACTTCTGCCAGGCCAGCTGGGTTCCAATAGCCTGCTGTTGCATCATTTACAGATGCAGCTTGTGCACTTCCCATTCCCAAACCCCTTGCACCTGCTCCAATATTTAAAAATTCGTTTGAGTATTTTCTAAACTGCGAATACCCTGTCGTTGCGAAAAAGGAAAACAATAAAAAAGCAAAAATGCTTTGTTTCATAATGCCTGAATTAGTATGTGTGAAAACCAAGATCACTTCCATTAAAGCTTGTAAGTTAAAAAAGTGTATACAAAGCCAAAAAATGGAAATCCGCTACTCAAATATACAAAACCGTAGCCATTTAATATATAAGAATTACGTATTTATAGACGCCCAAGACTATAGAATTATATGCTTTACTAAAAAATAATTTTAAAAAGAGTAAACACTGTATCTGTTTTGCTTGGCATAATAAAAAAATGTATGCTATCAAACACAGCTACAACCTTATTTTTGCAAAAATTATATTGGTATGAATGCTTTTATAGAGGAATTAAAATGGCGAGGAATGCTGCAGGATATTATGCCCGGCACAGAAGAACAACTTAATAAAGAAATAACTTCTGGTTATATAGGTTTCGATCCCACAGCTGACAGTCTGCATATAGGTAGTCTTGTGCCAATATTACTGCTGGTGCATTTGCAGAAGGCAGGGCATAAGCCTGTTGCGCTTGTTGGTGGTGCCACAGGCATGGTGGGCGACCCGAGTGGTAAAAGTGAGGAAAGAAATATGCTGAGTGAGGAAACGCTTAATAAAAATGTGGATGGTGTAAAAAGGCAACTACAAAAATTCTTAAATTTTGATGCAACCTTACCAAATGCTGCATTGTTGGTAAACAATTACGACTGGTTTAAAAATATAACCTTTTTAGACTTTATAAGGGATGCCGGTAAACATATAACGGTGAATTATATGATGGCAAAAGACAGTGTGAAAAAGCGATTGGAAGGAGAAAATGGCATGAGTTTTACGGAATTTACTTACCAGCTCGTACAGGGATATGATTTTTACTGGCTGCATAAAAATAGGAACTGCAAACTTCAAATGGGAGGTAGCGACCAATGGGGTAATATTGTAACAGGTACAGAATTGATTCGAAGAAAAAGTGGCGGAGAAGCATTTGCCTTTACGTGCCCACTTATAAAAAAAGCTGATGGTACAAAATTTGGAAAATCAGAAGCAGGAAATATATGGCTGGATGCAGAAAAAACCTCTCCTTATCAGTTTTACCAGTTTTGGTTAAATGCAAGTGATGAAGATGCTGCGAGCTGGATAAAAATATTTACATTCCTTAGCCAGGATGAAATAAACATTATTATTACGGAACATAAAAGCGATGCTTCTAAAAGAACATTGCAAAAAATACTTGCAAAGGAATTAACAGTTTTTGTACATGGCAAAGCCGAATACGATAAAGCTATAGAAACCACAGATAAACTATTTGCCACAGCAAATGCAACTGCACAAAGCCTTACAGAAGATGACCTGTTAAGTATGGATGGTATTATAAAAGCCTCTGTTAATAAATCCAAATTTGATGAGGGCCTAGATATTACCACCATGTTTGCAGATGCAGGTATTTTTTCCAGCAAAGGTGAAGCAAGAAAGATGATTAGTGCAGGTGGTGTAAGCATCAACAAAAAAAAGGTTGATGATCCGTTTTTAAAACCGGATGTTGGCATGCTTTTACATCATAAATTTTTGCTGGTGCAAAAGGGCAAAAAGAATTATTATTTATTGGAAGTAGCGGAATAAATTTAAAAATCCGTTGAAGAAAATTCAACGGATTTCTTTTAATACCTGTTATGAGCGAGCTTATATTTTATTTCATCTTCGGGCTGATTGTCTACTTTTCTACTTGTTACTGCACCTTCAAAAACCTCCGGAATAAAAACCCTTTCAATTGCGAGATAACCATTTCCTTTTTCCAGAAAATGCACTTTCATATTTTCTATACTTATCGGGCATCCATCAGGTATATCTGCAATGTTGCTGTGTCGAATATCATGACCATCTAATATAACGACGAGCCCACTTCCTATTGCCTCCATTTTGTTGCCATCAATTATTAAGAACCCTGTATCTTCTCCCAAACCAATGCCTATACAAGACGGGTTTGCAGAAACAGCCTGGGCCAATCTTCCAAAACGACCACGCTTTTCAAAATGCGAATCAAAAATTACATCATCCATAAATCCCAAACCAGTTGTAATTTTCACCTCTCCTTTTAGATGGGCTTTTGCCGCATTGCCCTCATAAATCATAGTATTGCTCATGGCCATGGCGCCTGCTGATGTACCAGCTACTAAAAAATTCTCTTCTTCGGTATATCTTTTTAGAACAATATGCAAAAATTCCGTCCCCCCAAAGGTACTAGTAAGCCTAAGTTGGTTACCCCCGCTAAACATTACCGCATCGCAGTTTTTCAATCTTTCAATGTATTCTTCTTTCATAGCATCTGCACGGTTTCTTATGTGCATAAGCCCAACATCTTTACAGCCAATTTTCCCAAAAGCATTTGTGTAATTATCGCCAACTTCTAGCGGTATCATACTTGCAGTAGTAACTACTTCTATGCGTTTGTGGTGGCCGCCAATTTCTTCAACTATTCTGCGAAGAATGCCCAGTTCAAAAAAATTGAGGTTATTGCGGTTTATTTGTCCAGTTTCCAGATCTGTTCCTTTATCTTCTGCTCCGCCTATAGCAAGTAGTTTTCCTTTAGCAAATTGCATGCATACCTATGTTGTGGTTAATACAAATTTAACGCAGTTTGTTATACATTATTTTATTGTTATCAACCTAATGTGAATATTTATGAAAACTTTGGTAAGATTTACTCATTTAAGACTCATGAACCGAGAAAAAACTTAAATGGAATTCTAAATACTGGTATCACTTATTTAATCTTTGATTTTATCTCCTGCAACTTTAATAAAGCTTCCACCGGCGTAAGCCTGTTTATATCTACGGTATCTAAAATATTTCTTATTTCTTCGAAGGTTAATGAGTGGGCGTCAAAAATATTTAATTGCATTTTAGGCATCGCAATTTCTTTTATTTTTTGTTTCATATCAGGCGAATGCACGTCTCCTTTTTCGTATTCACCTTCGTTCTTTTTTTCTAACTGTAATAATATTTCATTCGCTCTGTCAATTAATTGAGGAGGCATCCCGGCCATTCGTGCTACATGAATACCAAAACTGTGTACACTGCCGCCCGGCGCCAGTTTTCGCAGAAATATGATTTTATTACCTACTTCTTTATTGGTGATGTGGTAATTTTTTATACGTTCAAATTTATTCTCTAACTCATTTAATTCGTGGTAATGGGTGGCAAATAAAGTCTTGGGAGCATGCGAAGAATTATGAATAAATTCTGCAATACTCCATGCTATGGAAATACCATCGTACGTTGATGTTCCTCTACCAATTTCATCCAACAAAATTAAACTGCGAGAGGTAAGGTTGTTAATGATACTGGCTGTTTCATTCATCTCCACCATAAATGTACTCTCGCCGCCTGTTATATTATCAGATGCTCCTACCCTTGTAAAAATTTTATCTGTCAGCGGTATTTTTGCAGCAGATGCAGGTACAAAACTTCCCATGTGCGCCATCAAGGTTATCAATGCCGTTTGCCTCAGTATTGCGCTTTTACCGCTCATATTTGGGCCCGTTAGAATAATAAGCTGGTTGGTCGTATTATCCAAAAAAATATCGTTGCTAATGTATGATTCGCCTTGGGGAATATTTCTTTCTATAACCGGATGCCTGCTGTCTTTCAGCTCCATCTCGCACCCATCGTGCAGCAGGGGCTTTTTATAATTAAATTGCAGCGCATTGTTAGCAAAACAACCCAAACAATCCAGCACCGCCATCACATGCCCATTTACCTGCATGGGGGCAATATAATCCTGTAGTTCATTCAGCAATTCCTGAAACAGCTGTTGTTCAATCTGAAAAATTTTGTCTTCTGCACCAACTATTTTTTCTTCATACACTTTTAACTCAGGTGTAATATAGCGTTCTGTATTGGCCAAAGTTTGTTTGCGTATCCAGGTATCGGGTACTTTTGGTTTGTGCAAATTTGTAACCTCTAAATAATAACCAAACACATTATTAAAACTTATTTTGAGAGACGAAATACCCGTTGCCAACGCCTCTTTTTGTTGCAATTCTAACAAATAATTTTTACCCCCGCTGGCTATTTTACGCAGCTCATCAAGTTCCTCATTAATCCCCGTTGTAATAAGACCGCCTTTGTTTGCAGCCGCGGGCGGATTTTCTGTTATTTCTTTTAAAATTTTCTGCAGAATATAAGTACAACTGTTTAAAGAATCTCCCAGCCTTTTTAAATATTCGTTGCTAGATGCTTCACAGATCTTTTTTATTTCTTCGGTTTGCTGCAGCCCTTTGGCTACCTGCAAAACTTCTCGTGGATTTATTTTTTTAAGCGGCACTTTTGCGGCAAGTCTCTCCACATCGCCGGCAAGTTTAATATGTTTGCTTATCTGCAAACGAATATCAGTTTCTTTAATAAAAAACGCTACCGCATTTAATCGTTCGTTAATTCTCCCAATATCATTTAGAGGCATCAGCATCCAACGCTTTATTAACCTTGCACCCATTGGCGACACAGTATTGTTGAGCGTTTTAAAAAGACTGCTGCTTTCATTGTTACTAATCAATTCTAAATTCCTGATGGTAAAACGATCCATCCACAAATGCTCCTCTTTGTTTATTCGTTGCAGCGATGTTATATGCTGCAGGTTGGGGTGTTCTGTATCTTTTAAATAATGCAAAATAGCACCGGCAGCAATAATACCAGCATGCATGCCATCGGCACCAAAGCCTTTTAAACTATGCGTACCAAAGTGTTTCAGCAGTGTTTCTGTAGCATATATGTCTGCAAAAATCCATTCATCCAAAGTGTAGGTAAAAAAAGAATTGCCGTAGGTTTCTTTAAAAAACTTTTGTTTGTTTCGTTGAAAAATAACTTCGGCCGGTTGTAAACTTTGAAGCAGTTTATCAGTGTATTCCTTGTCGCCCTCGGCAATAAAAAACTCACCTGTAGAAATATCCAGAAAAGAAATACCGGTTACAGTGTCTGTGATATGCAAGGCTGCTAAAAAATTATTGCTGTTATGTTCCAGCAGTTTGTCGCTTGTGGCCACACCAGGTGTTACCAGTTCCGTAACGCCACGCTTCACAATTCCCTTTGCCATTTTAGGATCTTCCAACTGGTCGCAAATGGCCACACGATAACCCGCTTTTACCAGCTTATGCAAATAAGTATCTAATGCATGATGAGGAAAGCCTGCAAGCTCTGCAGATGCTGCATTGGCGCCGTTTCTTTTTGTGAGTGTTATGCCTAAAACCTGAGAGGTAGTTACAGCATCCTGCCCGAAGGTTTCGTAAAAATCTCCTACACGAAATAACAATATTGCATCAGGGTATTTGGCCTTGATGGCATTGTGTTGAATCATTAAAGGTGTTTCGGTTGCAGATTTAGCCATGGGCGACAAAAATATTGATTTTGTACTTGTTTAACGATTAGTTTATAAACACTTTATCATCAATTTATATTAACATTTTTTTGCCAAAGCTTGTTTAAACGTGTTTCCCTGTGCAGCGTCTATTGCGTATATTTGCAATTCTAAAGAAAAAAATTACGATGAAGAAAGTTTCTACCTTTTTTATAATGATGACAGTAGGGTTTTTATCATTAAACGCACAGGCTCCAAAAGGAATGGGTGCCAGCGATCCGCAGGCAAAAAAAATATTGGATGCCGTAAGTGCAAAATTTAAAACTTTTAAAACAGTACAAGGCAAGTTTGCTTTGAAAGTAGAAAATGCCGCCGGCAAAAGCCTTGGTGTAAAAACAGGTACTGTTTATATGAAAAGTAGCAAATACAGAATTAGCGTAACCGGACAGGAAATTTTTTCTGATGGAAGCAATATATGGACACTTGACAAAGCATCTAAAGAAGTAACCATCAGTAAAATTGACCCATCAGCCAATAGTCTTACTCCACAAAAATTATTTACCAATTTTTATGATAAAGATTTTTTGTATAAACTAAATGGTACCACAAAAAATGTAAGTGAAATTGAATTAACCCCTATTGATAAGACAAAACCATTTTTTAAAATTCTTTTGTATGTTGATAAAAACTCCATCACATCTACAAAACTTTTTGAAAAGACGGGTAATAAATATACTTATAGCACCACAAGCTTAACGCCTAATGCGAACGTGCCTGATGCGACTTTTGTATACGATGCAAAATTATACCCGGGTGTAGAGCTGGTAGATTTAAGATAATAGAAAATACATTTCCAAATAAAAATTCCCGCTAATGGCGGGATTTTTTTGCTGTAAAAGCAGAAGATGAAGCATCTTTTATTGGTAGCTATGATGATTCTCCCCACCTAAAACTTTCCTGTTTTAAACCCGCAAGATCAATAATTCTGTCAACCACGGTAGCAGCAACCTCTTCTATCGTTTTTGGTAAGCTATAAAAAGACGGGGTTGCCGGGCAAATAATACCGCCTGCCAACGTGATGGTTTCCATATTTTTTATATGAATTAAATTATATGGTGTATCCCTTGCCACACATATTAATTTTCGCCTTTCTTTTAAAATCACATCTGCCGCACGGGTAATTAGATCGTTGGACATACCGGTTGCTATTCTACCGAGCGTGCCCATACTGCAAGGCACAATTATCATGGTTTTATATTGCCCTGAGCCGGATGCAAAAGGTGCATAAAAATCCTGCTGACCAAAATATTTTACATCAAAATCTTTATAGCTGTCGTTCCCCAATTCCGTTTGCCACACATCCTTTGCATTCTCCGTCATTACTACTCCCAACTCCTCAATTTGATCCGTTAACTGAGATAATTTTGTTAATAATACTTTTGCGTAAACAGAACCGCTGGCACCAGTGATTGCCACTACAATTTTTTGTCTTAATTTTTCACTCATATTACAAAGCTAAAGTATTTAACCATGAAGAAATTTGCAGTTGCCATTGTTTTACTTATCCCGATAACGTTTCTTTTTTCGTTTGATAAAGAAGATAAAGAAAAAATAAACTGGATGACCATTGCACAGTTAAATGAAGCCTATGCAAAAAACCCAAAACCAGTGCTTATAGATATTTACACAGACTGGTGTGGCTGGTGTAAACAAATGGATAAAACAACTTACCAGCATAACAAATTATCTACTTATGTTAATGAGAAATATTATGCCGTAAAGTTTAATGCGGAGCAGCGAGAAGCTATTACCTTCAACAATAAAGTTTACAAATACAATGAACAATACCGCACCAATGAGTTGGCAATTTACCTAACCGCTGGGCAACTTTCGTATCCAACTACTGTTTTTATGGGCAGCACCGATGCGCAACCAGCGCCTTTGCCAGGTTACATGAAACCAAAGCAAATGGAAGGGCCGCTAAAGTTTTTTGGCGAGCGTGCAGATAAAACACAAACATTTGTAGCCTTTAATAAAAAGTTGCACACAGAATGGTAATTGGGGCTGTGAGTTGAAGAACATTTACCAACATGTGTCAGGGCTGTCCGCAGTAGTGCCGCCTATAAGTTCATAAGCATGTAAAGTTTATTATTGCGGCAGCTACTACTTCCCATCCCTGAGCCCTTCGGCATTTTATCTTTTTTCAACTTTTATTGTACAGTATATTTGTGCCTTGGCAACAAAAAGTTGTACTAAACAATAAACGATGACCGACAGTAAACAAGCAATTTTAATAAGGAAAATAAACGAAGCGGTTACAGAAAAGATACTCCTTAAAATAACACTTGGCAATAAAAGAGATAAAACAACTGATCTAAAAAATGTTCTAATAAAACCCGTTTTGATAAAAGAACAACCGCATTTATCATTTGTATATCGCCACAACACAAACGATATTACCAAAAACTTTGTGCCAGCACAAGCCGCAACAGTTATTGAAGAATTGCTACAAACAAGTTTTTTTAATGGAGATGTTTATACCACTTCTCATACGATCTACTACAGTGTTATAAAAGATGGAAAAGAAAAGCTCGTTACTAAAACCAATGATCTAAATAAGGAAGCTCAATCACTGTCGCACGACAAACAGAAAAACAGAATAATACAAAAAGAAGCTGTGTATTTAAATTCGCTAGGCATCACTTCTGCTGAAGGAAATGTAAAAAAAGAAATGCAGCACAAATACAAACAGATAAACCGCTATGTTGAAATTATTGAAGGCATTTTAAAAGATACGGTGGTTGAGAAAGATTTTTCAGTTGTAGATATGGGCAGCGGAAAAGGCTATCTCACTTTTGCTTTATACGATTATTTGCAACATAAATATGAGGCAGTAAAAGTTACCGGTATCGAAATGCGTGAAGACCTTGTAATAAAGTGCAACAACATTGCAGCACAATCAAAGTACAACGGTTTACATTTTGAAAAAGGAAGCATACATGAAACACCAATCGCTGCGGTAGATATGCTGATAGCCTTACACGCCTGTGATACTGCAACTGACGATGCCATTGCAAAAGGCATAAAAGCAAATGCAAAATATATTATCTGCGCACCCTGCTGCCACAAACAAATACGCAAGCAAATGGCGCCAACAAATGCCTTAAAACTGATTACCAAACATGGCATTTTATTAGAAAGGCAGGCAGAAATGGTTACTGATACCATTCGTGCATTGATACTCGAAGCACATGGTTATAAAACAAAAGTATTTGATTTTATAGAGGAGGAAGACACGCCAAAAAATGTATTAATCGTCGGCACAAAAAATAATTTTTCCGAAGCTATTTTTAAAGAAAATATGGATAAGGTACAGGAATTAAAAAATATATTTGGTATAAAAGAACATTATTTGGAAGGGGTTGTGTAATGAATTCTTTGGTAATAGTTAGTTTTGTTTTGCATATTGAGTAGGTTGAATCATTGATATAAAAGCCGGATAAATCCCACTATTTTAAACTCGTTGGAGTAACAAAATAAATTTCTTGACCATGCAATTCAATTTTAGGATTATCGCAACTTTCCTTTAATTCTCCACTAAACGTAATAAATCTACCAATACTCTTTAAACTATCAGGAATATCTGTACAAATTATGCATGTTCTAATTCCATCAATGGTATTTGGTATAGATACATTCACTGCCCATTTTCGAAGATCATTATAATATCCCAGTGTACCCCTCCAATCATTGGCTGTTAAGACTGTTTTTCTTTTTGGATCACATGAATCCAGAGTGCAAGTATTTATTAGTGTGGTAGTTTTCCTACAGGAATTCATAATATTTAAAAATAAAAAAACCGCTATCAAAATGTAAATTTTCATAAAAGAAAATTTTAAATTTAGAAATGAGAATCATTAATGATATAGACAACTAATACACGAGAAATGTTGCAACTACATTAGAATTTTTTTAGTTATTTCTAAAGACCGAGAAATATTTTTTATAATAACAAGAAAGATATTTTTATTGGATAATCTTTTACATAATAAAAGCTAAATAGATATCTAAAGATGAAATGTGCGACGCCACTGAAGTTGCCCATAGCTATTGTTTTTGGCCGGGCTAAAAAATAACATAAGCCTAAAATGATTTTCTATTATTTTTTTAATGTACTAACATCCATTGTAACTTCATTGCATGGCTACTACAAACACCCAAAACCGTACCCTCGGTTTATTTCAATCTACTGTTTTAAATATGATAGACATGGTGGGCATTGGTCCGTTTATTACCATGCCGATCGTTATTGGCTTAATGGGCGGAATGTATCTGTGGGCTTGGGTTGCAGGCGCTGTCCTGTCTTTTGTAGATGCAATGATATGGAGCGAGCTCGGTGCTGCATATCCATTGGCCGGAGGAAGTTATAATTTTTTAAAGGTTGCATACGGCGAAAAAGGCCCAGGTAAAATGATGAGTTTTTTATACGTTTGGCAAACCATTATTCAAGCACCACTAGTAGCCGCATCTGCAGCTATTGGTTTTGCGCAATATTTTATTTACCTGGTACCGCTGCAAGTATGGCAACAAAAAGCACTGAGCGGTACTGTAATAATTTTTGTGACATTTTTGTTGTATAGAAAAGTAGAAAGCATCGGTAAAATTGGGGTGTTACTTTGGCTTGGTGTGGTGGGAACATTAGGGTGGATAATTTTTGGCGGAATTGCTCACGGAAATTTTACTGCACCTATTTTTAATGCAGCAGATTCGTTTAGTATTAATGCCATTGCATCTTTTTTATTCGGACAGGCATGTGTAAAAACCATTTACAGTTATCTTGGTTATTATAACGTTTGCCATTTGGGTGGTGAAATAAAAAAACCAGGGAAAAACATCCCAAAAAGCATGTTCATTTCTATCATTGCCATTGCCATTTTATACCTGGCAATGAACATAAGCGTAACAAGCGTAATACCTTGGCAGGAAATAAAAGCATGGCAAGTTGCAGGCACAAATAATTTTGTGATAAGCACATTTATTGAAAGACTGTATGGTAATACCGCCGCCATCATTATTACTGTAATGGTTCTTTGGGTTGCGCTTGCTTCCCTTTTTGCTGTAATGCTTGGCTACAGTCGTGTACCTTTTGCTGCTGCACAGGATGGAGCATTCTTTAAAATTTTTGCAAAACTGCATCCAACAAAAGATTTTCCGCACGTTTCCTTATTAGTTTTAGCTGCATTCGCTTTTGTGTTTAGTTTACTATTTAGAATGGGCGATGTAATTAGTGGCATATTGGCTATGCGAATAATGGTGCAGTTTATTGGGCAAGGTGTTGGTTTAATGCTGCTGAGAAAAAGAAAGGGAACAAAAGATTTACCATTTAAAATGCCACTTTATCCAGTACCTGTTATACTAGCCAT
>JBBAQB010000001.1:0-28910 GCA_040400515.1 Ferruginibacter sp. | reverse complement strand
TCTAAAAAATCTCCAGCATCTCCATTGCCACTATCTTCTGTAAGGCTATCTCCCTGGCTTAAAATGTTTTGAAAATTTGAATCAGCAAAAATGGGGTCGTTTTTAAGTTCGGCAGGCGCAACAAATTCTTTTTGTGCAGTATAATCTTCAAACTTTTTATCAGCATATACCTTTTGCATAAAAAGCCCCCACTCGGGTGCTGCAACTTCACCACCGCCCGCACTTCCATAAATTGGTATAAACGGATCATCGCAACCAACCCAAGTACCTGCAAGCAATGTAGGTGTATAGCCAATAAACCAGCCATCTGTATTCCCATTGGTTGTACCGGTTTTACCTGCTTTTTGAGTGGGAATATTGTAGCTGTTTAATCGCCTTGCTGTACCCGCCTTTATTACACCTTCCATCATTTTTACCATCGTATAATTATCAGATTCTCCAATAACCTGTTTGCTTTGTGCAATAGGAAACTCGTGCAACAGGTTACCGTTTTTATCTTCAATTCTTGTAACAAAAACCGGCTCTGTATTGTAACCTTTGTTTGGAAACATGGTATATGCCTGCAACATTTGCAGCATTGGCACTTCTGCCGACCCCAAAGCAATGGAATAATATGGAGGAATTTTTACTTTTACACCACACAACTGCGCAAATTCAATTAACTTTTTTACGCCTATCACAGATATCAACCTCCATGCGCAGGCATTTTTAGACTGCGCCAGGCAATATGCGCAGGTACCACCGCCACCTCCTATCGTTTTACCCCCTAGGGTTAAAGGACCGCCGGGGATTTGTGTTTCAGGCGTATAACCGGCATCTGTAACCGCCAGCGTATAAAGCAAGGGTTTAAATGTAGAACCTACCTGCCTGCTTTGTGTAACGTGATCATATTTAAACCACCTAAAATCTATACCACCAACCCATGCTTTCACTTCACCACTTCTTGGATCCATTGCTACAAATGAGTTTTGCATAAGCTGTTTGTGGTATTTAATAGAATCAATAGGCGTCATCACTGTATCCATTTCGTGTTTGTCATTTCCTTTCCACGAAAATATTTTCATACGCACCGGCACATCAAAAGATTTTCTAATAATGGTTGAATCAATTCCATCCTCTTTCATATTCTTCCACCGCTCTGTATATTTTATGGCATCCTCTACAATCTTCTCGTGGCCTTTCCACAATCTGTCTCCTCTTTGCCTTAAGGTCCAGTTTAGTCTACTTTGTTGTGTTGGCATATGGGCCTGCATAGCTTCCTCGGCATATTTCTGCATCCGGGAATCAATCGTAGTATAAACCTTTAACCCATCTCTGTACAAATCATAGGATTCACCCGTTTTAGGGTTTTTGTTGTTGCTGCACCAGTCCTTCATTAACCCAATAAGTGCTCTTCTAAAGTAAGGAGCACTTCCCACATTTTCGTCTATCTGTTTGTAATTTGTAATAAGTGGCTTTGCTTTTAATACGTTGGCTTCTGCTTGTGTCAAGTAATGTTCTTTTGCAACAACCATTTGCCCAATAACTGTATTTCGTCTGTCAATTGCTGCTCGTGGGTGCCTTATGGGATCATAGATTGATGAACCTTTCAACATTCCTACAAGAACTGCTGCTTCTTCAAGTTTTAAATTTTTGGGTTCTTTTTGAAAATAAGTACGACTTGCATTCCTAATGCCATAAACATTTAACCAAGGAGCTCTATTTAAATAGAGGGTAAGGATTTCTTCTTTGGTAAAATTTCTTTCAAGTTTTACAGCAATGATCCACTCTTTTAATTTTTGGGACCCTCTTACTAAGAAATTCCCGCGCCCCTGCCCCAATATCATTTTTGCAAGTTGTTGCGTTATGGTACTTCCTCCGCCTTGAGCTCCCAATGAAAGAACGGCTCTGCCAAGTGCCTGTGCATCTATTCCTGAGTGATCATAAAAACGTTCATCCTCTGTGGCTACTAATGCATGAATTACATTTTGAGAAATCTCGTCATACGTCACTTCACTTCTGTTTTCTGCATAATATTTACCCATTAAAATACCATCTGCACTAATAATTTCACTGGCAAGGTCCGCTTCGGGATTCTCCAATTCCTGCAGCGAAGGCATTTTACCAAAAATGCCAAAATTGACCGCTACTAAAACCAGCACCACTGCTGAAAAGCCAAATAAAAAAAGGCGCCAAAGTATTTTTACAGAACGTTTCATAAAGTATGATCAGGTTAAAAGAAATATAGGTAAAACGGTGTTAGAATTTATTGCCAAAATTTGCATTTAGTAACTGCTTGTATCCGATAATATCTTTGTTTGATTTTAGTAACAAAAGATTATCGTCGGCAATAATAATAAAGGAATATTTAGCAGGCTGCAACCACGAAACCTCCGAAGTCGCTGCCTTTTTAATCCTATCAAAATATTTCAATGCTGCTTCGGCATTTTCAAAAGGCTGAAATAACAACAAGGATTTTGTAGCATCGAGTGTATCTTTTACTATGCCAACATTAATTGTAGCCATACTCCCTTTATTAAAACGTGCAAATGCATTTTTTGCCTCATTAATATACACGCCGTCCACTTTGTCTAATATCATTGCTACATAATGTGGTTTATCGGGCGATAAGGTAAACGATTTGTTTATATAAATATCGGGGGTTTTTATGGTGTTATTAATAACCGGCTTTGTAATGGTAGGAGCTGTGGTTTTTATTTCGGCAGGTTTAACAGCTGGTGCATTAACCACCACATTTGGTTTGCTATCAGCCACAACAATTTGGTCTTCGGTTTGCCTTGTTACCTGCAAGTCTGTCAAATACTTTTCTATTTCATTTCTTCTTTGTAAGACAGCAATCATCGTTGTTGCTTTTTCTTTTAATGCAGATGTGGGATACAGCGTTTCAATATTTTTTAAAACACCAATAGCAGCACTATCCTGTCTTTCTTTTATATAATAAACCGCCTCAATGTACAACAACTGTGGTGACCAGTAATTTTTACCGCCGGTACTGTCAGCTTTCTTCTTTGCGGTGATAGCTTCTTCAAATCTACCTTCTACAAACATATTGTAAACTGCTTCGTATTTAGCTGTTACTTCAGGATTTTTCTCCAAAGGCTTTAAGAGTGCAGGGTTAAGCATAACCTTTGCTGCATTAGTTCCGGCGAAATTTTTTTTTATAAGATTTGAATACAACGTGCCCTTTGCAGCATCACCAATTTTATTATAGCAAAAAGACAATCCTACATAAACATCGGGGATTTTAATATCGGTAGGAAATCTTTTTACAAAATCTTCATAAAGGGCGATTGCCTGGTAATAATCCTGCAATTCGTTTTGAAAGATTTGGGCGGCTTCAAAAAGATTAATAGCAATGTTAAAATTACTCGTATCAATTTTTTCTTTTGTAAAAGGTAACCCTTCCATCAAACCGTCAAATGTATATTCAACATTTTTCAAATCTCCAATAACGGTGTTTTTTGAATCGCCGGTAGCCGGTGCGTTTGGATCGAGACTTGCATTTAAATCGATGGGCACATTTGCTGTAGAAGGTGCAGCAGCTTTTCTACGCCAATTATCTGTATTTGTCCTTTTGCCCCATTTGCTTTTAAACTCATTAAACCCTTTCGATTTTAAACTGGCATTGTAAAAATACCAATCACCTGTATTTGCAGCTGCCGCTTTAAACAAATCTACCGGCGCCTTATTTTTATCATTAAAAGTGATCAGTGTAGTACCTGCAAAATCATCTTCTTCTGTTATACCATTCTCCTTTCTATATTTTTTAATTATTTTTTTTATAATAGCATCTCTTTCTGCTGCGGGCAAAGCTGCCAGCCTTTGTAAACTATCTTCCCTTTCTATTACATTTAGTTTAGGTACAAGCCTGCTCAATAATTCTTTTCGCTCTTCAATGGTGGCTGAGTCTAAATCATTTTTATTATCTACAATACTTAAGCTGTCGTAAAAAGCATATGCCTCTTTGTAACGTTTTTGGCGAAAGGCAATATTACCTAGCTGTAAAAATGATTTATCTCTGTAACCAGACTCAGGGTTGTTGTAAGAAATACTTTTGTTATAAAAAGTAATACCAATTGCAGTGTCAGGCTTTTGCAGGCTTAACTGACCTGTTGAGTAATAAATAATATCTCTGAAAGATTCATACTTATCCTTTTTTGCCATTTTTAAAAGATTAGAGATAGTGTTATCCAATTCTTTAAAATTGCCTATATTTCTTAGCATTTTTGCCTCGCTAAGCCTGGCATAAATATCCATCACCGGATCTGCTGTATGATGAGCAGCCTTTAAGTAATAAGTAGAAGCGTCATCAAAATTACCAGTACGTTCATACATCTGCGCAAGTAAATATTCCCATCTGCTTTTGTCATCTTTAGTATCTGCATTGGTAAGCGCTTTTTGTAAATGTACTGCAGAACTATCGTAATTATTTTGGCAGAAGAACCAGTAAGCAGTTACTTCATCTAAATCGTTTTTTAATCTAGCAGGTAAATTCTTATCGTTTTCTAAAATGCTAATTAGGCCTGCAGCATCACCATATTCTTTTTGCTCAGTAAAAGTTCTTATTTGCCATATTAGCGCCTCATTTCTGCTGGGTGGTTTGGTAAATGCTTTCTGTACAATATTTCTCTTTTCTTTATCCGCAATAGAAACTGACCCTACTCCTGAACCGGTTTCATTTGACCCAACAATTTTATTATAGTCATCATCCTTTTTTTTGCGTGGAAAAAGATTATAATTAATAAATTGAAAAGTAAGTGCTGCAGAGTCAAAATCTTTTTTAAATAAGTACGATTTTCCTATAAGAAGGTAAAAATTATCTACCCATTCAGATCTCAAATCATGCAATAAAATACCTGCGGTTGATTTGTAAATAACAGAATCTAAGTCAGATTTTTGGCTTGCTGTATTATCTAGCGAATATGAATAAAAAGATAGGGGTTTTGAATAATCGTCTTTGTTGGAAAGTTTTGCTCTTTCTATTACAAGGTTAATTCTGTTATTAGCATTAAAATAAAAATTATAATGCGACGTATTATTTTGTAAAAATTTACGAACACCCTTAAACTTTTTCTCGCCTGTTTTTTCTGATGCCAGCCTTTTTTCTTCGTATTTTTCAGGCTTTTTTTCTTTGCCAAATGGGTCTATGGTCCATATCGGCTGTGCCAACAATGTTATAGTACAACCAAACAAAAACACAACGAGTATACCTAAACGTAAGGCCTTCGATTTTAGCATGAAAAAATGATTGAGTAATAGGTTTAAAGTTCGGTTTTATTCTTCAATATGGCTCAAAAATAACGGCAACAACATAAATTTAGAAACATTCTGTAATTTTTTTCTGTTAA
Organism: Ferruginibacter sp.; assembly: GCA_040400515.1. Taxonomy (GTDB): domain Bacteria; phylum Bacteroidota; class Bacteroidia; order Chitinophagales; family Chitinophagaceae; genus Ferruginibacter. The sequence goes on along the minus strand of JBBAQB010000001.1, from coordinate 23,562 downwards.
AAATTTAGGATTCCTTGTTTAATGGCTAATTTAGCACGGTTAAGCGCATTTTGAACACAATAAAGAGTCATGGCCATACCAGATGTAAATAATTCATTCAAAAGACTTAGAAGTCACTACCGACTTGTGATTATGAATGAAGACACTTTTGAAGAAGTGGTTAAATTTAAGCTTACAAGAATGGGCGTATACATCGTTTTAAGCACTTTGTTTATTTTAATGATAGGGCTCACCGCATCTCTCATCATTTTTACACCCTTAAAATATTATTTACCAGGCACCGGTATGGGCAATGCCAAACAAGTAAAAGAATACAGGCAGTTAAAAATTAGAACTGACTCCATGGAGCAGGCGCTAAAATACCAGGATACTTATTTAAAGAATATTCAAAAAGTGTTACAAGGTGATATAAAGGTATTGGATACAAATAAGATCTTACTGCCTAAAGTAGAAAACAGCAATGAGTGAAACACCAAAGCCTAAAAAGAAGCCCGATAACAGTTTGTTGTGGAAGTATGCAGGTTTTGCCTCCCAACTTGCTGTAGCACTAACTTTGGCTGTATTTATTGGTATAAAGACTGATAAATGGATTGGTTTAAAAAACCCCTTACTTGTGTGGATCTTACCTTTGCTCATTATTGGTGCCCTTATTTATAAAGTAATCAAAGACACGACTCCCAAAAATTAAACGTTACAGATCATCTTTAAAAAAATTATGGCTTAGATAATGGGCTTACATAAAAAACGACATTCACATAAAAATAAACAAACCACACATGAAGCTATTTGGTAAAATGCTTTTGCCACTTTTAATAATATTTGTAATTCTAACAATATTTATAATAGGTGCATCCAATCTGTGGTTAAAATACAGTATTGATAAAAATGTATTATTAGGGGCAAATTTGCTTTTTATGAGTACCGGGATTTTGGTATTTTTCATGCAAAAAAATGCACTATCCAATAAAAATCCAAACGTTTTTATACGCAGTGTAATGGCAGGAATGATGATAAAAATGTTTAGTACAATACTCGCTGTGCTTGCTTATGTAGTAATTATAGGAGCAAACTACGATAAAAAAGCAGTATTTATTTCCCTTTTAATGCACCTGCTTTATCTTGCTGCAGAAGTAACTGCCATTTCTAAAGAGAACAGTAAAAAAAATGTCTAAAACAAAAGTCGATTTTTCTGCTTTAATTGATTACTTACCTGATGGAAGCTTTGAGCATGTACTTACTTACATACACCAATACAAAATTCAACTAACCATTACAAGAACCCGAAGCAGTATTTTAGGCGATTATCGCCATGCGCATTTGGATAAAGGCCACAGGATAAGCGTGAATGGCGATTTAAATAAATTCTCTTTTTTAATAACGCTGTTGCACGAAATAGCGCATCTGGTTACTTTTATGAAACACCATAACCGTGTTCAACCTCACGGACCGGAGTGGAAGGCAACCTTTGCTCATATACTGACAGTATTTGTAACAAAGGAAATTTTTCCGGAAGATATAAAGGGAGCGTTAAAAAACTCCATTGGCAATCCTGCAGCAAGCAGTTGCGCAGATCTTCCGCTTTTGAGGGTTTTGAAAAACTATGACCAAAAAAAAGAAGAAGTTTATTTTGTAGAACAGTTAAGTAAGGGCCAGCTTTTTGAAATAAAAGGCAAGCGCATTTTCGAAAAAGGAGAAAGAATAAGAAAAAGATTTAAATGCCGCGAAGTTGCAACAGGAAAATGGTATCTATTCAGTCCTGTATCAGAAGTAAAAAAAGCAGGTTAAATTTACTTAAACCAAACAACGTTCATACTATAGTCCCTCCATACTTCTATTTTAGTCAAAAGGTATAACTTACCATTCAAAAATTATTCTAATAAAAATTACCTCACATACAAAAAATGAAATCGTTTGGTAAAGCACAGGCATTTGCGATAACGTTGGAGACCGAAGGTGGAAACCGCCAGCCAAAAGGTACCATGTATGTTATGGGAGAAATTTAAATATTTAGTTTAGTGTATAACAAAGCCTTCGTTTTTAGCGAAAGCTTTTTACTTTTGTAGAATTGTAGTAAAAAACATCCCTACTGTAAAATGTGATTAAAAGAGTCCTTTAAAAAAATTCCCAATCGTTAATAAAAACAACGACTACTTTTTTAGAATTATTCTAAACGTTGTCCCTTTTCCAAGTTCACTTTGTTTTACAAACAATTCGCCTTTGTGGTATAGGTCAATAATTCTTTTACTAAGCGATAAGCCTAGGCCCCACCCTCTTTTTTTTGTTGTAAAACCCGGTTTAAAAACATTGGCGATATTTTGCTTGGCTATTCCTTTCCCATTGTCTTTTACATCTACAATAATTTGCGCAGTTTCATTTTTAATATCTATTTTAATACTACCTTTTCCGTCCATCGCATCAAGTGCATTTTTTAAAAGATTTTCTATTACCCAGTCAAACAACGGCGGGTTTATCATGGCTATGATGTCTTTTTCACCATTGGCATTTATTTCAAAAGTTACCCTATCTGTTGCTCGTCTTTTAATATAATTCACCATACTTTCTATCTGCAAAATCAAATCCGTTTCTTCCAGTTTGGGTGTGCTTCCTATTTTGCCAAAGCGATCACTCACGAGTTTTAAGCGCTCCACATCCTTACTCATCTCCTCTGCTATTTTTTGTGTGCTTTCATTTTCCTTCAGCATTTCCATCCAACCTTCCAGCGATGATATAGGTGTGCCAAGCTGGTGTGCTGTTTCTTTTGCCATACCTGCCCACACTTGGTTTTGGGTGCTTTTACTTTTGTTGGATACTGCAATAAAAATAATAATGATAAAAAGCATGGCAACCACCAACTGAACTATTGGAAAATACCTTATCTGCACCAGCAAATCTGATTCGCCATAATAGGTAAAATTCTTCTCAGCTTTGTTTAATGGATTTTGCCATACAATAGGGGAATTGGCTTTTTTTAGCATTGCCAATTTTTCTTTTAGGTAAAAACGATCATTTATGGCTTTGGCAGAATCGAAGTTGTGAGATGTAATACTGTCCTTTTCGTTTGTTTGAATAAGCGGAATGTCGTTGCCATTTTCAATAATTATTTTTGTGGCAAGTTTTGTATCGGGGTTTGCAATATTATTAAGATCATTTACAGCTTCTACATATTGCTCTATTTTTATTTTTTCATCAGCCGCAATCTTTTTTGCCAGGTAATTACTAAAAAAAATACTTGCCGTTACAAAAGCAATTGCGATAAGCCCAAGTATATTTCTCAAATTAAAAAAACGTAATAGCATAATTTAAAAATAGCAAATAATGAAATGCAATTGCGTTTAAATTTTGTAAAATGAGTATGTTTGTAAGTACATGATGCGCACAGATAACGATAATATAGCCATTGGTGATGCCGGTATGCCCTTGGTTGCAGTGGTAATATTAAACTGGAATGGCAAACATTTTCTTGCTAAGTACATCCAATCAGTTTTAAATTCCTCTTACAAGAACTTAAAAATAATTGTAGCAGATAATGCATCAACAGATGATTCTGTTCCCTTTTTAGAGGCAAATTATCCAACAGTACAAATTCTGATCAATCATACAAATGACGGTTTTGCAAAAGGCTACAACATTGCATTGGCGCAGGTAACGGCAGATTATTTTGTGTTGCTCAACAGCGATGTAGAAGTTACAAATGGGTGGATAGAACCTATTATCGAACTGATGGAAAAAGACAAATTGATTGGTGCCTGCCAGCCAAAATTACTTGATAAAAAAAATGAAAACTTGTTTGAATATGCAGGGGCATGTGGCGGGTGGATAGATACTTTTGGATATCCATTTGCGAGAGGTCGAATTTTAGAAAAAATGGAAGAAGATAAAGGCCAGTATAACAATACCCTGCCCTGTTTTTGGGCATCTGGGGCGGCTATGTTTGTAAGAGCTCCACTCTTTAATTTACTAGGCGGCTTTGATGAATATTTTTTTGCGCACCAGGAAGAAATAGACCTTTGCTGGCGCATGCAGCGAGCGGGGTACAGTGTTTATGTAGAACCGGCTTCCGTTGTATACCATGTGGGCGGAGGCACTTTACCCAAAGGCAACACAAAAAAAACATATTTAAATTTTAGAAACAATCTTATAATGATTTATAAGAACAGCAGTGCCGGCAGCCTTTTATTAAAATTACCTTTTCGTTTTGGGTTAGATGCACTTGCTGCTTACAAGGGGCTTTTTGCCGGAGATGTTGGTTATTTTGTTGCTATTGCAAAAGCTCATTTTCATTTTGCAGGGTGGGTCTTTTTTCACAAGGAAAAAGCTCCTGTTTTAAAAACCGTAAATAAAAAACTAAACGGAACTTATAAAGGCAGCATTTTGTGGCAGTATTACTTAAAAAACAAAAAAACGTTTTCTGAAATTATGATAACGAGATAATTTTTAAAAAAATTAGCCTTATTTTTGCAACCGAAAATAGAATAACAATGCAACAAGAAATAATAGAAAATAAAGAAAAAGATTTTACAACCAGTTGGGTTTCTTCTTCCCGTTTTTTATGGTATTGCCAGATAGCTGTGGTGATAGCCATTATACTCTCTGCCTGTGTAGCACAATACACACACAGATATAAAGGCAAACCGAAAGTGAACGTACCAGAAAACACACTTTATAATCCTAAGTACAAATAAAAATTTTGTAATTAGATTTCAATCCTTATTTTTGCAATCCGAAAAACAGATCGAAAGATTTATTTTAAAGAAAAAAGTTCTTACACATTAAAAGCGGAAGTAGCTCATTTGGTAGAGCGCGACCTTGCCAAGGTCGAGGTGGCCGGTTCGAGCCCGGTCTTCCGCTCAAAAAAACTCCCGCCCGAGACGGGAGTTTTTTTATGCCTTTGTAAGACGTCGATAAGTTCGGTCTTACAGATGCCCCGGTGGTGAAATTGGTAGACACGCAGGACTTAAAATCCTGTTTACAGCAATGTAAGTAACGGTTCAACTCCGTTCCGGGGCACAAAAACGTCTTAGGGCGTTTTTTTTAGTTTATAGTAAATGCGGCTATGGCGAAATTGGTAGACGCACTACCTTGAGGTGGTAGCGCCCATACAACGGGTGTGTCAGTTCGAATCTGATTGGCCGCACACACAAACCTGCCTTCGTTGCAGGTTTTTTTAATTTATTTTTTAGGAGCATCTAGCCAATAACTTTTCTCAACTTTTGTAGCCTGCTTTTCGTTGCAAGTCCTCATTTCGTTCGCTCCTGCGGGGCTTACTCATTCCGGGCTTTTCACTGCAATCAGGGCTAGGCTCAACAAAAAATCTTTTTCAACTTTTATTATGTTTTGCTGAATAAGTATTTCGAAAATTTATTTTTGATGGAAACACAAAAATCAAACGGATCCAGAGATAATTAAAGAAAAATAAATGTATTTACACGAATTGACTTTGTGCCGTTTTAAACGAAAATGACGATTTTAAAATTTTATATATGGCAGAATTGGTAATAAAATAACCCTTTCAAAGCTTGCCCCAAATTTATTATCTTGTAAAAAATACCAACAGATGACCAATGATATTAAATGCCCAAACTGCGGGCACCTATTTGATGTAGAAAATGTAATAGCTGCAGATCTCGAAAAAAAACTGGAAACAAAATACCAGAATAAATTACAACAATCTCTTACCAAAATAGAAGAAACAGAAAAGAAATTTGAAGCAGAAAAACTTTTATTCGAAGAAAAAAAGAAAAACGAAAACGAGCTTTTTATAAAAAAAGTACAACAGGAAAAAATAAAAATGGAAGCTGAAATGCAAGAACATTTAACTAAAAGCATTTCATCTGATTTTGAAAACCGTTTAAAAATACTGCAGCAGGAAAAAAATGACAACGAAGAAAAATTAAAAGAAGCACGAAAGAAAGAATTGCAGTTTTTACAGCTAGAACAACAATTAATAAACAAAGAAGCAGAACTTGAAATAACTGTTCAGAAAAAATTGCAGGAAGAGCGCCACAGCATCGGTGAACAGATACGCAAGCAGGAAATTGAAAAAAACTCCATGAAAGAAAATGAGCAAAATATGCGTATGCGGGAGCTTGAAAAACAATTGGAGGACCAGAAAAAACTGGCAGAAGAAATGAAACGCAAAGCTGAGCAAGGCTCTATGCAATTGCAGGGCGAAGTACAAGAACAGGCTTTAGAAGAAATGTTGGCGGCTACTTTTCCTTTTGATATAATAAGTGAAGTAGGCAAAGGTGTGCGGGGTGCAGATTGCATACAAACAGTGAGAAATCACGTAGGGCAGGAATGTGGCAAAATTATTTATGAAAGCAAAAGAACAGAAGCATTTACCGCAGAATGGATTGAAAAATTAAAAAAAGATATGCTTGCCACTGGTGCAGATATTGCAGTAATTGTTACTAAAACAATGCCTAAAGACTTACAGCAATTTGGCGAAAAAAATGGCGTGTACATCTGTACTTTTTCAGAAGCCCGAAGCCTTGCCCAGGTTTTAAGGAATGCCATTTTAAAAATAAGTGAAAGCAGAACAAGCCAGGAAAACAAAGGTGAAAAAATGGTAGCTATGTACAACTACCTTACGAGCCACGAGTTTGTTGGCAATATGAACGCCATGCGGGAGGGCTTTAGAGGCCTGCGCTCCATGATGCAAAAAGAGCGAGAAGATTTTGAGAAAAATTTTAAGAAGAAAGAAAAACAAATTGAACTTATTATACAGAATTCATTACATATTTCAGGATCTGTAGAAGGAATAGCAGGGCAGGAATTAAATATGCAGTTGGTAGATGGGGAAGAATAATTATATCAATGGCGCAAAGCCCGAAAGATTTTAAAAAATTAAATTTTTGCATGTGTAAGCCGCATGTGAACAGAAGGTAAAAAAAAAGACATGCCTCAAGATACTGTTTGGTTGAATGATAAGGAAAGCTTTTTAGTGCTGGATTCTAATACCGTAATAAATGAAGCCAGTATTCGCAAAATAATGAACGAATCGGCCGATAAATCTTACATAAATAACGAAGCATATTATAATAATTTAGGTAACTACTTTTTAGTTTTTATTTTAATCTGCCTTGGCTTATTTATACGGTATGCATACAGACAGGCAAAAAAGAAAAGAGAGAATCCTTTTGATGATTACTCTGATTGGGTAGAAATTGGCACAAGGCCATATGGTCAAGCACCCGAGAAGGACGATTTTAAGAGTATTATAAACAGAAGAACGACCCAACCAAAAAAAATTGAAGTTCTAACTTATTTTGGTAAAGATTTAAATTTTACAACAGAACAAATTGTAGCAGTATTTACAAAACGCTTCCCCTACTTCAATACCCTATCTGTAGAAAAAAAGAATATATTTCTCACCAGGCACAAAAAGTTTTTAAGAAATAAAACTTTTAGAATTCATGACAAAAACGGCTTTAAAGAAATGCCTATTTTAATTTCTGCTACCGCCATTCAACTAAGCTTTGGTTTGGAAAAATACATGCTTCCACATTACAAAAACATTCATATTTTCCCTGAAGAATTTATAGGATTAGAGCCTTCTATAAGATTTTTAGAAGGTAATGTATCCGGTGATTGCATTAATATTTCATGGAAACATTATCTGCAGGGCTACGAAAATTACACCAATGGCCAAAATGTTGGATTACATGAAATGGCACACGCTTATTATTGCCAGAATATAATTTGCGCAGAAGACAGAGACAAATCATTTGCGGCCAGTTACGATCATTTTAGTACCCATGGCAAAAGTGTTTTTGAAATAGAAAAAAGTTCAACCCAAAGACTTTACACAGACTATGGATTAAGAAACCTGCATGAATTTTGGGCAGAAAGTGTTGAAGTATTTTTTGAAAAACCGGCAGCCATGAAGGAGCAATACCCCGAGCTTTATACAACCATGTGCCAGGTGCTTAATCAAAAAATAGAAAACATTACGTAACCACCCACGCCAGATTATTCCCACCAATTAACATATTCTCCAACCTAAGTTCAATTTTTTCCGCTTTTGTAAAGTTGCAAAGTGCGGTATATCCTTTGTCGTTTTTAGCCAATGAAAAAAGCTGCATGTGTTTTATAAAATCCACCTCTCCCAATCCATACCATTTAAACATAGCCTCTTTCATGCTCCAGGCCATGGTAAGCATTCCCACCTTATTTTCGTATTTTCCAATTAATTTTTCTTCATTTTCCGATAAAAACTTGTGTTGTATCCTTTCAATTTTTTCGTGAGGTATTTCAACATCAACCCCTACCCTGTTTTTTGTACTCACTATTGCCGCTGCATAATCCCCACAGTGCGATATAGAAAAATGGTAGGCCTCATTTTCCAGAAAAGGTTTTCTGGTATCAGCAATTTGTATGAGTGCCAACGGAAATGCAGGAAACAATTCCAGCAATAAAAACCTACCCGCAAGGTGTTGTAAGCGTTTATGCGGATGGGTAATGTTTCGCTGCATGGGAACATGCTCTATAAAAAAATTCTCTGCTTCTGTAATATGCCAAACGCCTATTTTTGTAAAGGCATTTATTTGTTGGTGATGAATGAGTGGCATAGCACAAATGTAACTTAAAAAGAGTCCAATATTGGTGTAACCTACAGGCAACTTGTTTAAAAATGATAGCCATGGTTACAACATTTTCTTAAAAAATTGCGCAGCACATTAAAAATAAATTATGATCTTAAGCGACACAAGGATTTTAGAAGAAATGGAAAAAGGAACTATAAAAGTTGTTCCCTATAACAGAACGGATCTTGGTAGTAACAGTTACGATGTACACCTTGGTAAAAACCTTGCCACGTACGAGCACGCCGAGCTGGATGCAAAAAAGCACAACCGTATTAAACACTTTGAAATACCTGAGGAAGGTATTTTATTGCTGCCTCATATGTTTTACCTGGGCGTAACTGAGGAATACACAGAAACGCATGCACATGTTCCTTTTTTAGAAGGAAAGTCCTCTACAGGGCGCCTTGGTATTGATATTCATGCAACCGCAGGCAAAGGAGATGTGGGCTTTTGTGGACATTGGACTTTGGAAATTTCGGTAAAACAACCTGTAAGGGTTTATAAAGGAATGCCGATTGGGCAACTTATTTATTTTCCTGTAGATGGTAATATTGAGGTAAAATACAACCAAAAGAAAAATGCAAAATACAGCGGGCAGCCAGATGTACCTGTGGAAAGTATGATGTGGAAAAACGCATTTTAAACATTTTTTTATGAAAAAAAATCTCCTCACATTTATTATTTGCATGAGCACAATGGTTTGTTTAAATGCTCAAAGCACGGCAGATTCTTTGTTAAATTTTTTAAAAGCAAACCCTACTCGCTCATCATTATACTTAATGCGGAATGATACCATACTTGCACGCTTAAACGAAAATAAAATGATGCCATTGGCAAGTACCGTTAAAATACTTGTAGCTATTGAATTTGCAAAACAAGGTGCAAATGATATTTTTGATATAAATGAACTGATTCCATTAAAAGAACTAAATAAATATTACCTGGCAAATACCGACGGAGATGCACATCCTAGTTGGATTGCCTATGAAAAGGAACAAGGCCATATCATAAACGATAGTATTGCCTTAATTAATGTAGCCCGGGGTATGATTCTTTTTAGCAGCAATGCAAATACAGAATACCTAATGGACCTTGTAGGCTTGGATAACATAAAAAACAACAACGAAATATTAGGCATTAAAAACCATACGGTCGTTTACCCAATTGTAGCCTCTCTCTTTATGTACCAAAACCCAAAGAAAAAAAGTGAGGAGTATATTTTAAAAGGCATAGGAACATTAAGTGAGGAGCAATATTGCAGGTTTATTTACGACATGCACAAAGCATTAAAATACGATACCGTTCTAAAGTCTAAGTTTAGGCCGCAGGATCTTACTATGAAAATGCAAAAAGCCCGGAGCGATCGTCTCCCTTCTTCTACTACAAAAGATTATGTACAGGTATGCAAGGTTTTAAATAACAGAAAATATTTTGACTCAGCAACCTACGGCATACTTTCAAAGGTATTGGAAGCCGCTATGGAAAACCCATTAAACCAACGCTGGTTAAAACACTTTGGTCAAAAAGGTGGCAGCACCACATTTGTACTTACCAAAGCCCTTTATGCAACAACAATAAGTGGTGTTAAATTTGAAATGGCTTATTTTTTAAACAACCTTACCGAAGCCGAAAATGATATGCTACAAAAATGGATGAACAATTTTGAAATAAGCGTATTAATGAACACCAACTTCAAAAAAAAAATTGAAACTGCGTTCATACTGCCCCCTCCTGCTGCAAAGACAAATTAATTTAACCTCCATATTTCGAAGTTTAATGCTGTAGCAAATGCCACCCAGCAGAGATATGGTACTAGTAACCACGCAGCAGTTTTAGATACTTTTCTAAACGAAAAAATAGTACTTGCTATCATTATAAAAAGAACAATGATATCAATAAGTGCGAGATCAGGCCTTCTGTAAAAAAAGAAAAGAAATGACCATGCAAAATTGAGTATTAACTGTAACCAGTAATAAGTGTAGCCTGTAATACGTTTTTCAATTTTTGCATGGCTGTTCCATACAATATAAAATGAAATACCCATTAGAATATATAAAACGGTCCACACAGGCGCAAAAAGCCAGCTTGGCGGATTAAAGGAAGGCTTATTTAAGAATTTAAACCAAGTGTTTACAGAAGAGGAAGTAAAAAAGCCCGAGATTCCACCTACAGCTAAGGGAACTGCAATGGATATAATTAGTTTGTAAATTGATTTCATAAGATATTAAATGAGGGGGTAAAGTTAAGTTGGCGATTTTAAAGTATTAACTCTCCTAAATAGTGCCAAACTTTTTATAGTAAGCAATAATAAAACCTGTAACCTCATCGTAACTGAGCATTCCCATGGGTTGCTGGTTGCTCCGTAAAAAAATTGAGTAAATCGATGTGAATATCGGTTGTAAAAAGCTGGTGTGGGCAAGGCTAAATTTCCTACGTTCTTTAAAATCACTTATTACAGCAGGCAACAATAATTTTCTATATTCAAGGGCTGCTGTACTATCTGCATAATACAAAGTTCTGTTAGCATAAGTAAAAAGATCGGTATAAACGGAATAACGAAAAACGGTATCTTCTGATGCCGCCGCTGCGAGATATCCCACAAAATTTGCTTCCATTTCTTTTGCATAACCCAGCTGGTGAGCAACCTCATGGCACGCCGTAAAAGGTTGCGTAAATTTTGGTACAGTCGTATTTACCTGTGCCTCGCCGGTTGCAGGATTATAATACCCCAAAAAGCCTGTATAGTTCCATACCCAACCCCATAAAGATGCCTTCAATGACCTTGGCTTGTACTTCATAAAATCATATTTTGCAGAAAGGTTTTTGTAAGCATTTTCTGTCATCACAAAAAGTACTTTATTATCAGGATAAGGTGTTTTATGAGAGATGAGTTGTTGTTTTGCTTCATTTATTTTTATTACCAGCACAGCATTCATATTTTTTAGTTCCTTAATAGAAAAGGAGTCAATTTTTAAATTGAGTTGCTTTGCAATGCCTTGGCGGTTATAATTTATTCCCCAAAAAAGATTAAAAAAAATATAAATAACAGCAATAAATTTAAAACAGGAATAAAACACTTCTATTACTTTTTCTTTGGTTAGGACCCTTCTCTTTTTTACCACTAAAAATCTAATAATTAATAAGATTTGTCTCAATATGAATAACACAAATACTGCCCAAACAATATCTCCTACACTAAAAGGAACCCAGCCAAACAAAAACCTAAAACCAGATCCTATAAAAGGATAGTAGTTTGTAGAATAACCATTTTCTACTCTTACAGAATTTGCGCTGTAAAAATGTATAAATACACAAACCGACAACAACACAACTAAAACAATGGTCTTCTTATGCCTATTCATCTTGTAATATGTGACATTTAGATGCAAAAACAGTGCAATTTGTCAATTAGAAATCAATTTAAGGTATAAATTCTAAATAAAATGATGTACATTTGCACTCCTTTAAAAAGAATGCCATGGGTAGCAAGCGTTTGTATGAAATTGCTTTTGTAGGATTAAAACCCGGTGTTCATGAGTTTAATTATGAGCTGGATGCTACCTTTTTTAAGGAGAAAGCTGCGGAAAATGAAGATGATGTTGTTGCAAATGTGAAATTTATGTTAGATAAAAACAACGGTTTTATGTTTTTAAAATTTATTGTTGGCGGTAATGCGGCAGTAAATTGCGACAAGTGCGGAAATATGTTAAAAGTAGATCTTTGGGATGAGTTTAATATGGTTGTAAAACTCACAGAAAATGCCCAAAAAGCAAATGACGAAGAAGAAGATGCAGATGTTTTTTACATCGAAAAATCGGAAAGTCATATTGATGTAAGTGATTGGTTATACGAGTTTGTACTGTTAAGTATACCAATGCAGCATATTTGTGGCAGCGACAGCAACGGTAAGTCACTTTGCAATGAAGATGTTCTTAAAAAATTAGAGCAAATGCAGGTAAAAAGTGACGAGCAAAAGGAGAATTCCATTTGGAAAGGATTAGATAAATTTAAAAACAATTAGGCATTAAATAATTTTCGGTTCATACGTTTTGATAAACCGATATTTACATAAGATTACATTATACAAATACTAAAAAAAACAAGTCATGCCAAATCCAAAAAGGCGCCATAGTCAGCAAAGAAGTGCTAAAAGAAGAACGCACTACAAGGCTACAGAACCTACACTTAGTGTGGATAGCACTACAGGCGAAACTCATGTACGCCACCGTGCACACGTTAGCGAAGGTAAATTATATTACAAAGGTAAATTGGTGTCAGAAAAAGCACCGTTGAGAGCTGTATAATCTTTCTTAAAAAATCTTTTATTCCAGAGTCGTACTTGCATTAGTTCAGGTTCGATTTTGGAATTTTTAATTTTTAATTTTTTACTATGATCACAATCGGGCTTGATATGATGGGCGGTGACTTTGCTCCTCTTGAAGCAGTAAAAGGAGCAGCTGCATTTTTCGCAGATAGCTCCGAAGCTGTGCATCTTGTTCTGATTGGCGATGAAGAAAAAATTAAAACGGTCGTCTTACTACACAACTTACCAGCTCATTCGTATTCAATATTGCATGCCCCAGAGGTGATTGAAATGCACGAGCATCCCACCAAAGCCCTCAAAGAAAAACCAAATAGTTCTATCGCAGTAGGTTTTCAATTGCTCGCCAGCGACAAAGTAGGTGCCTTTATTAGTGCAGGCAATACCGGTGCCATGATGGTAGGTGCGCTCTTTAGTATCAAAACTATTGAAGGTGTTTTAAGACCAACCATTGGTGCTTATATCCCCCGTGAAAACGGTTCTTTGGGATTATTGGTAGATGTTGGCTTAAACGCAGATTGCAAACCGGAAAACTTAAACCAGTTCGCTGTATTGGGAACCTTGTTTGCAGAGCATATCTTAAAAATACAGAATCCTAAAACAGGCCTTATTAATTTAGGCGAAGAAGAAGGAAAAGGCAATATATTGGCCCAGGCAACCTACCCTCTTTTAAAAGAAAACAACCACATAAATTTTATTGGCAATATTGAAGGGAGAGATATTTTGCTTGATAAAGCAGATGTAATGGTATGTGAAGGGTTTACCGGCAACGTGGTTTTAAAACTGGCAGAAAGTGTGTACGATCTTGTAAAAAGGAGAAAAATAAATGACGAACATTTTGAACGTTTTAATTTTGAAACCTACGGTGGTGTTCCCGTTTTAGGAGTTGCAAAACCTGTTATAATTGGCCATGGAATCAGTGAAAGTACTGCATTTAAAAACATGATTAAAATAGCGGCCCGTATGATTGAAACTGATTTTTCAGGAAAAATAAAAGACAGTTTCAAAGCAGAATAATATTTACAGCTTCAGCCTCTTTCATCCAGCTAATATTGGGGTTTGTAGTTATCCTTCCATTCGCAAATTTCCTACAGATTTTTTCGGTACTAATTATTTAGTACCGACTTGCTATTTTAGTTTTGAAATTCACCTTCTATCTATACCATTGCAAGGTGCCACCTACTGAATAGATTAAGCATAACCAACCCATATTATAACAAAGCCTTATAAATCCACCCTATCTCGTTATCCAGTTAAACTCATACTCTAATGGTGCCTTAATGCTTCTTTCTGCTACTCTTCTAAAACGGTCAGGCAATTTCATTAAATAATCTCTTGCTTTTTCTCCCTGCCCGTTTAAATTGGTGAGGCTTTCAATATTCCACTCTGTAATGAGCGATTCCAATATGTTTGTATAATCCAAGCTTGTATATACCCCCAATCTTTGTGCAGCATCGCTAAAATGTGAAAAAGTTGTTCCAATTTGTTCACCCGCCTGTCTTAAAAAATGGGCAGGCATTACAATTTTTCTCCGCATCATCGATTCAAATGCAAGCATCATTTCATTCGGATCTATTCCAAATATTTTTGCAACAAAACTTTTGTATGCCTTTGCATGTCTTAATTCATCTGAAGCAATTACGCCGCAAATTTTAGAAAGTTGGTTACTTCCGTGCTTTTTTGCCAATGATGCTGTGCGGCGGTGAGAAATGTTTGTAGCCAGTTCCTGAAAAGAGGTATAAATAAAGTTCTTATAAGGATCTCTTCCTGTGCCAATATCAAAGCCATCAGCAATAAGATACTGGGTACTTATTTCCATTTGACGCATATTTACACGCCCTGATAGGTATAAAAACTTGTTTAGCAGATCGCCATGTCTGTTTTCCTCAGCAGTCCACATACGAATCCATTTTGCCCATCCTTGTGGCTCTTCTTTGCTTACGCCTTCCAAATCCATTAACCAGCTTTCATAAGTGGGCAATGCTTCTTCTGTTATTACGTCGCCAACAAGTACCGCCATATAATCGTATGGTAACTCTTTGCATTGTTTTTGTAACTCTTTTACTTCTAACGAAAAGCTCTCTAATGAACTATCTGGCAAAAGGTCCGATGGTTGCCAGTTTGTATCTATATCTTTTAAATATTCTTTTATAATCAGGTCCATTTCTTTCCCCAAAAAATTCATTACTTCAATCTTATTTTGTTGCAGATTTATTGACATAAAATCACAGTATTACTTGTTAAAAACCTTTCCTTTATTTTTTGCAAAATTACATGTATTTGAGTCGATGCTAATATACAATTTTGCGATGTGCAGAAATTTTGTTCAAAAAAATTAAGCTATTTACACAATGTCATTCAAACTTTGAGTCGCTTAAGATTTTTAATATCAGCCTCGTTATCAAATATTTTACTCATTAAAAAAGGAGTTGCCTTTTTCAGACAACTCCTACATTATTTAAAGAGAAAAGGATTATTCGCCTTTTGCTTCTTCAGCAGATTTATTTGCAGCTCCTGCTTCATCGCTGCTGAATTTTGCTTTCAGATCAGCCAATGCACCAAGATCACCAAGCGTTGTTTTTTCTACTTTAGCCTGTATGCTCTTTACAGCTTTCTTCGTAGTTTCAACTTCAGCTCTTTTTTCTTTCATCTCTACTTGTCTTTCTTCTTCTTTTTCCTGCTCCCACAATCTTGTATGGCTAAGAACGATGCGTTTGTCGTTGCGATCAAATTCAATAACGATAAAGTTCGCTATCTCATCTTGTGCTATTGCTTTATCATCTTCCTTCATCAAATGACGAGTAGGTACAAAACCTTCAAGCCCATAAGGCAGTTGAACTACTGCACCCTTATCATCTTTTTTACTAACGGTACCCTGGTGTAGAGAACCTACAGCAAATGTATCTTCAAGACTATTCCATGGATCTTCTTCTATTTGCTTATGACCAAGTTGAAGTTTACGTCCTTCTTTATCAATACTCAAAATCATTACTTCTATTTCGTTGCCTACTTTAGTGTATTCATTTGGATTATTAAAGCGCTTTAACCAGCTTAAATCACTGATGTGAATCATACCGCCGATACCTGTAGAAAGTTCAATAAACACGCCATAAGGAGTGATGTTTTTAACAGTTCCCATGTGCTTGCTGTTTTCAGGGAAATGGTTTTCAATTGTACTCCATGGATCTTCTGTTAATTGCTTAATAGAAAGACTCATTTTGCGGGTATCCTTATCAAGTGTTACCACTTTAGCTTCGTACTCGTCGCCAAGTTTAAAGAATTCTTTTGCGTTGATAGGAGTATTAGCCCATGTAATTTCACTTACGTGTACCAAACCTTCCACACCTGGCATAATTTCTAAGAATGCACCGTAGTCTTCAATATTTACTACTTTACCTTTTACTACTTCACCTTCTTTCAAACTCTCTGCAAGGGTATCCCAAGGGTGAGGAGTAAGTTGTTTTAGACCTAAGCTGATGCGTTTTTTATCATCATCAAAATCAAGAACAACCACATTTAATTTTTGATCCATCTTCAATACTTCTGAAGGATGGTTTATGCGGCCCCAAGAAATATCGGTGATGTAAAGTAAACCATCTAAACCACCAAGATCAAGGAATGCTCCAAAATCAGTAATGTTCTTAATTGTTCCTTCCAATACCTGACCTTTCTCTAATTTACCGATAATTTCAGCTCTTTGCGCTTCAATATCACTTTCAATAAGTGCTTTATGAGATACAACTGCATTCTTAATTGCCTCGTTGATCTTTACAACTTTAAATTCCATTGTTTTACCTACAAACTGATCGTAATCTGTTACAGGCTTCACATCAATCTGAGATCCCGGTAAGAAAGTTTCCATTCCGAAAACATCAACGATCAATCCACCTTTGGTTTTGCTTGTAACAAGACCGGTAACAATTTCGCCTGTTTTATTTACTTCAACAATTCTCTCCCAAGCACGGGTAACACGGGCAGATTTGCGACTTAGATGAAGATTACCTTCTCTGTCTTCTTTTTCTACCACCATTACCTCTACTACATCTCCAACCTGTATACCACCTGGTATATCTCTAAATTCGTTTAACGAAATAAGACCATCACTCTTAAAACCGATGTTTACTACAGCATCCGTTTTGGTTAATGATTCAATAGTTGCCTGAATCATTTCACCATCATTGATTTGCTTAAAAGTGTTGTCGTAAACTACATCATACTTTTCTTTCTCTTCTTTAGAGTAAGCAGATACATTGCGTTTATCTCTGCTCCAGTCAAAATCGTCGTGAGGCGTTTCTTCTTTTGGAACATAAGCCGCTTTAGCTTCTGCAACTGGTGCTTCTGCTACCGGTGTTTCTGTTGCGGTGATTTCTGTGGCAACAGTTTCTGTTGCATCAGTGGCGTTTGTTGTCGCAGTGGCCTCGGTTGCATCTGCAGCCTTTGGCTCCTGATCTTCTGCGTTTAGTTGTTTGTTAATATTAAATGACATATAATAACCCGTGGTTTTTTAACGGGCTGCAAATGTACAAAAAATATATGATACCTGTAAATAGCGTATGCCCTCTTATTCACTAAAAGGAAGGCAAAAAAAAGTGCCCCTTTTTAGGGACACTTTTTTTTATAAAAAAATAAATTATTACATAACTATTACAGTTCCTGTTTTAATTCGCTCACCTCTGCTGGTTAGCAAATCAACTCTGTAAATTCCTCTGCCATGAGAAGGGCCAAGATCTACATTCATTGGCTGGTAACCACCACCCACTGTGAATGACTTAGAGAATACCCTTGCGCCTTTAGAGTCATAAACATTTACAATACCCGGTACCAAACCGTTGTTTATTACATCATTAAAGTATCTAACCTGGAATTGTCCGTTGTTTGGACTAGGATAAATAAACAATGTTGTGAGATTCGCAGAATCTCCTATCGCTATGCTACTTGGAGTTGAACTACCTGCGGCAGCAACACATCCATTTGCATCTGTAACTCTTATAGAATAAGTACCAAGCCTATCAATATTTACTACATATTTATTAGAAGTGGCACCTGCTACTGCAGTTCCATTTCTAAACCATTGGTAAGCAGCACCTACAGGATTAGGAGATGCAGCTGCAGTTAGTGTAGTAGAAAGTCCCGGGAATAAATTCCTCAAAGGAGCCACACTAATAGTAACAACTGGTTTAGGATTTACAGTAAGAGTAGCTGCTGTAGATGTTACAGAACCCACACATGGAGCTGCAGTTACAGAAAGACGGTATCTGTAGCCATTTAAAGATACTGGAGCTCCTGTAATAGTGAGTGAGTTAGTAGTAGCACCACTGTATACACCACCATTTGCAATGTTGGTAAAGGTTGTACCATTATCAGTACTCACTTGCCATTGTGAAGCAAAGCCTGCTCCACCAACTGGTGTTGCAGTAAGTGTTACATTACCTGCTTCACAAATTGTTTGGTTTGCTACCGTACCTAAGCTAGAAGGCAATTGATTAACTGTCACTGGTATCGTAACCGGATTACTAGCACATGCACCATCTGTAACTACTACTGAGTAGTTGTTTACACCACCAGCCAGTGGTTTAACAAATACAGAGTTAATTGGAGTACCTGTATAAGGCGCTGTAGCAGCTGCATCTGTAAATATAGTTCCTGCAGGACCGCTATATACGCCCGTAGCAGGAGTACCTAATACATAATCAATTTTCACTGACCATCCTGTTAAAGTACCTACATCTGGAGGACCTGCATCATACATTGCTATAGTCCAGTTACCATTAGGCTGCGCATGGAAAGCTGATAAAGATCCACCCGGTAAAGTTGGCGTAAATCCTGTAGGACCACCTGGTACACCAAACGCACCAACTGCACCAGCTCCATCTGCTCTAAAAACATTAGTATAACCTGGCGCTGTGCCTGAAGCTAATGGCAATGTAGATAAAGAACTAAATCTTGTATTTGTAAAATTAGCACCTGGGTTGTTACCACCACCTATCAAATTAGAAAGGTTAAGTATTGCATTATTTGGTCCTTTTACTACAACCATTAAATCTGAAACATACGTATGAGGTACATTTACTGCAACAGTGATGTTAGTAACACTAGCTCCTGCGGGAATACTACCCGCCGGAATGTTGATTGTGTTGTTAACACCAGTTACATTTCCATCAGCAATTGCAAGTGCCAAAACTCCCGAGCTAAATGTTTGAGAGAATGGTTGTGGTGAAGAAATATTAGTTATTGTCAACTGTTGTGTTCCACCTAAGCATAATGCCGCAGATGTAGGAGTTACAGTTGCAACAATTGGAGTTACCGTTAAAGTTGCAGAAGATGTAAAAGTTACACTTGTACAACCACCTGAATAAACAACTCTGTAGTTATAACCATTCATACCAGTTGCAACAGGATTGATCCTTAAAGTATCTGCTGTAGCACCTGTGTAACCACCGGTATTTGTAAGGTTTGTCCATGCACCACCTGGCGTTGTTTGCACTTGCCATTGGTATACACGACCTGTACCTGTAATTACGGTAGATAAGAAAGATTCTGAACCACACACTGCAGATTTACTTGCTGGAGGGGTTACCAATGTTAGCGGAATACAAGGCGTAATGTTTACGAGATAATCTTCAGTTTCACCCCATAAATAAGTTCCACAAGCAAGAATAGAGTTTGGTAAAGTTGTCTCTACTGTAATAACTCTCATTCCTGTAATTCCTACAACTGCATTACCTGGTATAGTTACATTACCTGCAACCACTGAAGGGCCGGTTACAGATGCTGCAGAAACAAATGCTCTTTCATTAGGTTGATAGGTACCATCTTGGTTATAATCAATGAAAATGGCAGTGCTATGCCCAAAATTACCACCACAAGTACCTACTTGTACTTGAAAAGGAAAAGTTTCACCTGCAGTTAGACTAGGCGCTGCCGGAGCACCTGTACCACTTTGGTAGTTCGAATATCTATTAATTACGGATCCTGGCCCTGGAGCTAGTGTAGCACAAGTAGATACATTGTTTAATGTACCAAGTGTAACTCTAAAGATATCTTCATCTGCACTATTTGTAGCAGTAGAAGGGCAATAACATTGCGTTACTGGGCGTATTGTTACACCTACAGGTGTTGATTGACTTGTATTACCAGCGCATGTAACTGTTGCATAATAAAAGGTTGCTGTAGTAATACTAGCAACACTTAATGTAGGATTGGTAGCCCCAGTTACCGCAGTCCATGGACCTGTTGCTGATGGTCCTGAGAACCATTGATATGTTAACCCTGAATTTGGCGGATTATTTTGTAATGATAATGAAAAACCTGTTGCACCTGAACAAACTGCGGATTGGGTTGATAAAGTATTACCCGGGTTTGGAGTACCCGTACAAGGAGTAGGAACTACAATATTTACATTATAATCTTCTGTTTCTCCGTAAGTATAAGTTCCACAAGCAGAAATATTAGCAGGTGCAGTTTCTACAAGTACAACCCTCATGCTTGTTACGCCTGCCGTAGCAGTAACAGGTATTAAAATATTTGCTGTTTCAAAACGTGCAACGTTAGATGTAGCTGCTGATACATAAACTCTTTCTGTTGCTGCAAAAACACCATCTTGGTCATAATCAATCCAAACTGCTACTGCACTATTGAAAAAACCACCACAAGTATTTACCTGAACAGATAAAGGAGTGCTTATGCCTGTAAGCACATTGGCAACTGGCGCACCTACATATCCTGTGTAATTTCCATAACGGTTTAAAAGCGATCCTGGACCAGGAGCCACAGCCGTACAGTTAGAAGTATTATTTAAAGAACCGAAAGTTACATTTAAAACTTCTGTATCGGCAGCACTAGTTGCACTAGAGGCACAATAGCAAGCTCTTGAAGTTACTTGTACAGGAGTAGAGAAGGTAGAATTAGCTCCACATGCTACTCTTGCTCTGTAAAAAGTTGTTGCCGACATTCCCGTTACATTATAAGTAGCAGAAGTTTGACCTGCAACAGTTGCGTAAGGACCACCTACTGCTGATGCTGTTTGCCACTCATATACAAGATTGGAACCTGCGGTTGCATTTTGTAGAGATAATGTAAACAAATCAGTAGGACAAGCACTTATTACTGTTGATAAAGTATTACCAGGTGCCGGAGTACCTGAACATGCTACAAATGGCGATAATGTTACACTTCCGCCAAAAAATGTTGGAGTGTTACCCGCAGCTGGCGTAGGCATAAGCCCTGCAAAACCAATGTTTGCTCCAGCAATTTGCAAATCACCCAATTTAAGCGAGACACCACCTACCGTGAAAGTATTTGGTGTTGGCAATGGTGTAACAGAAAATCTTAGACCTCTCGTTGCTTCAACTGCAAATCTATATTGTGTGTTCGCTGGTATCACGAAACTTAAACCTGAGATCATAGGTAACTCAGTTGCAACTGTAGGTACTGTAAACGAACCTGATCCGATTTGTGTCCAATCAGGAGTAGATACAGTTGGAACGCCTGATAATGATGTAGTACTAACCCACAACCTAACAGTAGAGGGCGTACCTGCAGGTGTAGAACCATTTGTTCCTACAACCATTGTGAACGAATTTAAAACAACTGCAGTTGCATTTGTATTTTGAATAACAAATGTTTGAAGCTGTGAAGCGGGGTTGTTTACCGCAAATCCATTGGTGTAATTTGTTCCACCAGATGTTGATATTGTTTGAGAGTTTACCGATAAAGCCGATAAAGCTATCAAAACAAACATACCCGTCCTTTGAAGAAAGGATGTAAACATTTTAAATGTAGTGTTGTTTTGCATATTTTTTTTTTGTAATGAATTAATTTAAAGCAAATAAGGCGCTAGCTAGTTTTGTTTTTGAGGAGCAGCTTTTGTAGCGGTACCTTCATCGACTTTAATAAATCTTGTATCTGTACCCGGTTTTAAAACGACAGGAGTATTTTTTAGAGCTGCTTTTTTTTCTTGGAGAAGACTCTCGTCTTTTCTCTTTTTTTCGTCAGCAGTAATAGCTGCTAATTTTTGCTCTGCAGTCATGTTTTGATAAGGACTGGTCGCAGCCGCTTTTTTTGCACGTATATCAGTTTGTGCAAAAGCAAAACTAAAAGAACAAAAAAGCGCTACGGGTAGAAGTAGTGTTTTTTTCATTTTAAATTTGTTTTTTTGATGGATGAATATATTAGAACAAAATTGTTATTAATTTAACAAATATACTTTTTTTTACTAAAAAAAATATAAAAAATTCTTAAACACGAATTCCTATTGAAATAAGTTGGTGTTTTAAGACATTTTTTATCATTATCTTCAATTCGTTATTCATTCATGTTAAACTTCAGTAAAAATAAAACGGTCTCAGGTTCAATTACCAAGGCATTTATCTATTTCATAGTCGGCATAATAACCTATCCAGGCATAAATATTATTAACAAACTCACCATTAGAGGTACAGAAAATCTTAAGGGACTACCCAAGAAGAATGTACTTTTTGTGAGTAACCACCAAACTTATTTTGCCGATGTAATTGCTTTTATCCATATTTTCTGTGCGTTTTCGTGGAGAAAACAAAATAAACTTGGAATACCCTATTACTTACTTTGGCCATACACAAAAATAAAATATGTTGCTGCAGAAGAAACAATGAATAGTAGTATTCTTACCCGTTTTTTTAGACTTGCCGGTGCATTAACAGTAAAACGCACCTGGAGTGAGGGTGGAAAAGAAATACGAAGGGGGCTTGATCCCTCTGATACACGAAAAATATTTGATGCTTTAAAAAACAATTGGGTTATAACTTTCCCCCAAGGCACAACAAAGCCATTTGCTCCCGGAAGAAAAGGAACGGCTCACATTATCAAACAGACGAATCCAATTGTAATACCGGTGGTGATAAATGGCTTTTCTCGGGCATTTAATAAAAAAGGGTTGAAAATTAAAAGGAGAAATATGCAACTGAGCGTTACATTCAAAGCGCCGCTAATAATAGATACAAGTTCGTCCAGTGAAGAAATTATGGAGCAAATAATGGATGCAATTGAACAATCTAAAAAATTTATGCCCGGTTTTAACCGGGCATAAACTTATTTTATAAAAAGTGCTTTTAATTCTTCAGCATCTTCGGGTTTCATTTTACCACCGAGTATTAATCTGATTTGCCTTCTGCGTAAAGCACCTTCAAATAATTTTATTTCGTCTTCTGTTTCAGGTGTTAGTGAATTTATTTTTCGGGGTTTACCATTTGGATCTAGCGCAACAAACGTATAATAGGCTTCATTGCTTTTGTAGCGGTATTGCTGAATAGCATCTTCTCCCCATACGTTCATATGCACTTCCATACTGCTGTTAAAAGCTCGTGTTACTTTCGCTTCAATGTGTACAACGTTTCCTATTTTTATAGGTGTTTCAAAACTTATATTATCTACAGATGCTGTAACAACAGGCGCCGCGCAATGTTTCATAGCCGCAAGCGCCGCCGCAATATCCATCCAATACATTAACCTCCCACCCATTAAATTACCAAAATTATTGGTATCGTTGGGCAGCACCAATTCCGTCATTACCACCAAAGACTCACTTGCTTTCTTATCCATCAATTATTTTTTTGCAAAAGTAGGAAGTTACGGGTTATGAGTTATGGGTTACAGGTTATGGGTTACGGGTTGCGGGTT